>NZ_CP048632.1:2562500-3195345 GCF_010669145.1 Rhizobium oryzihabitans
GCATGTATGTTGTTTGAAGGTTTAGGCCTTCATCTGATGGACATGCTGGATTGATGTTGCCTGACCGCGCATCACCGGATGATATCTCGAGAAGCTGGTCTTAATGGTATGGCTTCGAGGTGCACCGGCGTGCCCTCAAAGAAGACCGTACCGACACGTCGATGTCATCAGGAAATGACCTGATTGTAAAAGGTAATCAGGTTGCCGTTCCCAAGTGAACGGCTATGGATGAGCATAGACAATGAGAACGAAGAAGTGAATTAAGGGCATTTGGTGGATGCCTTGGCATGCACAGGCGAAGAAGGACGTGATACGCTGCGAAAAGCCGTGGGGAGCTGCGAATAAGCTTTGATCCATGGATCTCCGAATGGGGCAACCCACCTTAAATGCTTGGAAAATCCAAACCGTCTTCGACGGCTTGGGTTTCCAAGCATTGTGATAAGGTATCTTACTTTCGAATACATAGGGGTAAGAAGCGAACGCAGGGAACTGAAACATCTAAGTACCTGCAGGAAAGGACATCAACCGAGACTCCGCAAGTAGTGGCGAGCGAACGCGGACCAGGCCAGTGGCAATGATGAATAAAGCGGAACGATTTGGAAAAGTCGGCCATAGAGGGTGATAGCCCCTTACGCGTAGAACAGTCATTGTCCTTGAGTAGGGCGGGACACGTGAAATCCTGTCTGAACATGGGGAGACCACTCTCCAAGCCTAAGTACTCGTGCATGACCGATAGCGAACAAGTACCGTGAGGGAAAGGTGAAAAGCACCCCGACGAGGGGAGTGAAATAGAACCTGAAACCGGATGCCTACAAACAGTCGGAGCCCGCAAGGGTGACGGCGTACCTTTTGTATAATGGGTCAACGACTTAGTGTAACTAGCAAGCTTAAGCCGGTAGGTGTAGGCGCAGCGAAAGCGAGTCTGAATAGGGCGATTGAGTTAGTTGCATTAGACCCGAAACCGAGTGATCTAGCCATGAGCAGGCTGAAGGTTGGGTAACACCAACTGGAGGGCCGAACCCGTATCTGTTGCAATAGATTGGGATGACTTGTGGCTAGGGGTGAAAGGCCAATCAAACTCGGAAATAGCTGGTTCTCCGCGAAATCTATTTAGGTAGAGCGTCGACCGAATACCCTCGGGGGTAGAGCACTGGATGGGCTATGGGGACTCACCGTCTTACTGATCCTAACCAAACTCCGAATACCGAGGAGTACTAGTCGGCAGACACACGGCGGGTGCTAACGTCCGTCGTGAAAAGGGCAACAACCCTGACCTCCAGCTAAGGTCCCCAAGTCATGGCTAAGTGGGAAAGGATGTGAGGATCCCAAAACAACCAGGATGTTGGCTTAGAAGCAGCCATCATTTAAAGAAAGCGTAACAGCTCACTGGTCTAAATAAGGGTCTTTGCGCCGAAAATGTAACGGGGCTAAAGCCATGCACCGAAGCTGAGGATATGCCGTAAGGCATGTGGTAGCGGAGCGTTCCGTAAGTCTGTGAAGGCGGACCCGTGAGGGCTGCTGGAGATATCGGAAGTGCGAATGTTGACATGAGTAACGATAAAGGGAGTGAGAGACTCCCTCGCCGAAAGACCAAGGGTTCCTGCTTAAAGTTAATCTGAGCAGGGTTAGCCGGCCCCTAAGACGAGGCGGACACGCGTAGTCGATGGGAACCACGTTAATATTCGTGGGCCTGGTGGTAGTGACGGATCTCGTGTGTTGTACATTCTTACTGGATTGAATGTGCGGCGAAGAGGTTCCAGGAAATAGCTCCACCGTATAGACCGTACCCGAAACCGACACAGGTGGTCAGGTAGAGTATACCAAGGCGCTTGAGAGAACTATGTTGAAGGAACTCGGCAAATTGCACGCGTAACTTCGGAAGAAGCGTGACCCCATTTTAGGCAACTATGATGGGGTGGCACAGACCAGGGGGTAGCGACTGTTTATCAAAAACACAGGGCTCTGCGAAGTAGCAATACGACGTATAGGGTCTGACGCCTGCCCGGTGCTGGAAGGTTAAAGGGAGGGGTGCAAGCTCTGAACTGAAGCCCCAGTAAACGGCGGCCGTAACTATAACGGTCCTAAGGTAGCGAAATTCCTTGTCGGGTAAGTTCCGACCTGCACGAATGGCGTAACGACTTCCCCGCTGTCTCCAACATAGACTCAGTGAAATTGAATTCCCCGTGAAGATGCGGGGTTCCTGCGGTCAGACGGAAAGACCCCGTGCACCTTTACTATAGCTTTACACTGGCATTCGCCAAGGCATGTGTAGGATAGGTGGTAGGCTTTGAAGCAGGGACGCCAGTTCCTGTGGAGCCATCCTTGAAATACCACCCTTATCTTCGTGGATGTCTAACCGCGGTCCGTTATCCGGATCCGGGACAGTGTATGGTGGGTAGTTTGACTGGGGCGGTCGCCTCCGAAAGAGTAACGGAGGCGCGCGATGGTGGGCTCAGACCGGTCGGAAATCGGTCGTCGAGTGCAATGGCATAAGCCCGCCTGACTGCGAGACTGACAAGTCGAGCAGAGACGAAAGTCGGTCATAGTGATCCGGTGGTCCCGTGTGGAAGGGCCATCGCTCAACGGATAAAAGGTACGCCGGGGATAACAGGCTGATGACCCCCAAGAGTCCATATCGACGGGGTTGTTTGGCACCTCGATGTCGACTCATCGCATCCTGGGGCTGGAGCAGGTCCCAAGGGTATGGCTGTTCGCCATTTAAAGCGGTACGTGAGTTGGGTTCAGAACGTCGTGAGACAGTTCGGTCCCTATCTGCCGTGGGTGTAGGAATATTGACAGGATCTGTCCCTAGTACGAGAGGACCGGGATGGACGTATCTCTGGTGGATCTGTTGTCCTGCCAAGGGCATAGCAGAGTAGCTATATACGGAATGGATAACCGCTGAAGGCATCTAAGCGGGAAACCAACCTGAAAACGAGTGTTCCCTATCAGAGCCGTGGAAGACGACCACGTTGATAGGACGGGTGTGGAAGCATGGCAACATGTGAAGCTTACCGTTACTAATAGCTCGATCGACTTCTTCGTTCCCATTGTTCATGCTCATCGAAGATGAGCATCATCTGTTCTGTCCTGACGCCCGAAGGGCTCCGGACGGGCCGCGCCACAGGGCGCGACGACCTCTGGTCTGTATGGGAAACATACGGACAGGTCACAGAAAGACGTGTAAATTAAAACGAAGCGCAAGCTTCCCAGCTTCTCGAAACAACACTCATGTGAAAACATGAACTCTGTTGCGTTTTGCCGACCTGGTGGTTATCGCGGGGCGGCTGCACCCGTTCCCTTTCCGAACACGGCCGTGAAACGCCCCAGCGCCAATGGTACTTCGTCTCAAGACGCGGGAGAGTAGGTCGCTGCCAGGTCTGCAAAACGCAACAAACATCTTCTCAATCACACTTCGGCCCAGCCGATACCAAGGGCCGCATCAAGCGGCCTTTTTGCATTCCGGGACATAAAACCATAAGGCAAACGCCTCGTGCGTCCCTCACAGGAGACAAATCGCCTTCGGCAATTTGATCCGGCAGTATACATCACAGCGAAGCTGTGATGCAGTCGCGATAAATCCAATAGGGATTTACGCCGGTAACGCGGGGTGGAGCAGCCCGGTAGCTCGTCAGGCTCATAACCTGAAGGCCGCAGGTTCAAATCCTGCCCCCGCAACCACCGACACTTGTGAATTCGACCATTCTGTCTCTTTAACATCAAGCTCCTCCGCGTACGCGTCGAGGAGCTTTTTGCGTTTGGCATCCGTGTCCAACTCGCCGGCTCGAAGCCGTTCCAAGGAATCGGGCCGCGCAAGCGCCTCGAAACGCTTCTTCATGATCGTTGCTGCGTCCATCGCCGCCAAGATCGATGCGATCTGGCCACGGACCTCCAGCGAGGCCGGTTGATGGCCGGGCGTCTTGGCAATTACGACGTTCTGGATTAGGTGCCAGGTGCTGCCGATGAACGGCTGCATCGTCTCCGTATCCATATCTTCGCGCGTATGAAGCAGCACGAGCGGCACTATCTGATGAACCATCTCGTGACGGATAGCACTCGCATTGCGGGAAAACCTTTTACCCGGCGGCACGCCGCGCCAACGAGGTGCAAGGTTACACCTAGCCCGTGGGCGAACATGCATGGCGACCTTGACACCATGCCGGAAAGGTCCGGCGGAATTTAGTCGGACCTATGGGAAGAGGCGATCTTGAATGACAGGATATTGAAAGTCGAACGCCCTGGAACCTCGTTGTCGTCACCCCCTGTAGCTATTGGCCTAGCAGGCTTTTTTTAAACCGGCCTTGAGGTTCTGCGCCCAGATTGCATAGCCTGCGGGGTTGAGGTGAACGAGGTCGGGTTGATAAAAGCCGAACCGCGGCAACCCGTTCTCACCCAGGAGGCCCTCGTTAGGATCCAGCCAGACTACCATCGTCCCCTTCTCACACCAGTCCCGCGTTAATCGGTTGAAGCGCTCGAACTCGTCGCGATATATCCAGCGTGCCGGACTGGGTTTGATCGCAAGAATGTACAACTGCGTTTGTGGCAAGGTTTCCGAAATGTGATCCGTCAATGTCAGGAAATGCCGAAACGCCGTTTCAGCCGTCTGACCGTCGCTGGCGATATCGTTCTCACCAAAATAGATGAGCGTTTGTTGGGGTTTCAGGGGCACCAGAAGCTGGTCCATGTAGTGGACTGCAGACAGGAAGGTGGCGCCACCAAAACCCAGATTGACGGCATCAAGCGAGTTCATATCTTCGGTGAGTGAATTCCACATGCGAAACGAGGAGGAGCCGTAAAATGCAATGGGATCGGTGGGTAACCCAAGGCGCTGCAGGCGGGTGAGGATGGCAACAATATCGCTATCATAGCGGTTCGTGCCGATGCTGGCCGGAAAGTGGTACATATTATCTCCTCTGATCCTGAACTGATTTCACCCAAGGCTCGTCACGAAAGCGTCTGATGCAGGACCGCCAGCGCACCTTTGGTCAAATCATCCTCGGTACCAATGGACGTCCTTAAGTCAAAGATCTCCGCCGCCTGTGCGTAGAGGTCATTGAGACCGTCATTACCGACAATTGTCGCTTCACCCTTTTCCACGAACCAGCCGGCATCCCGCGCCTGCTGAAACTCCTGGCCAATCACCAGTCCGCGGACGAATGATCGCAATTGATCGGCTGACAGCTTGCCCGCAAGGGTGCCTGTCCGCGCTGAAAATAACAGGGACGACATGGCGACGGATTGCTTTGCCTCTTTGAGCCCCCAAAGAAAAGCATCACCGTCATCTACCGGGGGCTGGGTGGAGCCGCGGGCGATGAAAGAGTGATTGATGAGCAGATTGAAGATTTCACCCGTGACGAACGTCTGAAAGCTGTCGATTTTCCCCGCTTTGATGCGCGCCCATTTGCTGTGTGTTCCAGGGATGATGACCGTAATGTTTCTATCGAGCCCATGGCCGACGATCTGGGTTTCTTCCCCTCGCATGACGTCCGGAAAAGGTCGGCGTGCAGGGTCGTTCAGGCCCGGCAGGAATACCAGATCCGATCCGTTCGGCAGCGTGCGGCGCACCGTCCCGGCGGCAAGTTCGGCCGGGCCTGCCGGGCATGGCACATAGGGAACTTCGATCCAGCCGTTACGGCTGGTGATCATGCCCAGTGCCGCGACGGGCAATGCCCCGTGCGTGGAAAACCAGGAAGCAAGTGCCGCCATCAGGACAGCTTCGTGCTCCCCCTTGCTCAGGCTCGAGATACCCTGCGCCGTTTCAAGATGATCCAGTTCCTTGCCGTTTTGGCTGACGAGCGTTGCCCGCAACGATGTCGTTCCCCAATCGACGATGATGGATGTCGCTTGTCCTGCCATTCCGTGAACCTCCTCGCTCATTTCATCTGGGGGCTTGTCATAGGGCGCAAGTCTATGTAGTGTCAATTAGTGAATTCAAGGTATCAATATATGATACTTAGTGAGGAGGAGTAAGAGAGTGGTTGGCCTTAAGGGGATTTTGCCTGTCTTGCC
This sequence comes from Rhizobium oryzihabitans, assembly GCF_010669145.1. NCBI lineage: Bacteria > Pseudomonadati > Pseudomonadota > Alphaproteobacteria > Hyphomicrobiales > Rhizobiaceae > Rhizobium > Rhizobium oryzihabitans. The sequence goes on from NZ_CP048632.1 coordinate 2,568,510, forward strand.
GACGCCTTTTCTGGCGAGTGGCGGCGTTGACGAAGCGGGTATGGAGCGGCTGGTGAAGTTTGCGCTTGAGAAGGGTGTGGACGGTGTCGTGTTTCCCGGTTTCGCCAGTGAGGTCGAGACCCTCAGCGCAGGGGAGCGGGCGGCGCTGCTGAAGATCGTCGTTGCGGCCGTTGCCGGCCGGGTGCCGGTCGTCGCAGGTGCCAGCGCTGCCGACTGGCGCGAGGTTGTCGAGCACGGTCGCGCTGCGGCGGATCTTGGCATTCGCCATCTGATGGTTCAGCCGCCAAAATCGGTGGGCACAGATGCGCCTGCCCTGATCGCGTTTCTCGGCAAGGTCGTCGAGGCGCTGCCGGAGGTGGAGATTATCCTGCAGAATGCGCCGGCGCCGCGGGGTTCAGACCTTTCGCCGCAGGCGATCGTCGAGATCGTGCGTGCTCTGCCTCAGGTCGCCTATGTGAAGGAAGAGACGCTGCCGGCGGGCCCTGCCATCAGCCATATCATCGCCAATGCGCCCGACACCCTGAAGGGTATCATCGGCGGCGGCGGCGCCCGTTACATTCTCGACGAATATGCCCGCGGCGCGACTGCCGCCATGCCGGCTCTGGAAATTGTCGAGGAACATGTGGCGATTGATCGGGCGATCAATGCAGGAAAGCATGATGAAGCCCGCAAGATCTATGTCCGCACCCTGCCGCTTCTGGTCCTGCAGGCGGTGTACCGCATGCGTTTGACCAAGCATGTGCTGGTGCGTCGCGGCGTCATCGAAGGTGTCGGTGTGCGTGCGCCCACGCCGGATCTCGATTCGGCGGCCATTGCCGATATCGATGCCAATCTGGTCGAGCTTGGCCTCCTTGCTCCGGAGGCCGCATGAACAGCCCCATCGCAACCATCGAGGTTTTTACGCTGACGCAGCCGCGCAAGGTTCCGTATCTCGGCGCCCTGCGTGAGGGGGAGGTGGTCAATCCCAACGGCTATATCGTGCGCAAGGGAAACCGCACGGTCTATCCGACCTTCGATCGCAGCGTGCTGGTGCGGATGACGACATCGGCCGGTACGGTCGGCTGGGGGAAACCTACGGTATCGTGGCGCCCGGCGCGGTTGCCGCGCTGATCAACGATCTTCTCGCCGGTTTCGTCGTTGGGCGCGATGCTTCGGACCCTTCGGCGATCTACGACGATCTTTACGACATGATGAGGGTGCGCGGTTATACCGGCGGCTTCTATGTGGATGCGCTCGCCGCTCTCGATATCGCGCTATGGGATATTGCCGGACAGGAAGCCGGCAAGTCCGTTCGCGATATGCTGGGTGGCGGCGTTGATGTTTTTCCGGCCTATGTTTCAGGCCTGCCGGAAAAGACGCTCAGGGCGCGTGGTGAACTGGCAAAATACTGGCAGGATCGCGGCTTCAATGCGTTCAAGTTCGCAACACCCGTGGCGGACGATGGCCCGGCTGCCGAAATGGAGAATCTCCGGCACGTTCTCGGACCGGATGCAAAGATCGCCGCTGACATGCACTGGAACCAGACGCCCGAACGGGCGCTGGAACTCATTGCCGAGATGGAGCCCTTCGATCCCTGGTTTGCCGAAGCACCGGTCTGGACGGAAGACATTGCCGGTCTGGAGAAGGTTTCCAAGAACACCGAAGTTCCAATTGCCGTTGGTGAGGAATGGCGCACCCACTGGGACATGCGCGCCCGCATCGAGCGCTGCCGTATCGCAATCGTGCAGCCGGAAATGGGCCACAAGGGCATCACCAATTTCATCCGTATCGGTGCTCTTGCTTCCGAGCACGGCATCGATGTGATCCCGCACGCCACCGTTGGCGCAGGCATATTTCTTGCTGCCAGCCTGCAGGCGTCGTCGACATTGCCAATGCTTAAAGGTCACGAATTCCAGCATTCGATCTTCGAGCCGAACCGTCACCTGCTGGAAGGCGACATGGATTGCCGGGAGGGCACATATCACCTGCCGTCCGGACCCGGACTTGGGGTAAGGCCGTCGGAGGCGGCGCTCGGTCTGATTGAACGTATCTGAACTGGTTTTTTGGAGGAGGAAGCCATGAACAAGACAATAAGCCGGCTGGCGCTCGGCACCGCAACCGCCGTTTTGATGACAATGGGCAGCCTTGCCCCGGCCAGGGCCGATACCGTCCTGAAATTCATTTCCTGGCAGACGGATGATGCCGGTACCGGCGAATGGTGGCATTCGGCGATTGCCGCATTCGAAAAACAGCATCCGGGCGTGAAGATCGAATTTACCAAGGCGGAACGCAGTTCCTATGCGGATACGATGACCACGCTTTTTGCGGCCAACCAGCCGCCGCAGATCGTCCATCTCGCATCCTTCGAGTTCCAGATGTTCGCCGATAGCGGATGGCTGGAGCCGCTGGACCCGTGGCTGAAGAAGGACGGGATCGACATGACCGGCTGGGCCGGTCAGCAGAAATGCGAATGGAATGGCGAGACTGTCTGCATCATGACGAACTATTTCGGTTTCGTCATGGCTTACAACAAGAAAATCCTCGACGCGGCCGGCGTTGCCGTGCCGAAGACCTATGACGAGTTTCTGGCCGCCGCGAAGGCAACCACCAAGGATCTCAACGGCGACGGCATCATCGACCAGTTCGGCACCGGCCACGAAACAAAGGGCGGTCCGGGTCAGTATCTGACGGAAATGCTGAACTACATCATCGATGCCGGTGCTTACTGGACCGACAAGGACGGCAATATCACCATCGATACGCCTGAAATGGTCGAGGGTCTGACGCGCTGGAAAACCGTCATGAAAAGCGGTGTCAGCCCGGTGGACATGAGCGCCAGCGACGTGCGCAAGCTGTTTGCCGATGGCAAGATGGCCATGCGGCTGGACGGCCCCTGGCTTTATGGCACCACCGAGAAGGGTTCGGCCAAGAGCGATATCGTCTACGCCGCCCCGCCGCTTCATCCGCCGCTCGGCGGATCGTCGAACGTGCTCGCCATGCCGGCGGATATTCCCGACGATCAGAAGGCTCTGGTCTGGGACTTCATCAAGCTGACCATGACACCGGAATTCCAGCGCAGCTATGCGACGCTGGGCGGCAATACGCCACCGAGCCCGACCGCCGATGTCTCCGGCGTCGAAAAGACCATTCCGCATTTCCCGGTGCTGATCGAGACGATGAAGGCCGCCTCCGAGGCCGGGATCGACCGCATCCCGACCGGGCTTGAACTCTTTTACAACGAGTTCAGCAAGATGGTGATGGAAGAGAGCCAGCGGATGATCATCCAGGACCTCGATCCGGCGGAGGTGGCGAAGACCATGCAGGCAAAGGCCGAATCCATCAAGGGTTAACCCGTCGTCATCACATGGCCCCGTGCTGCGGGCCATGTGCATCATCGCATCCGGCAGGAGGACCATCCATGACCGAAACCGTTCAGGCTGGACGCCGCAAGTTTTTCGATCTTGCGCGTCCGAGCCGGCAACATCTCCTCGGCTATATTCTGATCGCGCCCGCGGTCCTGATGGTTGCCGCCATCATCGTCTGGCCGCTGATCCTTGCAATCGACCTGTCGTTTCAGCAGGTCAAGATACCCCGGCTTGGCGGCGCAAGCCGGCCGTTTTCGGTCAGCAACTACACCTGGCTGTTCTCCTCGCCGGAATTCTGGCTGGCCTGCTGGGTGACGCTGAAGCTGGTTATCGTCGTGACCGCCGGCAGCGTCGCGGTCGGCCTCAGCACGGCGCTTCTCGCCAACAACCGCTTCAAAGGTCGGACCGTCGCGCGGCTGGGAATGGCGCTGCCCTGGGCGGTGCCGGAAATCATCGCGGTCGTCATCTTCGCATGGATGTTTGACACGTCTTTCGGCCTGTTCGGATGGCTGGCGATAAAGCTCGGTTTCACCGACCAGATGATCCCCTGGGTCAGCAGTTCCACAGCCGCCTTCTGGGCGGTGTCGATCACCATGGTGTGGAAGGGCTTTCCTTTCGTGTCGATCATGTGCCTCGCCGGCCTGCAGTCCATTCCCGCCGATTATTACGCCGCCGCCAAGGTGGATGGCGCCAGCGTCTGGCAGCGTTTTCGCTGGATCACCATGCCTCTGCTGATGCCGGTCCTCGGCGTCACGCTGGTGCTGACCCTGCTTTGGGTGTTCCGCGACTTTTCCATCATCAAGGTTCTGACCGGCGGCGGCCCGCTGCGCTCGACGCAGACGCTGTCGATCATGACCTACGATCAGGCCTTCCAGTATCACAACTTCGGTCGCGCTGCCGCCGTCGGCGTGCTGACGCTGGTGATCTGCATCATTGCCAGCCTGCTGATGCTCGGCCGGCGCTCGAAATCAATCTACTGAGGAGGCTTTGATGAAACGTAGCTTTGCACAGAGCCTTGCCCTCTACGCGACGGTGATCTTCACGCTGGTGATGATCCTGTTCCCGGTCTACTGGCTGCTGGTTACCGCCCTTTCCACCACCGACGAACTCTACCGCCTGCCACCGACTTTCTGGCCGGACGATCCGCAATGGGACATTTTTGCCCGTGTCTGGGCGGCAAAGCCGATCCTTCTGTGGCTGTGGAATTCGATGCTTGCCGCTGTCGGCTCGGTTGCGCTGTCGATGCTGGTTTCGGTCAGTGCCGGTTACGCCCTGTCCCGCTATTCGATGCGGGGCGGCGCTACCATGGGAATGTTCGTTCTCACAGCCAAGATGTTGCCCGCCACGCTACTCGTCATCCCGCTGTTTTCGATCTTTTCGAGCTTCGGTCTGATCGGCAGCCTATGGACGCTGGTGCTTGCGCATTCGACCATGATCATTCCCTTCGCAACCTGGATGCTAAAGGGCTATTTCGACACGATCCCGAAGGAACTCGAGCAGGCGGCCATGGTCGATGGCTGCTCGCCGATCGGCGCAATGGTGCGTGTCGTGCTTCCCATCGCAACACCCGGGCTTGCCGCCACCGCGCTTTACGCGTTTGTGCTCAGCTGGGCAGACTATGCCTATGCGCGCACCTTTCTGGTCAACTCGCCGGACAACTGGACGGCCAATCTCGGCATCACCACGATGCAGGGCGAATATGTCACCTACTGGAACGACATCTCTGCCGCATCGGTGTTCATCGCGTTGCCGATCATCGCAATCTATCTGTTCCTTGAACGTTATTTGGTCGGCGGTTTGACCGCTGGCGCGGAGAAATAAGCATGGCCAATATTTCCATTCGCAACGTCAGCAAGTCCTATGGCGCGCTCAACGTGCTCAGACCCTTCTCGCTTGAAATCGAGAATGGCGAGTTCGTGGTGCTGGTCGGTCCTTCCGGCTGCGGCAAGTCGACGATGCTGAAGATCCTCGCCGGTCTCGAGCCGGCAAGCGAAGGGCAGATTTTCATCGGCGACCGCGAAGTGACCGACCTTGCGCCGGGCGACCGCGACATCGCGATGGTTTTCCAGAATTACGCGCTTTATCCGCATCTGACGGTCCGCCAGAATATCGGTTTCGGGCTGAAGATGCGTGGCACGGACAGGCAGGAGATCGACAGGCGTGTCGACGATGCGGCGCGTATCCTCGAGGTGACGCCCTATCTCGATCGCAAGCCGAAGGATCTGTCGGGTGGTCAGCGTCAGCGCGTGGCTCTGGGACGAGCGATCGTTCGCCAGCCGCAGGCGTTCCTCATGGACGAGCCGCTGTCCAACCTCGATGCCAAGCTGCGTGTCCACATGCGTGCCGAAATCGGCGCGCTGCACAAGCGGATCGGCGTCACCACCGTTTATGTGACGCATGACCAGGTCGAGGCGATGACGATGGCGGATCGTGTCGTCATCATGCAGGGCGGCATCATCCAGCAGATCGCGGCACCGGACGAGCTGTTCAACAACCCGGCCAATCTTTTCGTTGCCGGCTTCATCGGCTCTCCGGGCATGAACTTCCTCAATACGGATATACGCGACGGTACGCTCACCCTTTTTGGGCAAAAGGTCTCGCTGCCGGGTGCGGCGCGCCATCAGGGAAGCGTTGTCGTCGGTTTGCGGCCGGAACATCTCGTGCTCGGCGATGCACCCGTCACATTCGGCGTTCGCCCGACGCTGGTGGAAAGCCTCGGATCGGAAAAATACGTCTATTTCGATGCTGAGGGTGCCAGAATCGCCGATGGCGAAGAGGGCAAGTCCAAGGGGCTGATTGCCCGCGTTTCGCACACCGGCAACCTGCCGGGGAATGAAGAGCTGCGGCTTGGTTTCGATCCGGCCCAGCTTTATCTCTTCGACGCGAAGAGCGGAGAACGGCTATGATCCTCGTTACCGGATCGGCGGGTCGAGTCGGCCGCGCCGTCGTTGCCGCGTTGCGTGCAGAAGGCCGTGCCGTTCGCGGCTTTGATCTGCGGCCGTCCGGCACGGGCTGTGAGGAGGTCGTGGGGTCGCTGGAAGACACAGAGGCATTGGCTGGCGCCATTGAAGGCGTCACCGGCGTTCTGCATCTCGGCGCATTCATGTCCTGGGTACCGGGAGATCGCGATCGCATGTTTGCCGTCAATGTCGAGGGCACGCGCCGCCTTCTCGATGCGGCTGCGGCGGCCGGCGTGCGGCGGTTCGTGTTCGCTTCCTCAGGCGAGGTCTATCCCGAAAATCGCCCGGAATTTCTGCCGGTAACGGAGGAACATCCTCTCAATCCCAACTCACCCTATGGTCTGACCAAGCTGCTGGGTGAGGAGCTTGTAAGTTTCCACCAACGAGCCGGGACAATGGAAACGGTCATCCTGCGTTTCTCGCATACGCAGGATGCGGCCGAACTGCTGGATGAAGACAGTTTCTTTTCCGGCCCCCGGTTTTTCCTGCGGCCGCGCATTCGCCAGCAGCAGAACTTCGGAAACGTGGTGGTCGCCGAGCTTCTCCAGTCACGGGATATCGGCGAAGCATCGCATGTTCTGGCACGCAACGAGGAGGGACGGCCTTTCCGCATGCATATAACGGACACCCGCGATATGGTTGCCGGCATTCTGCTTGCCCTGGACCACCCGAAAGCGGCGGGTGGCATCTTCAATCTCGGAGCGGATGAACCAGCCGATTTCGCCGAACTTCTGCCGCGCATGGCGGCATTGACCGGCCTGCCAATCGTGACAGTCGATTTTCCCGGCGCCGGCGTTTATTACCATACTTCAAACGAGCGGATTAGAAACACCCTGGGGTTTGAAGCGCAATGGACGATGGACCGGATGCTGGACGAAGCGGCCACCGCAAGGCGACAGCGCCTCGCGAAGGAGCAGACGCGATGAAGCCCGAAACACCGGGGGGAACGGCGGCTCTTTCCAAGGGGCTGACGCTTCTCGATATGGTCGCCGATGCGCCCGAGCCGCCGCGCTTTGCCGAGCTTTTGCGTGCCTCCGGTCTGCCCAAGCCGACTTTCGCCCGCATCCTGCGCACACTTATCGCCTATGGCCTTGTGCGGCAGGATGAGGCGCGTGGCACCTATGTTCTGGGACAACGTTTTCTCGAAATGTCCCATAAGGTTTGGGAGAGCTTCGATCTCGTCTCGGCCGCGACCCCGGAATTGGAACGGCTGGCGGCTGAACTTGGTGAGACCGTCGCGCTTTGCCGGCTCGACGGCATCATGACGCAATATCTGGCCGAGCGCTCGCCCAATGGTCTTTCCGTCCGCGTCGAAGTGGGGCGGCGTGTGCCGTTGCATTGCACGGCACCGGGCAAGGCGCTGCTCGCCTTTCAGGATCCCGCCGTTGGCCGTTCTCTGCTGGATCGCCTCACGCTCGATCCGCAGACACCCAAGACCATCACCGCTCTTGATGCATTGCAGGCCGATCTGACACTGACGCGGGCGCGGGGTTATTCGATTTCTTACGAGGAACACCTGCCGGGCGTGAATTCTGTCGCAGCGCCGGTGATGGGCCGGGACAATACGCCTATGGGTGTGCTTGTCGCGCTTGGGCCGTCGTCGCGTCTCGACGCTTCCAATATCCACCCTGCCGGACGCGAGCTGATTGCCGCTGCCCGCCGCATCACCGGTGCGGCCGGTGCCGTCGCCATCAGTTCCCGGCCCCGTCCGCGCTCGGCGACAGGCCGACCGATAGCCGAACTCAGCTGCATTCTGCCATGGGGTGCGCAACTGGGTGAAAGCCCGGTCTGGCACGAGGCCGAAAACGCGCTTTACTGGGTCGATATTCTCCATCCGGCTGTCCACCGTTACGATCCGGCCACCGGCCGTAACGAGACGTGTGAAACCGGCAAGCTCGTCAGCGCGGTCATCCCGGTTACGGCCGGAAGGTTGCTGGTGGCCTCCCAGGACGGGGTCGAATGGCTCGATTTTGCGTCTGGCCGCCTGACGCCTTTCGTCAGCCCGGAGGCAGGCATTGCCGACAACCGGCTGAATGATGCCAAATGCGGGCCGGATGGCGCGATCTGGGTCGGATCGATGCGTATCGACGCTTCCAAGCCAACCGGTGCTCTCTATCGGATCAATGCCGACGGCGCATTCGAGCGCAAGGAAGGCGGCATCATTGTCTCCAATGGTCTCGGCTGGAGCCCGGACGGCAGAACCTTCTATTTCGTCGACACGGTGCCGGGGCTCATACATGCCTATGATTGCGATCCGGCGACGGGCACGCTTTCGGAGCGGCGCAAATTTGCCCGCATCCCCGTGGCCGATGGCCGGCCGGACGGTCTCGCCGTGGATGCGGAAGGAGGCGTCTGGTGCGCGATCTGGGATGGCTGGTGCGTGCGCCGCTACCTGCCGAACGGCAAGCTGGACCAGGTCATCGAAATGCCGGTGCCGCGTCCAACCAGCATCGCCTTTGGCGGGCCGGACCTGTCGACGCTGTTCATCACCAGCGCCCGTACGCGCCTGCCGGCATCCACGCTTGCCGATGCGCCGCTATCCGGCGGTCTGTTTTCCTGCCGCCCGGGTATTGCCGGTGCGCGCATCTCATTGTTCGAAGGATAGAAATGCTTCTCGAAAGCGTCTTTGGTTTGAAGGGTCGTACGGCTCTGGTCACTGGCTCCAGCCGCGGCATCGGTGCGGCGATTGCCGAGGGGTTGGCGGGTGCTGGTGCGCATGTCATCCTGCATGGCGCGAAGCCGGGTGCGACAGCGGCCGTGCAGCAGCGGATCGTCGCGAGCGGCGCTACAGCTGACGAGCTCGCTGGCGATCTCTCCGAAGCCGGCGCTGGCCGGGCTCTCATCGAGCGCGCAGAGGCGATCGCACCGGTCGATATTCTCGTCATCAACGCAAGCGCTCAGATCAATGCCACGCTTTCTGCGTTGACGCCAAACGACCTGGCGTTTCAATTGGCGGTCAATCTGGGCTCGACCATCGATATGCTGCAATCGGCACTGCCAAAAATGGCGGCACGCAAATGGGGGAGGGTTGTTTCCATTGGCTCAGTCAATCAGCTGAGGCCAAAAAGCGTCGTTACCGCTTACGCGGCAACCAAGGCTGCGCAGCATAATCTGATTCAAAGCCAGGCGCGAGACTATGCTCGTGACAACGTTTTGCTCAACACACTTGCTCCCGGCCTTGTCGACACGGACCGCAACGCGCACCGCCGCATCGAGGACCCGGAGGGCTGGGAAGAATATGTAAGGACACTTAACTGGATGGGGCGTGCGGGGCGGCCGGAAGAAATGGTGGGAGCAGCAGTGTTCCTCGCGTCTCAGGCATGTAGCTTCATGACTGGTGAGACAATCTTTCTTACCGGTGGCTATTAGGTGGCCAGCCGGACATGAGATTATGGGGATCGCTGCGGGCGGCAAGCAAGCTTTCCTGCTGATCGAAAAGACGTCGCCACAATTCGCATTTGTAGACATTCAATTGTCGGATGGGCAATTGTCGGATGGGGCGACGTCGGCCAACATCGCGTCGGGGCACTTCGAGAATGCGGTCGTCTGGAATTCGTTTCCGTGCCCGGCCTGCCGCCGTCAGTCTCGATACTATTGCAGGAGGTACACTCCTAACCAAGGCGTCGCGTCGGCGAGCTCCGGTAAAAGGTATTGGCCACGAGGATGCCAACGCGGTATCGATATATGTCGCGGCATAGACATCTCCCGATTGGCCGGTCGCTAATGCGGGACCGGGAGGATCAGATGATTATCAACCCCTTCGAATTTCGAACTGTTCCCTCCATCCAGGTTGCCTGGGGCGGCGCGAGAAGGCTCGGAGAACTTCTCTCCGTCCGGTTCCCCGAGCGAAGAGCGCAGCTGATTACGGATAGCGGACTTATGAAAGCCGGGCTCGTTGCCCCTGTCGCCGAGGCGCTTTCCCGCAGTGGGTTTTCGGTCACGATCTTTGACAGGGTGGTTGCCGATCCGCCGGAACAGATCGTTACAGAATGCGTCGCCTCAGCAAAGGAGTCCGGTACCGATATCGTCATTGGCCTCGGCGGCGGCTCATCCCTCGATATCGCCAAGCTGGTCGCCATCCTTCTGGTTTCGGATCAGGCTCTTGCCGATATGTATGGCATCGGAAATGTGAGGGGCATGCGTCTGCCACTTGTTCTGGTGCCGACGACAGCCGGAACCGGCTCGGAAGTTACTAACATTTCGATTATTACCACTGGCCAAACCACGAAAATGGGGGTGGTGTCGCCTCAGTTGTATGCCGACTTCGTTTTGCTCGACGCGGAGCTGACGGTCGGCCTGCCCCGGACTCATACTGCGGCCACCGGCATCGATGCGATGGTCCATGCCATCGAGGCCTATACAAGCAAGCATAAGAAAAACCCACTTTCGGACTCGCTCGCACGCGAAGCACTTCGGCTTCTCGGAGACAATCTGGTGACCGCCTGCAACGAGGGAAATAACAGGCCTGCCCGGGAGGCCATGCTGCTGGGAGCGACCCTGGCGGGGCAGGCCTTTGCCAATTCGCCAGTGGCAGCCGTTCATGCGCTAGCCTATCCTCTGGGGAGTCATTATCACGTCCCGCACGGGCTTTCGAACGCATTGATGCTCGGCCCTGTGCTCCGGTTCAATGCTGCTGCGGCAGCACCGCTTTACGCCGAGCTGGCCGATGTCCTCAGGGTCCCGGGAAACGGGGATGCAACGAGCCGCTCGAATGCCTTCGTCGAGCACATGGACAAGCTCATGGTGGCGAGCGGTGCGCCACGTCGTCTGCGGGACGTCGGCGTCACGGACAGCAGTCTTGCCATGCTTGCTGCGGACGCGATGATGCAGACGCGCCTGCTTGTCAACAACCCTGTCGAGGTTTGCGAAGACGATGCGTTGGCGCTTTATCGGGAAGCATTCTGACGTACGCAACCTCCGTTCTCGAGTTCGGTGAGAAATTCGTCCGCGACATGGAATGTCGACGTCCCGCCTGTTGGCGCGACGCCATCATGTCCCGCCTGGCTGGGCCTAATTTAACCTCAGGCCAGTGCCGGGATCAAATATGTGAATGTCCGATGGAGCCACTTCGACACCAAGCACTTCGCCGATCGCGGGTCTGATCTCCGCAGGAACGGAGATATTGATCTCGTGACGCTCGTTTTTCAGGCAGATAAGGCGTGTTTCACCATGGAACTCGTTCCGCTCGACGGTGCCACGAAAGGCCTGAGCATCGTGGTTTACGCGAAATGAACCGGGTCGAATTCCAACGGTGACCTCGCCGGAGCGAATATCTGCGGGAGCTGCAAATCTGACAAGATTGTCGCCGAGCCACCCCTGCGTCATCTGCAGTCGCAGAAAATTCATGTTCGGCGTGCCGATGAACCCTGCGGCGAACACTGTTCGAGGCACCTGGTAGATTTCTTCGGGCGTGCCCATTTGCTCAATACGGCCATCCTTCATCAAGACAATGCGGTCGGCAAGCGTCATGGCTTCGAGCTGGTCATGGGTGACATAAATGCTTGTCGTCTTCAGGTCACGATGGAGCCGTGCGATCTCGACCCGGAGGCTGCCGCGCAGCTTGGCATCGAGGTTGGAGAGCGGTTCGTCGAAGAGGAATACCTCCGGCGTCTTGATCATGGCGCGGGCGATGGCCACACGCTGCTGCTGGCCGCCCGACAGCTCCGTTGGCTTGCGTGCGAGATAGACGCCAAGGCCAAGCGCGTCGACCACAGGTGCCAGGCGCTGGTCAATCGCGGCTTTGCCTATGCCTGCCCTCTCTAGGCCGAAGGTAATGTTCTCGCGCACACTCATGTGCGGGTAGAGCGCATAGTTCTGGAACACCATGGCGATGCCCCGGTCACCAGGATCGCGGTCGTTCATCCGCTCGCTACCAATGAGCAGGTCCCCGCCCGAAATCTCTTCAAGACCGGCAATCATGCGCAGCATGGTGGATTTTCCGCAGCCTGACGGTCCGAGAAAGACGACGAATTCGTGGTTGTCGATCTTCAGGTCAAAATCCCGCATGACCTCAAGCGAGCCATAGACTTTCCGGATACCCCGGCACTCAACAGTGGCCATCAATTCGTCTCCCCGTCCACGATGATCTGCAGCTTCACGTCCCCCGGCCGGCCTTCTGCCGCCCTTTCAAAGGCGCCTATCGATTGATCAAAGGAATAGGTACCGGAAACCAATGGCTTGAGGTCGACCTTGCCTGCGGCGATCAGCGCTAGTGCACGGTCGAACACATTTGCGTAGCGGAAAACCGTTTCAATACGGCATTCGCGGAAGCAGGCCGCCGCAAGGTCTACTGCGACGGGTTCTGGCGGCAGGCCGACGATAACGACCGTTCCGCCCGGGCGCACGACTTTGAAGAGATCGCGGACCGCGGCCGATGCGCCGGAACATTCAAAGACGATATCGGCTCCCCAGCCTTCTGTCGCTTTGTTGACAGCATCAATGAGATCGACCTGCTTGAGGTCGACGCCTGTGATGCCGCCATAGCTTTCGGCAAGTTTAAGCTTCGTTTCGGAAACGTCCGAGATCAGCACTCGGGAGCAGCCGCCGGCAAGGGCAGCCAGTGCCACCATGATGCCGATGGTTCCGCAGCCGGTAACAACCGCCGTATCGCCGGGCGTGATCTTCGCCCGGGCAGCCGCCTGCATGCCCACGGCAAATGGTTCAACCATCGCGCCTTCGGCAAAGGAGACATTGTCAGGTAGCTTGTATGTGAAACCTGCCGGATGAACTGCTTCAGGGCACAAGACGCCGTGCACCGGCGGGGTTGCCCAGAAGGTGACGGCAGGGTCAACGTTGTAGAGGCCGAGCCGCGAAGCGCGCGATTTCGGATCGGGGATGCCTGGTTCCATGCAGACGCGGTCGCCGGGCTTCAGATGGGTAACGTTGGCGCCGGTCTCGGTGACGGTTCCGGCTGCCTCGTGGCCGAGAACCATGGGCTCGTTAACGACGAAGTCACCGATGCGACCATGGGTGTAATAGTGCATGTCGCTGCCGCAGACGCCGACAGTGTGGATACGGATGCGAACGTCATCCGGCCCCAACTCCTGAGGTATTTCGATGTCGCGCAGGGAAAGCTCACCAACACGTTCGAGGACAAGTGCTTTCATGGGTTATTCAACCTTGATCAGTTTTCTTGGAAAATGCAGCATTGAGGCCACCGGCTAGCACTCCGAGCAGGATCAGCGGTGGCAACGACAACAGGACAACGGCAGCGTTCAGAATGCCCCAAGGCACGTTCATGCCGAGCTGCGACATCTCGGACGCGATGATCGGCAGGGTCTTTGCCTTCGAAGTCGTGAGCATCATGGCGAGCAGGAACTCGTTCCAGACAAGCACGAACGAAAAAGCGATGGCGCCGAAGACCTGGAAACGGGCGATCGGCAGGGCGATGCGGAAGAAGGTCGCATAAGGGCCAAGCCCATCGACCCGGGCAGCCTCTTCAACATGCAGGCTGACTCGCTCGAAAGCCGGAACGGAGAGCCAGATTGTGATCGAGGCGGTCACGATGAGATAGGTTACGATCAATGACAGACGAGTGTCGTAGAGATCGAGGCCGAGCCAGATGACCAGCATGGGAATGGCAATTGCGACGGGTGGCAGGAAGCGAAGCGACAGGACGAAGAACTGCGCCTCCGCCGTGATCCGGTTCCTGAACCGGGCAATCACATAGGCGGCCGGTATACCGAGGACAGCACCGAGCACAACCGCACTCGAGCAGATGATCAACGAATTGGTAAGTGCGCGCGCTACCGACCGACGGTTCAGCACATAACTCATATTCTCGAAAACGGGCTGAAAGATAAGCTTCGGCGTCGATACCAGAAGGTCTGCATTGGTCTTGAAGGCGTTGAGCAGGGTCCATAGGAGCGGCAGCACGACGAGTGCGGCGGCAAGAATCAACATAAACTTCAGCAGAATGGTGGAGAGCTTCATCGATTCAGCCTCTTCCAGGTGAAGGTAAAGGTGACGATTGTCAGGACCATCATGATGACGGCCATGGAAGAGGCATAGGAGATCTTGCCGGCTTCGATGAAGCCTTGGGAATAGGCGTACATGTCAAGCGTTTCGGTGGAAATGCCGGGACCGCCGCGCGTCATGACGTAAACCAGGTCGAAGGAGCGTAGGCTCTCGATAGCCTTCACAAGCAGCAGGCTGACCAAGGGTGCCTTCAGCATCGGCAGCGTCACGAAACGATGGATTTCGAAGCGAGTCGCCCGATCGATGCGTGCGGCTTCCAGCGGCTGAGGCGGCAGAGATTCAAGAAGCTTCAAGATGATCACCGCAAAGAACAAGCCCCATTGCCAGACATCGACGAAGGCAACCGCAAGGAGGGCGCCAAGCGGCGTCGACAAAATGTCGGGTGTGATGCCGGTGAGCTCCCTGACCGGCCAGGTCAAAGCGCCGTAGAGCGGATGAAAGGCGAACTTCCAGACAAATGCGGCGCAGACACGTGGTAAAAGGACGGGAATGATGAAGAGCACGCAGAGAACATTGCGCATGCGAGGGCTTGCTGCCTCGAACATGGCGATCCCGAGTGCGAGCCCGGTCGCCATGGTCGCGGTGACGCTGATGATCTCCCACTTGAAAGACACCCAGAGCGCGTTCAGGAAACGGGCGTCCGAAAACAGCGCCAGATAATTGGCAAACCAGACATAGTCCGCCTCGGGCGCCGAAAGAGTCCGGTTCTGCAGAGAGATGTTGACAGCGTAGATCGTCGGCACAAGCGCCAGAATGATCAGGATGCCTAGAGTAGGCCCAAGAAAGACGTAGGGCAGCGAGCGGCCGCGGCGCATGGGAGATCCTCGACTAAGGGAAAATGGGGCGCGTTGTCACACGCGCCCGCTATACGGCTTGAGAGGCGTCAGAGTTTGGCTGCGAAGGCTTCGAGTTCGGTCAGCGTCGCCTTGATATCGGTGCGGCTACCGGTGATCAGCTCTTCCAGCATGATGCCCCATTGGTTGCCCAGTTCCTGCCAGCGGGAATCCTGCCAGAAGGTGACGGTGGTCTTTTCACCGGTTGCCGCCATGGCGTCGGCGAGGTTCTGGCCGAAGGTTTTGGCGTATTCGGGGCTCTGATAGGTGCTGGTGCGCGTTAACTCGCCCGGTTGACCGGCGGCAAGGCGACGGGCCTCCTGCTCCTTGGACGTCGCCCAGGCAACAAAGAGACCAGCACAGGCCTTTTCCTCATCCGTTTTGTTGGCCTTGGACGCTATTGCAAAGCCATGAGCGTAACCGCCACCCGGCAGCGGCGACGGTGGAACGGAAAAGGCGACCTTGTCGGCGACTTGGCTCTGCGCCTTGTCGACGGACATGCCGCCAAGCGGTGCGGATTCGATGATGATCGCCACCTTGCCGGAGCGGAAGGCACCGGTGGATTCGTCCCACGAGCCGGTCTGCGTGCCCGGTGCCGAATACTTGAAGAGCTCGAGATAGGTCTCAGTCGCCTTTACCGCGGCATCCGAGTTGAATGCCGGCTTGCCGTCCTTGAACCATTCGCCACCATTCGCTTTGAAGAACGGCATCCAGCGCCAGACATTGGCGCCTGAGCCGCGCTGGCCGCGCAGGGCGGTGCCATAGATACCGTTGGCCGGATCATGCAGCTTCTGCACCGCGGCAAAATATTCGTCCCAGGTCTTTGGCGGTGCGATATTGGCCTTCTCCAGGAGATCGGTGCGATAGACCATCAGATCGCCGCCGCCCTGAACTGGCGCAAACCACTGTTTGCCTTCATAGGTCGCAGCTGCGCGCATACCGGCATCGAAGTCGTTGTAGTCGTATTCGGCCGGGTAGAAGCCCTCAAGCGGAACGATCCAGCCAGACGAGGCAAAAAGCGCAAGGTTGGCTTCATCGACGTAATAGACGTTAAAGCTTCCGACAGTCGAGGCGTCGGCCTGGGACTTGGCGCGACGATCGTTTTCGTTGAGATAGCTAATCTCGAAGCCGGCGCCCGAGAGCTCCTCGAACTCGTCGACATATTCTTCGAGAAGAGACAGTCCGTCGCGCGGCTGCGCCAGGACACGGACGTCGCTGGTGCAATGTGCGGCGGCAAAAGCGTTTGATGCGGCAAGCATGGCGATGACCGCGCAACCAGCGCGGAGAGAATTGAGTGTCATGTTTTCCTCCCTGAATGGCAACTCCCTTGCCATCAATGAGCACACTTTTGCGCAAGCCATCAGCGCGTACTAGTTTGCTTTCGTCGCAGAACTGGTACTATCTTGATATTTGGTCGCCGCAATATGAGTCTATAAATGCCTATTGCATCAGATTTTCCGCAGTCGGTCTCCGAGACCTTCACCGCCACGCGCGAGCAGATCGTGCTGCCCCGAGGCGCTTCCTATCTGATCCGGCGGGACGATTATCCAAATCCGATCTGCATCTGGAACTACCATCCCGAATGGGAGATCCATTTCATCCCGGATGCCAGTGGCTTTGCTTACGTCGGCGACTATATCGGCTCGTTTCGGCCGGGGCACCTGATGCTCACCGGCACGAATCTGCCGCACAACTGGATCACGCCCGGTGCACCGGCTCTGCCCGGCCGCGACGTGGTTCTGCAATTTGATGCCGATGGCCTGATCGGTGTCCGCGCGGTTTGCCCAGAGTTTGACGTACTCCACCGGCTGAAGCCTCTGGCACAGCGAGGGATTGAAGTTCTGGGCCCGGAAGCCCTTGCGATCGGCGCCAGAATCCTTGAGCTTCATGCGTTGGGACACCCGAGCGGACTTGGGCTGTTTCTGGAGATACTGGAGGCTATCGAAGCAGCCTCCGAAAAGCGGTTGCTCGCCAGCGAACACTTCATGTCGGTCTATAATCAGGTGTCGGACCGCAGGCACCGCCGGATCGACCAGGCGATCCAGATCCTGCAATCTAATCCCGGCGCGCAGATGCAGGAAGTGGCTGGGCTTGTTGGCTTCGAGCCCTCCGCCTTCTCCCGCGCCTTTCGGCGTCTGACCGGCATGAACTTTTCCGACTACAGCCGGTCGGTTCGCGTCTGGCGGGCAAGAACCCTGCTTGCAGAGACGGAGACATCAATCACTGATATCTGTTTCGAGGCTGGCTTCAACAACCTGTCTAATTTCAATCGCTACTTCCGCATGGAGACGGGGCTTGCTCCTCGGGCCTACCGAAAGGCTGCGCGCATCAGAGCGAAGTCCGTCATTAGAGGAACATCAGCACCCGAGTCACCCGCACCAACGCTTCTGGCTTGACGTGACGGCTCACGAATGTCGGAAACCGACAGCCTGTGCTTGGTTTTGCTTTCGGAGTGCAGTGGGTTTCTCATTTGCCGAGAACGCAAACAGGGCTCGCTTATTTTTTGGCAAAAGCGATGCAGATTCGTCAAAAGCCCTTTCTGGACTATCTGCGCGAAACACCCAGCGTTGTCCCGAATTACAATAAACGCCCTTTTGAGAAATACTCGGATAACGCCTTCATCATCTTTCTTGCAACGCTTCCGATGCGATTTGCGCAACCGGTGACCAGAAATAATCGATAATCCTTCGGGTTCCGGTTTTTATTTCGACGGATACAGCCATACCGGGAGCAAGCTGGCGATTTACGCCGTCGACGTTTATTTCAATGACATCGAGAGTAATCGTTGCGGGGTAAACGAGATTTTGCAACCTTTGAACATTCCCACTCGGTACAATGCTCCTGAATTGCGGAGCGGCCTGTTCTTCCATGGCTTGGGCATCGGGATTTGGTATAGCGTCTTTTGCAACCGATTTCACCCGCCCGGTCAGGATTCCATAGCGGGTGAAAGGGAACGTCTCAATCTTGATGACTGCAGGTTGATCCTGCCGCACGAACCCCACGTCCTGGTTTGCGAGAAACACCTCGATCTCCAAGGGTAAATTCCCAGGTATGATGCGCATGATCTCCGTCTCTGCCGAAATTACCTGACCGGTCGTGGTGATTGCTGATGCTTGGATGATACCATCTGAAGGCGCATGGATCGCGGTTGCGTCGCGTTGCTTCTGCGCCTTCACCAGTTCCTGCCGTGTTTCGTCGGCCTGCCGAGCGAGATCGCCAATCTTCTGAACATTCTCGGCGATAAATGCCGAGATCGCCTTCTTCTTCTCGGTTTCCGCAACAACGAGGCCTGCTTGCGCCTCCAACAATTGTCCCTTGTTCGCGGACAGGTTCGCTTCTTCTTCCTGCAAAGCCTGTGTTGCATCCAGCACGTCGGATTTTCTTCCCGCCGATCGCTCAGCCAGTCCGGATCGCATCGCGACCCGCTCACCCAAAGTGGCTATCAGGCTTTTCTGCGTCCGCATCATATCTTGCAGACGCTCTATCGTCGCCGATTGCAATCGCATCTGCGCGATGAGATTGCCCAATGTTTCTCTCAATTGCCGGAGATTCGCCGTCAAAATTGCTTTTTCACGATGGCGAACTTCGTGGGGCGTATCCTCTGAGAATTGCAACACGATATCGGTGGCAATCTCCGATGTGCGGTTTGAATTATGCGTTTCGAGGGCGGCGAGTTCCGCTTTCCGCCGAGCCTGTTCGGCCATCAATGCTTGAAATGTGGCGACCAAACGGGCTTCCTCGGCTTTCACTTCCACATCATCGAGTTTCACGAGCAAATCCCCGGCCTTGACCTCCATGCCGTTCGCGAACATGGCGGAAACAACGCGCCCGGAGATGGTCGATTGCACGATTTTTACCCGACCGGATGGCTGCACCTTTCCTTGCGTGGTTGCGACGATGTCGATCCTTCCGAGATAACTCCAGACAAATGCCGTGGCAAAGAGAATGCATATGAACCAGATGAGGATGTATCGAAGTGGCGAGGCGGGTTTTTCGACGATTTCCAGAGCGGCTGGGAGAAAATCGCTATAGTTGGCACTGACTTTGTTATTGACAGATTTCCGGGGCCGCAGCCGAGCTTCCGTCATCGGCTCGATCCTATCTGCAGTTCCCAAAGGTGCCGGTACAATCCACCCTCGCGGGCAAGCAAATCATCGTGGCTGCCTTCTTCGACGATCCTGCCATCTGCCATGCCGATGATGCGGTCACACATCCGAATAGTCGCGAGCCGATGCGCAATAATCAGGACTGTTCGACCCTGAACAATATGGCGCATATTGGCGAGTACCAATCGTTCGCTCTCATAATCGAGAGCACTGGTGGCCTCGTCCAAAATGAGGATGGGTGGATTGACGGATAGCGCCCGGGCAATCGCCAGTCTTTGCCGCTGGCCACCCGAGAGGTTTGCCCCCCGTTCTTCGATGACGGTATCATAACCCTTCGGCAGTTTGGCGACAAATTCATCCGCACCCGACAGGCGGGCCAGATTTATGACGGCTGCACGTGACATGGCAGGATTGGCGATGCTGATGTTTTCATGGATCGTGCGATTGAAAAGCATGTTTTCCTGCAGCACGACACCGATGTTGGAACGCAACCACGCAGGGTTGACGTGGGCGATATCCTGTCCGTCGACCATAATCTGCCCACTCGAAGGCAGATAGAAGCGCTGGAGAAGTTTCGTAAGCGTCGATTTTCCGGAGCCGGATGGTCCGACGATGCCGATGACTTCTCCGGACCGAAACGAAAGCGATATGTTTTTTAGGATATCTGGGCCATCGCTCGCGTAACGGAAGTTCACCGCCTTGAAACTGATAGCGCCTTTGGGAACAGGAAGGCTGACCGGCATCGCCGGTTTCGGTTCCGCTGCCGCATTCAAAACATCCGAAAGGCGCTCAACGGAAACCTGCACCTGCTGAAAATCCTGCCAAAGCTGCGAGAGGCGCAGAACCGGCTGAAATACCTGACCGGCGATCATGTTGAACGCCACGAGTCCGCCCACCGTCAGCTCGTTGTCGATGACGGCCTGCGCACCGAACAGAAGAAGAGCCGCGGAGGTTATCTTGTTGACATATTGGATGGCCGTCTGGCCCTTGGTGGCCAACATCGTTGCGGCAAAGGACGATTGTACGTAGGCCGCGAGACGCTCTTCCCATTGTGCCGCGACAACCGGTTCGATAGCGGCAGCCTTCAGGGTCTGCATGCCGATAACGGATTCAACGAGCAATTGCTGGCTGAGCGCGCCGCGGTCGAATTTCTCATCGATGCGCTGTTTTAGGGAAGGGCGGATGATAAATCCAATGAAGACGAAGAACGGGATGGAGGCGACCACAATCCAGGCCAGCAGGCTGGAATAGGCAAACAAGACCGCGATGAAAACGACCGTAAAAACAAGGTCAAGAACCGAAAAAAGCGCCTGCCCCGTCAGAAAGTCGCGGATCGTCTCAAGCTCGCGAACACGGGCGACGGTTTGGCCGGCGGCTCTGGTTTCAAAATAGTTCAGTGGCAAACTCAGCAAATGTCGCACAAGTCTGCGCCCGAGTTCGACATCGATCCGGTTGGTCGTATGAGTGAGCGCGTAGGTGCGCAAATATTGCAGAACGACATCAAAAAGACCGATCGCGGCAAGCCCGACGATCAGTACCGTCAATGTCGAATAACTTCGATGTGCCAACACCTTGTCGACCACAACCTGAAAAAATAGAGGGGTGATAAGCGCGAAGAATTGCAGGAACAGCGACGCAATAAAGACGTGGACCAGCGCACTTCGGTAACGCCAGAGCGACGGCAGGAACCAGACAAACCCGAAGCGGCGCTGGAATGCGGATGTGTCCGAGAAACCTCGTTGCAGAAGGATGAAGTTTCCCTTCGTCAGGGACAGCAATTCATCAAGGTCTATGGATCGACTGGTAAAGCTCACCGGATCGACCAGCCGATAGCTGTTCTCATCCGTCTTACCTGCAAAGACGGCGAAGCTGCCGTCAGAGAGCGCGGCGATACAGGGTGTCGGGAGAACCTTGCCGGCAGAAAAACGGTTCTCGTTGACGGACTTCGCCTTCAGGCCCACGCGCTTGGCAGCCCTTAAAATATCGTCGCGGGTCGCGGACGTTGCCAGAGCCAGCTCTCGCGATAAATCGGCGGGGTCGCAGGAAATTCTGAAAAACGCCGCAACCGCTGCCAGCGACGCCAATCCGGAATCGGGATTGGTTGCCGGGGAAGATGAGTTCGGTATGCCTATATCCATTGATCAATCAAATTATGGGCGGATTTGCTCAGTCTGCGCAATTCGCAGCGGGAGCAGTTCCAGCAAAAATGGTGTCGCGGTTTGCGTGCGAATGCGAGAAAAACAAAGAGGTGGGGCATTTCCGGAACCCGTTCCGGCCGGAAATGCCTTGTGTAGACATTAAATAAATGATCAGGCAAACGCCGGAGACGGTCGATAGGCCAACCTGACGTCTCCGACGAGTTGCGTTTTGCCGTCAAACTTTTCGAGGAAACTCGTCCCGGTTATAGCCGAACCATCCATAAACTCTCGTGCGCCATCGGGCGTCGGTATCAGGTTGATATATTTGATGCCAAGCTGATCGAGTGTGGAAAGTTCTCCGGCCTCACTGACGCCGTTTTGATTGATATCCTGCCAGACCCGGAACTCGCTCCAGCGGGCGTCTTCTGCACTCAGCAAGCCGTCCTTGCTCGTGTCGAAGACAAGCCGGACAGCTTCGAGATCGGAGTCGGTTGAACCCTGCTCTTCCGTGGGCCACAGCGTAAATGCCAATTCCTTTGCTTGATTAATCTGGTCGTCAGGGCCGGTAGAACCATCAGCACCGATGTCAATAGCTAGGAAACCGTCCTCGGGACCCACCCAAGCTGTCACATCGCCAAGACCATCGCTATTCCAATCGAAGCGTGGCGCATTGTTATCGGCATCGGAGCCGCTTAGATCAATCGGTCGTAAATCTAAATGATCGTCCTCATTGAGATCGAGCGTCACCGGGCGGCGGTTATATGGCTCCACTCGTTCGATCAAGTTACCATGTTGATCATAGTAGTTCCAACCAAGGCTCACGAACGCGCCACTTGGCCCAAAAAACTCTTTATAACTACCGTTGTCATAGTCAATACGGCGGATTCGTGAATATGACCTGCTTCCGTATGCAGTCGTTGCATACCAGTCGTACCGGTTGTTGACATCAAAATCTGTCCGGTCTGTAGAACCATCGTCATTATATTGGAACTGTTGTGTAGGCTGCCCGCCACCGTTGAAATTTTGTTCGATCCGGCTCCATTCGCGATTTCCGGCAACATCATAAAGTGTGGTATTTCTTGTACCGTTGTCCTGCACCAATGTGACCGAGGTTCTTCGACCAGCAGCATCCCAAGTCTGCTCATGTCGCCACCAAGATTGGGAGTTGTGGACATCGAAATCCACCCCGAAAGAGCTTCCGTCATCGTTCAACTGGTGGGCGTAATAGTGCCGACCCGCGTCGTCGAGGAAGTTCGCGTAGCGTTGCCAAGGCTGGCTGTTGGAAGCATCGTATGTATATTCAGCCCGATCTCCGTTATCCTTATACTCGAGGTGGAGGGTCATCCGCCCTGCAGCGTCGAATGACTGGTCCACTTTCGACCACGGGTGCGCATTTGCTGGATCCAATGTCATTGCGTATGCTGTGCCGTCATCATTCAGTTGATGCGCATAAATATGACGTCCGGCACTATCGGTCTGGTTGATATATCTCGACCATCCTTGTGTATTTGCAACGTCGTAGGTGTATTCAAACTTGCTGCCGGCATCCTGCAGATCAATCAATGTCAGGGTATTGCCTTGCGCATCGTAAGATCGATGAATCTCCCGCCAAGGCTGATTACTGAGGACATCGAATTCGATTGATTTTGTCCTCATACCGGATGCGTCAAAATAGTCTGATCTTTTTGGCGCGCTCGTCTCGGCGACGAACACAATCGTCGCGGATGTCCCATTGTCAAAAAACTGTTTTTCAGTGGTTTTCCGTCCTTCCGCGTCATAAGCCTGTTCGACACGTACCCATTCCTTGCTGTTTGCGGGGTCGTATAAGGTCGCGGAGACTAAAACGCCTAATGATGAGGCCTTGCTGACGCTTGTTATGCTGCCGCTGGCAGCGTCGAAGGTCGTCGTTTGAGAGCTGCCGTCAAATTCCGGCACGAATTGCTGAATCTTACGTCCGACGTCGTCAAGCGTTGTACGGAATGTGAGGGTTCCAACGGAATTGACCGTGTCCAGAACTGAAGCCGAGACGGTCCCATCTTCTCGCAAAGTGTCTTTTCTCAGAGAAATCGAACCATCATCTCTGGTGACGGAGATGTGCCGTTCGTCGATATCCCCATCATTATCCAAATTCCTGGTCAGGATAGTTGTTTGCCCATCCGCCGTGGTAAAAATCGAACCTTTCGCAACAACAGAGCCATTGGCCGCTGTTTCGAAAACGTCACTGCTAACGGAACCGTCGATGTTTGACCGGGAGATCACCTTGGTTTCGAACCTGCCATCTCCGTCATAGTCATATCGTGAAGTCCGCGTGTTGCCGTCGACAGAATTTCCGCTTTCCACGGAATACGCGATGGTATTTTTCCAGGTTACGCCACCGGAAGGCAGATATTTGGTGTCGCGGGCAATGTCATTGTTCGAGATCGTCGATTTGGTCTGGCCCGTTATCAGGGTTTCCATGGTTTCGATTTGATCGAAAACACCGTCGCCGTTGAGATCCTTCGAGATCGTGCGAAGGCTTCCGTCAGCCCTCATTGTGTCAGTAGAAACGGATTTGGTTTTTCCGGTGATAAGATCGGTGTCGGTCTGGATACTGAAACGGCTGCCGTCGGCATTCAGCTTCTTTGTCTCGATCCGTTTCTGATCAAGCGTTCCGTCCCCGTTCAAGTCCCATGTGGTGACTGAAGAAAGGTCGTCCGATGCCGTGACAGAAACGATACGCTGTAGCACGGCTCCGTTCGGTCCGAAATTCGTCGTATCCGACGTTTTCTCTCCCAGGCTACGGTTTCTTCTCGCTTTTGATCGACGATGCCATCGCCATCGGCGTCGATGGTCAAGGTTTTTCGGCGTTTGTCACTACTTGTAACGACCGTATTTTTGCTCGAAAGTTGGTTGTTTGAATTAAATTTCGTGCTTTCCTCAAAGATTGAGCCATCTGCCATCAGATGACTGGAAGTCCGAACCTTGCGATCGGCCAATCCGGTCCGCTGCTCACGTATTTCCTTCGTTAGACCATCCGCCGATGTGATCGTAAAAATGTCAGATAATACGGTTCCATCGGATTTCGTACTAAGAAGCTTTCGATGAACGGTTCCACTCGGAGTGCGCGCGGTGATGTCTATCGACGTCTGTTCAGCCTTTCCGCTTCCGGTCAAATCCAACAACGTGGTGATCGATAGACCATCCGCACTGGTTCTCCTAACGCGCCTGCTGTCCAGCATGCCGGCACGGCGAACCTCGATCGTTTGCAGGCTATCCCCGTTCCCTTCGAGTTTTGTTAAATCGGTGGTGAAATAGTCCTTGGAAAAATCACCGCCAATATCAAAGTCCTTTAGAGTGTAGAGACCATCCGCATCCTTGTAAGTGACCCATCTGTTGGTTCGCTGCCAACCGCTTTCACTCATGACATAATCGACCGTCCAGATACTCTTTTTACCATCATTTCCGATGATGGTGTCAGAATGGATTGCTCTGTCAAAGACGCCGTCGCCGTTGAAATCATATTCGATAACTTCACGCGTGCCATCCATGCGGCTATTGACGGTTTTCGTGGCCGTCACACTGCCATCGTTGGCGAAATCTCTGTATTTCTGTTCGATATTACCATTGGCTTTCAACTCACGCGTGATCTCTTGATCGATCTTGCTGTCACCGTTGACGTCCCGGGACAGGGTAGAAACAAGACCGTGTGTGCTTTCCTTCCTCACCTCACGGCTCGCCAAAGTACCATCGGCTTTGGTGATCGAAGTTGTTTCCGTTGCTGTGCCATCACTCTCAAGCACTTTAACATCCAGCTGCGTTTTTTTGGCAGAAGCGCCCTCCGACCAGACGATGCTTTTGGTCAAGCCGTTGGCACTGGTGGATGTCGTTTCCCCAACCGACAGACGGTCTAAACTGCGTGTCTGGGAAACGGTTTTTGTCCGGCTGCCGTCCGCGGAAATCGTGGTGATCTCGGTTCCGCTCAAATCAACGGTTCCGTCACCATCAGTATCGGTACGCCATGATGAGGAAAAACCGTTGGCCGAGACTTCGGATACATGGCGGCTGGTGAGAGTTCCAGTCCGTGAGAGCCTTTCGTTCGTCTGGGTTTCCACGCCATTTGCACCGATGGCCGTTATCGTTCGGCTATCAACGATACCGTCACCATCTGTGTCTGCCTCGGTTCGCTTGGTTTTTTGGTCAGCGCTGACAGTCGTTGCCGTTTTCGACAGCAGCTGCCCATCACCGGCCTTGACTTGCTCCTGATTGGACGTGGAACCATTGGCGTCGATAATTCGAACCGAAGTCAAAACCCGGTCCATGTCACCATCACCATCAATATCTCGGGAAACGACGGTACTCAGGCCGTTGCCGCTGGTCACAGTCTCCTGTTTGCTGACTAGCTTGTTGCCGCGATAATTGGACTCTGATTTCGACACGGCCCCTTTCACATCGTAGCTGGTCGATGTTACCGCACGAATATCCACCTTCCCGTTTCCGTTCAGGTCCTGTTCGGAAATGGTGGTAAGCCCGTCGCCGCTGGTGATTGTTGCGGAACTGGTGAAAACCCTGCCATCGCCGCTCGAATTTTTTATCGTCTCGCTGCGGCTGCCGTTATCATTGATAAGGGTCTCCGTGATGGTGGTGAAATCCGTGACGCCATTTCCATTAGCGTCAGTGGCGATAATGGTCTTCAGGCCGTTCGCGCTTGTTGTCTTTCTGGACGATTGATAGGCTTGGCCGCTTCGCGTGAAGAGTTTTTCCTCGACGACGGTTTGACCAACGAGAAGTGAACTTTCCGCCGTGGTTTTGTCGACTATGCCGTCGCCATTTGAGTCGATTGCAACGGTTGTCATTCTCCTGTCCGCCACAATGTCGGTTGTTGTGCGCCCGAGAAGCGTTGAATTCCGGCTTTGAAGCGTAACCGTTTTCCGACGACTACCGTCGCTGCTGAGCACGACTGTGTCCGATGTCCGGCGATCGGCAACGCCATCACCGTCCAGATCTTCCGCAACATTCCGGTTCATCGCATCGGCGCTTGTCGTCGATATTGTTTGCGAGACAAGCTTGTCGTTGCCCGCAAGCGTCCGGGTCAACACCGTCGAACTCTTGTCGGCGGCCACGGTTTTTGTGGTGAGAACCTTGCCATCAACCACGCCGTCGCCATTGGCGTCGTTGGTTACGGTCGTGGCATAACCATTCGATGATGTGACCTTTGACGAGCGGGAGACGATCGAGCGATCGGTGTTGAAATGTGTTTCGGTCTCAGTGGTTGCGCCATCGGGCGCAACAGTGGTGATCAGACTTTTATCAACGGCATCATCGCCATTTTTATCGAGTGTCTCCGTCATGTTTTTGCGATCCGGCTGTATTCTGACAGCCCACTGCGAAAGAAGCACGCCGCCGACGCTTCTCTCCCTCTTGGTATGTATCCATACTCCGGCAGCATCCGCAGCTATAATGTCGGAGGTCGAAACGTCGTTTTTGCCATCGCCGTCGACATCGGTGGAGCTGAATTTGGAGCGTCCGTCGGCCGTGATCCGGAAAATCTCCTTCTTCAGCAGTGCCTTGTCGCCGCTGTAAGTCGCACGCTCCGTAACGACTTCACCGACATTATTCGTGAACGTTTTCTCTTCAATGCCGCGATCGCGCTTGCCGTCGCCGTTAAAATCGTTGTCGGTGAAAGTCGTTACGATGCCAGCCTCTCTGGTCGTCGTGATGGTTTTTCGGGAGAGGGTCGCGTTGCTGCGCGCATTTTCGGTGACCAGCCGTTCCTGCGTCAGCTTGCCCGGCGTCTTGATATCCGAAACAGAGTGGTCAGTAATGCCATCGCCGTTGAGATCGGTGGACGTGGTTTTGCGCAAGCCGTCTGCGGAGACATTTATGATCACCGTCTTCGAGGTGGTGCCATCCAGATGCAATTGCTGCGTGGTTGTACGGGAAGAACCGTCTGCAAATTTTTCGAAAAGCTGCCTTTCGTCCGCCGAGCCGTCCCCATTCTTGTCGAGTGCCGTAGTGATTTTCAGCCCGTCAGAACTTCTGTCGATTTTTTCACTGCCAGACAACGAGCCGTCGGCATTGAAATTCCTGACCGTCTCGCTGCGGTTTCCAGATACCTCGATGGAAAAAGTCTTGCTCTGGCTGCGGTCGAAAACGCTGTCGCCATCATCGTCGAATTTCGTCGTGACGGTCGAACCGTCCGTGTTTTTGGTAACCAGATTGCGCAAGGCGACACTGCCGTCTTTGTCGTAACCGACAATCAGCTCACTCGATGTGCCATCGGCATTCTTCGCGGTTGAGCGGGCAATTTTGTAGTCGTTTTGGTCGTTTGCGAGGATCGCATCTCCGACCAGGCCCTTGGTTCCATCGATCCTCGTGAAAGTGGTCGTGCCAATTATCGCCGAACCATCGGAAAAACTTTGCCCGCTGCCCGTCGGCGTCAGATCGATGGACGCGATACCCAGGTCCTTCAGCGATTTGAGCTGACCATTGATCGACACCTTGAACTCGTTCCAGCGCTTGTCGCCGGCATCGAGCTTACCATTGCCATTGGTATCGAAAGCATTTTTGACGGCTTCCAGATCACCGGAGGCCGACGGATCCCAATCCGTAAACACAAATTCGCTGGATCTGGTAATGACGCCATCGCCGTTGGCGTCCAAAATGAGCACGCCCGTGCCATTTCCAGCCCAGGCAGTACGACGCAGAAACCCGTCTCCGTCTAGATCAACGAACTGAGACGATTCACCCAGCTTGTTGATGTTCAATCCTTTTCCATTCAGATCCAGCAAGACGGGCTTACCGGATGAACCCGTCGAAGACGTATCAGGCCGGGGGCTGGGAACCGGTCCGATCTCAGGCAATGATGGATAATTGCCGGAAGAAGAACTCCCCCAGTCGCCATAGGTCGACGGGCTCTGGTTGTCACGGCGGGCGTAACCCGTGCTGACAATGTCCGTCGGCCGCGGCATCGGGACAGGCCCGATTTCAGGCAAGGTGGGAAAACTGTCCGAAGAAGAGCTCATCCACTGGCCATAGGTCGCCGGATTTTGGTTATCGCGGCGCGCAAAACTCGTACTGGCAATGTCTGTCGGACGCGGCATCGGGACAGGCCCGATTTCAGGCAAGGTGGGAAAACTGTCCGAAGAGGAGCTCATCCACGGGCCATAGGTCGCCGGGTTTTGGTTGTCGCGGCGCGCAGGGCCGATACTGCTCACTCGAGCCGCAGCAGCAACTCTTGCCCGCTCATCGCGTGCTTCAACAGAAAGTGAGGGGCGCCTATCCAAGCTGGCCAGCTGGGCAACTCTTGCTCGCTCGTCGCGTGCTTCAAGAGAAAGTGAGGGGCGCCTATCCAAGCTGGCTAGCTGGGCATCTCTCAAGCGCTCACCCGCCAAACGCTCGGATGGCGTATCAAAACCCTTCCACGCACGAGTGGAATCAACTTGTTCTACGCCAGTGTAATTAAATGTTCTATTTAAATATGTGTGTCGTTCAGGTGCCCAAACATTTGTTGGAGAGCCACTCCCGTATAGAAAAGGAGTGTTGACCAGATCGGTAGACATAATCTTCAAACTGGTAGACCCCGAAATCGCGGCCGGTCTAAGATTGGTGCTTCCAACATTGCGCTCCGCACCGCCGGTAGCACGCGCAGTTAAAAATAGTCCATCCCGATTTATTACCGGCCCAAGGAAAGCTGTACCAAAGCTGTTTCCATATCTTTCGGTTCGGCTGACTCCAATACCCATCCCACTGAGCGCACCCCCATTATCAAAAAACAGCAGGACACCAATATTTCCAGCAGTTGCCTGCACTGTCATTTCGCCATGACTGTAGGATGTTGTCCATCCATAACCCGCATAAGAAAAATTGAAAGCAATGGATGGGCTTACAAATGAAGAAAAACCACGATCATTATATTCCCACAATCTAGCACTGCTCATTTTACACCCTCAAAAAATGAATACAAAAATAAAAAATAACCAAATAATTATACTTGTAGGTTTTATATATATAACTCTTGATCTATTCGAATATTCATTTTTGGCTTCGTAAGAATCTCCTTTGTATATTTTGACATCTGTTTGACTGTCTTTACTAAAATCCCAATTATTATTCTTATAGAAAATGATCTCTCGAAACTCGGATACCAATAGTTTTATCAAAAAAAAACCAGCAATCGCGACAAAAAGCACCCTGAAAACTCTCTGCTCCAACAAGATACTCCTCTAGCCGCATGTATTAATACTTAATATAAAAATCTCAAATTTGTATATTACTCAAATAAAATAACCACATACGCTCCGCCAACAAACATTGCTCCCACCGCATTCACAAGCCGATCCGTCGCCGCAATGTTTGAACCTGTTATGACATGAATGAAGGATTGGCTGGCGTTTAGCGTTTCCGCCCACCTGCGGATCGCCGCCACCAACGACAAAAAAATCTTTGCCCGTTTTATCGGTACAAGCCTCAGATCAACTGCGTAGAGTTTTACTAAACCAATCCCTGCCCCAGTTAGATATCTGCTTTCGACGAAAAATAATAATATTCCAATTCGACCAAAAGCTATCTGCTGTGTCACTCCGCTCTGGCTATATGACGTCGTCCAACTAGATTCGGCGTAAAAACCATTTACACCTGTAGTATGACTAACATTTATACTAAAACAATATTTATTGTAATATAAATACTTCCATTATTAAATTTGTTCATTTGTCTCTCTTAAAAATACAAAAATCAAAATCAACATTTGAATAAATAAAATCAAAATTCCAAATGGCTTATCAATAGTTACTCTCGACTTGTTAGAAATTTCATTGCGCTTCTCGTCAGAATCCCCCTTATATGATCTCCATTTTGTCTGACTGTCACAATTAAAATCCCAACCGTTCTTCCAGTAAAAGATAAGTTCTCGAAGTTCTGATATTAAAAGCTGAACCAATATAAATCCGGTGACAGCCAGATAGAACGCGCCCAAAACACTCTGCTCCATCAACAAAACCTCGTTATTGATGCATTCAAGAATATTATAATAAAAAATAACTTATATTATTGTGTCTGGCACTTTTTGTGGCGCAAAAATGTCTGCAATCTTTTTTGAACGAAGCTAAACCACATACGCTCCACCAACAAACCTTGCTCCCGCCGCACTCATAAGCCGATCCGTAGCCGCAATGCTTGAGCCTGTTATAACATGAATGAAGGAATGGCTGGCGTTTAGCGTTTCCGCCCACCTCCGGATTGCCGCCACCAATGACAAAAAAACCTTTGCCCGTCTTATCGGCGCAAGCGTCAGATCAACTGCAATAACATGAACGGTCACGAACAGTGGACCGTCGCTAAGCATATACCTGTCCGCAATCGCCCATGCCCCGCCGACTGGCCTGCCTTTCCATATCGCAACCGGAGCGATCATGCGCGGAGGCCGCAAAAGAATGAGCTTGAAATGCTCGTTGAGCTTCCAGTCCGAAAATTCCTGATCGCGAAAAACAGTTGAGGCATGAAGTTGCCTCATAATTTCACGCACCTGGATCGTATCACGTTCCTCAAGCAGCCGAATGTGCAAACTGGTTGCGGCATTTTCACTTTCGGAACGTTGCGGGCCGGCTTCCTGCACGAATGTCGTCACACAAACTCCTTCCGAGTGTTTTGTAGTATCTTTCTACGAAGCTCGAATGCTGGCTCTTCCTTGTTTAAACAGGCCGCCACGCAAAGCGCTGGGCGATTTTTAAGTCTGTTGCCGGTAATATTATTTATTTATATGCTTTAAGTAATATTCTAATTAATTATTGACGTTGAAGAATTACTATTGAGTTTCCTGGATGCGCGCAATATGGATAATTTAATATTTGATTTTTTCGATGACGTCGCTAATTGGGCGCC
Source organism: Rhizobium oryzihabitans (assembly GCF_010669145.1). NCBI lineage: Bacteria > Pseudomonadati > Pseudomonadota > Alphaproteobacteria > Hyphomicrobiales > Rhizobiaceae > Rhizobium > Rhizobium oryzihabitans. The sequence goes on from NZ_CP048632.1 coordinate 2,599,726, forward strand.
GGTTGTATTGTGCGCGTTTCCAGCAGCTTGAGAATCAGACCAAAAACTCGCGGCCGAGATTGCAGGCAGGCGATAATGAAGATGGTGTGTTGCCGTTCAAGCGGTGGTTGGAGTCATCAACGTCATTTCCAGACCAGCTTAAAGCGGAAGCAGATTCGCACGAGGGCGACAGCTATTCGAGGAAAATAGCAAATGACCGCATCGATTATGGTTCAGCAGATTGCCCCTTGCCGTTGAAAACCGCAATTTGAGTTGGTTCTCCGCAACCAAATAAACAATGATCTGGCCGTCCTAAGTGGGCGGCTTTTACGTTTCCAATACAACAATCCAAATGGAAATACGCCCGGACCTCGGACTATAGAAACAGGCTGAACATCGGCCTTCAATGGCTTTTGCCTCCCTCTTGGCATCCCATGTATCGATTGTTTCCACTCGCGTTGGAAGAGATGAAGTTGTCTCGGCACTCACTCCGGCAGGCGCTTAGCCACATCTAAATACTGGGCGCCCACCTGCACCAGCTTGTGCAGGGCTTCCTGCAAGTCGTCGTCGCTGGTAGCCTCTGGCAGCATCGTGATCGGCGACTGTCGTAGGAGCAATAGGATCTGGGCGAAGGCTTCCTGCATTTTCGCGATGAGGGCCTCACTTGCCACATCGAGCGGCAGATGCTCGCGTAGAATATTGAACTGCGTGCCAAGAAACTCCATTCCGATAGCGCGGTCCTCGCCCATGGTGGTGTTGAACCGTTCGAAAAGGAAACGCTCCAGATCGATCGTGATGCCGGCGTCGAGGAGCACATCGTCCCGTGCGGGCGCGCGTGCTTCCATGGGAGGATCGATGCGGTTGGATTTCAGGGCGATGAAGACACTGGTGTCTTCCTGCGCCTCCATGCTGGCGATGAAATGCGCGGGGCTGCGGCCTGTGCCTGAGACGTCTGCAATTATCGTGCGCTGACCTCGCAGCCGCGAGAAATAGGCAGCATAGGCCGAGCTTTCGGCAAGGAAAAGGTCTCGTGACGAAGGGAGATAGTGCACGGCGAGATTGTGGGGAGATAGGCCGAGCATCCAGCGCAGCAGATGGACCCACATATTGGAATCTCTGGTTGCGCACGGCGAAGATGGCACCGTAAGAGAACACACCCACCATATGCCGCTCTGCTTCCGATGCCAGATTCTCTAGCCCGGCTAGGTTGAGGAAGTGGCTGGCAATGTTGGTCCCGTCAGGCAGGTCCCCGTGGATGGCCCGGTACACGCTTCCCATGCCCCAGGCGCCCTGATCGATGAAGTCGATCGGTCCCCAGGTCAGCAGCGAGAACCGTTCGAGGCGCACGCGTGGACGCCCGAAAAGGCCGCGCTCATACTCGGAAAGAAGCAGCGGCGGCGGTACATTCTTCTCGGAGAGCCATTGCCACGACATCGGCTGCAGATCAGCCTAGTTTTTCCAGGTGTGCAGTAGGCTGATGAAGTCCGGGCTATGCTCGAAGGGACCGCCCTGGGCATAGACGGTAAAACCGTCATCGTCCCGCACGTCGGTCAGCATGTGATGGAGGTAGGTTTCCGATTCCCGTCCTTCATTGGGACGGTCGATGATCCGCGCCGCGCGCTGCAATACGCCGGGCGTTTCGATTTTGTCACCCTTGTTGTAGATGATGACCTCAAAGTCATCGGGGATCAGCTTGATCCAGTCCAGCGGTTCGCGATAGCGGGCAAGTACGACACGGTTCATCAAAAGCCTCCAGAGCGTCACAGGGACCTGAAAGGAGGCCTTCGCATCCACTGGTTCCTGCCTCTGGATATGGCATGAATATCTTGCTCAAGGCTGGCCAAGTCTGGGCACATTGGAGCGACGGACTGCCGTCGGGAAATCGTCCGTCGGCACTGACCTAGCCACGATCCTGCGACTGATCACTCGAGAGATCAGCATTGCTCAACCCCGGCAGGACTGTGCGGATGTGCTCGCCCAGAACTCTGGCGGTCGAGGATGTCTGCGGATCGGCAAATTCCATCGCAATACCGATGGTTGGCAGGGGCGGAAGCCCCATTTCCACGATATGAAGATCGGGCGGAACGGCTGTCCTCGTCAGGACACTGATCGCATGGCCGGAGCGCGCGATTGCGATGAGGCCGGCAAGGCTGTTGCTGGCAAAGGCAACACGGTAACGGCGATTGGCAGCTTCCATGGCATCACAGGCCGCACGGTGGTCAAGTGTCGCCGGTGCCGAAAGAGCAAGCGGCAGAATGTCCTTGGTGAGCAGATCCGGTTCCGGCTTATCCGCAACCCAGACGAAGCTCTCCCTGCGCAGGACGCCGTCATGGTCCGGATCGGATTGCGAGACCAGCGCGATGTCGATTTGCCGCCGCTGCAGGAGTGGGCGCAATTCTATTGTCGGCGCGCAAACCATGCGCAGCTCGACTTTGGGGTGGGCGGCACAGAAGCCGCGCAACAGTTCCGGCAGGAAGGCAATCGAATAATCTTCAGGGCACCCAAGGCTTACGGTGCCCTGCAATGTCTCCCCGCTCATGTCGGCAAGGATTTCGTCATGCCGGGCAAGCAGCGCGCTGGCATGGGCGAGAAGTTTCTCGCCGGCAGCAGTCACCCGCACGCCGGAGCCCGTTCGCTGAAGCAGGGTGTGGCCTACCAGTTCTTCAAGCCGCTGCATCTGCGTGCTCAGCGCCGATTGCGTGCGCCCAACCTGCATCGCAGCCAGGCTGATGGAGCCGGCACGGGCAACGATGACAAAGTTCTTCAGGAGTGTCAGATCGAGCATGGCGATATCAAAATTATCAATATCTGAGTAAAATACTATCAATTAGACTGGGACGGCAAGCGCTTGTTATTCTCCGGGAAGATAAAATTGGGGAATGCATCATGGACAATCTCGCAAAAAGCTTTGCCTCGCTCAATGACGACCCGGCCTTCTGGGCGGCCGCCAACAAACATCTGACCCGTTACGGACCCGCCTTCGAGGATATCATTGTCGAGCGCGCCGAGGGCAGTTTTGTCTATGATGCGGATGACCGCGCCATTCTCGATTTCACTTCGGGCCAGATGAGCGCTTTGCTCGGACATACCCACCCGGATATCGTCACTACCGTCAACCGGCAGATGGCTTCGGTCGCGCATCTCTTTTCCGGCATGCTGTCGCGCCCGGTGGTCGAGCTTGCAACGCGGCTGGCGGCTCTGGCGCCGGGGCTGGACCGCGTGCAATTGCTGACGACCGGGGCGGAATCCAACGAAGCGGCGATCCGCATGGCAAAGCTCGTCACCGGCGGTCACGAGATCGTCGCTTTCGCGCAGAGCTGGCATGGGATGACGGGCGCTGCGGCTTCGGCCACCTATAGCGCCGGCCGGCGGGGTTATGGCCCGGCCACGGCCGGCTCGCTGGTCATACCAGCCCCGAATGCCTATCGCCCGCGCTTCAAGAACCCCGATGGATCAAACGACTGGCAGGCGGAGCTGGACGATGCTTTCGAGCTGATCGACCGTCAGTCGACCGGCAACCTGGCTGCCTTCATCGCCGAACCCATCCTGTCGAGCGGCGGCATCCTCGAACTCCCACTCGGGTATCTCGCCGCCCTGAAGAAGAAATGCGAGGAGCGCGGCATGTTGCTGATCCTCGATGAAGCCCAGACCGGCGTCGGCCGCACCGGGCACATGTTCGCCTTTCAGCGCGACGGCGTGACGCCTGATATCATGACACTGTCGAAGACGCTCGGCGCCGGCCTGCCGCTTGCTGCCGTCATGACCAGCGCAGAGGTCGAGCAGAAGGCATTCGAGAGGGGCTTTCTGTTCTATACCACCCATGTTTCCGATCCGCTGCCGGCGGCTGTCGGTGTAACGGTTCTCGATGTCGTGGCGCGCGATGGCCTGGTCGAGCAGGCGATCGTCCGTGGAAACCGTCTGAAAGAAGGTCTCCTGTCGCTGCAACAGCGGTTCGAATGTGTCGGCGATGTGCGCGGGCGCGGGCTTCTGCTCGGACTGGAAGTCGTCGCCGACCGGCACACGAAAGCCCCGGTTTCGAGCTTGGCGCCCGTATCATGCAGGAAGCGATGCTGCGGGGCATGAGCATGAATATCGTCAAGTTGCCCGGCATGGGCGGCGTCTTCCGCATTGCACCGGCCTTGACCGTCTCGGATGCCGAGATCGATCTTGGACTGGATATATTGGCGGCGTCGATTGAAGCGGCGCAGAAGGCCGGTTAGGTTCGCCGCAGTCGTGATTTGCCTCTCGCCGTTGTCTGCAAACGCCGGCGAGAGGCAGGGTTACGTAGATTATGCCCGTTTGCTGACGGTGTTCGTTCCGAAGATGAGCTGCTGCGCCATCGGCCGGCCGATGAAGCGCTCCGGGAAGATCGGCTGTGGGGCGCTGGCCCTGTTCAGCCGCTCAAGCTGATCCTGCGTGAAGGAAATGCTCAAGGCGCCGAAATTATCCTCGGCCTGTTCAAGGGTGCGTGCGCCCATGACCGGAGAAACGACTGCGGGATTGATCAGCGTCCAGGCAAGGGCGACCTGCGAGCGCGAAGTGCCGAGTTCCTCCGCGACTGCGCCGACGACATCGGCGACAGCGAGCGAGCGCTCATTGAGGTGGCCGGTCGATGCGATCACGCCCTTGCGGGTTGCCGCGACATTCGCCTCATTTTCGTCGGTCAGATCCGCGCGGCTGTATTTGCCCGTGAGGATGCCGCCGCCGAGCGGGGACCATGGAAGAACACCGAGGCCCAGCGCCCTGGCCATCGGCATAAGCTCATGCTCGACAGTCCGCTCGACCAGGCTGTATTCGATCTGAAGCGCCACGAAGGGTGACCAGCCGCGGAGATCGGCTAGGGTCTGCATCTGTGCCACGCGCCATGCGGGCGTGTTGCAGATTCCGACGTACAGGATCTTGCCGGCTCTCACGAGGTCATCGAGCGAGCGCATGGCTTCCTCCGGCGATGTCGTGAAATCCCAGGCATGCAGGTAGAGGAGATCGATCCGGTCCGTGTCGAGCTGGCGCAGGCTCGTCTCCACCGAACGCACGAGGTTGAAGCGATGGTTGCCGCCGGAATTGATATTTGCGGGATCACGGGCCATCGTAAATTTGGTCGCAAGCACGATATTATCGCGCTTTTCTTTGATGAAGCTGCCAAGAAGGCGTTCCGAGGCTCCGTTGGTGTAGTTGACGGCGGTATCGATGAAGTTGCCGCCTCGGTCGACATATGCATCGAAAATGCGCTTGGCTTCTTCAGCGTCGGCTCCCCAACCCCAGTCCGACCCGAAGGTCATCGTGCCAAGCGAGAGCGGCGAGACACGCAGCCCGGATCGGCCGAGCAGTCTGTATTGATCGAGTGATTTCACTTCAGCCATGTTGGTATACTCCATTGGTCTTCGTTGATGCGCCGGGATGCGCCGGGTGGGTGACACCTTTTTCCGCGAAAGACCTGTGAGGGCGGTAGACCGGATTTCCGGAATTCTTGCACGATTGTCTCAAGTGGGTAGGGCAGGACTGCCTTGCTCGACCGAAATATTGTCCGTGATTCTTGCACGATTGTCCGAGAAGTGCGGTTCAGACTTTCGTCACGCGGACGCATATGAGATAAATGGCGGATGACCCCGGACCGCCATATCGTCGATACCATCACCCGTCACGCACCCCGAGACGGCACTTTTGAATGCCGGTTGCCGGGGGTGAAGCTCATCCGCTGTTCCCACCCGACCCTCCCCATGCCGGTGATCTATGAGCCGACGCTTTGTCTTGTGGCACAGGGCTGCAAGCAGGCTATGCTGGGGCAATCGGCCTTCATCTATGACAAATCGCGTTATCTGATCGCTTCCGTCGATCTTCCCGTCATGGGCTCCGTCATCGAGGCGAGTGCGGAAGAGCCATATCTGTGCATGCAGCTCGACCTTGATACGGTCGAGCTGGCGGAACTGGCGATCCGCTATCCGTCGAAATCTCCCGGAAAATCCCGGCCGCCTGCCGGCCTGTTGCTGAATGAGACCAATGCCGGGGTGCTCGATGCGGCGGCACGCCTGTTGGGCCTTCTGGATACGCCTGACGATATTGACGCGATTGCGCCGCTGGCGCTGCGGGAAATACTTTACCGGCTGCTGACCGGGCCGGGCGGTGACGTTGTCCGGCACATGGCGCAGGCGGGCACCCATCTCCATCAGATTGCCCGGGCAATCGTCTGGATCAGAAGCCATTTCCGCGAAGCCTGCCCCATCGAGACAGCGGCCGAAATAGCCGGAATGAGCCGCTCCACCTTTCACGCTCATTTCAAGGCGATCACCTTGATGAGCCCGTTGGAATTCCGGGCGGAACTGCGATTGCAGGAGGCGAGACGCCTGATGCTCAGCGAAGGGCTGGATGCAGCAACCGCGGGGTTTCAGGTTGGCTATTCAAGCCCGTCGCAGTTTTCGCGCGAATATGTTCGGGTTTTCGGAATGCCGCCATCGAAGCACGCCAATCTCCTGCGTCATCCTGGCGATGATCGGCCAGTACCCCAGAGCACGGCAGCCAGCTAGGCAATATTGGGCCGGCACCCTATTTCATGTGGTCGGTCCCTGCCGGAAAAGTCAGCTGCACCCTTGCGCCATCCCCGGGCTTTGAACTGATATGCGCTTCGCCGCCGCTCTGGCGGACGAAGCCGTAGACCATGGCGAGGCCGAGGCCGGCGCCGCCATATTCTTCGCGTGTGGTGAAATAGGGTTCGAATGCCTTGTCCACGGCCTCGGGCGTCATGCCGGTGCCCTCGTCGGTGACGGCAATTATCAGCGCATCTTTCTCGGTCGTGGCCTCGATCAAGATCAGGCCGCCATCCGGCATGGCGGCTGCGGCATTCAGGCAGAGATTGAGAATGGACTGCTCGAAGAGGGCGGGATCGAGCGGGATCGACGGGAGGTCGTCATCGAGATCAAGCGCGATCCGGCATTTCGGGCCGACCGCGATCTCGAGGATATCGGCCATGCCGCGCAGCAGGTTTGCGACGTTGATGTGGCTGGCATGGATCGGCTGCTGGCTGCCGATGGTCAGCATGCTGCTGGCGAGAGACCGGCCGCGGTCTGCCGCCTTGCGGATACGGGCGATATGCCGTTTCTGACGGTCGTTGAAACCCGCTTCGCGTTCCAGCAGGCCGAGGCTGCCGGTGATGATGCCGATCATGTTGCCCACCTCATGGCTGACTTGGTGGGTCATGCGCATGATGCCGTCCAGTCGCTGGGCCTTTACGGCTTCCGCTTCCTGGCGATCGAGAGCCGTCACATCGCGGGCGAGCAGGACGATGCCGCCATCTGGCTGGCGTGACATCGAGACTTCGATCACCAGCTGATCTGCGGTGCGATGGCGCACGACGGCGCGGTCCATCAACTCGCCGTGCCCGCTTTCAAACGGCAATAATGCGGGGTCGATTTCCGGGATCGGTTCGACAAAACGGCGAAGCGGCAGCTTTCGCGATGAGCCGGAGCGTCCGACAAGCTCGATGATGCGGCGGTTCATGGTGATTGGCCGGCCCGCCGGATCAAACAGTGCTATTCCCTCATTCATGTTGCGGAAGGTCGAGCGGATGGTGCGGGCCGCCGCTTCCGCCGTGCGCCGGAGGCGGGAGACACGATCGACGCTTTCATGGAAAGCACGGAAGGCGTCAAGCAGGCGGATCAGCTCCGTCTCAGACCCGGTGTAGGATGGTGGGCCGACATCCTTCTCTCCCTTGGCAAGCGCATTCATGCCGTTGGAGAGAGAGGCGATGCCGCGCGAGACGCGCATCACCGAACGGATCGAAAAGATCGCCACCACCAGAACCAGAAGCGATGCGACGGCGACGATGACCAGCAGCCGGCTAAGGGCATCGGAGGTCGAGATCAGGTCCTCGTTCAGGCTGCGGGCAACGGCATCGCCCTGGGTTTCCGTAACGTGGGAGAGATCCCGCGACACGGTGTGAAGCCGCGATACCGAGGCGCGGATCGCAAACATTTCCAGAAGATAGCGGCTCTGGGCCTCGAAGACCCGCTCATAGGGCTGCATTTCCGCCAGCGGAAGACGCTCGCCGGGATAACCTTCCTGACGTGCCGTCGTTTCGGCGACGTAGCGGCGGCGTAGTTCGCCCAGCTGGAAGAGGCTGTCGGACGCGGATGCGGCCTGCACGATGCCGTTCATCCGCCGGCGCAGTTCAGGATCGACGATGCCCCGGCCGGTGGCGATTTCGCCGAGTGCCGCTGCCGCGTCCGCCTTGTGGCCCTGCGCCGCATCGGCATCCTTTGCCAGATCCAGCGTCTGCACCCTGATAAGCTGGAGAAGTTCGACAATGCGGTCGTTGGAAAAGCCGCGTGTGACCCGATCGTCGCTGCCCGGCCCTGTCATTTCCAGCAGAATATCAACCTGCTGAACGACGGATCGGCTTTCGCTGGAAACGCGATAGGGAGAGGCGGCGTTCATCAGGAAGGGGGCGCTTGAGACGAGGTCCGACACCTGTCGCGAGACCAGGGACGCCTTGGCGAGGCTGGAAAAGGCCTGCAACCCATAGGCCGCCATTTCATCACGGGCGCGCTGCAGGCCGTAAATGGCGATGGCCGAGAGGCTGAAAACGAGGATGCAGATGAAGACGATCGCAAAGGGCAGGCGAAAGGCGATGGAGGAAAGGAAGGAGCGGCTGATCACGGGGAAAGCTCGCCCTCGTCGGTATGCAGCACATAACCCTTGCCGCGCCGCGTCTTGATGTGACGCGGCAGGTCCGGATTACGCTCGATCTTGCGCCTCAGCCGCAGCACCAGCACATCGACATTTCTGTCGATGTAGCGGTCGCTTTCAGAACCCAGCCGGTCGAGTATCTGCGAGCGGCTGACGGGCTGATTGGGCGTTTCGGCCAGAATCTCCAGAAGCGCGAATTCGGCGCTCGTCAGCGTCTTGCTGCGATCGCTGAGGCAGACCGCCCGCCGCGCATCAAGATCAATCGCCCAGTCGCCGAGGTTGAGTGTCGCGCGGCCATGATCGCGCTCGCTATCCTTTTCCTGTTTCAGCGAGGGGATCGTCCGGCGCAGAACGGCCTTGATCCGGGCCGTGAGTTCGATGGGTTCGAAGGGTTTGACCACGTAATCGTCGGCAGCCGTCTCGAGGCCCAGGACCCGGTCGGCGGCGCTGCCGGCAGCTGTTACCATGACGATGCCGATGTCGATCTGGCTGCGCAGTCGCTGGGCAAAGGTCCGGCCTGACGTGCCGGGCAGATTGTGGTCGACGAGTACAAGCTGCATCCTGTCCTTCGCCAATATCTCGTCAGCTTCCTCGGCGGAGCGCGCGCAGGTGGGCAGCCAGCCCTCGGCCTCCACGAGGTCCGAGATGAGCTCTGCCATATCCGGATCGTCCTCGACGATCAGAATGCGAACCTTCTGATTAAGCACTTTGTATTCCTCCCACCATCATCATAGGCACGGCGCCGACGATCTTCAAAGGCTCGCTGGTTATCTCTCCTGTCATAATTGTAATATCTGTAATCTTGTTCGGCGGTGCGGTGAAAGATTGGTAACCATTCTTCGATTGCGGCGCGGGCAGGATGTGACATGCTGTTGGTGGAGACTGGAACGGGGAGGTTCCAGGCAGGGAGGCTTAATTGAAAGCATTGACCGCACTTGCGGCGAGCATGGCCCTATGGCTGTGCGGCGCAGGGCATGGCATGGCCGAGCCGAAGTTGAACGTCCTTTGTGGCGTCGACGAGGCTTGGTGTTTGACCATGCAGCGGGCTTTTGAGGCCAAGGCAGGTCTCGAGATTTCGATGGTGAGGAAGAGCACCGGCGAAATTCTCGACCAGATTCGTGCCGAACGATCCCATCCCACCGTCGACGTCTGGTGGGGCGGTACTGGCGATACCCATTTGCAGGCCGGCTCGGAAGGCCTGCTGGAAGAGTACACGCCCGTGCATCAGCGGGATCTGCTGCCCTGGGCGCAGAATTTCTATGCGATGTCCGGCTCGAAATCGGCTGGCATCTATGCCGGTGCACTGGGCTTTGCCTATAATTCGGAACTGCTCGCGAAGAACAACCTGCCCGCACCCACCTGCTGGAAGGATCTGGCAAAGGATATCTATCGCGGCCACATCCTGACCGGAAATCCGAACTATTCCGGCACGGCCTTCACCATGCTGGCCACCCTCGTTCAGCTCTTCGGCGAGGAGGAGGCTTTTGGTTTCATGGCGAAGCTCAATCAGAACGTCGTGAGCTATACCAAGGTTGGTGCAGCGCCGGTCAAGGCGGCGGCGCGGGGCGAGATCGTGATCGGCATTTCTTTCATGCATGATGCCGTGACCCAGAAGATAGAAGGCTTCCCGCTGGTGATCGTCGCGCCCTGCGAGGGGACGGGCTATGAGATCGGTGCGGTCAGCATCGTCAAGGGCAACCACAATGATGCGCTGGCACAGGCCTTCGTTGAATTCGCGCTGAGCCCCGAGGGGCAGGCGACCGGGGCCAAGGCCGGGCAAAATCAGGTGCCATCAAACGCCCGGGCGACATTGCCGCTGACGGCGCCTGACATATCGATGATCAAGATGGTGGATTACGACTTTGCCACCTTCGGACAGCCGGAAGAGCGAAGTCGGTTATTGAGCCGCTTCGATAGCGAAATCCACCCGAGCCAGACCCAGTAGGGCCAAAAAACCAACACCTCAAAAAGGCAGCGCGCGCGCCGCAGGGCGCCGCGACCGGCAGCGCCATGTTCGCGCATGGCCCAAGAATTCAGACGCAAGCTACAGGAGGATAACCATGCGACTGACGATACTTTCCACCCTGCTTTTTGCCGGCACGGCACTGAGCGCCGTTTCCGCGCAGGCGGCGGGCGAACTGAACCTGATCTGCTCGGCCGATGTCGTCATCTGCGAGCAGATGAAGGGCGATTTCGAAAAGTCGCATGACATCAAGGTCAATATGGTGCGCCTGTCTTCCGGCGAAACCTATGCCAAGGTTCGTGCGGAAGCCCGCAACCCGAAGACCGATATCTGGTGGGCCGGCACCGGCGATCCGCACATGCAGGCGGCATCCGAAAACCTGACGCTGGAATACAAGTCGCCGATGCTGGATCAGTTGCAGGACTGGGCCGTCAAACAGGCGGAAAGCACCGGTTACAGGACTGTCGGCGTTTATGCCGGCGCGCTGGGCTGGGGCTACAACACGGAAATCTTCAAGTCCAAGGGTTATAAGGAGCCGAAGTGCTGGGCCGACCTGCTGGCGCCGGAACTGAAGGGCGAAATCCAGATCGCCAATCCGAATTCCTCCGGCACCGCCTATACGGCGCTCGCGTCGCTCGTGCAGATCATGGGCGAAGATCAGGCGATCGACTATTTGAAGAAGCTCAACGCCAATATCTCGCAATATACCAAATCCGGCTCGGCACCGGTCAAGGCGGCGGCGCGTGGCGAGACGGCGCTCGGCATCGTCTTCATGCATGATGCGGTGGCGCAGACGGCGGAAGGCTTCCCGGTCAAGTCGATCGCGCCTTGCGAAGGCACGGGTTACGAAATCGGCTCCATGTCGATCATCAAGGGTGCGCGCAACCTCGACAATGCCAAGACCTGGTACGACTGGGCGCTGAAGCCGGAAGTGCAGTCGCGCATGAAGGACGCCAAGTCCTTCCAGCTTCCCTCCAACAAGACGGCGGAAGTGCCGAAGGAAGCGCCGAAGTTCGAGGACATCAAGCTCATTGACTACGACTTCAAGACCTATGGCGATCCGGCCAAGCGTAAGGCGCTGCTGGAACGCTGGGACCGCGAGGTCGGTGCGGTCGCGAACTGATCTGGACCACTGATCTTAATTCCGGCGACAGGCATCCCGGCTTTTTAAGCCGGGGTGTCCGCCACTCTTTCATCGGCATGAAACAAGCGAGGTCGGCCATGACACGTGGCAATCGCAGGCTGGACATCGTCCTGGCGTTCGGGGCTTTTGCCCTTATTCTTCTTCCCTGGTATCGCATCGAAGGCGGCTTTTTCAGCTTCCGCTGGCTTTCCGGATTTTTCTCGTCGGCCAGCAATGCGCCCGGTGTGCTGCAGATTCTATCCTATGGAAAACCATGGCTGGTCGGCATCGTTGTCTTTTTCCTCGCCGCGTGTCTTGTCCGGCCTATCGGCGATCCGATGCGGCGCGGCAGGCTGCTTGCCATTATCGGTGCTATCGGCCTCATTTTCCTCGCCTTGCAGGGGCTGGCCATCGGCTTTACCGGCTGGAGCTGGGCGGTGAGCGAAAACCTCTTCGGCATGCTTGCCGATGGCCAGCCCTCCATGGGGGCGGGGGCCGTCGTCATGTCATTCGTCTTCGTGCTGCTTTTTGCCTTCGGACTTGCCGAACGTGGCGTCATGAAAGGCGACGCCTTTGTCGTCGGCGCCATTTCCGTTCTGGTTTTCCTCGTCACGGTTTTTGTCTTCTATCCGATCGGCAGCATGCTGGTCGCTTCCGTTCAGGATTTCGACGGCTCCTTCAATGCCGATGGCTTCATTCGTAATATTCAGGATCCCGGCATCTGGAGCCTTGGCTGTGTCACAGGTGAAGAGCGCTGCGGTGTTGCCTGGCGCACGCTGTTCCTCGCCCTGATGACCGCCTTCGGCTCGACCGTGCTCGGTCTCGGCTTTGCGCTGATCGCCACCCGCACGCGCTTTCCTTTCAAGAAGGGCCTGCGGCTTCTCACCGTTCTGCCGATCATCACGCCGCCTTTCGTCATCGGTCTTGCCCTGACGCTGCTTTTCGGTCGCGCCGGTGTCGTCACCGAGTGGCTTTCCTATCTCTTCGGCATTGAGCCGGGTCGCTGGCTTTATGGCATGACCGGCATCTGGATCGCGCAGGTCCTTTCCTTCACGCCCATCTCGTTTCTGGTGCTGATCGGCGTGGTCGAAGGCGTTAGCCCGTCGATGGAAGAGGCGTCGCAGACGCTGCGCGCCGACCGCTGGCGCACCTTCTGGCGAGTGTCGCTGCCGCTGATGAAACCCGGTCTCGCCAATGCGTTCCTGATCGGCTTTATCGAGAGCATGGCGGATTTCGGCAATCCGCTGGTGCTTGGCGGCACCCATGGCGTGCTGTCGACGGAAATCTTCTTCGCTGTCGTCGGCTCGCAGAACGATCCCTCGCGTGCGGCGGTTCTGGCGATCATCCTCCTATGCTTCACGCTTTCGGCCTTTCTTGCGCAGCGCTTCTGGCTGGCGGGCAAGAATTTCGCCACGGTGACGGGCAAGGGCGACAGCGGCGCGCATATTGCCCTGCCGCGCGGCCTGTCCATCGGCGTCCATGCGGTCGTCGTGCCGTGGATGATCTTCACCATCGTCGTTTATGGCATGATCCTTGTCGGCGGTTTCGTGAAGACCTGGGGTCTCGATAATTCACTGACGCTTGATCATTACATCCGCGCCTTTTCCGTCAGCTTCTCGAATGGCTCGATTGCCTGGACCGGCGTTGCTTGGAACTCGTTCTGGACGACCATGGAGATCGCGCTGGTTTCGGCGCCGCTCACCGCTGCCGTCGGTCTTCTGACGGCCTATATCATCGTGCGGCAGAAGTTCGCCGGTCGGAACCTGTTCGAATTCGCGCTGATGATGAGCTTTGCCATTCCCGGCACGGTCATTGGCGTCAGCTACATCATGGCCTTCAACCTGCCGCCGGTGGAAATGACGGGTTCGGCACTCATCCTCATCGCCTGCTTCGTATTCCGCAACATGCCGGTCGGCGTGCGCGGCGGCATTGCGGCGATGAGCCAGCTGGACAAAAGCCTCGATGAGGCCTCGCTGACGCTGCGGGCCAATAGTTTCCGCACCATCCGCAAGGTCATCCTGCCGCTCTTGAGGCCCGCAATCACGGCCGCACTGGTCTATTCCTTCGTGCGCGCCATCACCTCCATCAGCGCCGTCATCTTCCTTGTCAGCGCCCAGTACAACATGGCGACGTCTTATATCGTCGGCCTCGTAGAAAACGGCGAGTACGGTGTGGCCATTGCCTATTCCTCCATGCTGATCGTTGTGATGATCACGGTCATTACCGGCTTCCAGCTTCTTGTGGGCGAGCGCCGTCTGCGTCGCGAAAACCGTGTCGCCGGTCTGCCGTCCGCTTCCTCCGTTCCTCTCGCTCAGGAGAAAATCGCATGATTTCCGTAAAGCCCGGTTCCGTCACCTTTCAGAATGTCCGCAAGACTTTCGGGGCCTTCACCGCCATTCCCGACCTCTCGCTCACCATCGAGCCCGGCACGCTGGTGACCCTGCTTGGCCCCTCCGGCTGCGGCAAGACGACGACGCTGCGCATGCTGGCGGGTCTTGAACACCCCACCTCCGGCCGCATCCTCATCGGTGACAAGGATGTCACCATCCTGCCGGCCAATGAGCGCGATGTCTCGATGGTCTTCCAGTCCTATGCGCTTTTCCCGCACATGACCGCGCTCGACAATGTCGCCTACGGCCTGCAATCCTCGGGATTGCGCAAGGCGGAAGCGCGGGAAAAGGCGGAAGAGGGGCTGAAGCTCGTCGGCCTCGCCGGCATGGGCCACCGCCTGCCTGCCGAACTCTCCGGCGGCCAGCAGCAGCGTGTTGCGGTTGCCCGTGCCCTTGTTCTCGAGCCGCAGGTGCTGCTGCTCGATGAGCCGCTTTCCAACCTCGATGCCCGCCTCCGCCGCCGGGTCCGCACCGAAATCCGCGAATTGCAGCAGCGGCTGGGTTTTACCGCCGTTTACGTGACACATGATCAGGATGAGGCGCTGGCTGTTTCCGACCGGATCATCGTGATGAAGGAAGGTGAGATCGCCCAGTCGGGTGCGCCACGCGACCTTTATGAAGCACCGGCCTCCGCCTTCATCGCCGATTTCATGGGCGAGGCGAATGTCGTCGGCTGTGAAGTGTTGAGCCTTGAGGGGCCAGATGCGCTGATCCGGGTCGGCGGTGTGGATCACAGGGTTGCAGCACGCAACGCCCGGCCCGGCCCGGCAAAGCTTGCGGTTCGCCCCGGCTCTATTTCCATCGGCCAGCCGGGCGGGCAGGGGCTTGCGGGGCGGGTGCTGCACAGCGCCTATCTCGGCGGTCATGTCGAGTATGAAGTCGAGACCGATATCGGCACGCTCTTCATCGTCGACCATGCGGTTGAGACCAGTCTGCCGCCGGCAAGCGATGTCACGCTCGGTTTCAGGAACCGTGGCATTGCCTTGATTCAGGCCTGAGTTTTTCACCGATCTCACCCAGGGAGGGGCAGACGTGGTTCTGCCCCCGGCATTTTTCCGTCCGGTCATGTCAAATAAACGTCTCACCGGGTCGCCTTAAGACTGGCTTAAGGTGCCGGCTGACTGTGTGTCGCCAAACAGGAGACATGCCGCAGAATGCACGACAGACCAATATTCATCAGCCGCCGAAACCTTCTTGCCCTGGGAGCCGCAAGTCTTCTGGCAAGCTGCGCCACATCCGGCCAGCCGCCGATGACGGCAACGCCGGTAAAGAGCGACGAACCTTTGCCAGCCGTAACGCCAGTGACCCCGGCGATGTATGCGGCGATGCCGGACGAGGCCTTTCCGATCCCGGCGGTGAACATCAAGCAGGTGGACCCGAAATACTGGCGGCAGGTCGTCGATTATCCGACCGAAGAGAAGCCCGGCACGCTGATCGTCGATACGCCGAACAAATTTCTCTACCACGTGCTTCCCGACGGGAAGGCGAGGCGTTACGGGATCGGCGTCGGGCGTGACGGCTTTTCATGGTCCGGTCGAGCGACGGTCGCCTATAAGCGTGCATGGCCGAAATGGACGCCGCCGGACGAGATGGTGGCGCGGCAACCCGCACTCCAGCCCTATAGTATCGCGAATGGCGGCATGCCCCCGGTCTTAAAAACCCTCTGGGCGCGCGTGCGCTTTATATTCATCAGGGCGGCAGGGACACGCTTTATCGCCTGCATGGAACGCCGGAGGCCTTCTCCATCGGCAAGGCGGTATCCTCGGGCTGCATTCGTCTGCTGAATCAGGACGTCATCGATCTCTTCAACAATGTCAGGGATGGCAGTCCCATCGTGGTTATCCCCGATCCCTCGAAGCGCTCGCAACTCGGCGTCTGACTGCCGGCATATGAACGAGAGACCTATCACCATGAACGACATTCGAAACCGCGCGGATGAGGCAGGCTTTGCCGGGCTCAGACGCCGCGCCTTTCTCCTTGGCTCGCTTTCGGCAGTTTCCGCCGCCGCTTTTCCGGCCGGCGCATCCGCAAACAGTCTCAGGCTTGAGATGATCCTGCGCGATCCCGCGGCACCTGTTTCCGGCAACCCAGCCGGTAAACTCAACATGGTCACCTTCCTCGATTATAATTGCCCGTGGTGCAAGAAGACGGCCATTCCCATGCGCGATGCGGTCTTGAAGGACGGCGATGTCAGGGTGGTCTACAAGGACTGGCCGATCATTACGAAAGATTCCGTCGAAGGCGCCCGTCTGGCGCTAGCGGCGAACTACCAGGGCGGTTACGAGATCGTGCATCATGCGCTGATGGCGATCAAAGCCCGCAGGGCGGAAGCGGACGAGATGCGCGCTGCCGTGCGCGCGACAGCCATTGATTTCGCGCGCCTTGAGAGTGATCTCAAATTAAGGGCGGCGGAGATCAATGCGCTGATTGAGCGCAATCACGAACAGGCAATGTCGCTGCAGCTGACCGGAACACCGGCCTTCATCATCGGCAAGTTTCTCGTTCCCGGTGCTATTCGGAGCGCGGAGGAATTCACCAGCCTTTTCGAAAAGGCACGCGAGCAGGTTTAGTTTTGCCGAATAATGGTGGTTTCAGGTCCGGTCGGACAGGAAGCCACCATTCTGTCTATTTAAGAGCGATGGTGAGCAATGCACCTGCGTTTCTCGCTAGCCTCGCGCTTTTGCGATTGCGTCCTTCAGACCCTTGCGGTCGAGGACGCCGGCAAAGCTTGTCGACCCGACGACAAATGAGGGTGTGCCGATAAATTTGAAGGCGGCGGCCTGCACCCAGTTCCGGTCCAGCAGGCCGGAAATCCACGCCTGATGCTGAACAACGGCCTTGCCCACGCCTTCGAAGGTGAGGCCGGCTTTCGCAAGGGCTTTTTCGACATCATCCTGTTGCAACTTGTTCGGCGTATGAAACATCGCATCGAGCGTCTTGTCGTATTTGCCGAGCTTGGCGCTTGCAAGCACCGCCTGCGCCGCCATGACCGACGCACCGCCGAAGACCGGCCAGTCCTTCAGCACAAGCCTGACCTTGCCGTCCTGCTCTACTACCTCGCGGACCATCTCGTAGGACGTCTTGCAGTAGGGGCACTGGTAATCGAAATATTCCACGACCGTCACATCGCCTTTCGGATTGCCGAGGACCGGTGCGTCCGGGTCGTTCAGCACCATCTCCCGGCTGGTCGGGTCGCTTTTGGCGGCAGCAAATGACGGCGCGATGGCCGCAAGGCCGGCCATTGCGACGAGGTTTCGGCGAGTGAGGATCATTGAAGGGTTCCTGAGGTGTTTGTGATTGCAGGTTTCATGAGGGCTTGCTGTGTCTGCGTCACCGCGTCGATGACGGACCGCACCGAAATCTCGCCCACCATGCGGGCGGAGGAGAGTTCGGCACCGCTTCTGTCGAAGAACAGCATGGTCGGTGGGCCGACGACGTTTTTGTCCTTCATCAGTTGTTGTTTCGCAGGCGTGAGGTCTGAAAGATCGACGGAGACGAGATTAGTATTCGCAAGGCTTTGAGCAACCTGCGGATCGGCGAGGACCGAGCGCTCTATGACGCGGCAGGAAACGCACCAGTCCGCGGTGAAATAGACGAGGCTCGGCTTTTTCGCACCGCTTACCGCTTCTCTCAGTTCATCGCCGGATGCGACTGTGGTGAAACTCGCCTTTGTCAGGCCGGGCAAGGAGGATGCAACGACGGAACTGCCGGAACCCTGAAGCGGCTGGAGCATGCTCGTGCTGCCGCTTGCCGCACCGAAGGCGAGAAACGCGCCGTAGAGAACGGAAAGAAGGCTAGCGGATTTCATGAGCCGGCGACCGACACCCGCCTGTGGTGACAGCGTATCGAAGGCACCGAAGAAGACACCAAGGGTCACGAGCAATGCTGCGGAAAGCGCGAGTGTTGCGGGTGCGGGAATGAGCCGGTCCAGATACCAGATGGCGGTGCCGAGGAAGATGAAGCCGAACAGCCAGCGGACCTGCGCCATCCAGGCGCCCGCGCGCGGCAGGAGCGTTGCCCCGGAGGTGCCGATGAGGATGAGCGGAATGCCTTTGCCGATACCCAGTGCAAAGAGCGCGGCAGCGCCGAGAAGCACGTCTCCGGATTTGGCGATGTAGAGTAGCGCGCCTGCGAGCGGCGCGGTCACGCAGGGGCCGATCAGCAGTGCCGAACTGAAACCGAGGATGGCGGTTGAGCCGAAGGATCCGCCGAGTGAGCGTTGCGACCGCGCCAGCCGATCCCGTAGCCCCGATGGAAGCTGCACCTCGACCACGCCAAAGCTGGCGATGGCGAGGAGGATGAAGACAGCGGCGGTGATGAGGATAGCCACCGGCGATTGAAGGGCAATCTGGAAGCTCTGGCCGAACCATGCGGCAAGTATGCCGAACAGGCTGAAAGCGGCGGCAAGGGCGACGACATAGGTGGAGGAGAGGAGGAAGCTGCGCCCCGGCGACAGGGAGGCTCCCTGACGACCGAGTGTGGCCGCAAGGATCGGGTACATGGGAAAGACGCAGGGCGTGAATGCGAGCAGCACGCCGAGGCCCATGAAGGAGGCGAGCAGAAGCGCGATGCCGCCCTGATCGAGCATTCCCTCCACCATTCCCGGTTCGGCGGCGGGCGCAGGCCGATCTATTTTTTCCGACTGTGCGGCCGGGGACATCGGGATGAAGGACTGGAATGCCGGCGGCGGTGACGGGCTCATTGCGAACGGCGCATCCACCTCGATCCGCGAACCAGTGATGGTGACCGTTCGCACCGGATAGCAGATGCCGCCATCCTGACATCCCTGAAACGTCACTTTCATCGTTTGGGGCGCATTGGCGAGCGTGGCGGTCGTTTGCCCGAAATAAACCTCCGTATTGCCGAAGCCGGGATCGTCCTTCATCTCGCCGGGCGATGTCTGAAGATCGAGTTGTTTTCCGTCGTTGTCCGTGGCGTTGAGGGCGTCTCGATAGAGATAATATCCCTCTGCTATTTGCCAGCGGAAGGTGGCGGCTGTTCCCGTGCGGTCGATCGAGAACTTGAACGCATCTGCCATGTCCATCGGGGGATTGAGCGCGAAGGCGGGTCCGCAGACGGTGAAGATGACGAGGAGCACGAACGAAAAATTGAGACGCATTCTTTTTCCTTATGGGATAGGCCTTTTAGGAGAGGCCTATGGGATAGTCCATGAGTGGCGCAGGCTTCCGGTGGCAAGCTTAAGCCAGCCTTAAGGTTCGTTTTTCAGGTTCCCGCACGTCAAAACATCCGTGCACCGGAATGATGGAGTAGTTTATGCGTCTGTTAGTGGTCGAGGACGATGATGTCCTGCTGGATGGTCTTCGTGTCGGGCTGCAGCTTGCCGGCTTCACCGTCGATGCCGTCACGACCCTTGAAGATGCGAAAACGGCTATCGACAGCTGCCGTTTCGACGCCGTCGTTCTCGACCTGATGCTGCCAGACGGTTCCGGCCTCGATCTTCTGCGTCACACCCGCAATGAGCGGAACCGGGTGCCGATCCTGCTGCTGACGGCGAAGGACGCGACCACGGACAAGATTTCCGGCCTCGATGCCGGTGCCGACGATTATCTGGGCAAGCCGTTCGATCTGGACGAAGTCGCCGCCCGCCTGCGGGCCATCATCCGCCGGGGCGAAGGCCGTTCGGAGGGGACGCTGTCCGCATTGGGCGTGACGCTCGATCCGGCGAAGATGGTGGCGAAGAGGGCCGACAGCATCATTCCCCTGTCGCGCCGTGAATTCGCGATTATCCATGCGCTCATGCAAAACCCCGGCATGATCTTTTCCAAACCGGTTCTGGAGGAAAAGCTCTATGGCTGGCAGGAGGATGTGGAAAGCAACACCATTGAGGTTCACATCCACAAGCTTCGCTCGAAGCTGGGTGCCGGCTTCATCGAAACGGTGCGGGGCGTGGGCTACCGCGTTGGGAGGGCTGCGTAATGTCAATCCGGGCAAGATTGTTCACCGTGCTGTTGTTGATGACGGGCGTCGTTTGGCTGTCCGGCTGCGTGTGGATCTATACCAGCACCAAGGCGCGGCTGGAGCATGTTCTGGATGCGCGTCTGATGGAATCGGCAAGCATGGTCGCTTCCCTTGTCGGCGACCGTCCGGCCGATATTGGCGTTGTCGGCCACATGCCCGCAGCGGGTGGTCACGCAGAAGATGATGCGGCCGCGTCGATACCTTCCTATGAACGCCAGCTTGCCTGCCAGATCTGGTCCGTCAGCGGTCGTCTCCTGAGTAAATCGGACAGTGCGCCCACCGCTTCCCTGTCTGAACATGCCTCGGGTTATCAAAACACGGTCATCAATGGTGTCGAATGGCGGGTTTATGCCGTGGTCAAGCCCGATCTCGGCGTCAGGGTTCTGGTGGGAGACAGCATTCAGGTCCGCGACCGTCTTGTCGATGACGTGATCAAGGGACTTCTCTATCCGGCGCTTTTCATCATGCCGTTGATGGCCGGTCTCATCTGGTTCTGTGTCTCCCGCGGGCTTGCTCCTCTTCAGAAGCTTGCAAATGGCCTGAAAGCACGCGATGCGACCGAGTTGCATGCCTTTGCCGACAGGGGAACGCCATCGGAGCTTCGGCCGATGATCCAGGCGTTGAACAGTCTTCTGGCGCGTGTTCAGGCGACGCGGGAAAGGGAGCGTGAATTCACGACCTATGCCGCCCATGAGTTGAAGACACCGCTTGCCGGCCTGAAGACGCAGGCGCAGGTGGCGATGCGCTCGACCGATCCGGAGGTTCAGCAACAGGCGCTCAGGCGCATCGAGCAGAGCGTCGACCGGACAAGCCGGATGGCGAAGCAGCTTATCGATCTGGCCGCCGTCGACGCCACCGAAACGCGGACGGCGAAAACCGGCGTGGATGTTCCCCGGCTCATTCTGGATGTCATTCAGGAACTTGAGCCGCTCAGACGATTACGGGAGGTGGATATTGCCTGCCAGCTCCCGGAAGAGGCGGATACGATCCTCGTCGAGGCGGACCGCTCGCTCCTTCGGCTTGCCATCAGGAATGTCATGGAGAATGCCGTGCAGCACTCGCCGAAGGGCTCGACAGTCGAATGCCGCGCCGAACTGATCGGCGGCAAGGTGAACGTCGTTGTCATCGATGAAGGGGCGGGGATCGCCGTGGAGGAGCAGGAGCGTGTGCTGCAGCGTTTCTACCGTTCGCCGCGATCGGAACCGGGCGGAAGCGGCCTCGGGCTTGCGATCGTCAAGATGGCCGTCGACCGTCTGGGAGGGCGATTGCAGTTCTTGAGATTCGATCAACGGTTTGCGGTGTCTCTGGAGGTTTGAAACGAGGGCCGCAATGCTGCGGCTCCCGTTTGTCTCAAAGGTCCTTTGCGAGACGCAACGCATCGTAGATCGCCGCATGGGTGTTGCGTGCCGCAACCGCATCGCCGATGCGGAACAACCGATAGGTTCCGGCAGGATTGCGCTCGACGGTCTGGGCAGTGCCCGCAAGCAGGGCGTCATAGGATATTTCGCCGAGGTTCTTCGAGCCCGGCTTGAGTTCGAAATAGAGATCATCCAGCGGGATCGTGCCGTGATTGACGACGATCTGGTCCACGGTTCTCGATTTCGTCACGCCGCCATAATCGCTGCCGATGTGGGCAATGAGCTGGTTACCGCTTCTTTCCGCGGCCTCCAGACGGTAGGTGACGGTGAAGGTGACGTCGCGTTTTTGCAGCGAGCGCATGTAGGGAACGAGGTTCATCGCCATGACCTCAGGGGCAAAGGCGCGGTCCGGCGTCATGATCTCGACTTTCGCCCCCGCCTTCGCGAGACATTCGGCGGCCTGCAGGCCCGCATGGTCGCCGGCATCGTCGAAAACCAGCACATTGGTGCCCGGTTTGACGTCGCCGGAAATGATATCCCATGCCGAGACGATGAGATCGTTTCCCTTTGACAGCACGTCTGTATGCGGCAGTCCGCCGGTGGCGATGATCACCACGTCGGGATTTTCCGAAAGAACCGTGTCCGCTTCCGCCCATGTGTTGAAATGGAAGGTGACGCCGAGCCTTTCGCACTGGCTCATGCGCCAGTCGATGATGCCAATCATTTCGCGGCGGCGTTCGCTTTGCGCGGTAAGGCGGATCTGGCCACCGGGATTGTTTGCGGCCTCGAAGACGATGACCTCATGGCCGCGTTCTGCACAGACACGTGCGGCCTCAAGACCTGCCGGACCGGCGCCGACGATGACCACCTTCCGGCTTTCCGCGGCTCTGGCGATTTCGTGCGGCATGGTTTCCTCGCGGCCGGTGGCCGCATTGTGAATGCAGAAGGCAAGGCCGCCTTGGTAGATGCGGTCGAGACAGTAATTGGCGCCCACGCAGGGGCGAATGTCGTCCTCCCGCTTTTCCATGATCTTTCGCACGATATGCGGGTCGGTCATGTGGGCGCGCGTCATGCCCACCATATCGACCTTGCCGGAGGCGATCGCATATCGGGCGGTGGCGACATCCTGGATCTTGGCGGCGTGAAAGGTCGGGAAGCTGGTCGCGGCGCGGATTTCACCGGCAAAGTCCAGATGCGGGGCATTGGCCATGCCCTGAATGGGAATGACGTCGGTCAGACCGGGATCGGTGTCGATATGGCCGCGAATGACGTTCAGATAGTCGATCAGGCCGCTCTCCTTCAGCCGTCTTGAGATTTCTAGGCCCTCTGCCTTTCCGGTGCCGCCCTCGAGACATTCATCGGCTGTATAGCGCACGCCGAGGATGAAATCGTCGCCGACGCGTTCGCGCATCGCATTGAACACGTCGAGACAGAAGCGCATGCGGTTTTCCAGCGAGCCGCCATAGGGACCGTCCAGCTCGTTTGTCAGTGGTGAGACGAACTGGTCGATGAGATGGCCATAGGCCTCCAGCTCGATGCCGTCCATGCCGCCTGCTTTCATGCGTTCTGCGGCATCGGCAAAATCCTTGATGATGCGCTCGATATCCCAGTCCTCGATCTTTTTTGGAAAAGCGCGGTGGGCAGCTTCGCGGTGATGGGAGGGCGCGAGGATAGGCAGCCAGTCACCCTTGTCCCAGCGGGTGCGGCGGCCAAGGTGGGTCAGCTGGATCATGATTGCCGCGCCTTCTTCATGCACGGCGTCGGTCATTTCCCTGATCCACGGAACGATTTCATCCTTATAGGCCAGCAGGTTGTTGAAAACGGGCGGGCTGTCCTTCGAGACGGCGGCGGAACCGGCCGTCATCGTCATCGCCACCCCGCCTTTCGCCCGCTCGACCGTATAGGCGCGGTAACGCTCCTTCGGCATGCCGTCTTCCGGATAGGCGGGTTCATGTGAGGTGACGATGATGCGGTTGCGCAGGGTGAGATGCTTGAGCCGGTAGGGCTGAAGAAGGGGATCATTCGACATTGCCGTTCTCCGGATGGTGCTGATGGGAGAAGGCTAGGTGGAAATGTACATATGTGTCAATTAATAAAACACGTGTGTTTATACTTTCGACAGGGGTGGACATTCGGCTTGTCGCAACCAGGCGGATTTGATAGAAATCACCATGGAAGCGACATTGAACGAGACCGGTTGGCGCGGATCGCAGGAGGGGTGGCTGGAGGCTGCCTATCAGGCTCTGCTCGAGTCCGGTGTGGACTCCGTCAAAATCCTGCCATTGGCAAAAAAGCTCAATCTGTCACGCACGAGTTTCTACTGGTTCTTCAAGGACCGGGAGGAATTGCTGGCAGCACTTGTCTCCCGCTGGCGCGAGAAGAATACCGGAAGCATCGTCAGGCAGTCGGAGGCCTATGCGGAAACATTGGCGGAAGCGATGCTGAATGTTTTCGATTGCTGGCTGGATCCCGGCCTTTTCGACAGCAAGTTCGAATTCGCGGTTCGCAGCTGGGCGCTTCAGTCGGATGATATTCTTGCCGAGGTGCGCAAAGCCGATCAGACGAGGATGGATGCGCTTTCGCGCATGTTCATGCGTTTTGGCCATTCCGAAACCATGGCGGATGTGCGCGCCCGGACCACCTATCTTGTCCAGATAGGCTATATCTCCATGCAATCGCAGGAGGATGCGTCCGTGCGGATGACAAGGATCCCGGACTACATTGCGATCTATACCGGCGAGGTGCCGCAACAGCGTGAACTTGACCGATTTTATGCAAGGCATGGATACAGGCCCGGACCAAATACCTAACGCATATTCCGGCTGGCTGTGAAAGTCGCGCGATGCCGGTCGGTTTGTCTCTTGCAAACTGCTAAAGAAGACGAGTCCGGCTCCTCGCCTGCAATGTAACTGCAATATTCACCGACCAGTGGTGGGCTGCCAGAATTCACCTTTGAGGAAAAGTCGTTGCGAATCCTGCTTCTTGAGGATGAACCCGAAATGGCGCGAGCGCTGCTCGAGGCCTTGCGACGGCGCGACGTGCTCGCGGATCACGTCAGCACCATCAGCGATGCCGATGCTCTTGCCCGCGACGGGGCCTATGATGTGCTCGTTCTGGATCGCCGCCTTCCTGATGGTGAGGGGCTGAACCTCGTGTCGTCGCTTCGTCGACGCAAACATTCCGTGCCGATCCTTGTGCTGACGGCGCTTGGAAGTGTCGATCACCGCGTTGACGGGCTCGATGCCGGGGCGGATGATTATCTCGCCAAGCCCTTCGCGATCGAGGAGTTGCTGGCTCGCCTTCGCGCACTGCACAGGCGCGGCCCTTCGCTTTCCGACAAATATGTGAGTTTTGGAAATCTGAGCATCGATCCGAAAAGCAACGAAATCAGTATTGCCGGTTCCATAATCGAGTTTCGGCGCCGGGAGTATCTGGTGCTTGAAGCCTTGATGCGCCGGCCGAACCGCATCGTCACACGATCCAATCTGATCGAGGCGGTTTACACCCTGGACGACGAGATCGAGTCGAATGCTCTCGATGCCCATATCTCCCGGATCAGGAAGAAGCTTGCGCAGGCCGAAGCCACGGTCGAGATAAGGGCCGTGCGCAACATCGGCTATCTCATCCGGTTGAATACATGAAGGAAAAACGAAACGGATCCCTGCGATGGGCGCTGATGAAGCGCCTTTTCGCCCTGCAGGCATTCCTGCTCGTCCTGTTTGTCATCCTTCTCGTCGGCTGGATCTGGATCATCGATCCACGGCTGGAGGGCGCCAATGAAGAGGCTGTTCGGATTGTTGCGGAAAGCGTGACAAGGGATGCGCAGGGGCGCGCGCAAGTGTTGCCCACGCCCGGCTTGGTAGAGCTGAAACAGCGCTATCCCAATCTTTGGTTCGTGGTGCGGAATGCCGATGACATCGTGCTGCAATATGGAGAAATCCCCACACCCGCCTTGGCGGCGGATTTTCCCCGAAGCATCGAAAGAGCGCGCCTGGACGCCGGGGAAACAGTCCGGGCCACGATGGAAAACCGCGATACGCCGGCCGGGCGGCTGCAATTCATTGCCGGGACGGAGAAAGGCTTCCCGAATGACGGCCTCAGTCTCTGGATCAACATTCAGCTGGATCTGGAAAAAGATGCCAATGGCGACATACGCTGGCTTACCGTGCTGCCGGGTGTAGGCTTCATCATCCTTATCGTCGTCGTGCCCATGCTGATCCTGACCGGCATCGCGACGTTGCTCGTGACCCCGAGAGCGGTCGGCCGTTCATTGAGTGGTCTGATTGAAACGGTCAAACAGGCGAAGTCGATCAATTTCGAAAACCGTTCCGCCCGTATCGACCGTTCCAAGGTGCCCAGTGAAATCATTCCGCTGGTGGATGCCTTCAATGTCGCGCTCTCCAAGCTCGATGAGGGATATAATCGTCGTAACCGCTTTCTTGCCGATGCCGCGCATGAGTTGCGAACGCCGATTGCAATTGCGCGTGTCCGGGCCGACCTTTTGCCCGATGACGCGCTGAGCCGGCAGCTCCGGGCCGATATTGATCGTCTCACACGCGTCGCCCATCAGCTGCTGGAGATGCAGGCGGTCGGCGCGGTGGAATTGCCTGCCGTGCAGCAGGATCTGAACGCACTTGTCGAGCGCATCGCGACCGATCTTGCCCCGATCGCGATGGATGCCGGTTACGAGTTCGATTTCGAACCGAGCGAAAGCCATGTGGTGTTGACGATGCAGACGTCGATTGTCGAGATGGCGGTCGTCAATCTTGTCCGCAACGCCATCGATCATGGCGGCGGCAAGGGCGCTATCATGATCCGGGTCGGTGCTGCGGGTTTCATTGATGTTTGCGATGAAGCCCCGGGCATTCCCGTCTCCGAGCGCGAGCAGGTGTTCGAGCCGTTTCACCGCATCAACACGAATTCGCCGGGAGCCGGCCTCGGCTTGAACCTGGTCCAGAAGGCGGCCGAGCTTCATGGCGGACGTGTGCTGTTTGTCGATCTCGATCCCGGTTTTTGTGTGCGTCTGGAAATTCGATCCGTCTCATCGAAAAATGTTGCAGTTGGAAGCGAATAGGCTGCGGATGGCGCGATGAATCGCGTCCGTGACAATGAAATTCCTTACGATTTAGTTTAGGAAATTCTTCTAAGTATATTAAATAAATCACTTATTTTGAAGAAAATTTACGGCGTGCAATGCAGGCGTAACTCTCGCGGGGAAAATGCCCTTATCTGCTGAGCTCATCCGCATCTCGTGCTGATTTGCGCAAGCAGGCTAACGGGAGCCGGTTTCCGGTTCTTCAACGCGAACTGAAACCCTGCAAGCGCCTATGGCGCATCGGTTTCCCCTGGAGTCATTCATGTCGATCATCAAAAAATCGCTTGTCGCCGTGACCATCGCCATTGCGGCTGCAACAGGCGCCTATTCCGCCGATCTTACGAATTACAATACGCAGCAATCCTTTGATTACGGCAATCAACCGGCCTTCTCATGGGGCGGCGCCTATGTCGGTGCGCATGGCGGCGTCGCCTCCCCAAGGTTGAACCCATTGGCCAGCGGCCGTGGACTGACAGGGGGCGTGCAGGCCGGTTATAATTTCCAGTTCGGCTCCGGCGTTGTCGGCGCTGAAATCGAAGGTTCTTACCTCGGGAACGACGCGCGCGTGCCGAACGGCCGGTTGAGGGAGCGTTTCCGTGGTGCGGCCAAGATGAAGGCCGGCGTGGCGCTTGACCGCACGCTTGTTTACGGCACCGCCGGCCTGACCACCACGAAGTTCAAGGATGGAAACGGCGTCACGGGTCCCGATGGCTGGAAGCAGGGCTATCTGGTTGGCGCGGGTGTCGAGCAGAGCTTCGGCGGCGGCCTGTCGGCCAAGTTTGAATATAATTATGTCAGCACCGGAAATGTGTCGACAACGACAGCCAGCGGCAGGTCGAAGACCGATGTGAGTGATCATGTCATCAAGGCCGGCCTGAACTATCGCTTCTGACCGGTTCATCCGATGACAGATTTCAGGGAGAATGTTCAAAAGAACGCCGCCGCTTTAAGCATCAAAGCGGCGGTCAAACAGGCTGGAATTTGAAATCCCGAAACGGTCATTCGCATTCTAGCGAAGGCTGCCGGAAACTCGTGACATACCATTCTCCACCGGAATTGCGTGTGAAGAACGTGTAGAAGCACTCTATGCGCTCCACATAACCCGGCGTCTCGGACACTTCGTAACGCTCGCCACGCCGTGTTGTCCGTACTTCACCACTCGACGACCCCGCGACCGCCTGCGTCTTGTTTTTTCGCCACTGATAGGCCTGCTGTCCTGCGCCGAGGCTGTAAATATTGTCCGGCGGCCCGTAGTCCAGCATCACGCTGCTGATGGGCGCGCCGATGTAGCTTTTCATCACTGTCGAGGCACAGGCCGAAAGCATGATCGACGCGGTGACAAGGGCGATCGCCGCCGGGAAGGCGGGTGACGATCTGTCGGACATGGGTAATTCTCCTCCGATGCGGTAAGTTTCCACAGGGATAGGAACCAGCCATTACAAGTACATTGCACGTGAAGACCGTGATGCGGGCAGTGAGTTTCCGGGTGATCAGAGACTGGCGATGTTGCGGCCGATATGGCGCAGGATGCTTTTGAAAAGTTTCACTTCCGCAGGGTCGAGGCCCTCGATTGCGGTTTTTTCGAACATGGCCGCGATGGGCATGAGTTCGTCGGCTAGTTCCTCGCCCTTTGCTGTCAGCGTGATGCGCACGATGCGCGCGTTGTCGGCCGGCCTGACACGGCTGACGAGATTGCGCCTGACGAGCTGGCCAACGAGCCGGGAGAGCGTGGAAATCTCCACCGATACCATGTCGGAAAGCTCTGTCAGCGTCTTGCTCTCATCTTGTCTCAACGCCGCCAGCACGCGGTACATTGGCAGGGTCATATCGTAGGATGCCAGCCTTACGGAGAAGCGCTCTCCAAGCCGAACGCCCACCCAGTTGAGCAGATAGGGTACAGAGTCAGTGAACTGATAGGACACAAGCAAAACCCCGTTTGAGAACAACGTGCGCAGAGGATGCGACGCACCCATCGGCTGTACCGGCATAATCCATCTGTTTCAATAGCTTCACTCCGGAAGATGGGGGAATGCGAGGCAAAATCGCGGCATTTAGCAGTGGAAAAACATTTGCATTGACAAATGTTGCAAATGAAAATAACTAAGAATGCAGGATTTGGGAGGATCTCATGACATCAGCATTGTTTGGCCTGAACAATCTTGCGCCTGAAGGTGTCGGCCAGAATTTCCGTACGACGATGCGCCGTTTTCCGGCGACCGTGACGGTCATCACCGCCTGTGCCTCGGGTGATCAGCGCGACCACGGCATGACGGTCACGGCCGTTACATCGGTCTCGATGGAGCCGCCCTCTCTTCTGGTTTGCCTGAACAATCGCACGCTGCTGCACGAATTGCTGCTCTGCCGGCCCGATTTCATCGTCAATGTGCTGACGCAGGATCAGATCGCCCTGTCCGATGCTTTCAGCGGCAAGGTGTCGCCGGAAGAGCGTTTCCGTAACGGCGACTGGCAGCGCCACGAAAACGGCGTTCTCTATCTGCCCCAGGCCCATGCCGCCATCGCCTGCCGCCGTGTCGCGGCAATGCCATATGGAACGCATACGGTGTTTATCGGGCAGGTGGTTTCGGCCGATGTCAGCGAGACGACGCGGCCGCTGCTTTATGAAAACGCCCAATATTGCGCCGCAAGCCCGGCAGGCGTGCCCGCCTGATATTTCCCGGCCATATTATTACCGGCCAAGTCATTTCCGGAAGGAGACAATCATGAACGATATGAGCCATGCGCCGCAGTCGGCGCAAACGAACCCGCATGTCCGCCTCGCCAGCCGCGTTGCCGGCATAGCCGATCTTTTCCGGTCGAGCGCCAGACAGACCGAGGAAGCCCGGCGCGTTCCCGCTGCCCATATCAAGGCGCTGCGCGGCATCGGTTATTTCGATATCGTCAAGCCCCGGGCTTTCGGCGGCAAGGGTGGCGAATTCGCCGAACTTGTCGAAGCCAATATAGAGCTTTCGGCCGCCTGCGCGTCGACCGGGTGGGTTGCCGGCCTGCTTTCCGCCCATCAGTGGCTGCTGGCGATGTTTCCCGAAGAGGCGCAGGCCGATGTCTGGGGTGAAAACCCCGACGCACTTCTGTGCGGTTCCTATGCGCCGGTGAAGATGGCGGAGGCGGCCGATGGCGGTTATCGCCTGAGCGGCAAATGGGCCTTCGCCTCGGGCTGCGAGAATGCGCAATGGTCTCTCTGCGCAGCCATCCTGCCGCCGCAGGGCGAGGGCAAGCCGGTTCCCGCCTTCCTTCTCGTGCCCGCAAGCGAATATGTCGTTGAAGATACCTGGCATGTGGTGGGTCTGGCCGGCACGGGCTCCAAGACGCTCGTTCTCGATGACGTCTTCGTTCCCAAACACCGTGTTCTGACCTTTCCCGACGCCACCAGCGGCAACACGCCCGGCGGACGCTATTATGAGGAGGAAGGCCTCTTCAACATGCCGCTTTTGACCGGCATTCCTTCCTGTCTCGCCTCAACGGGCGTCGGCGCGGCCAAGGGCGCGCTTGCCGCCTATGTCGATCATGTCGGCGGCCGGGTGACGCGTGGCGCGGTAGCGGGCGGCAACAACCGCATGGCCGAATTTCCGACCATCCAGCTGCGTGTCGCGGAAGCGGCGGCGAGCGTCGATGCGGCTTGCGAAATCCTGCTGCGCGATGTTGCCCGGGCACAGGCGCTTTCGCAGGCCAGGGTCGAAGGCAGGGCGGAATTTACGGTGGATGACCGCCTTGTCAGCCGTCGCGGCCAGTCCTTTTCCGTCTCTCTGGCGCTGCGCGCCGTGCAGTCGCTCAACGATTCCACCGGCGGTGTCGGGCTTGATCTTTCCAATCCCGTCCAGCGGGCCTGGCGGGATGCCAATGCGGTCGGTCGCCATATCAGCATGAACTGGGATGCCGTGGGCACCATGATCGGACAGAGCATGCTGGGTCTCGAACCCAAGGGCCAATATTGACCGCTCATCTGGCGGCAAATGAACAGCGATTTCGGAGGAAACAACATGCAAGGCAAGGTCGCTCTCGAAGAGCATTTCGCAATCCCGGAAACACTTCAGGATTCGGCCGGGTTCGTGCCCGGTGACTACTGGAAGGAACTGCAGCATCGCCTGCTCGACATTCAGGATACGCGCCTGAAGCTGATGGATGCGCATGGCATCGAGACCATGATCCTGTCGCTGAATGCACCGGCGGTGCAGGCCATTCCCGACACGAAGAAGGCGATCGAGATTGCGCGGCGCGCCAATGACGTTCTGGCTGAAGAATGCGCCAAGCGGCCGGACCGTTTCCTCGCCTTCGCAGCCCTACCTTTGCAGGACCCGGATGCGGCGACCGAGGAATTGCAGCGTTGTATCAACGATCTCGGTTTCGTCGGCGCGCTCGTCAACGGTTTCAGCCAGGAAGGTGACGGCCAGACGCCGCTTTACTACGATCTGCCGCAATATCGCCCGTTCTGGGGTGAGGTGGAAAAGCTCGATGTGCCTTTCTACCTGCATCCGCGCAATCCGCTGCCGCAGGATTCGCGTATCTATGATGGTCACCCCTGGCTGCTTGGCCCCACCTGGGCATTCGCGCAGGAAACGGCTGTCCATGCGCTGCGTCTCATGGCATCAGGTCTGTTCGACGAGCATCCGCGCCTCAACATCATTCTCGGCCATATGGGCGAGGGCCTGCCCTACATGATGTGGCGCATAGACCACCGCAATGCCTGGGTTAAGCTGCCGCCGCGCTATCCGGCCAAGCGCCGTTTCATGGATTATTTCAACGAGAATTTCCATATCACCACCTCGGGCAATTTCCGCACCCAGACCCTTATCGACGCCATTCTCGAAATCAGCGCCGACCGCATCCTGTTCTCCACCGACTGGCCGTTCGAGAACATCGACCACGCTTCGGACTGGTTCAACGCGACGAGCATCGCCGAGGCCGACCGGGTGAAGATTGGCCGCACCAATGCGCGCCGCCTGTTCAAGCTCGACGGAGCCTGAGCCATGCAGGCGTTCGTCTACACGGCCGCCCCGGCCCGCATCGTCTTCGGCGCGGACAGTTCAGTGGGCGTGGCGGGGGAAATCCGCCGCCTCGGCTTATCTCGGGCGCTGGTGCTTTCCACCCACCAACAGAAGGGTGATGCGGAAGCCTTGGCCGCTCGGCTCGGCCCACTGGCTGCGGGTGTCTTTTCCGATGCGACCATGCACACACCAGTCGAGGTGACGAAAAGGGCGGTCGATGTTTATCGTGCGGCCGGTGCGGATTGCGTGGTGTCGCTGGGCGGTGGTTCCACCACCGGTCTCGGCAAAGCAATCGCCTTGCGCACTGATGCGACGCAGATCGTCATTCCGACGACCTATGCCGGCTCCGAGGTGACACCCATTCTCGGCCAGACGGAAAATGGTGTGAAGACCACCATGCGCGGGCCTGAAATCCTGCCGGAAGTGGTGATTTACGATGCGGAGCTGACACTCGGACTGCCTGTCGCCATCAGCATGACGAGCGGGCTGAACGCCATGGCGCATGCGGCGGAAGCGCTTTATGCGCAGGACCGTAATCCGATCGTCAGCCTGATGGCGATGGAGGGATTGCGGGCGATGGTCGAGGCGCTTCCCGGCGTGAGTGTGCAGCCGCAGGATATCAAGGCGCGGGAAACGGCGCTTTACGGCGCATGGCTATGCGGCACGGTGCTGGGTGCCGTCGGCATGTCGCTGCATCACAAGCTTTGCCATACGCTGGGCGGTAGTCTGGACCTGCCGCATGCGGAAACCCATGCGGTGCTTCTGCCGCATACCGTCGCCTATGTGGAAGAGGCGGTGCCGGATCTGTTGGCGCCGCTTGCGGCACTGGTTGGCGGCAGGGCCGGGGCAGGACTTTACGACTTTGCCGCCCGGCTTGGTGCGCCGGTTAGTCTTGCCGCGCTCGGCGTGCGGCCGGAAAATCTCGATCCTATGGCCGAGCTTGCGACGGCCAATCCTTACTGGTGCCCGCGGCCAATCGAAAAAACCGCGATCCGCGCCCTGTTGCAACGCGCCTTCGAGGGCGCACGGCCGGAGTGATGGGAGGAAGACATGACGGACATGAACACGACCGGTGACGACGGCTATTTTGTCGAGGAACGTTCGGCCGAAACCGTGATCGCCCGTATGCGCGATTGCGACGATCCGCGCCTCAAGGAGATCATGGCGGTCGTTACCCGCAAACTTCATGAGGCGGTGAAAGAGATCGAACCGACCGAGGAAGAATGGATGAAGGCAATCCATTTTCTTACTGAGGTCGGCCAGATCTGCAATGAATGGCGGCAGGAGTGGATCCTGTTTTCGGATATTCTCGGCGTCTCCATGCTGGTCGATGCGATCAACCATCGCAAACCGAGCGGCGCGTCGGAATCCACCGTTCTTGGGCCTTTTCATGTGGCCGATGCGCCGGAAATGCCGATGGGCGCCAATATCTGCCTGGACGGCAAGGGCGAGGACATGCTGGTGACCGGCCGCATCCTCGATACCGATGGAGTGCCGGTCGCAGGCGCCCGCATCGATGTCTGGCAGGCCAATGACGAAGGTTTCTACGACGTGCAGCAGAAGGGTATTCAGCCCGATTTCAACCTGCGCGGCGTCTTCATCACCGGTGATGACGGGCGCTACTGGTTCCGGGCGGCGAAGCCGAAATATTACCCCATACCGGATGATGGCCCGGTCGGGCAGCTGCTGCGGGCCATGGGGCGGCATCCCTACAGGCCGGCGCACCTGCACTATATTGTTTCAGCGCGGGGGTTTACCACGCTGGTCACGCATATTTTCGATCCTGATGATCCCTACATCCGTTCGGACGCGGTTTTTGGCGTGAAGGAAAGCCTGCTGGCCGACTTCCAGCGGGTGGAGGATGCGGAAAAGGCCGGGGATCTGGGTTTCACTGGCGGCTGGTTCTGGTCGGTGAACCACGATTTCGTGCTCGCCCGATGACAGGCGCAGGTGATCGTCCAGGGCTTTACGTGCGCTTTGCCGAAAGTGATCCCGCTGCCGTTGAGCAACGGGCGGCGCAGATGGATGCTCACAAGGCTCATTTGCGCAATGAAGATGGTTTGCCGGAAGGGTTCAGAATTCTCGCATCCGGGCCGATGCAGGCGGAGCGCGGCGGTTCTGCCGCCGCTCTCATCATCGCTGAGGCCCGTTGCATCGAGGATGTCATCGCTTTCAGCGACGCCGATCCATTTGTCATTCATGGCGTCTATAGTCGCATTCGTATTTTGAACTGGATACCGACGCTGTCGAGGGTTTCCGGGCTGTAACGCGTTTGAAATCCACGTCAGCGATGGCGGTTGATCACCATTAATATTTCAATTGCAATTTTTGCAAATGCAACATTTAATCGAAGGCGGGTGATATCGGCGATAGGTGTCTTGACAGGAGCGGGACACATATCAGGGTGGAGCAAGCCGGGTACCCACGGAGCAATCGCAAGAACGGGAAGACGTCGATCCATTCCGGATGGCGCGTTCATGCGTGAAAGGGAGGAATATGTCCACGAATTACATGAGCGCCGCTTCAGTGCGGACGAAAAACCCGGCCGGCGTCATCGCGACATGCGGCCTGATGATCATGTTCGACGGGTACGATCTGGTCGTATACGGCGCGGTTGCACCGGCGCTGCTGAAAGAAGGGGCCTGGGCGCTTAATCCGGCCATGGTTGGGCGGGCCGCGGCGCTGACGCTGTTCGGCATGCTGCTCGGCGCATTGTTTGCCGGTACCATGGCGGATCGCATCGGCCGCCGGAAGGTCGTGCTCATCAGCCTTGCGGGATTTTCAGCGATGATGATCGCCTCGGCCATGACGCCGAACTTCCTCGCCTTCGAAATCACCCGCTTCCTGGCTGGTCTCGGCCTTGGCGCGCTTTTGCCGACGGTGACGGCGCTGGTGCTGGAATTCTCGCCGCCCCAACGCAGGGCGCAGGCAAATTCCCTGTCCTTCCTCGGTTACCTTATCGGCGGCATCATTTCCGGCCTCATGGGCATCCTTCTTCTGGAGAGCTATGGCTGGCGTCCGCTGATGCTGATCGGCGGCCTGCCGCTCATTCTTCTGCCGCTGTTCATGCGGTTCCTGCCGGAATCGCCGGAATGGCTGGCGAGCAAGGGCCGGCAGGCGGAAGCTGACGGAATTTGCGACACCTACGGCCTGCAACGCATCGTGCCGCATGCCAAGATTCAAAAGGGCGGCGTGGGCGCACTGTTCTCGGAAGGCCGGCTGCTTTCGACGCTGAATGCCTGGGGCATTCACTTTTGCTCGCTGCTCCTCACCTTCGGCATGGTCAACTGGCTGCCCACCATCATGAACAAGATGGGTTACGATATCAGCTCGGCGCTCAGCTTCTCGATCATGCTCAATGTCGGGGCCGCGATCGGCATCCTTGTGGGTGGGCGTTTTGCCGACAAGGGCAACGTCAAGGTGGTGGTGGCGGTTCTCTTTGCCATCGGTGCCGCCTCGATCTGGGCTCTCACGGTGAACAAGGGGCCGCTTCTCTATCTCTTCGTCGCCCTTGCCGGTGCCGGAACGATTGGAACCCAGATTCTTGCCAATGTTCTGGTCGGGCGGCTTTACCCCGTCCATATCCGCGGCACGGGCCTTGGCTTTTCGCTTGCGGTCGGCCGATTGGGCGGCATTGCCGGCCCCATGATCGGCGGCCTCGTGCTGCAGCGCGGGCTGGCGCCGGAGTGGAACTTCTACATTTTCGGCTCGGTCGCACTGGTCGGACTGGCGCTGACCGTGTTGACACTGCTTTACCGCACCTCAGGCGACGGGCGGGTTTGACGAATGGCGTTGCCAGCTGCGGATTGACATCCGCGGCTGGCTTTATGCTTTGCGGGAAACGGGCGCGATGGTCGCCATCTGCTGCAATGTCCGTTCGTTGACACGTTTGGCCCGTGCCAGCGCATCGTCGCGATCTTCCGGCAGGGTATAGGTCATATAGGAGAGCGAGGTTTCGAGGTCGTTGTTGTTGTGACCGAGAATGGCGGCGAAATAGCTGTTCTTGGTGACGTGGGGCGGGGCGAAATTGTGATATGCGACTTCCGCGTAAAGGTGCCGCAGGCCATAGGGCTTGGGAAGTTCTTCCTTCGGCCAGAGATCCTCAAACAGATTAAAAACCGTGTCCCTGAGCAGCAGGCGGGTTTCCGATGAAAAATCATCGATCGACATGCCGTGCCACAGTTTTCCCTGCCCGCTTGCGCGCAGGCGCTGATAGGCGGAGAGAATGGCCGCGGAGCGGGCAAGAACCGGAATTTCGTAGGTAATCCCGTACTTCGTTCCTTCGCCCTGCTTGGTCTTGGCCTGGCCGTTGAACAGGATGCTCCATTTGGAAACGCCCTTGCCATAGGGGGCGGGCGAAAACTCAGCCTGTGTGAAGATCTCATAGGGGCGTCGTCCCGTCATGCCGATCAGGCCGATGCCGATCATCAGGGGATCGTCGGACTGGAGATTGTCGGCGCAGATCTTCAGCACCTGTTTATAATTCTCGAATGTAATCAGTGCGCCATGCTTGTTGGCGATCTTCTCCATCTTGACCCGCCGCGCATCGTCATACATCGCGGCGTCGCCAGTGGCGATCTTCAGCATTGGATGGTCGTCGCCGAAGGCTTCGCGGATGGCGTTGCGGTATTTCGTGATGTAGGAAATGATCGTCGTCTGGGCTCTGCCCTTCATGATGCTGATTTCAGCGTCCCACAAGGCCTGCATCTCTTCCTTCGTACCCATGCCGTTCATCGCCGAAATGAAATCGGCAATACGCAGAAGAACGGTTGGCTTCCGGCCGGCGGTGTTGAATTCCGCCCGTTCGATTTTTTCGACAATCGATGCCGCCACCCCGGTTTTCGGATAGTCCGCCCGCTCGATATAGGTGTTCAGACGCTCCCGCAGCTTTTTCATGTTGCAGATGGCAAGCGGCGTGCTCTTCGGGCCGAATTCGGCCTTCAGGGCGTAGCGATATTTCATGATGTAAAGTTCAAGCGTCTTTTCCGTGCGGCCATTGTCGAAATGGTAGCGAACCTCGGCGTCCCAGAGGTCGCGGATTTTCTTGTTTCGCAATGCATCGCTGCTTTTCATCGCCTCTCTGACGCCAGCGACGAACTGGTCGATGCGTTCCACGAGGACGGGTGTTTTTGTCTTTCGCTTTAAGGCGGGCATGCGGCGGCTCCCTGAACCGGTCCGAAAATATAAAATCCATGGTTGGCAATCAACAGAGGCATGGTTGAGGAAACGCCATGAACATTCGCCGCCGGCCGGGTTCTTTTGAATAATAATTTAATCGATTCCGCAAGCGTGGGTGGCGATCGAAGACGGGTTTCGAACTGCCGCTGGTCATTCAGGGGAGTTTGAAGGCTGCGGGAGGTGATGTTTCTGGGGAGGGAACATGCAAATTCATGGTCGGAGCTTCGGAAATTCTCCCGAAGCCCCTCAGGTTAAAATGTTCTATTTAGGCAGCCGGGTCTTCAGCGATGTCACAATCCGCTTTGCAAGCGCCTCATAGTCTTCGTCGAAATGGTGACCACCTTCAATGGCGATCGTCTCGACACCCTTCGCCTTCAAACCGGGGCAGGGGTCTTCATCCTCTTCCTCCGTGCCGTATACGCACTGTATCAGCTTCGGATCGATCTTGGCGATGTCATCCACCGTCTTGCCGCCCTTGCCTTCGCCAGCCACGCCAAGCCAGCCCTGAACGGAAATTTCGAAGTCCACTTCCGTCGACAAGCCCAGCAGGGAGAGCTGCACGACGTGGGATTTCGCGCGTTCCGGCAGAAGATTATAGGTTGCAGGAATGATGTCGGCACCGAAGGAATAGCCGATCAGCACGACATTGCGAACTTTCCATTGCTTGCGATAGGTGTCGATGATGCGTGCAAGGTCGCCCGCCACTTCCTGCGGCTGTTTTTCTTTCCAGAAATAACGCAGGGCATCGACGCCAATCACGGGAATGCCCTGTTTCTGCAGCGCGCCACCCACTTCTTCATCGAGGTCGCGCCAGCCGCCGTCGCCGGAATAGATCACCGCCATGGTGTCCATGACAGGGCTCGTTTCCAGAACCTTGATGGGCAGGCCGAGCGGGCTGTCGGTGTCACCGGCGGCGTCGATCTGGTCGGAAAGCGTCTGCGTCAGGATTTCGTCCGCCTTGTCATCCACATCCGTCACGTCGATATCGGGATGCAGCTTGACGAGCGCGTTGACGTGGTCGCGGCCCTTCTGATCCGCAGCGGGCGTAAACAGCACGCTGACGGGTGCGGGCAGCGGACCATCGGTCAGACCATAGACCGTTTCGCCATCGACCTTGTCCTTGGTGGCGGGGGTGCAGAGTATCTTTTGAAGCGGCAGACCTGCTTTCGGGTCGACGGCGACGGCGTCGCGGACGGTCGAGACCGGGCTTTGCGCGATCATGGCCAGCGCCAGCGTTCCGCCCTTGCCGATGCCGGTGAGGATGGGCTGGCGGTAGCTGCTGGTGCCGGCGGTGCGCTGGATTTGCTGCGAGAGCGACTCGATGTCCGAGATCATATAGATGCACTCGTCCTCATCGGCCTCGAGCGCCTTCATATATTCCTTGAAATCGATGCCGACCACGGCGGCACCCTTTTCCACCAGCGCCTTGGCGCGTTCTTCATCGGCATTCGTCCATCCATCCGCATCGGAAATCAGAAAGACGCTGGCGAGGATTTCGCCATCCGGCAGAATGATATGCTCGGCGGGGATCATGCCGGTCTCATAGGCCGGCTTGTCCTGCGAAAAAGCGGCGCTGGACGTAAACAGCGGGGAGGTCAACAGGGCGGAAGCGGCAAGCGCCGCCTTCAGCATGCTGGATTTTCTCATTTTCCGATCACTCCTCTGACGCCGCCGCTGATCAGAACCGTCGCGTCCATCAGCGCCAGAGCGGCATCTGCGCCGTTCTGCACGGCGAGGTAACGCGGTTCCCATTTCGGGTGGAACTTCGCCTTGAAGGCGCGAAGGCCCTTGAAGTTGTAGAAACGTTCGCCGTGTTCGAACAGCGTGCTGCCGATGCGGTCCCAGACGGGTGCTGCATCGCGCTTCGACATGCCGGACATGGGCGCCATGCCGAGGTTGAAGCTTTCATATCCCGCCTCGCGCAGATGCTGCATGATGCTGACGAAGAGAAAATCCATCGAGCCGCGCGGCGCATCCGGTGAAAAGCGCATGAGATCGACGGTGGCTTCCTTTTTCGTGTGCGTCACCATCAGATTGGCGAAAGCGGTGATCTTGCCGTCCTTGCGCAGAATGGCGACGGGCTGGGACAGGATGTAATCCGGCTCGAAAGCGCCAAGCGAAAAGCGTTTTTCCCGCGTGTTGTGATGCGCAAGCCAGCTGTCGGAGACCTGTTTCAGCTCATCCAGAATGGCCGGCACCTGCGCCCGTTCGATGACTTCGAAGGTCAGCCCATCACGCGCGCCGCGGCTGAGCGACTGGCGCAGGTTCGCGAGCTTGCCGCCCTTCAGCTCGAAGGCGGTGAGATCGACCAGGGCCAGTTCGCCGAGCTTGAAGGCGCGCAGGCCGGCATCGGCACAATGGGAGAGAAGGAAGGGCGATATCTGGTAGAAGGCGGCGCGTGCGCCTGCCGAGCGGGCGGCCTCGACAAATTGCCAGACGAGATCGGGGAAATCCTCCTCGTCGCCGACCGGGTCGGCAAAGGCGATCCAGGAGCGGCCCTGAATGCCGTACATGATGAAGGCATTGCCGCTTTCCGAGAACATCACGTGCTTGTCGCCCATGCGCACCAGATTGGCGTCAGCCGCATCCTGCGTCATCACGATGTCAGTCGCGCGCACGACGTCGTCGGCCTCGATCGCGTCCGGTCTATAGGCGACCGGCCGCATGAGGCTGAAGATGGCGATGGTGGAAGAGGCGAGTACGAGGCCGAGAAGAGCGCGCAATCCGCGCGGCGCTTCTTCGGAGAATTCGAACTGCCACCACAATGTCTGGCTGTAATCCGTATCGCGGTAGACGAAGAGCAGGATGGTTGCCGCGCCCGCGACGATGACGGCCATGGCGGCGAGCCAGCTTGGGCCCAGCGCCTGCTTTACCAGCGAGGCATGGCGGTTGAAGCTGCGCATATTGGCGGCAAGGGCCGCGATGAAGACGCCGAGGATGGCGGCCTCGAAGACCGCGATGGCCTTGAGAAGGGAGAGAACCAGCGCCAGCGACGCGGCGACCAGCGCAATCCACCAGGCGCCGTCAAGCCGTTGGCCGAGGCCGCGCGAGGCGACGACGAGCACGAGGCCGAGAATGCTGGTGAGAAAATGCGCGGCCTCGATGATCGGCAACGGCACGAAATTGGACAGGAAGTCCAGATTGCTGTCCGGCGTCGGCGTCACGCTCGAGAAGATCAGCATGGTGCCGAGGATCATCGCGAAGGTTGACAGCAGCGGCGGCGCGAGCCTGACGGCAAGCTGGCTGATATCGGA
The DNA here is from genome assembly GCF_010669145.1 of Rhizobium oryzihabitans. Lineage (NCBI taxonomy): Bacteria > Pseudomonadati > Pseudomonadota > Alphaproteobacteria > Hyphomicrobiales > Rhizobiaceae > Rhizobium > Rhizobium oryzihabitans. The sequence continues at coordinate 2,639,724 of NZ_CP048632.1, forward strand.
GACTACGGGTTTTGCCGCGAACTGCTTCATTTCCGAGACGAGCATCACCAGAATGGCGACCACCAGCGGCAGGACGTGATAGATCACGCGGTAAAGAACGAGGCTTCCAAGCAGCTGGTCAACGCTGATGGCATTGCCGAGGCCCGCAACCATCACGGTCTCGAAGACACCGAGACCGGCCGGCACGTGGCTGAGGACGCCGAGGCCGACGGCGGTGGCGTAGATCGCGAAGAATGTCGGCCATCCGAGATGGGTGTCGGGCAAGAGCACGTAAAGTACGGAGGCTGAGGCGGCGATATCGAAGGCCGAGACAAGGAATTGGCGCGAGGATGTGCGGCTGTCGGGAAGGCGAAGACGCCATGCGCCGAGCCGGATCGTATGGCCGTTGCGCCCGACATAGGCCGCGACGACGAGCACCGCGATGACGGCGAGTGCTGCGCCTCTGAGGATGACAGCATCAACCCCGATGATGGCGGCGATGCGCGGCGCGACGATGAAGGTGGAGACGGCGCTGACCGAAAGCAGGCCCAGCCCGAAGGAAAGCGTGACGAAGGCGATGACGCGGGCGATTTCGCCGGGCGAAAGCCCAAGGCGCGAATAGGCACGGAAGCGGATCGCGCCGCCGCTCAAAGGACCGAAACCGGCGGTGTTGCCGATGGCATAGGCGGCAAAGGCCGTCGCCGCCATGGGCGGGAACGGCAGCTTGCGGCCGATATATTCGATCGCATTGGCGTCGTAGAATATCAGCGCCAGAAAGCTGAGCGCGGTAAAGAGGATGGCGAGGAGCACGGCCGAAACCGAGGTCTGCGTCAGCGCGTCGATGACATCGTCATAGCGGACTTCCGACGTCAGGTGATAGATGGCGAAGGTCATCATCACGAAGACCAGCGTGATGGCGATCGCCGTCAGATAGGGCCGGTTTCTGGCAAAGAAGCTTTCAACCGCGGATTCTGCGACGTCGGTCTGTGTGATTTCGCTCTTGTCTGCCATGTGCTTTATCCAGCGCCCATTTCCCAAGGTTGGCGAACCACAGGAATGTGTCGCTAATTCGTTTCGGTTGAGGAAATGTGATTAGCAGAAAAGCATGAAGTGTCGATGTGGAGTTTGTGACTGTTCATCCCATGAATTTCGCCAAGTCTAAAGGCTAAATTGCAACTATGGAATGCATGATTTGCGGGATTGTTCCGAAAGGCAGTCAATTGACCGTTGCGGTTGCTTGGTGACGGGGTTTGATGCGACTACACGCTCCTTTCAATTGAAGGAGAATGCAAATGAACATGCCCACAAGAATAGTGATTTCGCTCATCGTCGCCATCGTGGCGGGCGGCGGTTACATGACCGTTGACAAGATGCGGGGCGCCGAATGGGTCGTTTCGCCGCAGCAGATCGCCGATGCCAAGGCGAGCGGACAGGCCGGATATGAAGAGCGTCCGGGAACGGTAACGGTTCTGCCGATCCGCAGCGAAACGGCGGATGCGCTGCCGGTCAAATGGGCGATGATTGCCGTGGTTGCCGGTCTTCTGGCGTTTCGCGCCACGGGCAAAAAGAAAGCGGCAAAGGCCTGAGGGCCCGCCGCTCTTCTCTCTCCGGCGCGGTTGCGCGCCGGACGAAGGATGAAAACGGGGCGCTTTACGCGCCCCAGCTTTTCTCCAGCACGCGCACCCAGTTGCCATGGCAGATCTTGGCGAGTGCGTCGTCGTCATAACCGCCCTTGCGCAGAGCCTCGACCAGCAATTGCAGGTCGGCTGCATCCTTCATGGCGGCGGGAATGGTGGTGCCGTCGAAGTCCGAACCGAGGGCGACGTGATCGATGCCGATGCGGTTGACGATATAGTCCACGTGGCGGACCAGTTCGTTCAGGTCCGTGTTCGGGTTCTTCACGCCATCCTGACGCAGGAACAGAACGCCGAAATTGATGCCGGCAAGGCCGCCCGTGTCGCGGATGGCGTCCAGCTGGCGGTCCGTCAGGTTGCGGCTGTGATTGCACAGCGCATAGGCGTTGGAATGCGATGCCACCAGCGGCGCATCGGAAATCTTGGCGATATCCCAGAAACCCTGCTCGTTCATGTGCGACAGGTCGACCATGATCTTCAGTTCGTTGCAGGTCTTCACCAGTCGCTTGCCGGCATCGGTGAGGCCGGGGCCAATATCCGGCGTCGACGGGAAACGGAAGGGAACACCGTAAGCGAATATGTTCGGGCGGCTCCAGACCGGTCCGAGCGTGCGGAGGCCTGCCTCATGCAGCACGTATAATGCATCCAGATCGGCGCCGATCGCTTCTGCGCCCTCGATATGGAACACGGAGGCGAAGGCGCCTTCAGCCATGGCGCTGCGAATATCGGCGGCCGTGCGGCAGATCTTGAGTGCGCCTGCGGATTGCTTCTCGGCGCGGAACAGCAGCCCCGCCATCGCAAGCGTCGCCTTCAGCGCGTCCGCCTCGGTCGGTGTCGAATAATCGCCGTTTGCGTCCTTTTCCATGCTGAGCGAGGGCACGTAGGCGGCGCAGAGACCGCCGGCCAGGCCGCCCTTCTTCGCACGCGGCAGGTCGATGTGGCCGACCGTATCCCCTTCGATGAGAAGCGTTTCGGGAGAAGCATTGCCCGATCGCCATAACCGCAGAAGCACGTCGTTGTGGCCGTCAAAGACGGGTACGGTTTTTTCATCGGTCATGGTCATTCACCTTTGGATATGCGGAGCCGCGCGGGCGCGCGTCCGTCAGACTTTGTGGGAATTGGTAGAGGAAAGGTCAAGGCGGGAGCAAATGCAATCCGTGCATAGGCTCTGCCAAATTTGGAATTGGTCGCGCCTCGTTTGCTCATGGTAATCGCGGGGAAACATAAAAAAAATGACTGGATTGGGGCAGACCCATACCGTTTTCCGAAAAATAAGGTCCGAAAGGGGATTTTCGATGATTTCAAGACGCAACCTGCTGATTGCTGGCGCAGCCGTACCGTTCCTGTCCTATGCGCGCATTCCGGCATTCGCCGCAACGCCCAAGGATATTCTGGTCGTTGCGCAGCAGCTGGACAACATGACGAGCCTTGATCCGCATGAAGGCTTCGAAGCCGTCGGCGGTGAAATCATGTCCAACATGTACCAGAAGCTCGTGCGCGCCAATCGCGAAGATTCCACCAAGGTCGATCCGGTCATCGCGAAATCCTGGGAAGCCGATGCTGACAGCAAGGTCTTCACCTTTGTCATCGGTGACGAAGCGACCTTCTCCAGCGGCGCGAAAGTCACGGCGGAAGATGTTGCCTTCTCGCTGCAGCGCGCCATCAAGATGAACAAGAGCCCGGCCTTCATCATCAGCCAGTTCGGCTTCACTGCTGAGAATGCCGAGACGACCATCGTTGCCGCCGATGACAAGACGGTGAAGCTGACGACGGCGAAGCCGACCGCCATCTCCTTCCTGCTTTATTGCCTCTCCGCCAATATCGGCGCGATCGTCGAAAAGAAGGCGGTTCTCGCCAATGCTTCCGGCGAAGATCTCGGCAATGGCTGGCTGCAGAAGAACAGCGCCGGTTCCGGCGATTTCATGCTTCAGGCCTGGAAGCCGAGCGAAAGCGTCGCACTCACGGTCAACCCGAACGGCCCTTACAAGGGTAACATCAAGCGCATCATCCTGCGCCACGTCACCGATCCGTCTTCCCAGCTTCTGATGCTGCAGAAGGGCGATATCGACATTGCCCGCGACCTCACTTCGGAACAGCTGCGCAGCGCGCAGAATGACGCGAATATCGAGCTGGATCGCAAGAGCATTGCCTCGCTGGTGCTGATCTCGCTCAACCAGGGCAATGAGAACCTTGCCAAGCCACAGGTCTGGCAGGCCATCAAATGGGCGCTGGACTACAAGGGCATGCAGGAAAACATCGTTCCGCTGTCCCACAAGGTTCACCAGAGCTTCGAGCCGGAAGGTTTCCCCGGCGCCGTCAACGACATCCCGTTCCAGCGGGACGTCGAAAAGGCCAAGGCACTGATGGCGGAGGCCGGCCTTGCCGACGGTTTCGAAATCAGCATGGACCACTATTCCGCGCAGCCCTATCCGGACCTGGCGCAGGCCATCCAGGCAAACCTTGCTGATATCGGCATCAAGGTACGTCTGCAGTCGGCTGAAAACCGTCAGGTCCTGACCAAGATGCGCGCCCGCGAGCACCAGATGGCGCTTTCTGCATGGGGTACGGATTATTTCGATCCGCATTCCAACGCGGATGTCTTCAACATCAACAAGGACAATGGCGACGACGCCAAGTCGAAGCCGTTCCTGTGGCGTTCGCGTTTCAAGAACGACGATTTCGCTGCCAAGGCGGAAGCCGCCCGCGACGAGAAGGACCCGGCAAAGCGCGTGGAGCTTTATGAAGCCCTGCAGCGCGAGCACATGCAGAACAGCCCGTTCGTCTTCATGTTCCAGACGACAAAGACGGCTGCCTTCCGCAAGGGCGTTTCCGGTTTCGAACTCGGCGTTCTCTCCGAGGGCAATTCCTACCACGATGCGAAGAAAGCGTGACATTGAACAAGCGCGTCAAAAGCATATCGTCGATACTGAGCAGCGTCATTCTGACGCTGTTCGGTTTGATGGTCATCACCTTCATGATCGGGCGCGTCATGCCCGTCGATCCCGTCATTGCAGCGGTCGGCGACAACGCGCCTGAAGACGTCATCGTGCGCGTGCGTGCGGAAATGGGCCTCGACCAGCCGCTGGTCGTGCAGTTCTTCCATTATGTCTCGCAGGTTCTGCACGGCGATTTCGGTAACTCCATCCTGACCCGCAATCCGGTCTGGGTGGATATTACCCGCGTCTTCCCGCCACGTTCGAACTTGCCACGGCAGCCCTCATTCTCGCAGCCCTGATCGGCATTCCGCTCGGCGTCTGGGCCGCCGTCAGGCAGGGCAAGACGACCGACCAGATCATCCGCATCGTCTGCCTTGCCGGCCATTCCGTGCCCGTCTTCATGCTGGCGCTGATTTCGCTGCTGGTATTTTACGCCACGCTCGGCGTCGCGCCCGGACCGGGCAGGCAGGACATCATCTATGACGGCATGATCTCGCCGGTCACCGGCCTGATGACTGTCGACACGCTGCTTGCCGGCGACTGGGGCGCGTTTTACGACGCACTTGCCCATATGGTGCAGCCGGTCTGCATTCTCGCCTATTTCAGCATGGCCTATATCACCCGCATGACGCGCGCCTTCATGATCGACGCGTTGAAGGGTGAATATGTCATCACCGCCCGCGCCAAGGGCCTGTCCGCCATGACCGTCATCTGGGGACACGCCTTCCCGACGGTTGCCGTGCAGCTCGTCACGGTTCTCGCACTCACCTATGCCGGCCTTCTCGAAGGCGCCGTGGTGACGGAAACCGTCTTCAGCTGGCCGGGCCTTGGCCAATACCTCACCGTCTCGCTCATGAACGCGGACATGAACCCCGTCGTCGGAGCAACCCTGTTGATCGGCCTGATCTATGTCGGCCTCAACCTGCTCGCAGACGTGCTTTACCGAGTAATGGATCCTCGCGTTCGATGATGTTAGCTAATTTCAGAAACTGGGCTCTGGATGAGACTCCGCATTCCCGCAGCCAGGCTGCCTGGGGAAACCGGTACCGCATCTGGCTGAACCTCAAGTCCAACCCGCTGGCGGTGATCGGTCTGACCATCATCGTCGTCTTCATTGCGCTGTCTTTGCTGGCGCCGCTCATCGCGCCTTACGATCCGGCCGCGCAGAACCTCGGCAACCGCCTTGCCTTCCCGAATGCCGCGCACTGGTTCGGCACGGATGAGCTGGGCCGTGATATCCTTTCGCGCATCCTTTACGGCGGCCGTGTCACACTCGGCATGGTCATCGCCGTCGTCGTTCTCGTCGCGCCGATCGGGCTCGCCATCGGCTGCATCGCCGGTTATTTCGGCGGCATCGTCGATACGGTGCTGATGCGGGTGACGGACGTGTTCCTGGCCTTCCCGCGCCTTATCCTCGCGCTCGCCTTCGTCGCGGCGCTGAAGCCCGGCGTCGAAAGCGCCATTCTCGCCATCGCGCTCACCGCATGGCCGCCTTATGCGCGTCTTGCGCGCGCCGAAACCATGACGGTGCGCGGCAGCGACTTCGTCGCGGCCTACCGGCTGACCGGCGCTTCCGCCTGGCGCATCATCGCCCGTCACATCGCGCCGCTCTGCGTGCCGAGCCTTATCGTGCGCATCACGCTCGACATGAGCTCGATCATCATCACCGCCGCCAGCCTCGGCTTCCTCGGCATGGGTGCCCAGCCGCCTTCGCCGGAGTGGGGCGCGATGATCGCAACCGCCAAGCGCTTCATCTTCGAACAATGGTGGGTCGCCACCATTCCGGGCATTGCCATATTCCTCGTTTCGCTCGCCTTCAACTTCCTTGGTGATGGTCTGCGCGACGTGCTCGACCCGAAGGGACATTGAGCCATGCTGGTCGAAATCGAAAATCTGAAGATCGCTTTCCAGACCCGTACCAGCCGTTTCGAGGCGGTGCGCGGTGTTTCCATGAAGCTTGGAACCGAAAAGCTCGGCATCGTCGGTGAATCCGGTTCGGGCAAGAGCCTCACGGCGCGTGCGCTGATGAAGCTTCTGCCCTCCAATGCCGATATCAGGGCCGACAAGCTCTCCTTCGACGGTATCGACGTGCTTTCCGCCAGCGAAAAGCAGATGCGCCAGATCCGGGGGAAACGGGCGGGTTTCATCCTTCAGGACCCGAAATATTCGCTGAATCCGGTCAAGACCATGGGCGCACAGATCGCGGAAGCATGGCGCGCCCACAAGGGCGGCAGCAAGCGCGCGGCCATGGAAGCGGCCATCGCCCTGCTCGATCAGGTGAAAATCCGCAATCCGCGTCAGGTTGCGTCGTCCTATGCGCATGAGGTTTCCGGCGGCATGGGCCAGCGCGTGATGATCGCCATGATGCTGGCGCCCGATCCGGAACTCCTGATCGCCGACGAACCGACCAGTGCGCTCGACGCCACGGTACAGGCGGAAATCCTGCGGCTGATCGAGGAGCTGGTATCTGAACGCGGCATGGGCCTCATCCTCATCAGCCACGACCTGCCGCTCGTCTCGCATTTCTGCGACCGCGTCGCCGTCATGTATTCCGGCCGGGTGATGGAGGAGCTGAAGGCGTCCGAACTCCTGAAGGCCGAACATCCCTATACAAAGGGACTTCTGAACTGCATTCCCTCGCTGACGCATCCGCGCGAGCGTCTTCCCGTTCTCAACCGTGATGCAGCGTGGTCCAGCCAATGATCGACGTCGATAATCTCCGTATCAAGTTCGGCGACCGTGAAGTGGTGAAGGGCGTGTCCTTTTCGGTCGAAAAGGGCGGCAGCTTCGGCATTGTCGGCGAAAGCGGCTCGGGCAAGTCCACCATCCTGCGCGCCATGGCCGGTCTCAACGAAAGCTGGGAAGGCCGCATCGCCTTTGCCGGCAAGGACGCGCCGCTGAAGCGCACGCCGGAATTCTTCCGGCAGGTGCAGATGGTGTTTCAGGATCCTTACGGGTCGTTGCATCCGCGCCAGACCATCGACCGTATCCTCAGCGAATTGCCGCTGGTTCACGGCATGGACAATATCGAAAAACGCATCCAGCAGGCCTTGTCGGATGTGGCCCTGCCGCAGGCGGTGCGCTTCCGTTACCCGCACCAGCTTTCCGGCGGCCAGCGCCAGCGTGTGGCGATTGCGCGTGCGTTGATTGCCGACCCGCAGGTGCTGCTGCTCGATGAGCCGACTTCGGCGCTCGACGTTTCGGTTCAGGCGGAAATCCTGAACCTGTTGCAGGACCTGCGTGCGGCGCGCAACCTCACCTATATCCTCGTCAGCCACAATCTGGCTGTTATCGCGCATCTTTGCCCGCAGGTGGGCGTGATGCTGAACGGTGAAATGGTCGAGCAGCTGAGCGCGGGCGATCTGCGCGAGGGCCGTATCAAGCACCCACATACGGAAGAGTTGCGCAGCCTGAGCATCAGGCTGGAAGAGCCGGCCTGAAGTTGGTTTGGGATGACGGAGAGGGAGCACAAGCTTTCCTCCGTCATCCTCGCTCCTGAGGCGAGGATCCATGCACCCGTGAGAGGTAGGTCCTCGGGTCAAGCCCGAGGATGACGTCGAATATGCCGCGTCGGTTCCTCGTCCGTCCGGTTTTCAATGAAGACACAAGAGACCGAACAATGTCACAGCAATTCGACTGGAACGCCGCTTCAACGCTTGCCGAGAGCTTCGTCTCGCAATGGGCGGGCAACGAGCCGGGCGGGGCAGTCATCGGTTTCGATCTCGACGGCATCCGTTTCGCCCATGCGGGTGGCGTGGAAAGCCTTTCCACCTTCACACCCTTCACGCCGAAAAGCGTGGTGCGTTATGCCTCCGTCACCAAACACGCCTTCTGCGCCATGGTGCTTGCCCATTCTGATCTGATCGGGCTTGACGATCCGCTGGGCAAGCATCTGCCGGAGCTGCAATTGCCGCTCCGCGACGTCACGGTCGGGCAGGCGCTGGATATGAGCGGCGGGTTGCCGGACACGCGCGAATGCCTCTCGCTGCTTGGTCTTTCCGTCTACACCGAAACGAAGGCCGGTCCGCTTCTCGACTATATCTCGCGGTTGACCCGACTGAACTTCGATGCCGGCAGTGAGGTTTCCTATTCGAATACCGGCTATCGTCTGGTGGAAGCGGCGCTGGAGCGCCATGGTTTCCGTTTCGATGATTTCGTGCAGGCGCAAATTGCCGGCCCGTTCGGCGTTTTCCTGAAGGCGCCGGATGTCTGGAACGATCCGGTCGATGGATTGGTACCCGGCTACTGGAAGGCGGAAAGCAACTGGCAGCTCTCGGCAGCCGGCCTGCATATTTCCGCTTCGGGCAGTCTTGCCGGCAGTGCCGAAGCGCTGACCCGCTGGCTGCAGGGCCTGATGCGGGGTGAGGGCAGCTTGGCGGGCGTTCTGGACGGGCTTTCCACCGAGCGGCCGCTCGCCGATGGACGGATGAGCGAATATGGCCTCGGCCTGCGCTGGTCGCACCTTGGCGACAGGCGCTTCGTCGGTCACGGCGGTTCGCATCCGGGATACAAGACCTATTTCCTGCTCGATCCGGAAAACGGCACGGGTTTCGTCGTGGTGTCTAACCGCGAGGATACCAACGGCTTCAAGATCGCGCTGGAAAGCATGGCGGCCCTGACAGGTCTGCCTTTGCCCAAACCCGCCGCCAGCCTGCCGGAAGGCCTTTATGTTACTGAAAGCGGACCGTGGTGGCTGGAGATCAAGGGCAGCACATCCACTTTCATCGATGGCGACGACACGCTTTATGAAGATGCCGATGGCTGGGTGTCATCGCGTTCGGCATCGTCGCCCATGCACCTGAAGCTCGAGGGTGATGCGATTATTGGGGAGGCAGGCCACGCCGCCCGCCGCTTCCTGCCGGTAGGCGATCATGCTGTGCCCGATGATCTTTCGGGGTCGTGGCGCTCCGATGAGGGAGCGGAATTTGCGATCAGCGGCTCCTCGCTGACGATGGGCATCGGCCCAACGCGACGCAGCATGCCTCTGAAGGCACTCGGCAATGGCCGTTTCCTCTTCACGCTGATTGATGGGCCATGGACGAAGCGTGTCTGCCTCAATCGTTTGGGCGATGACCGGATCGAGCTGGTTTCCAGCCGCGCACGGATGATCGAATATTCGCGAAGCCGCTAACGGTCTGAAACCGATCCCATCGCGTCCCGCAAACTCGACGTCATCCTCGGGCTTGACCCGAGGATCCATTGTCGCGCGTGGATCGTGGATCCTCGGGTCAAGCCCGAGGATGACGGAGAGAGAGGTTTGGCACCGTCTATCCGTAGTTTCGGGCTTTCTAAAAGGGTTTCAATCAGCCCTTATTGCTCCTAATAAAGACCCCATGTTCCGGTTGAAGGCCGGGACGACATCTTTGTGGGAGAACAGGCCCTTGGAAGTCAAATGGCTCGAGGATTTCCTGGCGCTGGCCGGAACGCTCAATTTTTCGAAGGCGGCGGATGAGCGGCATGTGACGCAATCCGCTTTCAGCCGAAGGATCAAGCAGTTGGAAGCCTGGGTGGGCGCCACGCTGGTCGACCGCGCCTCTTATCCCTCCCGGCTGACCGAAGCGGGGGTGAAATTCGTGCCGGTGGCGCAGGAAACGCTGAAACAGCTTTACCACGCCCGGCGCACTCTGCTTCAGGAGGAGGGGGCGGATGCGAAGACCGTGCGACTGACGGCGCTGCACACGCTGTCTTTCACCTTCTTTCCAGACTGGCTGAAAAGGGTAAACGAGACGGCGGGGCCGCTGTTTTCAGTTTTGAGGCCCGATTCCGGCAGCATGGAGGAAAACCTTAATTCGCTGGTGGATGGGCAGAGCGATTTCCTTTTGACCTATGCCCATCCCGAAGTGCCGATGCTGCTCGATGCGCAGACCTTCGAGTTCCGCGTGCTGGGTGCAGAAAATATCATTCCCGTTTCCGCGCCGGCGAAAGATGGTTCACCGCTGCATGAACTCGTGGAAAACGCGAAGAAACCCTTTGCATATCTGGATTACGAAAAGGCGTCGTTCTTCGGGCCGCTGCTGCGCGATCTCTTGAGCGCGCGCCTGCCGCAGTTCGAGCGGGTGCATGAGGGTAGCATGTCGGTGGGGCTGAAAGCCATGGCAATGGCTGGCTGGGGTGTCGCCTGGGTGCCGGAAAGCCTGATGCGGCACGAGCTGGACAGCGGCACGCTGGTGCGTGCCGCGGATCACAGTTTCGATATTGCCGTCGATATCAGGCTTTATCGTTCCAAGGAGAACCGCCGCCCCGTTGTCGAGCGCATATGGGCGGTTCTCGAAGATTGATCGTGGTCAGATCGCCGTGCGGCGGGCGTTTTCGAGATAAAGCGCGCGCAGGCGGCTCACCAGCGGGCCGGGCTTGCCATTGCCAACCGGCTTGCCGTCGATCTTCGTCACTGAAACCACGAAGTTGGAGGCGCTGGTGAGGCACGCCTCATCGGCATTCAGCGCCTCTTCCAGCGTGAAAGGCCGCTCTTCCAGCGTGAAGCCGGCTTCCTTGGCCAGTTGCAGGGCGGCAAGGCGGGTGCAGCCGGGCAGGGTCTTGTTGCTGTTGCCGCGGGTGATGATCTTCCTGTCGCCGGTGATGATATAGGCGGTGGAGGATGCGCCTTCGGTGACAAAACCGTCCTCGATCATCCACGCCTCGTCGCAGCCTTCGGCCTTGGCGATGCGTTTTGCCATCACCTGCGGCAGAAGGCAGACGGTCTTGATGTCGCGGCGCTCCCAGCGCTGGTCGGGAACGGATTTGACCGCAAGGCCCGCCTCTTCGACAGGGGTGCCGATGAGTTTCTTGGCTTGGGTGAACATCACCAGCGTCGGCTTCAAATCAGCGGAGAACAGGAAGTTGCGGTCTTCCGCACCACGCGTCAGCTGCAGGTAGATCATGCCTTCGACGAGGTTGTTGTCGGCGATCAGGCGGCGTTCGGCCTCGACGATTTCCTTCGTCGTGACCGGCAGCGGCACGTCGATTTCACGGGCGCTGCGTTCAAGCCGGGCCATATGCAGGTCGCTGTCAATCAGCTTGCCTTCCAGAACGGAGGTGACTTCATAAATGCCGTCGCCGAACAGGAAACCGCGGTCGAAGATGGAAAGGCGGGCGTCCGCCTCAGGCAGGAATTCGCCGTTGAGGTAAACGATGCGACCGGGTTGGCTAGTCATGAAAACTCCGTCTGGAAAGGTCAGGCTGAAAGAAGGGTTTTGAGGGTATCGATGGAAATGGCCTCGACAGTTGAGACTTTGCCGGTTGCGGCATTGAAGCCTATTGTCGTCGTTGCCGTGCAGAGCGAATTGAGGATCGCCTCTTCGCTCGCCTCTATGGCGGCCTCGAACAGCGGCGAAATCGCATCGTTGGAGAGTTCAGGGAAATCGGCGACGGCCTTGCGGCGCGCAGGTGTTTTGCGAAGCCGCTCGTCGGTCGAAAATGCCAGTGCATAGTCGCCGGAACCATTGCTGAGTGCGGCGCCCGTGCGGGCCAGCCCGCCGAAGCTTCTGGCGGCCAGACGCTTCAGATTGCGGGAGGAAAGCGGCGCATCGGTTGCGATGATGATGACGATCGAGCCGTCCTTGTCCTTGTGCTCCGGGCTCACATAGGGCTTGCCGCAGACGAGGAGATGGCCGCCATAGTTGGACTGTACGAGAACGCCGAGCGTATAGGTCTCTCCGGCGATGGTGACGATGCGCGAGGCGGTGCCGATACCGCCTTTCATGCCGAAAGCGACCGTACCGGTTCCGGCACCCACGCCGCCCTCGGCCACCGGGCCTGTGGCCGCGTTTTGCAGCGCGGCTGATATCTCATCGACCGTCGGCCGGCCGGCACGGATGTCGTTCAGGCGGGAATCGTTGGTTTCGCCGACGACGGCATTGATCGAGACGACTTTCTCATTGCCCGGCTGCGCCAGCGTATGGCGGTTGATTGCCTCGATGGCCCGGCCTGTCGCCAGCGTATTGGTGAGGATGACAGGTGTTTCGAGCTCGCCGAGTTCCTCGATCTGGGTGGAGCCGGCGAATTTGCCGAAGCCGTTATAGACGGCGAAGGCGGCGGGCACCTTGTCCTGAAAGAGATTACCGCCATGCGGAAGGATCGCGGTTGCGCCGGTGCGGATCGTGTCGCCTTCGATGACGGTCGAGTGGCCGATGGTCACGCCTTCGACATCGGTGATGGCGTTGAGCGGGCCGGTCTCGAAATGGCCGGGCCGGAAACCGATATCGCGCAGTCTCTGGCGGGTCGTCTGATGCATCGGGCGATCACTTTTGCGGAATGCAGGCTGAAATTGGAGCGGGCGCGGCTTGCGAAAAGCTTTGCCTGTCCGAACGTTAGCCTAGTTCTCCGCGAAACGGCATCGCAAAAATGGAATAGTTTTATGCGGGCAATGGATGCGCTCAGGAGGCGCGTTGCGCGGTTTCGCCTCCACGCTCCAGCCATTGCCACATGGCTTCCTCGGTCTCTTCGCGCGTGGGCGCGCCGACGCGGCCGCCGAAGACGGTGCATTTGAGTGCGGCGGCAACGGAGGAGAGCCGGATGGCCGCGCGGCTTTCCATGCCCTCAGCCATCGCAAGCGCAAAGGTGCCGTGGAAGATGTCGCCCGCCGCCAGCGTATCTACCGCCTCGACCTGCATCGTTTCCTGAAAATGCACGGTCGGATCGCCAGCTTCCGTCCAGTAGCAACCTGCTGGTCCGGCGGTGACGGCGATGAAGGTCTGCGGGTAGCGGGCATGCAGCACCGGCAGCATGGCTTCCACGACCTCAAGCCCCGTCAGCCGGGCGGCGGCGGGTTCGGAAAAAACGATGTGGGTTGCGGCAGGCGCGAGCTTTTCAAGGGTTTCGACGGGCGCGACATCACCATCCAGAATGGCGGGTTTGCCGAGGGCGCGTGCCACCGTCAAAACATCGAGCGCCAGTTCCGGCCAGCGCACATCCACCAGAACGGCGTCGAAAGTGGCGAGGTCTGCCGGCGTGCAGGAGCGCTTCTTCTCGTGCAGCCGGTGATCGTAGAAAGGCACGATCAGCCGTTCGCCACGATCATCGATTATGATTGTCGAGAGTGCGGAACGAGCACCGGCGGCGACCGTCATGCCTGATGTGTCGATGCCGCTTTCGGCGAGGTCGCGCAGGATACGGGTGCCGGTCTCGTCGTCGCCGACTGCACCCCACAGGCTGGCGTGGCCGCCCATGCGGTGCACCGCATAGGCCGCGCTGGATGCCATGCCCTCGGCAATCTGCAGCATCTCATAGGGCAGGACCTTGCCTTCGCCCTTCGGCATGTCATGGACGCGAAACAGCGTGTCGAGCACGGCAGCGCCCACGCACAGCACATGCCTGCGGCTCTCGTGTTGGCTCTCCATGCCCGTCACCCTTCTCAGTTCTCAGATTCGCTTACCGCTTGCCTTGTCGAAGAGATGCACCATTTCCGGGTCGATGGCGATATGGATCGTATCGCCGAACCGAACGTCCAGCCGCTCGCGGAACAGGCAGGCGATCTCGTCGCCCTTGCAGTTCAGTTTGGCATAGATTTCCGAGCCGGTGCCTTCGACCAGTTCGACACGGCCCTCGATACCACCGCTTGCCGCGCGGATATGTTCCGGGCGCACGCCGTAGACGAGGTCGCGGCCACCCAGTGCGGCAATGTCGGTGTTGGCGGGCAGGGGCAGGCTCAGGCCCTTCACCGTGCGGAACACGCCTTCTTCAACGCGTCCGCGAATGAAGTTCATGGCCGGTGAACCGATGAAACCGGCGACGAAGAGGTTGGCTGGGCGATCGTAGAGCTCCAGCGGCGCGCCGATCTGCTCGATGACGCCATCATGCAGGACAACGATCTTGTCGGCCATGGTCATGGCTTCCACCTGGTCGTGGGTGACATAGATGGTGGTGGTGCCAATGCGCTGGTGCATGGCCTTGATCTCGCCGCGCATCTGCACGCGCAGCTTGGCGTCAAGGTTGGAGAGCGGCTCATCGAACAGGAAGACCTGCGGATCGCGCACCAGCGCGCGGCCCATGGCGACACGCTGGCGCTGACCGCCGGAAAGCTGGCGTGGATAACGGTCCAGCAGCTTTTCCAGTCCCAGAATGGCGGCGGCCCTGTCCACCTTGGCCTTGGTTTCGTCGGCGCTCACCTTCTTCAGTTTCAGCGCGAAGCCCATATTGTCCTTCACCGTCATGTGCGGATAAAGCGCGTAGTTCTGGAACACCATGGCGATATCGCGGTCGCGGGCAGGCAGGTGGCTGACCTCGCGCGCGCCGATGTGGATTTCGCCGTCGCTCAGTTCCTCCAGCCCGGCGATCATGCGCAGCAGGGTGGACTTGCCGCAGCCGGAAGGGCCAACGAGCACGACGAATTCGCCATCTTTGATGTCGATATCGATGCCGTGGATGATGTTGACTGCGCCGAAGCGCTTCTGGACGTTTAGAATATTGACCGGTGCCATGTGGATGTTCCCGTATTTTTAATTGGTTGGTTCAGCCGCCCTTGACGGCGCCGGCGGTCAGGCCCGCCACGATCTGTTTCTGCGCGAACATTGTGAGCAGCAGCACCGGCAGCGTCACGATCAGCGCGGCGGCGGCAAGCGGTCCCCAGCTCACCTGTTCGAAGGAGAGCATGTTGTAGACCGCGACCGGCAGGGTGCGCGTTTCACGGCTGGCCAGCACGATGCCGAAGACGAAGTTGTTCCACGAGAAGATGACCGCGAGGATGAAGGAAACGACGATACCGGGCTTGGCGATCGGCAGCGCCACCAGCCGGAACACCTGCCAGGAGGACGCGCCGTCAATGCTTGCCGCCTCTTCCAGCTCCTTCGGCGTGGTCTCGAAATAACCGATCATGATCCAGACCACGATAGGCACCGTCACCACCAGATGGATGATGATCTGCGGCCAGAGCGTGCCCAAGAGGTTCAGCCATTGGAACAGCAGGAACAGCGGGATGAGGAAGGAGAGGCCGGGCGTCATGCGGGCGATCATGATCACGACGGCCGATTTTTCCGCCTTCAGCCGCGCGATGCCGTAACCGGCGGGCACGCCGATCACCAGCGCCAGAATGGTGGCGGCACCCGTGACGAGGACCGAATTCCAGAAATAGAGGAAGAAATTATTCTCCTCGAACACCTTCACATAGTTCGACCAGGCGAAACGTTCGGGGATGAGGATTGGCGGGTAGGCGCCGTTGTCGATTTCATATTTCAGCGACAGCGAGATCATCCACATAAAGAACAGGATGACCGGCGAGATCATCACCAGCGCCACGAAGAACAGGCCGATGCGATCAAGCGTCTTGCGTTTCAGGATTTTTGCAGACATCAGCGATCCTCCATCTCGTTCCATTGCGAGCGCTGGCGCACCATCAGAAGCACGAAGGAGAGCGCCACGATGATGATGAAGAAGACGACGGCCATGGCCGAGCCGTAACCGATGTCGTAATAGGCGAATGCCGTGTTGTAGAGATAGATGTTGATGGTTTCGGACGCCGTGCCGGGTCCGCCCTGCGTCATCGCATAGATGATGTCGAAGCTTTTGACGGCGTCGATGGAGCGGATGATGACGGCGATCATCAGGAACGGCGCAATCATCGGCATGGTCAGGTAACGGAACTTCTGCCAGGCATTGGCGCCGTCGATTTCGGCGCTCTCATAGGGCTCGCGCGGCACGGCAGCGAGACCACCAAGCACGATCAGCATGACCAGCGGCGTCCATTGCCAGGTCTCCACCAGCACCAGCGAGGGGATGACGGTGGACTGGTTGTAGATCCATTCCAGCGGGCCGATGCCGATGAAGGATAGCAGATAGTTCAGGACGCCGAGCTGCGGGTGGAACATCATGGTCCAGACGAGCGCGATGGCGACCGGGGTCGCCATCATCGGCATCACGAAGACGCCGCGCAGGAAACCGCGCAGCGGAAACTGCGCATCGAAAACCAGCGCCGCCAATGTTCCAAGGAACAGCGGGGCGACGACCGACAGCACGGTATAGATGAGCGTGTGCCAAAGCGATTCCCAGAAACGTCCGTCACTTGCGAGCCGGATGTAGTTCTCGAAACCGATAAAGCTCTGCTCCTGTCCGAGCGTCCAGCGATGCGCGCTCATCCAGAGCGTAAAGACCCATGGAAAAACGATCACCGCCGAGATGACGACAAGTGCCGGTATGACAAAGGGCCAGTAGTTGGGAGCAAGCCTTGCCGGCCTGCTCCCTTCCTTGCGACTGACGCCTGTTTTGGTGTTTTCGATGCTCACGGAGGCCATTATCCCTCGCTACGCGCCAGAACGGGTGCGAACTGTTCCGTCGCCTTCTTGAGTTCGGCCGCCGGATCCGCGCCGCCGATCATGTTGGTGAGGCCGACGCCGTAGATGTCGCGGAACTCCGTCACCGGAATGATGACGGGCAGGGCAAGCTGCGAGACCTTGCCGGAACCGACGACCGCATCCAGCCAGGCGGCCGGCATCTTTACGCCTTCGCGCACCTTCTGGTCTTCGAGGATGGATTGGCGGAACGGAACACCGGCACCGGCCTGCAACAGACGCGCGCCCATTTCATGCGAAATCGCCCATTGGCAGAAGAGGTAAGCGGCTTCCTTCTTGCTGCTGGCTTCGACAACGCCGAGACCATCGCCGAAGGTGCCGGCGGCCTGCGTTGCAGGGCCCTTCGGCATGACGCCGTAACCGACTTTGCCGACGACGCGGGATTTTTCCGGGTTCTCGATCGGCGGTGCAAAACCGACGCCATCGAACCACATGCCGATCTTGCCCTGCAGGAAGGCCGACTGCGCTTCCGCCCAGTTGAAGCCGGAGACGCCGGGAGGGGCTGCCTTGGTCATCAGGCGCTGGTAAAGCGCTGCCGCTTCCACCGCTTCCTTGGATTCGGTATCGATCTTTCCATCTGCGCTGATCGGCTTTGCGCCGTAACCCAGCATCAGCGAGGTCCAGACGGGGGTATTGGCATTCTTCAGGCCACGGGCGACGAAACCATAGGTGTTGGTGGAGGGATCGGTGATCTTTTCCGCCGCGGTCACCAGTTCCTCGAAGGTTTCAGGGTATTTCAGGCCCTTGGCTTCGAAGAGTTCCTTGTTCCAGTAGACGATCCAGTAGTCCACCGAGAAGGGCAGCGAGCGCAGCACGCCGTCACTATCCTTGGCAAACAGCATGCCGGCCTCGGCAAAATCCTTTTCAACCAGCGACGGATCGGTGAGCGACGGGTCCTTCAGGAAGCCGCTGATATCGGCAAGCCATTTGCCCTTTTCGAACTGACGCTTCTGGACGTGATAGCTCAGATGCACCACATCGAAGCTCGGCTTGCCGGAGGAAAGCTCGATCACCACCTTCTGGCGCTGCTGCTGTTCCGGGGTTGCCTCGGCATTGACCTTGATGCCGGTCAGTTCTTCGAATTCGCCGAGATATTTGATCAGCGTTTCGCTGCGCGGGCTTTTGACGAGGTTGACCTCAAGCGTGGTGCCGGCGTGTTTTTTCCAGTTGACCGCCGCCGATGCCGGGCGAATGCCGAGCATCGCGCCGCCGCCAAGCGCCGCCGTGCCTGCCAGAAAGGCGCGACGCGTGGGGTTGAGCAATGAATGCGTCATGTCAGTTCTCCTCCAGATTAGCCGGAAATTCTCCTCACCCCGGCTTGTTGCTTATTTTCCTGCAATCCCGGCGCAGGACCCTCTTCAGTCCCTGCCGGAATTGCCCTAAACCGCCAGCGCCCTGTCCCTTGCGTTGCGGATATGGGCGGTCAGCCGCTCCACGGCGTCTTCGACGGATCGCCGCTCGATGGCCTCTAGAATGGCGAGATGTTCCTTCATCACCGATTTCACATGGCCGGCGATGCGGAAGCGCTCCTGATTGATGAGGCGCATCTTGATGGAATTGACCCGATAGGCGTTCGAGATGATCGAATTGCCGAGCGCATCGATGAAAGCATCGTGCATGCCCCAGTCCACCTGCTGCGCATGCTGGTCCAGTTCCGGTGATTCCCCACCGTTTTCAGCCGCTTCGGCAATATCGCGATGCTGTTTCAGGAGCTTCGCGATGGTTTCGTCGGAGGCCGAACGGGTAAAGAGCGCCACGGCCTCCTTTTCGAGAAAGATACGGAACTGGAACGCCTCGCGGATGAGGTTGATGTCGATATGGGCAACCTGCAATCCCCGCTGCGGCACGGTCTTGATCAGACCTTCCGCCTCCAGCCGTGGAATTGCCTCCCGGATCGCGCCCAGCGGCAGACCCGTCAATTCAACGAGGCGGCGTTGCGAGATGAATTGCCCCGGGCGAACGTCGCGCGAGAGAAGGTGATGCGTAAAGCTTTCATACGCCCGTTCCCGCAATGTCTGTTCGCCGGTATCGTCCATGCTCAACCTTTCAAGGTCTGTTCAGGCGGCCTGTTTGCGAAACAGCGCATCAAATGCACCTTCGATCTGCCGCCGGTCCTCCGGTGAAATAGCAACGAGCGGCGCGCGCACGTCAGACCAGATATTTTCCCCTGTCGTGTGTGATACCAGCACCTTGACGGCGGGCGTAACCGGGAATTTCAGAAGTTCCACAACAAGATCGACGATGCGTGGGTCGTCCTTGCCGTCAACGGCCATGGCACGGACTTCCTGCGTCAGGAAATTGGCGACGCCTGATATCGCGCCCTGACCGCCGAGGCGAACGCCCTTGGCGAGATCGCGCTCATCGCCGATCAGGATGGCGAGATCGCCGTGGTCCTTCAGCAGACGCTCGGTATGGCTCCAGTTGCCGGAGGAATCCTTCACACCGGTGACGATTCCCGGGAAGGCCTTCTTGAGACGACCCACCAGTTCGACCGACAGTGTCACCATGGTCACGGAAGGGATGTTGTAGACGAGAATGTCGCGTGCGCCCTTGCCGATCTTTTCGAAAACCGCCGAGAACCAGGCAAACAGCCCGTCATCGCTGACATTCTTGAAATAGGAGGGCGGGGCGAGAAGAATATTGCGAGCGCCTGCGTTCAGGGCCTCGGCGGATTGTTCGGCCGCATCCTCGATTGAATCCACGAGAACGCCGGTGACCAGACGGGAGGGTGCAATGCCTGCCTCGATGAAGCGGGAGAGAATGACTTGCCGTTCGCGGCTACCGACCGAGCAACCTTCGCCCGTGGTACCGAAGAGCGTTACGCTGTCGCAGCCATTTTCAAGGCAGCGGCGGGCATGGGCGATCATGGCGTCGATATCGACCGTTCCATCCGCTTTGAAAGGGGTTGTCAGGGCTGCCGAAAGGCCGAATTTCTGGGTCAATTAAGATGCTCCTCCAAGGTGACCGCGAATTGATGGCACACTGACATGTTAGTTGTAAAGAGGTAATCGCAATATGACTGTTCGGAAGGAGAAGGTGACGGAATTCGCCTCCAAGTCAGGCTGAGGATCATCCTTGTGCGGGGGCGGAATGGAACGATTACCTCGGTCAAGGCAGCGGCTGTTTCATCACGACGACAGTTGGCCTATCCTCTCTGCGGAGGGAGCGGATAAATGCGAAAATAAAATTTGACTGTTGGAGTAAAGATTTTTATCAGGCAGTCTGAATATAGGGATAAAGGGACTATCATCATGACCATTGCGGAGCCGTCAGCGCCTGTAGCAGAGATCGAGCAGAGCCGCGTCAAGCGCCTGAAAGCGGCAACGCGCGGCGCACATGGCGGTCTCGATGCCTTCATCATGGCAGCGAAGCCGTTCGAGAGCCGGGAGAACTTCGGCAAATTCGTGGAAACGCAGTATCTTTTCCATCGCGATCTCGATGTCTTCTTCGCCAATGCGACGCTTGACGGCCTGCTTCCCGATCTCAAAGGCCGCCGCCGTCTGGCGATGATCGAGCAGGACCTTGCCGATCTCGGCCACGCAATTCCCGAAACCGTGGCACCACGCTTTACCAGCGAGACGCCGTTCGATCTGCCGGAGGCCATGGGCTGGCTTTACGTGGTCGAAGGCTCCAATCTCGGCGCGGCTTTCCTTCTGAAAGATGCAGCCAAGCTTGGCCTCACCGAAGAATTCGGCGCGCGCCATCTGGCCGGCGCTCCGGAAGGACGTGGCCTGCACTGGCGCACTTTCACCGCCGCGCTTGATGAAATTGCGCTGACGGTTGAAGAGGAAGAGCGGGTTGTCGCGGGCGCCGAGGCTGCCTTCCGGGCCGTGCATGCTTATGCGCAGCAGCGCCTCGTCTGAGATTTCGGCATAGCTTTGCGATTGTTGTCCTCATCGCGCAGACGTGCCCCGTTGCGCGGGTGTGTTCGATTGAGTCATAAAGTCCCTGCGGCGTCACCCCGGACTTGATCCGGGGTCCAGTGCGATCAAGTCCTTGATCGCGAAAGACTCCTCTCACGGCGCAGACGCGCCGTGGCTGGATGCCGGATCAAGTCCGGCATGACGGAGGTGAGCATTTCGGATGCCGTGCCACGCTCTGCGACCGTTTAGAGGGTCTCCCATTTCCCGCACATTATGTTCGGTATTTGCTGAATAAACAGGCAAATATTTTTACCAAATGATAAAAATTTTATCTTTTGGTCAAGGCTTGATGCGCCTCAAAATTTTATCCATTTGATAAAATTATTTTATTTGGTCTGGCACAGAACCTGCTACTCTTTTGTCAAGTCAGGAGACACCTGACGCTAAAAAGGGAACAGCAAAATGGAAGTTGGTGTTTTTATCCCGATCGGGAACAATGGGTGGCTTCTTTCCGAAAACGCGCCGCAATACAAACCGAGCTTCGACCTGAACAAGGCGATCACGCTCAAGGCGGAGCAATATGGTTTCGACTTCGCGCTGTCGATGATCAAGCTGCGCGGTTTTGGCGGCAAGACCGAGTTCTGGGACTATAATCTGGAATCCTTCACGCTGATGGCGGGCCTTGCCGCCGTCACCTCCAAGATCAAGCTGTTCGGCACGGCCGCAACGCTGGTCATGCCGCCGGCCATTGTTGCCCGCATGGCGACGACCATCGATTCCATTTCCGGCGGCCGTTTCGGCATCAACCTGATTACCGGCTGGCAGCGTCCGGAATATAGCCAGATGGGGCTTTGGCCGGGTGACGATTATTTCGGCGACCGCTACGAATATCTCGGCGAATATACTTCCATCTTGAAAGAGCTGCTGACAGACGGACAATCGGACTACAAGGGCAAGTTCTTCCAGATGGACGATTGCCGCATGAAGCCGGTGCCTCAGGGCGACGTCAAACTCATTTGCGCCGGTTCCTCCAATTCCGGCATGGCGTTTTCGGCCAAGTTCGCTGACTACAGCTTCTGCTTCGGCGTCGGCGTTAATACGCCGAAAGCTTTCGCCCCCACCAATGAGCGGCTGCTGGCGGCAACGGAAAAGACCGGCCGCGAGGTTAAATCCGTCGTGTTGACGATGGTGCTTGCCGAGGAAAAATCCGAGGATGCCTGGGCGAAATGGGAGCACTACAAGGCGGGTGCGGATGAGGATGCGATCAAGTGGCTCGGTCTGCAAAGCGCTGTCGATACCAAATCCGGCTCCGACACCAATGTCCGGCACATGTCCAATCCCGTCTCGGCGGTCAACATCAACATGGGAACGCTGATCGGCTCCTATGAGGAAGTGGCGGCCATGCTGGACGAAATGAGCGAAGTGCCGGGAACGGGCGGCGTCATGCTGACCTTCGACGACTTCCTCGAAGGCGTCGAGAAATTCGGCAAATATGTGCAGCCGCTGATGAAGAGCCGCGCGCATGTTCAGGCTGCACTGGAGGCTGCGGAATGAGTGAAGCCGTCGTGGCGGGTTACAAGGGGCCGGAAAGCCGTTCGGAAAGCGTGACGCTTCCCGCCCGGCCGGAGCCGATCACCCTGAAACCCAGCGAGACCGCCGTTGTCGTGGTCGACATGCAGAACGCCTATTCGACCGAGGGCGGTTATGTCGATCTGGCCGGTTTCGATATTTCCGGGGCCAAGGGCACCATCGCCAACATCAAGAAGACGCTGGATGCGGCACGGGCGGCGGGCGTTCAGGTCATTTATTTCCAGAATGGCTGGGACAAGGACTATGTCGAGGCGGGCGGGCCGGGTTCGCCCAACTGGCACAAGTCCAATGCGCTGAAGACGATGCGCAAGAGGCCGGAGCTGCAGGGCCAGCTCTTGGCAAAGGGCACGTGGGACTATGCAATCGTCGACGAGCTGCAGCCGCAGCCCGGCGATATTCTGGTGCCGAAGACGCGTTATAGCGGTTTCTTCAATACCAATATGGACAGCGTGCTGCGCGCCCGTGGCATCCGCAATCTGGTCTTCGTCGGTATCGCCACCAATGTCTGCGTGGAAAGCTCGCTGCGCGACGCCTTCCATCTCGAATATTTCGGGGTGATGCTGGAGGATGCCACACATCATCTCGGGCCGGACTATATCCAGCAGGCGACGGTCTACAATGTCGAGAAATTTTTCGGCTGGGTCGCCACCGTCAATGATTTCTGCGGCGTCATTTCGCAGGCCGCACCCGTCAGCGCTTGATATCCAACCACAAGAGGAGAACGAAATGCCGAAGAAGATTGTCGTGCCCGCCGGCACCAGCAAACCCATCGCTCCCTTTTCACCGGGAACCCTTGCCGATGGCGTGGTTTACGTTTCCGGCACGCTGCCTTTCGACAAGGACAATAATGTCGTGCATGTGGGCGATGCGAGCGCGCAGACCCGCCATGTTCTGGAGACCATCAAGTCCGTCATCGAAACCGCCGGCGGCACGATGGAGGACGTGACGATGAACCATATCTTCATCACCGACTGGGCCAACTACCAGGCCGTCAACACGGTCTATGCCGAATATTTCCCCGGCGACAAGCCGGCGCGTTATTGCATCCAGTGCGGCCTCGTGAAGCCCGACGCGCTGGTGGAAATCGCCACCGTCGCCCATATCGGCAAATAGGGCGAAACGGCAGATGATGCATTTCGAGGTTCATGGCCGGACTGATCCTGAGGCACCCACAATCCTGCTGTCATCGGGACTGGGCGGATCGGGCTCGTATTGGGCACCGCAGATCGAAGCCCTTTCCGATCATTTCCGGATCGTCACTTACGACCATCGCGGAACCGGCAGGACTGGCGGCGAGGTGCCGCTGGAGGGCGGCATATCGGCGATGGCGGATGATGTGCTGGAAATCGCTTCGGCGCTTAACCTCGAGAAATTCCACTTCATGGGTCATGCGCTTGGCGGTCTGATCGGCCTCGATATCGCGCTGCGCCAGCCCGGCCTTATCGACAGGCTCGTTCTTATCAATGCCTGGAGCAAGGCGGATCCGCATTCCGGGCGCTGCTTCGATGTGCGGATCGAGCTTCTGGAGAAATCCGGTGTCGAGGCTTTCGTGAAAGCCCAACCGCTGTTTCTTTATCCGGCCGCCTGGATGTCGGACCATCAGGAGCGGCTGGCGCGGGACGATGCCCATGGCGTCGCGCATTTTCAGGGCAAGGCGAATGTGCTTCGGCGCATCGCGGCGCTGAGGGGCTTCGATGTGGATACCCGCCTCGGCGAGATCGGCAATCCGGTTCTGGTGGTGGGCACGAAAGACGATCTTCTGGTGCCCTACACCCGCTCCCTGCGTCTCGTTGAGGGTTTGCCGCATGGCGAACTCTGCCTTCTCGATTTCGGGGCGCATGCGGTCAATATTACCGAAGCTGACCTTTTCAACGCTCGGCTTTTGCAGTTTCTGCTACCGGCAACACGAACATTCTGACGGGATTTTTAGGACAATGACCACAGCACTCGACGACAAGGCACTTGCAGCACTTTTCACCGCGGCGCGCACCCATAATGGCTGGGCTGACAGGCCGGTCGGCGACGAGACGCTGAGAGAGCTTTACGATCTGACGAAGATGGGTCCGACCTCGGCCAATTGCTCGCCGGGGCGTTTCGTGTTCGTGCGCAGCCAGGAAGCGAAAGAAAAACTGCGGCCGGCGCTTTCTTCGGGCAATCTCGAAAAGACCATGGCAGCACCCGTCACCGTGATCGCCGCCATCGACCGCGAATTTTACGAGAAACTGCCGATGCTGTTTCCGCATGCCGATGCCCGTTCGTGGTTCACCTCCAGCCCTGATGTGGCCGAGGAAACGGCCTTCCGCAATGCCACGTTGCAGGCGGGTTATCTCATCCTAGCAGCCCGGTCGTTGGGACTGGATACCGGGGCAATGTCCGGTTTCGACAAAGGCAAGGTGGATACGGCGTTTTTCGCAGGCACGACGTGGAAGTCCAATTTCCTGATCAATCTCGGCTATGGCGATCCGTCGAAACTCTTCGGTCGCCTGCCGCGCCTTGGCTTTGAAGAGGCCTGTGTCCTGGCTTGAGGGCCTGTTAAGGAAGGATAGTTTAGATGCAGATGATGTCTCTTGAAAAGGAAGCGGATATGGAGACGAAGACTGCACAGCAGCGCAGCCTCGAATACAGAAACGCCATGGCGCGGCTCGGTGCGGCGGTCAATATCGTCACCACGGATGGTGCGGCAGGCCGGGCGGGCTTTGCCGCGACGGCGGTTTGCAGCGTTTCCGACAATCCGCCCACGCTTCTCGTCTGCCTCAACCGCAATGCCTCCGCGTACAAGGTGGTGAAGGCTAACGGCGTCATCTGCATCAATACGCTTGCTTCAAAACACGAGGTGCTGAGCACCCTCTTCGGCGGCAAGACGCCGGCGGAAGAGCGTTTCGCCGCCGGGAGTTGGGGTGTGCTTGAAACCGGTGCCCCGGTTCTGGAGGACGCGCTCGTTTCCTTCGATTGCCGCATCCGCGAGGCGCATGACGGCGGTACGCATGATATTCTGATCTGCGAGGTTGTGGATATGAAGATCAATGAAGGTGATGAGGCGCTGATGTATTTCAACCGGCGTTACCGGGTGCTTTGAGCGCGGTCTTTTGAAAGTTGGAAGTGGCGGCAGTCTATCGACAAAGTCCCGTGGAACGGTTCTGTTTGGCGCGGCCATAGCATCCGCACACCGTCACCCCGGACTTGATCCGGGGTCCAGCGCGATCAAGTCCTTGATCGCGTAAGACTCTTTTCACGGCGCAGACGCGCCGTGGCTGGATGCCGGATCAAGTCCGGCATGACGGACGAAACGTATCGTCGTTTCTCAGAAATTCGAAGGCGTTTCCGGCCTCCCGGAAACGCCCTTTTCATTTACTTGATCAGCGGCAGAAGGTCGTTGATCGACTTCTTGGCGTCGCCGTAGAACATGCGGGTATTGTCCTTGTAGAACAGCGGGTTCTCGATACCGGAATAACCCGTGCCCTGGCCACGCTTGGAGACGATGACCAGTTTGGACTTCCACACTTCCAGAACCGGCATGCCGGCAATCGGCGAGTTCGGATCGTCCTGGGCCGCCGGATTGACGATATCGTTGGAGCCGATGACGATGACGACGTCGGTATTGGGGAAGTCGTCGTTGATCTCGTCCATTTCCAGCACGATGTCGTAGGGCACCTTGGCTTCAGCCAGCAGCACGTTCATGTGGCCGGGAAGACGGCCTGCCACCGGGTGGATGGCGAAGCGCACGGTCTTGCCGTCGGCGCGCAGCTTGCGGGTCAGTTCGGAGACCGCCGCCTGCGCCTGCGCCACCGCCATGCCGTAGCCGGGAACGATGATGACGCTGTCGGCGTCATTCAGCGCTGCGGCAACGCCTTCTGCGTCGATCGCCACTTGCTCGCCCTCGATTTCCATCGCCGGACCCGTCGTGCCGCCGAAGCCGCCGAGGATGACCGAGATGAAGGAGCGGTTCATGGCCTTGCACATGATGTAGGAGAGGATCGCACCCGAGGAGCCGACCAGCGCGCCTGTCACGATCAGCAGATCGTTGCCGAGCGTGAAGCCGATGGCGGCGGCGGCCCAGCCGGAATAGCTGTTCAGCATCGAAACGACGACAGGCATGTCGGCGCCGCCGATACCCATGATCAGGTGATAACCGATGAAGAAAGCGGCCAGTGTCATCAGCACCAGCGTCCAAGCGCCCGCGCCGTTGCAATACATGATGAGCAGCACGAGCGACAGGATTGCAGCGCCGGCATTGAGCAGATGTCCGCCGGGCAGCTTCTTCGCCTTGCCGTCCACCTTGCCGGCAAGCTTGCCGAAGGCGACGACGGAGCCGGTGAAGGTGACCGCGCCGATGAAGACGCCGAGGAAGACCTCGACCTTCATGATCGCCAGTTCAACTGGCGTCTTGTGGGCGAGGATGGCGGAAAAGCCGGTCAGCAACGAACGCGCGGTCTCATCGAGCGAGGCGACATGCGCTTCCTCGATATGGGCGTTGAAGCCGATGAAGACGGCGGCGAGGCCGACGAAGGAGTGAAGGGCTGCAACAAGCTGCGGCATTTCGGTCATCTGCACGCGGCTTGCGACGAAATAACCGAGAACGGAGCCGCCCGCCAGCATCAGCAGCACAACGAGCCACTGCCCGACGCCCTTGCTGATTTCAGGGCCGAAGACGGTGGCGACAATGGCGAGGCCCATGCCTGTTATGCCGTACCAGACGGCGCGTTTTGCGCTTTCCTGTCCGGAAAGGCCGCCAAGAGAAAGGATGAAAAGAACGGCTGCGGCAACATAGGCCGCGGAAACGATACCAATGGTCATAAACTGTCCCCTACACGGCTCAGGACTTCTGGAACATGGCGAGCATGCGCCGTGTCACGAGGAAACCGCCGACGATGTTGATCGTCGCGATCAGGACGGAAAGCGAGGCGAGGATCACCACCAGCCAGTTGCCGGAACCGATCTGCAGCAGCGCGCCGATGATGACGATGCCGGAAATCGCGTTCGTCACCGCCATCAGCGGTGTATGCAGCGAGTGGCTGACATTCCAGATGACCTGGAAGCCGACAAAGCAGGCGAGCACGAAGACGATGAAATGGCTCATGAAACTTGCCGGCGCATAAAGGCCGACGAGAAGCAGGACCGCCGTGCCGGCGACGAGCAGACCGACCTGGCTTTTCGTCTGGGCTTTGAACTCGGCGCGTTCCTTGGCGTGCTTTTCCTCCGGCGTCAGCTCCTTAGCTTTTTCCTTTGGTTTCTGCGCGGCAATGGCCTGGATCTTCGGCGGCGGCGGGGATAAGTAATTTCACCCTGATAGGTGACCGTCGCGCCACGGATGACATCGTCTTCCATGTTGTGAACGGGCTTGCCGTCCTTGGCGGGCGTCAGATCGGTCATCATGTGACGGATGTTGGTGGAATAGAGCGTCGAGGCCTGTGTGGCCATGCGGCTCGGGAAGTCCGTGTAGCCGATGACGATGACGCCATTGTCGGAAACGACGCGCTGGTCGGGAACCGTGAGATCGCAATTGCCGCCGCGCTCGGCGGCGAGGTCGATGATAACCGAACCCGGCTTCATCATCGCCACCATGTCGGCGAGCCACAGTTTCGGGGCGTCGCGGCCCGGGATCAGCGCCGTGGTGATGACGATATCGATCTGCGGTGCAAGCTCGCGGAATTTTTCGAGCTGCTTCTCGCGGAATTCCGGCGAGGAGGGAGCGGCGTAACCGCCGGTGGCGGCGCCGTCCTGCTGTTGGTCGGCGAAATCGAGATAGACGAATTCAGCGCCCATGGATTCGATCTGTTCGGCCACTTCCGGGCGAACGTCGAAGGCATAGGTGATGGCGCCGAGCGAGGTGGCCGTGCCGATGGCGGCGAGACCGGCAACACCTGCGCCGATGACCAGCACCTTGGCGGGCGGCACCTTGCCGGCGGCGGTGACCTGACCGGTGAAGAAGCGGCCGAAATTATTGCCGGCCTCGATGACCGCGCGATAACCGGCGATATTGGCCATGGAGGACAGCGCGTCCATCTTCTGGGCGCGGGAAATGCGCGGCACCATGTCCATGGCGATGACATTTGCGCCCTTTTCCTTCGCCTGTTCCAGAAGGTCCTTGTTCTGGGCTGGGTAGAAGAACGAGATCAGCGTCTTGTCCGAAGACAGGCGATCAATCTCCGACGTTTCCGGCGGACGAACCTTGGCGATGATGTCGGAACCGGCGTAAAGCGCATCGGCGCTGTCGACGATTGTTACACCGGCGGCGCGATAGGCGTCGTCGGAAAATCCCGCCGCCTTGCCTGCTCCGGTTTCGAGGATGCAATCATATCCGAGTTTCTGCAATGCCTGGGCGCTGTCGGGCGTCATACCGACGCGCGCTTCGCCCTCATATAATTCCTTAGGCGTCCCGATCTTCAAAATGGCTCTCCCTCTGCCTGAAAATACAGGGGGGTCATAACCTATTCAGGGGGGCTTTGTCTCCATATTGATTTTGTCTTGCCTGCGACGCAATGACAGCCCCTGCGACAGTTCGTTCGATATTGCGGTTCGCCGCGCAATAAAAGAACCCGGCGCCTGCGCGCCGGGTTCCGAAAATGTCCGTCAGGACGTGGCTCACTCCATGGTGTGGATGTCGCGATCCTTGGTTTCCGGCAGGAACAGCAGGCCGATGACCAGCGTGATGCCTGCGAAAATGATCGGATACCAGAGACCATAGTAGATATCGCCCTTCGCAGCGCTCATCGCAAAGGCGGTGGCGGGCAGAAGGCCGCCGAACCAGCCGTTGCCGATGTGATAGGGCAGCGACATGCCGGAGTAGCGGATGCGGGTCGGGAACAGTTCGACCAGCAGGGCGGCGATCGGGCCGTAGACCATCGTCACATAGATCACGAGGACAGTCAGAACCGCAATGATGACGACCCAGTTCACGGCGGCCGGATCGGCAACCATGGCGAAGGTGCCGCCGCCGGCAATGCTGTATACGGCCATTTCGGCTGCTCCGGCGGTTTCCGCCGGTGTCAGCAGCTTGTCCGCCACCAGCTTGTCGGTTGCCACCATTTTCTTGTCGGTGGCGCGAACCGCGTCGGCATTGAGGCCGAGTTCCGGGTTTGCGGCAATGAAGGCGTCCAGTTTCGCATCCGGCACCTGCACCGCGCCGCGCACCAGCGGATAGCCGCTGTCGTGCAGTGCGATGTTGACCTGCTTCTGGAATGCCTTGTCCTTGGCGGCGGCATCGGCACCGGCTGCGATAGCATCGTAGCTGGCAATGGTGGCATCGCCGATCTTGACGCTCGCCGGCTGGCCTGCCGTTCCCGCGACGACGTCATAGGGAACGGAGTTGCGTGTCAGGAACGAGGTGGCGATGTCGCAGGATGTGGTGAATTTCGCCGTGCCTGTCGGGTTGAACTGGAACTTGCAGTCGCCGGGGGCAGCGGTCACGGTGGCGCGAACGGTGGATTGCGCTTCCGCAAGTGCCGGGTTACCCGCCCAGGTGAGCGCCTTGAACAGCGGGAAATAGGTCAGCATGGCGAGAACGAGGCCGGCCATGATGATCGGCTTGCGGCCGATCTTGTCGGAAAGCCAGCCGAAGATCACGAAGAAGCTGGTGCCGAGGATGAGCGCTGCCGCGACCATGATATTGGCGGACTGGCCGTCCACTTTCAGAATGCTCTGCAGGAAGAACAGCGCGTAGAACTGGCCTGTGTACCAGACGACGGCCTGACCGATGACGGCGCCGACGAGGGCAAGCAGGGCGATCTTGGCATTTTTCCACTGGCCGAAGGCTTCGCTGAGCGGCGCCTTGGAGGTCTTGCCCTCTTCCTTCATCTTCTTGAAGGCGGGGGATTCGTTCATTTTCAGACGAATCCAGACCGATACGCCGAGCAGCAGAACCGAAACGAGGAAGGGAATGCGCCAGCCCCAGGCGGCGAAGGCTTCCTTGCCGAGTGCGAACTGCACGCCGAGAATGACCACCAGCGACAGGAACAGGCCGAGCGTCGCCGTCGTCTGGATCCACGAGGTGTAATAACCCCTGCGGCCATTCGGGGCGTGTTCGGCCACGTAAGTTGCGGCACCGCCATATTCGCCGCCGAGCGCCAGACCCTGAAGCATGCGCAGGACGATCAGGATGATCGGAGCTGCAATGCCGATCTGGGATGCACCGGGCAGGACGCCGACGAGGAAGGTCGAAACGCCCATGATGAGAATGGTGATCAGGAAGGTATATTTACGGCCGACAATGTCGCCCAGACGGCCGAACACCAGCGCGCCGAAGGGGCGCACGAGGAAGCCTGCGGCAAATGCCAGAAGCGCGAAGATATTGCGTGTCGTTTCCGGATACTGGCTGAAGAAGTTCGCGCCGATATAGATCGCGAGCGAGCCGTACAGATAGAAATCGTACCATTCGAAGACTGTTCCGAGAGAAGAGGCGAAAATCACCTTCTTCTCCTCACCCGTCATGGGACGGGCGGCGCCGCTCACGGCTGCAACGTTTGCCATTGTCTGTCCTCCACAGATGTCAAATGAGCGCATTGCGGAGCCCTGTCTCTCCTCCGGACTCCCCCTTGAGGGTGCAATGCGCATGACATCAGAGTGACAGAAAATTAACCCCAATAAGAGCGATGCTTTCGGATTATGACTTTAGTCTAATGTATAACGTGCAAAAATGTCGCAGGGCGGTTTTTGCATCTTCGCGCCGGGTGGCCCTGGACATGCCTTTTTTCTTGACACAACAGAGAAACCTTCTAATAGCTTCTCGCGAAGAAGGAGCATCACCTTGCGCAGGCATGTTGCAGACATGATTGTCATGGAAGGACCGGCACAATCCGCCGGCGATGATCCGCGTCTTTCTTATTCTATCCGAATTACGGCCAAAACGACGATTAAAACCGTCTAACGTCTCTGGCCACCGCTCTCTCCCCGGTTTGGCTGGGGATCGAGGAAGCCGCAATGCGATGCGGGTTCCCACCTCACCCAAAAGAGGAGAGACAGAAAGAGAGCTTGATCATGGGTTTCAAAGTTGCAATTGTAGGCGCCACCGGCAATGTCGGTCGCGAAATGCTCAATATCCTGGCCGAACGTGGTTTTCCCGCAGATGAAGTCGTGCCGCTTGCCTCCTCCCGCTCGCAGGGCACGGAAGTCTCCTATGGCGACCGCACGCTGAAGGTTGCCAACCTCGAAAATTACGATTTTTCCGACACGGATATTTGCCTGATGTCGGCCGGCGGCGAGATTTCCAAGAAGTGGTCGCCGAAGATCGGCCAGCAGGGCTGCGTTGTCATCGATAACTCTTCCGCATGGCGCTATGATCAGGACGTTCCGCTGATCGTGCCGGAAGTCAATGCCGATGCCGTCGAGGGCTTTACCCGCAAGAACATCATCGCCAACCCGAATTGCTCCACGGCCCAGCTCGTCGTCGCGCTGAAGCCGCTGCATGACTTCGCCAAGATCAAGCGCGTCGTTGTCTCCACCTATCAGTCTGTTTCCGGCGCCGGCAAGGAAGGCATGGACGAGCTGTTCCAGCAGACCCGCGCCGTCTTCGTGGCCGATCCGGTCGAAACCAAGAAGTTCACCAAGCGCATCGCCTTCAACGTCATTCCGCATATCGATGTCTTCATGGAAGACGGTTATACCAAGGAAGAGTGGAAGGTTCTGGCTGAAACCAAGAAGATGCTCGATCCGAAGATCAAGGTGACCTGCACGGCCGTGCGCGTTCCCGTCTTCATCGGCCATTCGGAATCGGTCAACATCGAGTTCGAAAACGAGATCACCGCCGATCAGGCGCGCGATATCCTGCGCGAAGCGCCGGGTTGCCTCGTCATCGACAAGCACGAGGATGGCGGCTACATCACGCCGGTTGAATCTGCCGGTGAGGACGCGACCTATATTTCGCGTATCCGCGAGGATGCAACGGTCGAAAACGGCCTCAACATCTGGGTCGTTTCGGACAATCTGCGCAAGGGTGCAGCACTCAACGCCATCCAGATCGCCGAACTGCTGGTCAATCGTGGTCTCATCAAGCCCCGCAAGGCGGCTGCCTGATACCATTTTTTAAGGTTCGTTAAGTATAACCCGTCTGTTCTGTGTGGGGCAGGCGGGTTTTCTGATTGGTGACGATCACGGCCAGTTTATTTGCAGGCCTTGCTGCCGAAAGGCAATTTAGGCCGCCAAAAGTCAATTTTGGCACCTGAATTCATACAGCGGTGACGTTTTTGTTCTCGGGATGAATTCCCCAAAGGATATCGAAGGCAGATTTTGATGCGGGCAATGAAGGCAATCCTGGCTGGTGTGGCCATGGTCTCGGTTTTGGCAGCGACGCCGGTTCTGGCTGCGCAATGCGGCAATACTTCGGCAGGGTTTGAGGCCTGGGTCGGCGCCTTCAAGCAGGAAGCGGCGGGCCGTGGCGTCAGCGCTTCGGTGCTTGATCGCGCTTTCGCCGGCGTTTCCTACAACCGGGCCACTATCAGCGCCGATCGCGGCCAGCACAGCTTCAAGCTGTCCTTCGAACAGTTCATGCAGAAGCGCGGCGGTCAGACGATCATTTCGCGCGGCAAGACCATGAAGAAAAACAACGCCTCTCTCTTCGCCTCGATCGAAAGAGCCTACGGCGTGCCGGCCGGTCCGCTGCTCGCCATCTGGGGCATGGAAACCGGTTTCGGCGGCTTCATGGGCAACCAGCACACGCTTTCCGCCGTCGCGACGCTTTCCTTCGACTGCCGCCGTTCGGATTATTTCACCGAGCAGCTTTATGCAGCCCTCAAGCTCGTTGGCAGCGGCTCGCTGAACGTCAACGCCAAGGGTGCAGCCCATGGTGAAATCGGCCAGACACAGTTCCTGCCGTTGAACGTCGTGCGCTACGGCGTGGATTTCGACCGCGACGGACGGATCGATCTCGTCGGCTCGCGTGCCGATGCCCTGGCCTCCACGGCCAACTTCCTTGTCGGCCACGGCTGGCAGCGCGGTGCCGGGTACCAGCAGGGCAGGCAAATTATGCGGCCATCCAGGGCTGGAACGCTGCAAGCGTCTATCAGCAGGCCATCGCCTTCATCGGCAAGGCTATCGACGGCCAATAAGGCTGCTTTCCACGGAGTGGAAGCTCTCTTCCGTCATGCCGGACTTGGTCCGGCATCCAGCCACGGCGCGTCTGCGCCGTGCAAGAGTCTTACGCGATCAAGGACTTGATCGCGCTGGACCCCGGATCAAGTCCGGGGTGACGAAGTTGAATGTTATTGGCGGCGACTACGCGTCTAAATCACAGATCCGGACGACGAAAATCACCTGTCTTGCCGTCCATCACCCACAATTCGCCGGTCGAAATATCGAACCAAGCGCCATGCAGCTTGACCTTGCCGGCGGTTTCCTGTGCCTTGACGAAGGGGAAGCCGCGCAGATTGGCGATGGAGTTGCGGATGGAAACGCGTTCCAGCGCCGTCTGGCGCTCGGATGCGGTCATGACATCGTTGCTCTGGATCTGCTCGGCCGCTGATTTGACCATGTTCATCCATTTGCCGATGAAGTCGCCCGGCGACAGCGGCTCAAGATTGGGGTCGAGCGCTGCCTGAATGCCGCCGCAGCGGCCGTGGCCCATGACAACGATATCCTTCACCTTCAGAACCTGAACGGCATATTCGATGGCCGCCGAGGTGGCGTGGTATTGCCCGTCCGGCTCGAAGGGCGGCACCATGTTGGCGACGTTGCGGACGACGAAAAGCTCTCCCGGTCCGCAGTCGAAAATGGTTTCCGGCGCCGAACGGGAGTCACAACAGGCAATGAACAGGGTCTGCGGTTTCTGTCCGGTCTCGGCCAGAACGCGATATCTTTCGCGCTCGTCGGCATAGCGGCCGCTCATGAAGTTCTTGTAGCCGTTGAGAAGGTTTTCCGGAAAATCTTTCATCTATCGCAGTACCGTTGTGCTTGGACCAAGATCACGGGGCGAACCTGGTGCGTTGAAGACCAATTCCTGAAGCGCTATTTGCGCTTGCTGCGTGAAGGATGCAAGAGATGACGCATCTGCACCATGGCCATGGGTGTGGAAAGACTTGAAGAATCGGTCTCAAGCGTCAGTTCGTTCATCTCGCGTTTTTTCGTGCGGGCCAGAATTTCGAACACGCTGGCGGTGGCCAGCTGCAGCGCCTTTTCATCATCCAGGCCTTCGAGCAGGCGGGCGAGGAACAGCGCGGACATGAGGTCGCCAAGCCCGTTCGGCGCATTCTCGATGGCGCGGTGTTCGGCAAGCAGGGCGTGCCTGCCGCTGAGATAAAGATTGCCGGTGCCGCCCGCCATCATCGGCACGGCCGAGGTGACCAGCATTTTCGGCGGCCCGAGTGAGAGCGCCGCATCCATGATGGCATTGTTGCTTTCAAGCTCGGCGCCGCTCATCCAAGCCAGTTCGTAGCGGTTTGGTGTCGCGACGGTCGCAAGCGGGATGAGGTGATCGCGGATCGCTTCGGCGGTCTCAAGCGGAATGTAAAGGCCGCCCAGATCGCCCATAACCGGGTCGCAGGCATAAATCAGCGCCGGGTTCTTTTCCTTCAGATTGCGGATCAGCCTTGCGACGGCGCGCACCTGTGCGGCGCTTCCGAAATAACCGGTCAGAACGGCCTTGACCTCGCCAATCCATTTGGCGTTTTCAAGATCGGTCATGGCCTTGTCAAAGTCGTCGTCCTGAAAGCGCATCCGTGTAGAGGGGCCGTGGCCGGGGTGCCAGGGCATGACGATGGTGGGCACCGCCCAGACCGGATACCCCAGGGTCTCCAGCGCAAAGACCGCTGCGCGATTGCCGACGGAACCACGCATGACGTGGCTGGAAATGACGATGACGGCGCCTTGGGTATTTTCCTGCATCACGGCCTTCTTGCTTTCAAACATCGCAGAAAGCCCGCAAGAACCCCTGCCTAAAGATCAAGATGCGCTCTCATGACATATCGCAAGGCCGGTTTCCACCGTTAATCCCGCAAGGGTCTGTCCCGCAAAAGGATGGGCGGCACGCTTTTCGTCCGCTCAACCGTCGCGGCTACAGCGCCGGGTTGTCATTGCGGGATCGCTGGCTGTCCTGCCTTTTTGTTTAGGCATCGGGTTTTCCGAAAACCGCGATACACTTTTCGGCCCGATGCCCTATAGTTGCATTATGCTCGATCTCGTCATCGCCTATTGGCCGCATATCCTTGCCGTTCTCTCCATTTTGATGGGAACCGTGGCGGCCGTGCACGCAACCATGACGAAGGAGGAGGTCCGCTCGGCGCTTGGCTGGGTGGGCGTCATCGTGCTGTCGCCGATTGTCGGTGCCGTCATCTATGCCATTGCCGGCATTAACCGCATTCGCCGGTCTAACATCACGCAGCAGCGATCCTTCATGCTGGACGAGATCATGGATCGCGTGGCGCGTCTCGACGCGAGCGGCGAACTCATCGCCGCTCGGTTCGGACGCCGTTTCGAGGCGATGAAGACGCTGGGTGACCGGGTGACGCGCCATGCGCTGACAACGGGAAACACAATCGAGCCGCTTGTGACCGGTGATGCCGCTTATGCCGCCATGCTGGAAGCGATCGGGGAGGCGAAGCGGTCGATCATTCTCGAAACATATATTTTCGACAATGACAGGATCGGCGCGCGCTTTGTGACGGCGCTGGAAAGGGCGAAGTTTCGCGGCGTTGAAGTCAGGGTGCTCATCGATGCCGTGGGTGCGCGTTATTCCGTACCGAGCATTCTGCCGACGCTCAGGGAAAAGGGCATCGTCGCCGATGTCTTCAACGGCAATGTCATCATGGGGCTGCGCCTGCCCTATGCGAATTTGCGCACCCACCGCAAGATACTGGTGGTGGACGGGCGCATCGCCTTTAGCGGCGGCATGAATATCCGCGAAGGTTTCACCTTCGAATTCGGTGGCGAAAAACAGTCGCATGACACCCATTTCAAGATCAGCGGCCCGGTTGTGTCTGATTTTTTCTCCATCGCGGCGGAGGACTGGCGGTTCACGACGGGGGAGCGTCTGGATCAGCCGGTCTGGGACATCGCCATTCCTGATGGCGTACCGGGATCGCAGATCGTTGCGCGGGTCTCCTCTTCCGGACCGGACAGGAGCATCGAGACCAGTCACAAGATGCTGATGGGTGCGTTTTCCGTCGCCCGCTCCTCCATTCTCATCATGTCGCCCTATTTTCTCCCCGATCGGGAGCTTATTTCGGCACTCATTACCGCAGCGAGGCGGGGGGTCGTGGTGGATATCATCGTGCCGCAGAGCAACAATCTGGTGCTTGTGGACAGGGCGATGACGGCGCAGTTCGACCAGATGCTGAAGAATTACTGCCGTATCTGGCGGGCAACGGGGGCTTTCAATCATTCCAAGCTTCTGGTGATCGATGAGCGCTGGACCTATATCGGCTCTTCCAACCTCGATCCGCGTTCCCTGCGGCTGAACTTCGAAATCGATCTCGAAGTCATGGATGAGGAATTTGCCGCGACGATCGGAAATCGCATCCGGGATGCGCGGGCGAGCGCTTTACCGGTCCGGCTGAGCGAACTGAATGCGCGGCCATTCGTTGTCCGTCTGGGGGAGCGTGTCCTGTGGCTCGCTTCGCCTTATCTTTAGAGCGCCATGCGTCCGAAAGGACGCATATAGGACGCTCTAAGCCCTTTTATCTGCGCGGAGACATTGCAGCGTGAAGAAAAACGGTTTGCTCCATAGTGAAAAAACGGCCCTGGCGAAGACCAGCAGCCTCCCGGCCTTCGTCATGCAGTCATTGCGCGACCGCCGTCAACGGCAGAATGCGGAGCAGGCGAAGACAGACCATTCCTTTCCCGTCATCGCTTCCTACAATGTGCATAAATGCGTGGGCCGCGACCGCAAGTTCGATCCGGATCGCACCAGCCGCGTCATTCAGGAGATCGGTGCTGACATCATCGCGCTGCAGGAGGCGGATAGCCGCTTCGGCGAGCGCACGGGCCTGCTTGATCTCGCCCGACTGGAGCGGGAAAGCGGGCTCATTCCCGTGCCGGTGCAGGCCGGGGTAAAGGCACATGGATGGCACGGCAATGTCGTGCTGTTCAAGGAAGGCGCGGTGAGGGACGTTCATACGCTGAAATTGCCGGGGCTTGAGCCGCGCGGTGCGCTTGTCGTGGAACTGGACCTGAAAAGCGGCGGCACGCTGCGCATCATCGCCGCGCATTTCGGTCTTCTGAGACATTCCCGCGCCCAGCAGGCCAAGGCGCTTATCGGTCTTCTGGACGCGCGCGATGAATGTGCGACCATTCTGATGGGAGACCTGAATGAATGGCGTCTCGGCAACGGTTCGTCGCTCAATACGTTCAGGGACGCTTTCGGCGTCCTGCCACCCGCCGTGCCGAGCTTTCCGTCCAATCTGCCGGTGCTGGCGCTCGACAGGATCATCGCCAATCGCGAGGGGCTGATCGAGCAGGTGGAGGCGCATGACAGCGCGCTGGCGCGCATCGCCTCGGACCACCTGCCGCTGAAGGCCGCAATCCGGACTGACCTGCTTCCGGCCTAGCACTACTTTGGCAGATTCGTGCAAGCCTGGTTTGAGATGATTTGCGCTCTCACTTTTGGGGCGCGATATGGCGGATTGGAATACGGAGCTTTCAGCATTTTTGCAGCCGTTTCTGGAGAAGCTTGGACACAAGAAACGGCGACAGATGTGTCCACTTTATGTGTCGGGGCTTATCGGCCCCGGAGACCGCAAAAGTATTGAGCCGATGGCGGAACGGTTCGCTCCAGGCCAGTATGACCGCCTCCACCATTTCATTTCCGACGGCCTTTGGGATGCTGTTCCTCTTGAGGCCGAGCTCGCGCTGCAGGCGGACAGGATCGTTGGCGCATCCGATGCGTTTCTGGTGATTGATGACACCGGCCTGCCGAAGAAGGGTGATCATTCGGTCGGAGTCGCGCCGCAATACGCCTCGATGCTGGGCAAGAGAGCAAATTGCCAGACGCTGGTGTCGGTGACGCTTGCGCGAGAAGAGGTGCCGGTCCCGGTTGGCCTGCGTCTGTTCCTGCCGGATAGCTGGATCGGTGATCAGGAGCGCATGGCGAAGGCTGGGGTCCCAGACGACATGCGGACCTCTCGCACGAAGCCGGAGATTGCTCTTGCCGAGATCGATCGGTTGATCGTGACCGGTGTCCGGTTTGGCACAGTGCTGGCTGACGCAGGTTACGGCCTGTCGGCTGCGTTCCGAAAGGGCTTGAGTGAACGTGGCCTCACCTGGGCGGTCGGTATCCCCAAGCATCAGAAGGTTTATCCCGATGATGTCGGATTGATCTTTCCCGTCTCCGGTCATGGCCGTCCTCGCAAGCATTCGATCCCCGACACCCTTTCGGTTGCCGCCGAAACGATGTTGGCATCTGCAAGCTGGAAGAAGGTCAGTTGGCGCCGCGGCACAAAAGGTCGCCTGACCGCACGGTTTGCAGCATTGCGCATCCGGATCGCCGATGGCACGCCGCAGCGCATCTATGACAAGGGACAGCAGCACATGCCGGGCGAAGCGGCCTGGCTAGTTGGCGAATGGCGATCAAACGACGAGCGCAAATACTACCTGTCCAACCTGCCCGTCGATGCGACATTGAAAGTGCTGGCGGCCGCGATCAAGGCGAGATGGGTCTGCGAACAGGCACATCAGCAGATGAAAGAGGAGCTCGGTCTCGATCACTTCGAGGGCCGATCGTGGCAAGGCCTACATCGGCACGCTCTGATGACGATGATCGCTTATGCTTTTCTCCAGCACCAGAGATTGCAAACTGCAAAGTGGGAAAAAAAAGAAGCAAAGAGTTCGCCGAGGGCCGCCTGAACCGACCTTGCCAGCCGTCCGTCGAGCCGTGATCAATGCGCTTGCTATACCGACAGCACAGATCCGATGTCCGCACTGTCAACAGCACTTTCAAAGCAAAAATTCAATTCTGCCAAAGTAGTGCTAGGCCCTGTTGACAAAGTCCTCCGTCGTCGAGAAATATCCGGCCCGTCAAGCGTTCGGAGGGATGCGTTGCCACCGTCTTCAGCAGTTTTCGAGAAGTACCGATCCGCGCTTATATCGCAACCGTTGTCGGCGGTCTGGCGAGGTCATGGCTCAGCGATTTTCTTGGAGTTTGGCCACTTGTCTCCTCGAGTGAAGCGCGATGGGTCTGCCGGAAATCCACGGGGCGACCTCACCGTCATGATCCAGTGGAGTTGGCGAATTGAAAATGAGGACGCTATCCTGTGTGGGAGCTGGAGCGACGAAGAAGGTTGGGAAGCAGTCTTCAAGTCGCTGATCGGCCGCAAAGTTCAAGATGCCTCGATATACGGGCGACTTCCGGAACTCTCGATTGCGTTGACCGGTGGCCTTTATGTAGCGTCGTTCATGACCGCCGAGGGCCAGCCCGAGTGGACCATATTTGATCGTTGCGCCGAGCAGCAGAAATCCAGCTACATCGCAGTTCGCAATGGCCAAATTTATGAAGACTTGGATGCGGAAATGGCTTTCGTCATCGCCGACCCGATTCTAAAATCGCCTGAAGCATGATTCAATACTTCCTTTTAGGAGGATGCTTTGGCTCGTGGAGACCTGACCGATCCAGAGTGGCGCATAATAAGTTCCCGCAATATCAGGTAAAGCGTTCAGAGCCTGTGCGCTGCCGCAAGGTGGCTGCGCGAACGGGCTTCCAGCAACGATGTGCGAATGGCCTCCATCAGCCGCTCGCGGTTGTTTCTGGTCTTGCCCCTGTCCAGATTCTGTGCGGAAAGCGCAAGGTCCAGACCTTCATGCATCACTATCGAATAGGCAACGGTTGTTGCCCAGGATTCGTAATCCTGCTCCATCATGTAGCCCCTGAACTAAATCATTTAGTCCGAATCACCCTGTTCTTGGAAATTACCACAAAATGCAAAGCATAAAATAGCATTGTTTCTTTTGATGTTCGTCAATGCGGCCGAATATATTAGGTTTCCGGAGCTTCTAGTGAGATGCAATGTCCCGATTGTTGTCGCTTAAGTATTTGAAACGGATTCTATTTCAGAAAAATCGCATGAACGTTTTGTGTCATGAAAAACGCCGCGCATCGGGGGATGCGCGGCGGGCTTGCGTCGAAGGTTGCGGTGGATGGGAGTGTGGTTTCAGCCGGCCTTTTCGAGCTTGTAGTCCGAATTGGCCGGTTCTTCCTGCTTGTGCTGGATGAGCGGACGGTTGCCCGCCAGCTTGCGAACCAGCACATAGAATACCGGTGTCATGAAGATGCCGAAGAACGTCACGCCGATCATGCCGGAGAACACCGCGACACCCATGGCGGCGCGCATTTCCGCACCCGCACCGGTGGAGACGACCAGCGGCACCACGCCCATGATGAAGGCGAGTGAGGTCATCAGGATCGGGCGAAGGCGAAGCCGGCTTGCCTCGACTGCCGCCTGAAGCGGCGTTCGTCCCTCGAATTCCAGCTCCCGGGCGAATTCCACGATCAGGATCGCGTTTTTCGCCGAGAGGCCGACAAGGACGACAAGGCCGATCTGCGTAAAGATGTTGTTATCCCCTCCCGTCAGCCAGACGCCGGTGAGGGCAGCCAGCACACCGAGTGGCACGATCAGAATGATCGCGATCGGCAGTGTGAGGCTTTCATATTGCGCAGCCAGGACGAGATAGACCAACAGCAGCGCCAGCGGGAACACGACGATACTGGAGTTGCCAGCCAGAATCTGCTGGTAGGTCAGGTCCGTCCATTCGTAGTCGATGCCGGCGGGCAGGGTTTCGGCAAGGATTTTTTCAATCGCTGCCTGTGCCTGTCCGGAAGAGTAGCCCGGTGCCGGACCGCCGTTTATATCGGCCGCAAGGAAGCCGTTATAACGGTTGGTGCGTTCCGGTCCCGTCGTCGCATCCACCTTCAGCAGCGTCGATAGCGGGATCATCTGACCCGTTGCGGAGCGTACCTTCAGGCGGCCGATATCTTCCGCATGGGCGCGGAACTGCGCGTCTGCCTGCACACGCACGCTGTATGTCCGCCCGAAGGCGTTGAAGTCGTTGACATAAAGCGAACCGAGATAGATCTGCAGCGTCTGGAAGACGTCGCTGACGGAAACGCCCAGCTGCTCGGCCTTGGCGCGGTCGAGGTCGGCGAAGAGCTGGGGCACATTGATCTGGAAGCTGGAGAAGATACCCGCCAGCTCCGGCGTCTGGTATGCCTTGGCGATCACTGCCTTTGTCGCTTCATCGAGCGTCTGGTAACCGTAACCGGCACGATCCTCGATCTGCAGCTTGAAGCCGCCCGTCTGGCCGAGACCGTTGACCGGCGGCGGCGGGAACATGGCGATGAAGGCATCCTGAATGCCTGCATATTTCTGGTTCAGCTGCATGGCGATGGCGCCGCCCGACAGTTCCGGCGTCTTGCGGTTTTCGAAGTCGTCAAGAACCGCAAAGACGATGCCCGAGT
This sequence comes from Rhizobium oryzihabitans, assembly GCF_010669145.1. NCBI lineage: Bacteria > Pseudomonadati > Pseudomonadota > Alphaproteobacteria > Hyphomicrobiales > Rhizobiaceae > Rhizobium > Rhizobium oryzihabitans. The sequence continues at coordinate 2,681,373 of NZ_CP048632.1, forward strand.
TGGAGCCGATGGTGAAGCCGTTGATCGACAGGCCGGGGAAGGCGATAGCATGGCTGACGCCCGGCTGTTCAAGGGCGATGTCGCTCATCCGCTTGATGACGCTTTCCGTGCGATCAAGTGTTGCTCCATCAGGAAGCTGGGCAAAACCGATCAGATACTGCTTGTCCTGCGCCGGCACGAAGCCGCTCGGAACGGTGCTGAACATGCTGTAGGTGGCTGCGACCAGCGCCATATAGACGATCATCACCAGGCTCTTGCGCGTCACCAGCCCGCCCACGGTTTTGCCGTAGCCATTGGAGGCGGCCCCGAAGGCGCGGTTGAAGCCACGGAAGAACCAGCCGAACAGCCGGTCCATGACGCGGGTCAGCCAGTCTTTCGGCGCGCCATGTTCCTTCAGCAGCAGGGCTGCAAGAGCGGGCGACAGCGTCAGTGAGTTGATCGCCGAAATGACGGTGGAGATGGCGATGGTCAGCGCAAACTGCCGGTAGAACTGTCCGGAAAGGCCTGAGATGAAGGCGAGCGGCACGAAGACGGCGACCAGAACCAGCGCAATGGCGATGATCGGGCCGGAGACTTCACGCATCGCCTTGTAGGTGGCGTCACGCGGGGACAGTCCGTTTTCGATGTTTCGCTCGACGTTTTCGACGACCACGATGGCGTCATCCACCACGATGCCGATGGCGAGCACGAGCCCGAACAGCGTCAACGCGTTGATGGAGAAACCGAAGGCATACATGACGGCGAAGGTGCCGATGATCGAGACCGGAACGGCGATCAGCGGAATGATCGAGGCGCGCCAGGTTTGCAGGAAGAGGATGACGACAAGCACCACGAGGCCAACGGCCTCGAGGAGTGTGTCAACGACCTTCTCGATGGAGGAGCGTACGAATTTTGTCGTGTCGTAGACGATCTCGTATTTTACGCCATCCGGCATCGCCAGCTGCAGATTGTCCATGGTGGCACGGACATTGTCGGCGATTTCGATGGCGTTGGAGCCCGGGCCTGCAGCACGGCGACAGCGACGGCGGGTTCGCCGTCGAGCAGCGAGCGCAGCGTGTAGTCGGCAGCGCCGAGTTCGATGCGGGCGACATCGCGAAGGCGGGTGATTTCACCGTTGGCGCCGCTCTTGACGATGATGTTGCCGAATTCTTCCGGCGTGGTCAGACGGCCCTGGGCATTGACGTTGAGCTGCAGGTCGACGCCGTTCGGGCTTGGGGAAGCGCCGATGACGCCGGCTGCGGCCTGCACGTTCTGCTGGCGGATGGCGTCCGAGACGTCGCTGGCGGCGAGATCATGCTCGGCCACCTTCTGCGGATCGAGCCAGACGCGCATGGAATAGTCACCCGCGCCGAAGACCTGAACCTGGCCTACGCCTTCGATACGGGCGAGCCGGTCCTTGACGTTCAGCGTTGCATAGTTGCGCAGATAGGTGATGTCATAGGCATCTGTCTTCGAGACGAGGTTGACGACCATGATGAAGTCGGGCGAGCTCTTGACGGTGGTGATGCCGAGTGCGCGGACTTCCGCCGGCAGGCGCGGTTCGGCCTGCGACACGCGGTTCTGCACCAGCTGCTGCGCCTTGTCGGGGTCGGTGCCGAGCTTGAAGGTGACGGTCAGCGTCAGCACGCCATCGGACGTCGCCTGGCTGCCCATATAGAGCATGTCCTCGACGCCGTTGATCTGTTCCTCAAGCGGCGTGGCGACGGTTTCAGCGATAACGGCCGGGTTCGCGCCGGGATAGGTGGCGCGGACGACGACGGATGGCGGAACGACTTCCGGATATTCGGAAATCGGCAGGGCGCGCATGCCAAGAAGGCCTGCCACCACGATCAGGATCGATAGAACGCCGGCGAATACCGGCCTATCGACAAAAAATCTGGAAATATTCATATCCAGTCCCTCTCCGGGTATATTTTGGAATGCAAAGGCCGTTCCGGCGGCTTTTCTGCCGCCGGTGAAGGCCGGTTCTGTCTGAAGGGGCGTCTCGCGAAAGCGCGGGACGCTTACTGATCAAAGAGGAGGGTTACTGCGAAGCAGCAACCTTGTCTTCCGCTTGTGGTGCGATGGTCGCACCGGGACGAATGCGCTGCAGGCCGTTGACAACAATCGTATCACCGGCGGCAAGGCCGCTATCGATGATGCGCTGGCCATCGGCTGGTGCGCCCGGCTTGATCTGGCGGTAGCTCACCTTGTTTTCGGCGTCGACCACGAAGACGAAGCGCTTGTCCTGATCCGTGCCGATGGCGCGATCACTGATGACGATGCGGTTTTCCGGCTTGGGTTCACCCATGCGCACCCGCACGAACTGACCCGGAATGAGCCTGCCATCAGGGTTCTCGAAGACGGCGCGCACGCCGATGGTGCCGCTTGCCGAATCCACCTGGTTGTCGATGAGATGCAGCGTGCCCTTGATCGGCGTGCCTTCATCCGAAAGCGTGCCGATTTCCACCGGGATCTGTTCCAGAGCGGGCAGGGCGTCGGTCGTCTTCGGCAGTTCGGACAGCGCCTTGGCCACGACGCCTTCGCTGGCGTTGAAGCTGGCATAGATCGGGTTGACCGAAACCAGCGTCGTCAGGGCAGGCGATGTCGAGCCGGCGGCAACAAGGTTGCCGGCGGTGATCTCGATCCTGCCGACCTTGCCGGAAACCGGCGCGATGATCTCGGTATAACCGAGATCGAGCTGGGCCGTCGTCAGTGCGGCGCGGGCGGCGCGAAGCTGGGCTTCGGCATCCGCAAACGAGCTTTGCCGCTGGTCGAGATCGCTCTGGGAGATCGTGCGATTGTCGGAAAGCCTGCGGCCGCGGTCGAGTTCCGTCTTGGCAAGGCTGACCTTGGCCTCGGCGGAGGCGACCTGGGCTTCAGCGCCCAAAACCGCGGCCTGATAGGGGGCCGGATCGATGGTGAAGAGGGCGTCGCCTTCCTTCACCAGCGCGCCTTCGCGGAAATGCACGGCCTTGATCTGGCCTGCAACGCGGGAGCGGATCTGCACCCGGTCAACGGCTTCCAGACGGCCGGAAAACTCTTCCCAGCGCATCACATCGCGGCTTTCCACCTTGGCGACGGTAACAGGGATTGCGGGCGTTTCGGCAGGCGTGGAGGCAGCCGTCGCATCGCGGCTGGCGGGGAGGTCGAAAATGAGTGCTGCGGCTGCAACGGACATAGCAAGTCCGATACCGGCGCCCGTCAGGGCCCGGCGCTTTGTGGTCAGCGTCATGGGTTTCTCCTTGGCTCCGATCAGGAGCCGATCAGTTTCTCAATAAATGCTGTATTCAGTGTTTTATCTGGTCAACGAAGGTCTTGAACTCCGAACAGACGGATGAGACCCATCCGCCGCCCTCTCCTTGATAAAGCCCCGTCCAGCCGATGCCGGCGGGGAAAACATGCTGCCGGACGCTGACACCGGAGGCGATGAGCCTGTCGGCATAACCGACCGTTTCGTCGCGCAAAGGGTCGTCCTCGGCGGTAAAGATCAGCGCCGGCGCCACCCGGTTCAGCCGCGTGCACTGGCAGGGCGCGGCATAGGGGTGGAAAAACCCGCAGGCCTTGGCAAGGTAATGGCTCCAGCCATCCGCCCAGCGCTGGCGCATGCCGATCCTGTCCGCGTCGCGGAAGGATTCCGTCGTCATCATCGGGTCGATCATGGGCGACAGAAGTATTTGACCGGCAAGCTTGCCAGGCATGCGGTCACGGGCCTTGAGCGCAAGCCCCGCCGCCACATTGCCGCCTGCCTCTTCGCCGGCCACGAACAGCAGCGATTTCGCGCCGCCATAATGCTTGCGGTCCCGGCTCAGATGATCGAGCGCTTCGAACGCGCAATCCATCGCCATCGGAAACTCGTTGCCGGACGGCTTGCTATAGTCAGCCTCGACAACGATCGCGCCGCTCTCCGCCAGGGCTCTTGCTACCGGAAGCTCCGGGCAATTGCCGCCCTTTTCAAGAAACGAACCGCCACGCAAATAAAGGATCACGGGTGGGTGGCTGCAGAGGCCCGCACTTTCATATCGGCGCACGGAAAGCTCTGATGTGGAGCCCCCACAGCGTTCGATATTTTCCCAGTGCGCTTTCATCTGATCCGGTCCCGTGCACCGCCATCGGCAGCTCACCATATTTGCAAAATCTGAAATTCATATTATTGTTCGGGAGGAAACGATCAAGTACGTCAAAATGAAAACACTATTCCAAATAAACGGATAATAACACCATGGATCAGCTTTCTGCCATGCGGGTCTTCACACGTGTCGTCGAAACCGGCAATTTCAGCCGCGCCGCGACAGCGCTGAACATGCCCAAAACCACCGTTACCAACATGGTGCAGGCGCTTGAGGCGCATTTGCAGACAACGCTTCTCAACCGCACTACGCGGCGGGTCATGCTGACAACGGACGGCGCTCTCTATTATGAGCGGGCCTCGCAGATTTTGTCGGAAATCGAAGAGCTGGATGGCAGCATGTCCAGCGCGCAGGTGCAGCCGTCAGGCCGGTTGCGCGTGGAAATGGCCGGTGTCTTCGCGGACCTCGTGGTTATCCCACATCTTTGCGAATTTTACCAGCGCTATCCACAAATCCGTCTCGATCTGGGCGTCGGCGACCGGCTGGTCGATTATATCGCGGAGAATGTCGATTGCGCGCTCCGCGTCGGCGTGCTGCGCGATCAGTCGCTGATTGCCCGAAAAGTCGGCGAGTTGAGATTCGAGACCTTCGCCGCCCCTTTCTATATCGAAAACTTCGGCATGCCCGAAAAACCGGAGGATCTGGAGAACGGCCACTATTGCGTGGGTTACCTCAACGCCACCACAGGCCAGATCATGCCGGCCTCCTTCGACAACGGCGTGCGCAGCGTCGAACTGACCCCGAACTATGTGGTGTCAGTCAATGACAGCCGCACCTATCTCAACGCCGCACTTGCCGGCATGGGCATCATACAGCTTCCCGTCTTCATGGTGAAGGATGCGCTGGCAAAGGGGGAACTGGTGCCGGTTCTACCGGAATGGCGGCGCGAGCCCATGCCTATTTATGTCGTTTATCCGCAGACCCGGCATGTGACCAACAAGGTCCGCGTTTTTGTCGACTGGCTGGCCAAGCTGGTTCATGGCCTGGTTTGAGGTTCCCTTACCGGCAGGCCGCCATTTATGCCAGTCATCTCCCCACCCTTGCAGCGACAAAATCGATGAAGGCGCGAACGCGCGCTGCAAGATGTTCATGGCCGGCATAAACGGCGTGGATCACCTCCATCTCCTCGGCATTATAATCCTCCAGCACAGGCACGAGCAAACCGGCCTCGATGTCCGGTTCGATGTGAAATTCTCCGACCCTTCCGAGCCCGAGGCCTGTCAGGCATAGCCTTCGCATGGCCATGCCGCTGTTGACCGAGACGTTACCGGTGATGGGGAGGCGGTACACCTCCGTCGAGCCAGGATCGCGGAAGGGCCATTCGTTGAGGCTGCGGCTGAAATTGAAGCTGAAGCAGTTGTGGTGCATCAAATCCTGCGGCGTTTCCGGCATGCCGTGTTTTTCGATATAGGCGGGGGAGGCGACGATGACCCGGCGGACTTCCTTCAGCTTTCGCGCCTTAAGGGACGAATCTCCCATGCTACCGGAGCGGATGGCGATATCGGTGCGCTCCTCGATCAGGCTGATGACGCCGTCGGTCAGCGAGATATCCAGCTCGATTTCCGGATAAAGTGACAGGAATTCTGGCGCGAGCGGCAGGAGGTAGCGTTCGCCGAAACCGAGCGTGGCGTTGATGCGCAGCAGGCCGCGCGGCACCACCTTGCCGCCGCTCGCCACGATCTGCTCTGTCTCTGCTATGTCAGCAAGAATGCGCCGTGCTCGGGAAAGATAGATTTCTCCCTCGGGTGTCAGCGTCACAAGCCGGGTGGAGCGAGCGAGAAGGCGGGTGCCGAGACGGTCTTCGATGCGGGTGACGAGTTTGCTCACTGCCGAGGGGAGAGCTTCAGCCTGCGTCCGGCGGCGGAAAAACTGCCGAGTTCGGCTGCCGCCACGAAGACTTCCATTTCTCCGGCCCGATTGTCCATTGCCGCACCACCTGTGAAACTAATTCAAAGGCCTTTATCCGATCTTGCCGATTATCATGCAAGTCCCCGTCCCCCATATTGCGCTCATACAATTGACCCAACCGGACAGCGTCGCTGTCCAAATGATCCAACCGAACAGCGCCTGCTGTCAGAACGCCCGCGATCGCTATCGGGGCGAAGAGGTATTCGTCATGCCATTGGCCATATTTGCCTTGACGATCGCGGCTTACGCGATCGGGACTACGGAGTTCGTCATCGTCGGCCTTTTGCCGACGGTCGCCAACGATCTTCATATCACCCTGCCGCTTGCCGGCCTCATCGTCAGCGTTTATGCGCTCGGCGTTACTTTCGGCGCACCGATCCTGACAGCGCTTACCGGCAAGATAGAGCGAAAGCCGCTCCTGCTCGGCCTCATGGCCCTGTTTATCGTCGGGAACACCGCCGCGGCGCTGTCGCCGAGCTATGGGACGCTTCTCGTCGCGCGGGTGCTTGCCGCCTTCGCTCATGGCGTTTTCTTCTCTGTCGGTGCGACGATCGCTGCCGACCTCGTGCCGGAAAACCGCCGTGGCTCGGCGATTGCCATGATGTTCATGGGGTTGACCGTCGCCATCGTCACCGGCGTGCCTATCGGCACCTATATCGGTCAGATCTTTGGCTGGCGCGCCACCTTCTGGGCCGTTGCCGCTCTTGGTGTTGTCGCTTTTGCCGGCATCGCTTCCCTGTTGCCTTCGACGCTGAAGAAAGCGCCGCCCGCAAGCCTCCTCGATCAGGTCCGCGTGCTTGGTTCCGGTCGCCTGCTGATCGTCTTTGCCATGACTGCGCTCGGTTACGGCGGTACCTTCGTCGCCTTCACCTTCCTCGCGCCGATCCTTCAGGACGTCACCGGCTTCTCCGAAAAGAGCGTCAGCCTGATTCTCGTGCTCTACGGCATCGCCATCGCTGCCGGCAACATCGGTGGCGGCAAGATCGCCAACAGCAACCCGGTCAGGGCGTTGATCGGCCTCTTCCTGGCGCAGGCTATCGTGCTGCTCGTCTTCTCCTTCACCGCGGTCTCGCCTGTGCTGACCCTGATCACGCTGGTGGCGCTCGGTTTCCTGTCCTTCGCCAATGTTCCCGGCCTGCAGCTCTATGTCGTGCAGCTGGCCAAGGAACACCGCCCCGGTGCGGTTGATGTCGCATCAGCACTCAACATTGCCGCCTTCAATCTCGGCATCGCCATTGGCGCATGGCTTGGCGGTCTGGTGGTGGAATCGCCGATGGGCCTTGCCGCAACTCCGTGGGTCGGCGCCATCCTCGTCGCCGTCGCCCTGCTCCTCACCCTCTGGAGCAGCGCCCTCGACCGCCGCGCCGCGCTCACGCTGAAAACGGCTTAAGCTTTTCACACCAATTCCCGGCCATTCCCAAGGCTGGCCGGGGCAAACTCACAGGAGAAAATATATGTTTGATGTCATCGCGAACGGCGCTTCGATCCCGGCGCTCGGCTTCGGCACCTTCCGCATTCCCGGTCCCGATGTTCTGCGGATCGTTCCGCATGCGTTGAAAGCCGGCTTTCGCCATATCGATACCGCGCAGATTTACGGCAACGAGGCCGAAGTCGGCGAAGCCATCGTCGGTTCCGGCGTGGCGCGGGGCGAGATTTTCCTGACCACCAAGGTCTGGGTGGAAAACTACAAGCATGATGCCTTTCTCGCTTCTGTCGACGAGAGCCTTAGGAAGCTGAAGACCGATTATGTTGATCTGCTGCTGCTGCACTGGCCGAGCGACGCGGTTCCGCTTGCCGAACAGATCGGTGCGCTGAACGACGTCCGCGACGCGGGCAAGGTGCGCCATATCGGCGTTTCCAATTTCAATACGGTGCTGATGACCGAAGCGGTCAGTCTGTCAAAAGCGCCGATCGTCACCAACCAGATCGAATATCACCCCTATATCGACCAGGACGTGGTGATCGCTGCGGCCAAGGCCGCCGGCATGTCGGTCACGGGTTATTACGGCATGGCCGACGGCAAGGTTTTTGCTGATCCGGTGCTGAAGGATATTGCGGCAAGCCGGGGCAAGTCGGTGGCGCAGGTGGTGCTGCGCTGGCTGGTGCAGCAACAGGGAGTCGTCGCGCTTTCGAAGACAGTCAGCGAAGCGCGCGCCGACGAAAACCGCGCGATCTTCGACTTCACCCTGTCGGCCGATGACATGGCGGCGATCCGCGCTCTTGCAAAGCCGGACGGTCGCATCGTTTCGCCGGATGGGCTTGCACCCGTCTGGGACGAGGCCGCCTGATCATGACGGGCCGGGAGGGCAAACCTCCCGGTCTGGTGTTTTCGCGGGGGGACTGCGGCACATTCCGGGACAGGAAACGCGCCAAATCGCAATGCATCAGCCATGGCGATGGCCGCCGGCGATCTGATTGATCTGGAAAACTGGAGCGGGCGAAGGGATTTGAACCCTCGACCCCAACCTTGGCAAGGTTGTGCTCTACCCCTGAGCTACACCCGCTCAAAAACCGCTGGTCCGGGGTAGTTCGCTGGACTGCGGGCCGCCGAAGCGGCGACGGGTGCTATATCGCTCAATCGTTTTTGGAATGCAACAGTTTCTTTGTGGTTTCGGCGGAAATTCGTTTGTCGCTCTCTCTTCTTCAATCGACGTGACCGCAGTTGATGAAGAGGCGGGGAGCGCCCGTGAAGCCATTGTTAGAATTGACGTTTACGGGATCGCCGCTGGCGATTGCCCGCTGTGTAACGGAAAAAATCACCTATTTACATTTGGTTAAAATCTGATTCGACAAGTGATTCGTTCGGGTGTACAAATTGCCTGTCCACAAGAAAATCGAACGATATTTGGAACGATACTTGGCATATCATCATCGGGAGGATGAGCCTTGTCGTACGCAGCTTTTGAACGGGTTGGCGCACAATTGTCGCCAGAGCAGATCACCGATCTGCAGACTATTTTCGATGGCGTATGTTTCGAATGCTTTCAAGACCGCAGCAGCCATGTTGCCAATGAGTGCGCGGCGGTTTTGATCCGCAGCGCCCAGCGCGGCATTCTCGACCATGAGATGTTGCGCGATATCGGTCTTGCGGTTTTACGTCGGCACTGATTGCGCCATATTACAATAAAAAAGCGCCCGAGCATCTCGGGCGCTTTCGTGTGTGTTGTGGCGGGAGCCGCTTCCGGCTCAGCTCTTTTCCTGAACATGGGCTTCGAGGAACCACAGCGACTTGTCGAGATCGCGCGAGGCGGCGGTGAAGATGTCAGCCGTGGTCGGGTCGCCGGCCTCGTCGGAATCGTCGATCGCCTTGCGGATCATGTTCGCCACGTCGCCATAGCGAGCGATCAATTCGTCGAGATGGTCGTGGATCTTGTAGATATCGGTCGGATAGGCCTTGAGCTTCGTCGTCGAGGAGACGGATTGCAGGCTGCCGAGCGCCGTGCCGCCAAGCTGGACCACACGTTCGGCGATGGTGTCACCGTGAGTGTCGAGCTGGGCGCGGAAGGTGTCGAGAAGTTCGTGGACGGCAATGAATTGCGGACCCTTCAGGTTCCAGTGGGCCTGTTTGGTCACCAGCGCAAGGTCGATCACCGAAGCCAGCGATTCGTTCAGAATGCCGATTACGGTCGACTTGGCGTTTGAAGGCAGGTCGTTCTTCGTCTTGTGCGTCTTCATCGATGTCTCCTGAAGTTGCGGACGGTATGCCGCTTTGGAAAAGTCCGTCGTTTAACGTCCGGGTCCGTGGCCCTGTTCCATGTTAGGCAATGCGACAGCAAAAATCCTGCGCAATCATCATGTCATTCATAAAACAGGCAGATGCGTCGGCCGTCGATTTCGTTGACGCGGATTGGCATGTCGTAGATGTCCTTGAGGATATCCGGCCGGATGATCTCTTCCGAAGGCCCCTGATGGCAGATACGGCCCTCACGCATGGCGATGATGGTGTCGGAATACCAGGAGGCGAAGTTGATGTCGTGCAGCACCAGAACCACGGTCTTCTTCAATTCGTCGGCGGCGCGGCGCATGATCTTCATCATGCCGGAGGCGTGTTTCATGTCCAGATTGTTGAGCGGCTCGTCGAGCAGCACGTAATCCGTATCCTGACACAGTACCATGGCCACGAAGGCGCGCTGGCGCTGGCCGCCGGAAAGTTCGTCCAGAAAACGGCCGGCAAGATTTTCGAGATGGAGATAGTCCAGCGCCCGGTCGATATGGACCTTGTCCTCGATGGTGGGCGGCCCTTGGAATAGGGGTAACGGCCGAAACCGACGAGATCGCGCACCGTCAGGCGCGAGGAGATGTGGTTGTCTTGCCTGAGGATCGAGAGCCGCTTTGCCAGCGTGTCCGAAGGGGTTTTGGTCACATCCAGCCCATCCACCGTCACGGTTCCCGCATCCATGGACATCAGCCGCGCCACGATGGAGAGCAGCGTGGATTTTCCTGCGCCATTAGGCCCGATGATGGAGGTGACGCCGCCTGCCGGAATAGAGACGGAGACGCCATCGACAACAACCGTGTCACCATAGGATTTGCTGATCTGACTGGCGATGATCATCGTGCACCCCGCTTGAGAATGAGACCGATAAAGACGATGCCGCCCAAAAATTCGATGATGATGGATAGCGCCGTATCGAAGGCGAATATCCGCTCCAGAACCACCTGGCCGCCGACGAGGCAGATGATGGCGATGAGGATCGCCGCCGGCAGCACATAGGCGTGTTTGCTGTTGCCGGTGAGATAATGGGCAAGGGCCGCAACCAGCAGTCCGAAGAACATGACCGGGCCGACGAGTGCGGTGGAGACGGCGATGAGCACGGAGACCAGCACGAGGATGATGGTGACCGTGCGTTTATATTCGATGCCGAGGCTGATGGCCGTTGCCCGGCCGAGTGAAAGGACGTCGAGCGTGTGCAGGAGCCGCAAGCCGATGACCGTCACCATGCCGATGATGATGACTGAAACCGTCAGGAGTGTCGGATCGATGGAATTGAAGCTGGCGAACAGCACATCCTGCAGCACCGTATATTCATTGGGGTCGAGCACGCGCTGCATGAAGCCGGAAAGGCTGCGGAAGAAGACGCCGAAGACGATGCCGACCAGCACCAGAAGATGCAGGCTGCGTTCGGCGCCGATGAAAAGCCAGCGGTAGAGCAGGGCGGAGAAGCCGACGAGCAGCGCGGTCTCAGCAAGGAACTTCAGCTGCGGATCGATCATGACAACGGTTGCGGAGCCGAAGACGAAAATCAGCCCGGTCTGCATCAGCACGTAGAGCGAATCGAAACCCATGACCGACGGGGTGAGGATGCGGTTGTTGGTGACTGTCTGGAACAGCACCGTGGAAACGGCGATGGCATAGGCCACCAGCAGAAGCGACAGAAGCTTGATGCCGCGAAACGGCAGCACGAAGCTCCAGCTTCCCTTTGCGCCGAGTGTCATGAAGGCGGCCATGGAGATGAGCGCCAGCGCCAGAAGCGCCAGCAGCACGATTTTGGCGCGCCTTTCGGGATGTCTCTCATGCATGGTGGCGTTTCCGCAGCAGGAGATAGAGGAACAATGCGCTGCCGATGACGCCGACTACGGTTCCGATCGGTATCTCGTAGGGCGCGCGCACGGTTCTGCCGAGGATGTCGCAGGAGAGGACAAAGACCGCGCCCAGCGTCGCCACCCAGGGACGGAGCGGCGCATATTGTCGCCGATCATCAGGCTGACGACATTCGGCACGATCAGCCCGAGAAAGGGGATCATGCCGACGGTCACGACGACGACGGCGCTGACCAGCGAGACGATGGTGAGGCCGAGCGCCATGACCCGGCGATAGTTGAGGCCGAGATTGGTGGTGAAATCGCGTCCCATGCCGGCCACGGTGAAACGGTCGGCGGCAAGATAGGCGGCGATGGCGAAAACGAAACCGATCCACAGCAATTCATAGCGGCCGCGCAGCACGCCAGAAAAATCCCCCGTCATCCATGCGCCCAGCGATTGTAAGAGATCGAAACGATAGGCGAAGAAGGTGGTGATGGCGGAAATGACGCCGCCCAGCATGATACCGATCAACGGCACCAGAAGCACGTCGCGCAGCGGCACCTGCCTCAGGATACGCAGGAAGAGCGCCGTTCCGGCGAGCGCGAAAGCGGCGGCCACCAGCATCTTGCCGAAGATGGGCGTTTCCGGCGCAAGGAGCGTGATGGTGAGCAGGCCGAGGCCGGCGGATTCGGTGGTGCCTGCCGTCGAAGGTTCCACGAAGCGGTTGCGCACCAGCATCTGCATGATGAGACCGGCAATCGCCATCGAGCTTCCCGCCAGTATGAGCGCCAAAGTGCGCGGAATGCGGCTGACGAGCAGCACGCGCAGCGCATCCGCACTCGTATCCGGCGAAAACAGCGTAGCGAGCGAAACGTTGCTCACGCCCACGAACAGGCTGACGATGGCGAGCGTCAAAGCCAGAAGAAGGGCAAGGATGAGAGACAGGGATTTCACGTTGGTGGTTTTTCGAAAATGGCAGAGATTTTCAGCGATCTTGCAGCTTGCCGAGAGAACGCCAAACTTTCCACTGTCATCCTCGGGCTTGGCCCGAGGATCCACAGCCTGTTGCTAGCGATAGATCCTCGGGTCAAGCCCGAGGATGACGTCGCGCGTGGAGCAGCCTGCGAGAGCGCGTGTAAGCAGCTTTTCACAAGCTGACGCCCTGCAGCCTTTACGACTTCTTCTCGGAGACGGCCTTGTAGACCTGATCGAGCAGGGTGGTGAGCGCCGTATAGCCGCTGCTGACGATATAGGCCGCCTGCGGGTCGAGATAGACGATCTGCTTCTTCTTCCAGGCGTTGGTCTGGTGGATCAGTTCGTTGTCCAGCACCTGTGCGGCGGCCTTGCCGGGGTCCGTCGCGCGGCCGACGCCGGCGTCACGGTCGATCACGAAAAGCCATTCGGGATTGACCTCGGCCAGATATTCGAAGGACACGACGTCGCCACGGTCGAAGCGGTCGTCGATATCGGCAGCGACCGGCTTGAAGCCGATTTCGGTGTGCAGCCAGCCGGTGCGCGAGCTCGGGCCATAAACGCCGACCTTGCCGGCATTGGTGAGGAGGATCATCGCCGTGCCGGAATTCGGCGCGATGGCCTTCAGCTTCTCAACCTTTTCATCGATGACGGCGTCGAGCTTCTTTGCCTCTTCCTGCTTGCCGAAGATATCGCCGAGCTTGGTGATGTTGGCTTTCACGCTGCCGATGAATTCCTTGGAATCCACCGACATGTCGATGGCGGGCGTGATCTTCGCAACGTCTGGATATTTCGCGCGTGAACGGCCGCCGACGATGACGAGATCGGCTTCCGCCGCATTGATCGCTTCATAATCGGGTTCGAACAGGGTGCCGACCTTCAGATATTTGCCGTCGGCATATTTCTGCAGATAGGTGGGCAGGTTGGAACCAACGACACCGGCGGGCTCGACGCCCAGCGCATCGAGATTGTCGAGCGAGGGAATATCCAGAACCAGAACCTTTTTCGGCGCGGCTTTCAGCACGGTCTCGCCCTGCGCGTGCTTGATCGTCATTTCCTCAGCGCCCGCTGTCATCGCGCCAAGGCTGAAGGCCGCTGCCGCCAGCAGCCGAACGGGGAAGGTGAAGTTGATGGCCACGGATATGTCCCTTGCAATATGGTTCTGAGCCTGCGGAAGCGTTCCCGCCGGGTTAACTTGATGTTCGCTATCAGCTTTATTGGCAAGGTATGCGGAAATCAAAAATATGTTTTAGAACGGTTCTGAATTGCCGTGAGCGGGAAAGGGGGAGCCGCGCGTAGCAAGACTCGTTGTGATCGCCGGACGTAGGACGCAGCCTAGCCACGACATCCGGCATGACGGGGTCTCAATAGCAGCAACAGGTAAGCAGGTTCCCCTCACTCCGGCGGCCAGTCGCCGACGATTTCGCGTCTTTCAAGTTTCAGCGACCGGTCGGGCTGCACGCGATAGGTTTCAATCGCAAGCCGGCCGTCGCCCATGACGAATTCATTGCTGAGCGTGCTGCCGATGGGGGATTTGGTCAGTTTGGTGCGCGGCTGCCCGCCATAGGTGATGCTGCCGGGAACGGGTTCCACATCCGGAGCAGCTGTGGTGCAGCCGGTAAGCGCCAAAACCATCATGATCGCGATCGTGCGCATGTTTTTCTCCTGCGTTTGGGCGTGAATAATATCACGGCCGCGCCTGCGCCACACATCCCGTTGGCGTGAATAAAAAAGGCCCCGCATCCGAAGATACGGGGCCAGTTGCCTTGGGAGGCTCTTGGTTTCTCAGTCCTCGTTGGCGGCAAGCTGCGTCAGCACCTCGCCACGGCCGCGGATACGCATGATGAGCGGAATGATGAAGGCGGCTGCCGCGACAGCGAAGAGGCCGACGGCGATCGGTGAGGTGAACAGCACCGTCGGATCGCCCTGGCCGATGGCCAGTGCGCGGCGAAGCTGCTGTTCCGCAAGCGGGCCGAGGATCAGGCCGACGACCGCAGGCGCAATCGGATAACCGAAGATGCGCATGACGTAGCCGAGGATACCGAAGGCGAGCAGCATGCCGAGTTCGAATACCGACGGGTTGGCGCCAATGGTGCCGAGCGTCGCGAACAGCAGAATACCCGCATAAAGCCAGGGCTTCGGAATGGTCAGCAGCTTCACCCACAGGCCGACGAGCGGCAGGTTCAGAACCAGCAGCATGAGGTTTGCGATGAACAGGCTGGCGATCAGGCCCCAGACGAGCTGCGGATTGGTGGCGAACAGCAGCGGGCCAGGCTGCAGGCCGAACTGCTGGAAGCCGGCGAGCATGATGGCGGCGGTCGCCGTGGTCGGCAGGCCGAGCGTCAGGAGCGGCACAAGCGTACCGGCGGCGGACGCATTGTTGGCCGCTTCCGGACCGGCAACGCCTTCAATGGCGCCATGGCCGAATTCTTCCGGATATTTGGTCAGCTTCTTTTCAGTGGCATAGGACAGGAAGGTGCCGATTTCAGCGCCGCCCGCCGGCATGGCGCCGATGGGGAAGCCGATCAGGGTGCCGCGCAGCCAGGCTTTCCAGGAACGCGCCCAGTCCTGCGCACTCATCCAGACCGAACCCTTGACGGCCTCGACCTTGTCGTCGCCAGTCTGGCCCTGCGCGACAATGTAGAGCGTTTCGCCGATGGCGAACATGGCGACCGCAAGCGTCGTCACTTCGACGCCGTCGAGCAGGTCGGGAATGCCGAAGCTCATGCGCGTCTGGCCGGTCAGCTGGTCGATGCCGACGATGGCGAGCGCAAAGCCGATGAACAGCGAGGTGAGACCGCGCAGCGCCGAATCCCCGAAGGCGGAGGAAACGGTGACGAAAGCCAGCACCATCAGCGCGAAATATTCGCGCGGGCCGAAAACCAGCGCCAGCTTGACGATAAAGGGCGCAACGAAGGCCAGCGCGATGGTGGCGATGAGGCCGGCGACGAAGGAGCCGATGGCGGCGGTGGCCAGCGCCGGGCCGCCTCTGCCCTTGCGGGCCATCTTGTTGCCTTCGAGCGCTGTGACGATCGAGGCGCTTTCGCCCGGCGTGTTGAGCAGGATCGAGGTGGTCGAGCCGCCATACATGCCGCCATAATAGATGCCGGCGAACATGATGAGCGAACCGGCGGGATCGAGCCGGTAGGTGACGGGCAGAAGCAGCGCCACGGTTAGCGCAGGGCCGATGCCGGGCAGGACGCCGACGGCGGTGCCGAGCGTGACGCCGATCAGCGCATAGAGCAGGTTCATGGGTTGGGCGGCAACCTCAAGACCGTGCAGCAGGAATTCAAAGGTACTCATGGACAGATGTCCCCCTGTCGGGCGGAACGGCTGGCTTTTGCGTCATCGCGCGCCAATTGTTCCTGTGATCTCGAATTTTGGTCGGAATGGCTGTTAGAAGAGCAGCCGTTCCAGAGGCCCGGCGGGCAGTGAAAGCTGCAGCAGCCGCGCGAAGATGAACCAGATGAAGAAGCTCAGGGCGATGCCGATGGGGATCGAATACCAGAGCTTGCGTTTGCCGAAGGCGCGCGCCGTAAAGGCGAAGAGCAGGCCGGTGGCGATGGAGAAACCGGCAATGTTCAGCAGCAGCATCTGTGCGGCAAGGCCGGCGACGACCCAGATAACCGGGGCGATTTCCTGTTTGTCGCGTTCGGGAAAATCACCGCGCCAGGCTTCGATGGCTGTCCACAGCGCCAGGCCGATAAGACAGAAGCCGATAGCGTAAGGCACCGTCGCCGGGCCGACCGGCGAATAACCGGTGACGCTGGCGAGACGCGCGCTGTCCCAGAAGATCACCGAGGCGATGATGACGAGGAAGATGGCGATCGCCAGCGCCGCCCAGTCAGGGCGGCGCTTTTGATGCTGCGAAGGGTTAGAACCCTGGCTCATTTTACCAGTCCGATGTCTTTGAGGATGGCGGCGGTGGCGTCGGTATCCTTGGCGAGCTGCGCCTTGAATTCGTCACCGGCGAGATAGGTGTCCATCCAGCTCTTGGTCTTCAGGGTTTCCTGCCACTTGGCAGACTTCACCAGCTTCTCGATGTCGGCATTGACGGCCTTTTCCTGCTCCGGCGTCAGGCCGGGAGGAGCGGCGACCATGCGCCAGTTCTGGACGACGACATCAAGGCCGCTTTCCTTCAGCGTCGGCGCATCAACGCCTTCCAGCTTCTCTTCGCTGGAAACGGCGAGCAGGCGCAGCGTGCCGGCCTTTACCTGGCTTTCGAATTCGCCGTAGCTCGAAATACCGGCAGTCACCTGCGAGCCGAGGATCGAGGCAAGTGCTTCGCCGCCGCCGGAATAAGCGATGTAGTTGATCTTGGTCGGATCGACGCCGGCCGCCTTGGCAATCAGGCCAACAGCGATGTGGTCGGTGCCGCCAGCAGAGCCGCCGCCCCAGGAAACGCTGCCCGGATCCTTCTTGAGCTGGTCGACGAGGTCGCCGATGGTCTTCAGCGGCGAGGATGCGGGAACGACGATGGCTTCATATTCGCCGGTCAGACGGGCGATCGGCGTTACTTCCTTAAGCGTGACGGGCGCGTTGTTGGTGAGGATGGCGCCGACCATGACGTAACCGCCGACGATGAGGGCGTTCGGGTTGCCCTTCTGCTGGCTGGCGAATTGTGCAAGACCGATGGTGCCGCCGGCGCCCGGTACGTTCTGCACCTGAACGCTCTTGGAAATGCCTTCTTCCTGCAGCACGCTCTGCAGGGAGCGCGCGGTCTGGTCCCAGCCGCCGCCGGGATTGGCCGGCGCGATGATGGTGTAATCCGCTGCAACCGCCGGAAGAGCGATCACGCCCGCCAGAAATGTGCCGATAAGAAAATGCTTCACTTGGAAAACCCTCCTCAGGATGCCCTTTGGGGCGTCGTTTTTCGTTTATGCGGGGGGCTTTAGGGCGCATCTATCCAGCGCTGCAATCACAGCGCGGGGCCTTGGCGATCGTCCCAGATTTCCTCCCGCATCTTCTTCCGCCTCCACGGAATGAAGAAGGATTGCAGAGCATCACAAAAAGCTGTCATCTAACTGACGCTACGCAAGTCCTTGCGCATTTACTCTCTATTAATTTGTGTCGGGCGTCTACTGTGGCGTGTGGGATGGCTTTGTTTTGCGCCTTTGAAGCTTGGTCCACACCCTCATTCCTGTGCTTGTCACAGGAATCCAGCCGACGCGTGTCTACGCGGCGAGAAGAGTCCTTTCAGCCCAAGGACTTTGGCTGGCTAGATTCCTGTGACGAGCACAGGAATGAGGGGGAAACTACTGCGACCGCAACGCCTCGTTCCAGCGCTCGATCAGCCGGCTGCGCTTGACCTGGTCCAGATAGACCATCAGCCCGGGGCTGACGGGCACGGGGCGCAATTGTGCGCCGTGGATGGCCTGCATGGTGTTGGCGGTGTTTTCGCCCGCCACTTCCGGGCTGACGGCGGGAATCTGCAGCTGCCGGGCCATGATCGTCTGGCCTTCCTTCGACATGAAGAATTCCAGATAACGGCGGCCGAGCGCCGGATTGGCGGCGGCTTCCGGCACCAGACCGATGCGCGACATGACGACAGTATAGTCTTTCGGCAGCACGATGCCGACATCGGGGTGGCGCGAGGCCCAGTCCGCCGCATAAGAACCGAGAATATTGTAGCCCAGCACGAAGCGCCCGTCGGAGACGCGCTCGAGAATGGCCGAGGAGGTGGAATAGACCTTCACGCCCGCCGCGCCCATGGCCTTGATGACGCTCCATATATCGCCGAACTGTTCCTGATCCCGTGACATGAACAGGAAGCCGACACCGGAGCGTTCGATGTCGTAAGTGGCGATGCGGCCGTGGATTTCCTTTGCATGACGTTCGAGATAGTCCACGAATTCGGCACGGGTGGCGGGCGGTTTTTCGGTGGTGAAGCTCGGCTTGTGATAAACGAAGACTGCGGGTTCGAAGGTCAGCGCATAGGCAGTATTGCGCCAGTTGGCCCAGGCGGGCCAGCGGGCGCTCATGGCGAGGTCAGAACGCTGGGCATAACCGTCATTGCTCAGTTTTACCTGCAGATCCATGGCGGATGAAAAGGCGAAATCGGCGGTCTTTTTGCCGGCATCGGTTTCCTTCACGATGCGGTCATAAATCTCGCCCGTCAGCATATCCTCATAATGGACGGCGATATCGGGATTGGCCTTCTGGAAACCTTCGATCATCGGCGTTGCCAGCGGCTCATCCAGCGAGGAATAGACCACCAGCGTCTCGGCATCCGCCTTGCCGGAGGCTGCCGGAAAGATGGCGACTTGCGCAAGGGCGGGCGAGGCCATGCAAAGACAGAGACAGAGGAGAAGGCAGATACGCATGGAAAAGATCATGCAGCAGGCGCTGGCCATTCACAAGCGGTAAGGGTCTGGTTAAACTCGGCAATGCTGTGGGAGGGAAGATTTGCGTATTTTGCTGGTCGAGGACAATCAGGTGCTGTCGGAGGGGCTGTCGGCGCTTCTGCGCGGCAGCGGTTATGCGGTGGATGTGGTTTCCGATGGCGCTTCCGCCGATGCGGCGATTGCGGCGGAAAGCTTCGATCTGGTCATTCTCGATCTCAACCTGCCGGAAATGGACGGTATCGAGGTGCTGCGCTCCATGCGCTCGCGCCAGGACAAGGCGGCGGTGCTGATCCTGACGGCGCGCGGCACGCCGGAGGAAAAGGTCAAGGGGCTCGATCTTGGCGCTGACGACTACATGATCAAGCCTTTCGACATCACCGAATTCGAGGCGAGGGTGCGGGTGCTGCTGCGCCGCAATGCCGGTCTGCGCTCCTCGGCGCTGAGTTTCGGCAAGGTGCTGTTCGATCTCACATCGCGTACCTTTTCGGCGGATGGGCGCCCGCTCGATATTCCGGCGCGCGAGGTGGCGCTGCTCGAAGTGCTGTTCATGCGGGCCGGCAAGGTCGTTGCCAAGGAAGCCATCGTGCAGTCGCTGACCGGCTTCGACGACGATATTTCCGCCAATGCCATCGAGCAATATGTCAGCCGCCTGCGCAAGCGGCTCGCGCCCCACGGGTTGACGGTGAAGACGGCGCGCGGCATCGGTTATTATCTGGAAAAGCTGCCGGAGATGGCTGAATGATACAGGCCGCCTATTCGCTCAGGCGGCGTCTTTTAGGCTGGCTTCTCATCTCCACCGCCATCATCGGCTGCGTTGCGCTGACCGACACATGGCGCGAGGCGGTCAATACCGCCAATGTGGTCTCCGACCGGGTGCTCTCCGGTTCCGCACTCGCCATTGCAGAGCGGGTGGTGGTGGCCGAGGACGGTTCGCTGGAAGTCGACATTCCCTATGTCGCGCTGGAGATGCTGACATCCGCCGCGCAGGACCGGGTGTTTTACCGTGTCGATGGGCCGAACGGGCAATTCCTCACCGGTTACCAGAACCTGCCGACCGTGGAGAACCCGGCGGGTGATACCCCCGCCTATCGCGATGCGGTGTTTCGCGACGAGCCGATCCGCATCGCCGCCATCCGCCGTTTTGCCTCCACCGGCATCAATTCCGTACCCTTTTCCGTAACGGTTGCCGAAACCACCATTGCCCGCAGCCAGCTGGCGCAGGCGATCATCCTGCGCTCTGCGCTGCGCCTGCTGTTGATGATCGTCGGGGCGGCGATCATCGTCTGGATCGCGGTGACGATTTCGCTGCGCCCGCTTTACCGGCTCAGCGAAGCGATTGCCGAGCGCAGCCCGAACGACCTGCACCCCATCCGCCAATCCGTGCCGGTGGAGGTGGAAAACCTGGTGGAAACGGTCAATTCCTTCATGGTGCGGCTGCAATCGGCGCTTGATGCGCTCCGGCATTTTACCGGCAATGCCAGCCACCAGCTGCGCACGCCGCTTGCCATCATCAGCACCCAGCTTGCGCTTTCAGCCCGTGCGGGAAGTTTAGAGGAAGCGCAGGCGGCGGCGCTGAAGGGTGGGGCGTCCGTGGCCCATGCCGAACATATCCTCGCCCAGCTGCTGCGCATGGCCAATATCGATGCTGCCGGCTCCAGCGAAAAGCATGATTTTTCAGCGATCGATCTCGTGGCCGTTGCGCAGAATGTGACGGCCGATTTCGTGCCGCGTGCGGCGGAGGCCGGCATCGATCTCGGTTTCGAAGGCGAGGGCGAGGCGACCATTCTCGCCGAACCGCTCCTCATCGGCGAGCTGATCGGCAATCTCGTTTCCAACGCCATCAATTACGCCGGGCGCGGGGCGGAAGTCACCGTGCGTGTCGGCAGGGAGACGGGCACCGTCTGGCTGGAAGTGGAGGATAACGGCCCCGGCATTCCACCGGAAAAACGCGCCATGGTGCGCCAGCGCTTCGCCCGCGGCGAAGCCAACGCCGCCCCTGGCGCCGGCCTCGGCCTTGCCATCATCGAAGAGATCGCCGGGCTGTTCGGCGGGCGGCTGACACTGGAGGATGGCGCGGAGGGGCGTGGGCTGAGGGCGCGGGTGGTGTTCGGTGGGAGGGGGGACGCTTAAGGATAGTGTTGCCCAGACCGCCGGTGCTTACCCCATCCGCTCGGAAGCATAACTTCCCGGGCTTGGCGGGAAGACGACGGTGCGGTTGCCGTTGATGAAGGTGCGGTGGTGGATATGGGCGTGGATGGCGCGGGCCAGCACCTGGCTTTCCACATCGCGACCGAGCGAGACATAATCGTCGGCGCTCTGGGCGTGGGTGATGCGCACCGTGTCCTGCTCGATGATCGGGCCTTCGTCGAGATCGGCGGTGACGTAATGGGCCGTCGCGCCGATCAGCTTCACACCGCGCTCATAGGCCTGCTTGTAAGGGTTGGCGCCCTTGAAGGAGGGGAGGAAGGAGTGGTGGATGTTGATGATCTGGCCCGACATCTTGCGGCACAAGTCGTCGGAGAGCACCTGCATGTAACGGGCGAGCACCACCAGTTCGGTGCCGCTCGTCTCGATCAGGTCCATCAGCTGCGCTTCGGCCCTGGGCTTGTTCTCCTTCGTCACCTTGATGTGGTGGAAGGGAATGTCGTGGTTGACCACCACTTTCTGATATTCGAAATGGTTGGAGACGACGCCGACGATATCGATGGGCAGCGCGCCGATCTTCCAGCGGTAGAGCAGGTCGTTGAGGCAATGGCCGAAGCGCGACACCATCAACATTGTCTTCATGCGCTGGCCGTCGCCGTAAATGCGCGCCTCCATGCCGAATTTTTCGGCCACCGGCTGAAAGCCGTCTGTGATGGCCTGCAGCGTCGCGCCTTCCTCGGAAATGAAGGAGACGCGCATGAAGAACTTGCCGGTCTCGAGGTCGTCGAACTGCGAACTGTCGATGATATTGCAGCCCTTTTCCGCCAGATAACCGGAAATCGCGGCGACGATGCCGCGGGTCGATTTGCAGGCCACTGTCAGAACATAGGATGTCATCGTTTTCCCTCAAAGACTTTGCACCGGATGAGCCGGCGTAATTGGCGCGTTCCATAGCGCAGCTCTGCGGCGGAGCAAAGCGCCAAGAAGAATGCAGCCAAAGTCATAGGACGGGAAATGGGTGCGCGCCGTGCCGGAAGCGACATGGAATGTTCCACTGCCAGCACGACGATTTAAGGTGGAAGGAGAGCCGCTTCAGGCGCGGCGCAGCCGCATGACCGCACGGCCGCGGCCGTCGATCAACTCCAGCGTGCCCCGGCGCGGCTCCAGCCGGAAGGAACGGGCGCCTTCCAGCGCTTCGATGAATTGCCGTTCCTGGCGCATGATATCGGGTGCGCAGGCCATCTGTGTGGAAATCATCCGGCCGAAATCGACGCGGTTGCGGTTGATCTTCACTTCACCGCCGATGCCGTTGCAGCCGGCATTGCCGGAAACGCGGCCTTCGCGGGAAATTTCCAGCGTCGCCTCACGGCGGCCGCGAACCCGTTCGCCGCGAATGTCCTGCACCAGCCAGCGTCCGTCGATACCGGCTTCCGGCTCCGGCCTGCCCGGGCCTGCCCCAACGCGCTCAAGCACGAGGTCGGTATCGTCGCGACCGCCGGTCAGCACCGAATAACGGCGGGTGGTGGTGAAAAGCAGCCGGTCGCGGTCGCGGATTTCGGCGCTCAGCGCATAGGTGCGGCGGGCGCGGATATCGCGGTCGTCATAACGCAGCACGAAGGGCACGGGCACCTGCCCGCGCGGACGGATGGTCGTTTCGGCGATCGTCTGCGAAGGCGCATCCGCGAGCGACACATCGATAAGGCGTACGGTGACGGTCACGCCCGGGGGCAGGGCGATCCGCTCGCGATAGGATACGCTGCCACGCAGGCTTGCCGGTGCGGCAGCTGCGCCGCCCGCTGCAAAAAGCGGTGCAAGCGCGACAAGCCCGGCGAAACTGCGGCGCGAAAGAAGTGGCTGGCGGTTGTTCATGATGCTTGCTCCGTGCTGGTGCTGGTCGAATTTCAGCGGATCATAAAAAACGGCACTGAACGGGCGATGAACCGGTGGAAATTTCCTTACGAGTCAGGCGGAGACATCCCGGGTGGATGATGACGGGTGTGATCGCGAGAGCCGATGCCAGTGCATCCCCACCACCCTCATTCCTGTGCTTGTCACAGGAATCCAGCCGACGCACGTCTGTGCGGCGGAAAGGGTCTTCTCAGCCCAATGACTTGGGCTGGCTAGATTCCTGTGACAAGCACAGGAATGAGGAGGGAGGGAAACCGCCGGCGGAAGCAATATCCCGGCAGCGGCGGTCACCATTCACTCAGCCGGGCAAACCGTCCCGCAGCGCTTCGAACTTCACCAGTTGTTCGACCCGCAGTTCCTTGTTTTCGTCGCGGCGGACGAAAATCTTGAACATGGCGCCGCCGGCGGCATTCATGAACCAGACGGAACAGGAGCGGCGGCCATGAAAGCCGCGATCGACGAAAGTAATGCCGGCGCAATTGTCCTTCTTGATGTGACCGCCGATGGGACTGTCGCCATGGATGTTGAACCAGCCGTGGCTTTCACTGCCTTCCGGCAACTCGCCCGGCACTTCCAGCACGATATCGCCGGTCTGGACGATCATCAGGACTTCGCCCCAACCGCGCATCTCGTTCCAGATCGCGTCGAAGCGGTCGGCGGGCGCGGAAACGGCCGCACCCTCGGGCAGGATCGCCAGAATCTCGGCAGGCGTCACCTCGGCCTTGGCGGCGATGGCTTCCACGATACCGTCAGGCTTTTCGGCGAGTGCTGCGGCGGCGCGGGCCTGCCGGTCGTCGGTCTTTTGGGCTGCAATGCTCATCGGACGGGCCTCAGGCGGCAATCGAGCGGCGTTCGCCGTTCTTGTCTTCATGAATGATGACGTCGAAACCTTCGAAATGCGGGCCTGAGAGATATTCGACCTTGCCGCGGTTTTCGCCTGCCTTGGCGTGGGCGGCGCGGAACTGTTCGGATTTTGTCCAGGCGAGGAAATCGTCCTTGGTGGCCCAGACGGTGTGCGAGGCATAAAGCGTATGGTCGTCCGCCTTCGGGCCCTTCAGCATGTGGAATTCGATATAGCCCGGCAATTCGCTCAGATGCGATTTACGCTCGCGCCAGATGGATTCGAAGGTTTCTTCGTAACCCGGAACGACGCGAAAACGGTTCATTGCGATAAACATGAAATTCTCCCTTTAAGTTTCCAGTTTCAGTCAGGATATCCAGCCGTGGTTAAGTTGGAAAGAGGCTCACGACAAAGCGAACAAAATTACTCCACTTATCGATTGCGCGTTCTATAAACATGTGCAAATAACTCAAGTTAAATAAGAAGGGCAGGCCCATATCTGCTCGTGCCAGCTTGTGTTTCAGGATAGCGCCATGTTGAACTTTCGCCTTCGTCCGTTCGTTTTCGCCGCCCTCATCGCCGTTGCCGCGCCGGGTGCGCAAGCCTCGGACAAGAGCAATCCGGAAGCGAAACGCATCGTTGCAGTGGGCGGCACGGTGACGGAAATCCTTTATGCGCTGGGCGCTGAAGACCGCATCGTGGCGCGCGACAGCACCAGCAGCTATCCGGCGGATGCGCTTTCGAAGCCCGATATTGGCTATATGCGGGCGCTGTCGTCGGAGGGCATTCTGTCGCAGAAGCCCGATCTCATCCTGTCGGAAGACGGTTCCGGCCCGGCGGATGTCATCGCCATCCTCAAGGCCAGCGCGGTGCCTTTCGTCACCGTCGATACCCCGCCGAGCGGCGAGGCTATTGCGAAGAAGATCGAGGATGTCGGTGCGGCGGTCGGTCTTTCCGACAAGGCGAAGGCGCTGGCCGCAGAGACCAAAGCCGGGCTGGACGCGCTGGCCAAGGATGTGTCGGCCGTGCCTGAAAAGAACAGGAAGCGTGTGCTCTTCGTGCTTTCCAGCGCCGGCGGCCGCATCATGGCGGCGGGCAAGGACACCGAAGCAGCCGCAATCATCGAGATGGCCGGCGGCATCAATGCCGCGCAGGAAATCAGCGGTTACAAGCCGCTCACGGATGAGGCAGTCATTGCCTCAGCACCGGACGTGGTGTTGACCATGGCGCGTGGCGACCATGCCGCCAAGGCAGCCGAGATTTTTGCGCTTCCCGCCTTCCAGTCCACGCCGGCTGCTGCAAGCAAGGCACTCATCAGCATGGACGGGCTTTATCTCATCGGTTTCGGCCCACGCACCCCGGCCGCCGGTCGTGAACTGGCGAACAAGCTTTACCCGGAGGCGGTGAAGCCGTGAGCCTCGCCGTCTTGAGTTCCACCGAAGGCGCCGCACCGGGTGACAGGTCCCGTCAGGGTGCCATCACCCTCGCGGTGCTTGTCGGCATTCTGCTGTTTGCCTGTGGTGTGTCGCTTGTCAGCGGTCCCACGGGTGTCGGCATTTCCGAACTCTGGGCTTATCTCACCGGCGGTGCTGCGGAACTCGATGCGCGTGACAGGGTCATTCTCGAGGCGGTGCGCCTGCCGCGCACGGCGCTCGGCATGTTGATCGGCGCGGGGCTTGGCGTCTCGGGCGCGATGATGCAGGGGCTGTTCCGCAATCCGCTTGCCGATCCCGGCATTGTCGGTGTCACTTCGGGTGCCGCGCTGTTTGCGGTTGCGGCCATTTCTCTCGGGGAAGGCGCGCTTGCCACGGTCGCCGTGTTTTTCGGACCGCATTTCCTGCCGCTGATGGCGTTTTTCGGCGGGCTTTTGAACACCTGGGTGCTTTATCTCATCGCCACGAAGGACGGGGCGACCTCCACCACCACGCTCATTCTGGCCGGTATCGCGGTGGCGGCAATCAGCGGTGCGCTGACGGGCCTGATGATCTTCGTGGCCGACGACCGGGCGCTGCGCGACATCACCTTCTGGTCGCTCGGTTCGCTCGGCGGGGCCACTCCCGCCAAGGTTCTCGCGACCTTGCCCTTTATCGTCATCGTGCTCGCCATCATTCCCTTCGTCGCCAGGGGGCTGGATGCGCTGATCCTTGGCGATGCGGCGGCTTTCCACATGGGCATTCCCGTGCAGCGACTGAAGCGGGTCGTCATTCTGGCCGTTGCCGCCGCCTGCGGCGCGAGCGTGGCGGCTGCCGGCTCCATCGGTTTTGTCGGCATCGTCGTGCCACATCTGCTGCGGCTCGCCATCGGCCCGTCGCACCGTTTCCTGCTGCCGGCCTCGGCACTTGGCGGGGCCGCACTTCTGCTTCTCGCCGATAGTTTTGCCCGCACCGTCGCAGCACCGGCGGAATTGCCCATCGGCGTGGTCACGGCTTTGATCGGCGCGCCGGTCTTCCTGTTCCTGCTGCTTGGCCGGGGCGGATTTTCCATGCGGAACATGCCATGATCCGGGCCGAAAACCTCACCCTCATCCGTTCCGGCCGCCGCCTGCTCGACGCGGTCAACGTCGATCTGAAGCCGGGCAAGGTCAATGTCATCATCGGTCCGAACGGCGCCGGAAAATCGACGCTGATGAAGGTTCTCTCGGGCGAGATGCACGCCGAGGCGGGGTCGGTAACCTATAATGATGTTGCCCTGCCGTTGTTCACACCGGTTCAGCTTGCGCGCATCCGCGCCGTCCTGCCGCAGAATACCCAGCTGGCCTTTCCTTTCACCGCGCTCGAAATCGTGCGCATGGGCGCTGTCGCGCAAGGGTCGCGCGCGCCGGAAGAGCAGGCCCGCCGGGCGCTCACCAAGGCCGGGCTTCGCGGGTTCGAACAGCGTTCCTACAATATGCTGTCGGGCGGCGAGCAGCAGCGTGTGCAATTTGCCCGCGCTCTCGCGCAGGTGCCACATCCGGTGGAAAACGGCGAAGTGCGGGCGCTGTTTCTCGATGAGCCGACGGCCAGTCTCGATATTGGCCACCAGATCGCGGTGCTGGAAACGGCGCGCGATTTCGCCGCTGGCGGCGGCCTGGTGCTTGCCATCCTGCATGACCTCAACCTTGCGGCGGAATTTGCCGATCAACTTATCGTCATGCACGGCGGCCGCGTGACGGCGAGCGGTCCTTCGCTGGAAACGATCAGCGACGAGACGATCGCCAGGGTCTATGGCATTGGCGGCGTCGTCGGACGGCTGCCCGCGCGGCATATTCCTTATGTGCTGCCGCAGTCGCGGCACCGCTGAGTGCGGCTGACCTTCAGCTTTCCGGCCGGGTGACGATGAAGAGTGCAGAGCCCAGCATGACGGCGGCAACGATTGCTGCGCGCAGCGCCGGCGGTTCGCTCAGGAACCAGAAGGCGGCGTAACTCGCACACATGGCAGACAGGGCGGCGATCTTCGCCTTGCGGGCAATTGCGCCGCGCTCGCGCCAGCGGCGAAGCGAGGGGCCAAATCTGGGATGGGCGAGAAGCCATGCCTCCAGTTTCGGCGAAGAGCGGGAAAAGCACCAGAGCGCCAGAAGCAGGAATGGGGTGGTGGGCAAAACGGGAAGAAACGCGCCGACAATGCCGGTCGCGACCATAAGCCAGCCAAGACAGAGGTACAGAAGGCGCATGGATATGCCGGTATCATGAGTTCTCTACTCATGATAGGGCGGAGCGCTGAAATCTGTGTGCCGTGTTGCCGCAGGCCCTCGCCCTGCGGGGAAACCGGGGTGTTTCGCCATCACATTTGCCGTGATCGAAGCTTTGCCTCCCGTCACAAAGCGCCTTTAGGGTTGAAAGCGAAGCACACTGTCTTTATCCCGTTGGTCCGCAATGCCCGGAGCATAACCGGGCCACGACGACAGGAAGAAGAAGGAAACACCATGGCCAAGCTGATCCACTCGATGGTCCGGGTGCTGGACGAAAAGCGTTCGGTGGAATTTTACAAACAGGCTTTCGGGCTCGAGATTGCGGAACGCGCCGAGTTCGAAAATTTCACGCTGATCTATCTCAGCAATGCCGAAGGCGATTTCGAACTGGAACTGACCGTCAATCGGGGTCGTGAAGTGCCTTATGCGCTGGGCGACGGCTACGGCCACCTCGCCGTCAGTGTTGCCAATGTGGATGCCGAACATCAGCGCTTTATCGATATCGGCCTGTCTCCGGGCAAGATCATCGAAGCCGAATACAAGGGCCAGCCTTTCGCGAAATATTTCTTCATTTGCGATCCGGATGGTTACAAGATCGAAGTGCTGCAGCGCGGCAACCGGTTTAAGTAAGAAGAGGCACATCATGGCAGAGGCAGGCGTCAAACTCGAAGACAGCTGGAAACGTGTTCTTTCCGCCGAATTCGCCAGCCCCTACATGCTGAAGCTCAAAGATTTCCTGCTTGCCGAAAAAACCGCCGGCAAGCACATCTTTCCCAAAGGCGCCGAATATTTCCGGGCGCTGGATCTGACGCCGCTCGACAAGGTCAAGGTCGTCATTCTGGGACAGGATCCCTATCATGGAATTGGCCAGGCGCATGGCCTGTGCTTTTCGGTCCAGCCCGGCGTGCGCATCCCACCTTCGCTCGTCAATATCTACAAGGAATTGCAGAGCGATCTCGGCATTCGCCCGGTCAATCACGGCTTTCTGGAAAGCTGGGCGAAACAGGGCGTGCTTTTGCTCAACAGCGTGCTGACGGTGGAAGAATCGCGCGCCGCCTCGCATCAGGGGCAGGGCTGGGAAAAATTCACCGATGCCGTCATCCGTGCCGTCAATAACGAGTGCGAGCATGTGGTGTTCCTGCTCTGGGGATCCTACGCCCAGAAGAAGGCAGCCTTCGTGGACCAGAAAAAACATCTGGTGCTGCGTTCGCCGCACCCTTCGCCGCTTTCGGCCCATAACGGCTTTTTCGGCAATGGCCATTTCTCCAAGGCAAACGCCTTTCTGGTTTCCCACGGCCGCGAGCCGATCGACTGGCAATTGCCGGAGATGGCTTAAGCGATTTTACCAGCCCTCCCCTCATCCCTGTGCCCGTCACAGGGATCCTGTGTATTGCGTCTGTGCTAGAATGGTAGCGGACGGAAGGCCGTCGGGATCCTGGTCGTTTGAGACCGCTTGCTGGCTCTGGTCCTCCGTCCGCCTTTGATATCCCAACCTGAACAGTTGATTGAGGCCGTGAGCGCGGACCTCGAAGCACAGGATGAGGCTTGCCATGATACACCCTGTTTTCATTGGATGCGACGTCGCCAAGGCGCATCTTGATCTTTTCGACGGCCGGACATCCCGGCATATCCGCATCGACAACACCGCTGCCGCCATTCATGCATGGCTGCAAAGCCTGGAGGGGCAGGAGGCGACGGTCATTCTGGAGGCGACCGGGCGTTATGACAGGCAGCTGCGCGCGGCTCTCGATCGGCAACAGCGTCCGTATTGCCGGGTCAACCCCGCCCGGGCGCGCGACTTCGCAAGAGCCACCGGCCGCCTGGCCAAGACCGACGCCATCGATGCCCGCCTGCTGGCACGCATGGGCGAAACGCTTGGCCCCGCAACCAGCACACCACCCGATCCGGCCCGGCAGGCGCTTGCCAGCTTCCATACAAGGCGCGATCAGCTCGTTGCCATGCGCCAGCAGGAGCGGCTTCGCCTTTCCAGCGCAGAACCCATGGAGCACGATAGTCTGGAGCGCCATCTCATCTGGCTGGACGGCGAGATCGAGGCGATCGAAAAAGCCTGTCACGCCCATGTCCGGGAAAACGCGGAACTGAACGAACAAAGCACCAGGCTTCGTTCCATTCCGGGCGTCGGGCCAGTCACCGCATTCACGCTGATGGCGCATATGCCGGAACTGGGCGGCAGCTCTTCCAAAGCCATGGCGGCATTGGCGGGACTTGCTCCCTTCAATGCCGACAGCGGCATCAAACGCGGCCAGCGCCATATTCGCGGCGGACGAAAGCGCGTGCGCGATGCCCTCTACATGGCGGCGCTGGTGGCTTACAGGCTGAAGACCGCCTTCGCCCGCACGGCGCAAACCATGCAGACCAAGGGCAAACCGTTCAAGGTCATGATCATTGCCATCGCCCGCAAAATCCTCGTCGCCGCAAACGCAATCCTCAGGGATAAAACCGTCTTTGCTAAAACCTGACAATACAGTTGCCAGACGCGAGCGTCCGCGCGCCGGGAAGAGTCTTTTCAGCCCAAGGACTTGGGCTGGCTGGATTCCGGCTCAAGGCCGGAATGACGGGGAGCGCAGCAAATATCTTTACAGCGTGGTCGTGTCCGGTTTAAGGATACTAGACTATAAAGTGAAGGATTTATGCCCGTGTCTCTCCTGTCTGCAGAAACCTCCGTCTCGCTGCCCGATCCCGCGTCGATTGTCGATGCTTTCGAGGATCATTTCTCCGAACATATGGAGATGGAGCGGGAAGGGACGACGGTGCGTTTCAAGGCGGAATACGGCCATGGCAGCTTCAGCGCCGAAGGTGGCCGGTTCGCCGCCCGGGTCAGCTGCGTTTCCGAACATATATTGATGTCGGTGAAGGCCATGGTGGCCGAGCATATTGTCGAGTTTTCCGGCAAGACGGGGCTCGATTTCCGCTGGAGCGGCCACGGTGCCTATCAGCGGGAGCTGCCCAATCTCTTCGTCGGCAAGGTTGTCCGCGCCTATAATCTGACGCCGCATATGCGCCGTCTCGTGGTGTCCGTCGAAAGCGGCATTGAGCGGCTCGTCACCGGCGGCATGCATGTCCGCCTGCTGCTGGTGCCGGATCAGGCCCGTGCACCGGTCTGGCCTTATCTCGCCCCCACCGGCGCTATCGTCTGGCCGGCGGGCGACGATCTTCTGACGCGGCGCGTCTATACCATCCGCTCCGGCGATGTCGGGCGCGGCGAGGTGGATATCGATTTCGTCATGCATGAGGGCGATGACATGCCGGGCGCGAATTTCGGCGCCACGGCAAAGCCGGGCGACGTTCTCGGCATCATCGGCCCGAGCGGCACTTGCCCGGAGGCGGAGCGTTACGTCTTTGCCGGTGATGAGACGGCGCTACCGGTGATGCTACGCATGGCGGCGGAAATGCCGGCCGGCAAAAAGCTCAGCGTCTATGCCGAGATCGACAACGAGGCGGAACGGCAGGAGATCGTCTGCGCCGCCAATGTCGAATGGACGTGGCTTTATCGTCGCGGCAAGCCCGCCGGCACCGCTGGCCTCATCGAACAGGCGCTGCGTGGTCATGCCTTTAAGGGGGAGCATGAAGGCCTGCATGTTTTCGTCGCCTGCGAGAAGTCGGAGGCGAGGGCTGCCAAGTCCTTCCTCACCGATGAGATTTCCTTCCCCAAGGCATCGCTGCGCGCCGTCGGTTACTGGACCATGGGCCTCGCCGACGATCATTGAGACGTGCCGTCAGGCTTGGTTGAACAGTAGGTTTGATCGTTCACCAATCGGGAACAATCCGTTCCTGTTGCCGGTCTATGCCTGCCGCGCCTCTTACCCCATCTTTACGCCATGAACAGGGCGGGCCCGATTGCGAGGCCTGTCAGTGCGAAAAGGGGTTTACCATGCTGAACCAGATCATGGGCCTGCACCACGTCACCTCCATGGCGGCGAGCGCACGGCAGAACAATGGCTTCTTCACCGATACGCTCGGGCTTCGCCGGGTGAAGAAGACCGTCAATTTCGACGCGCCTGACGTCTATCATCTTTATTATGGCGATGAGCTCGGCACGCCCGGCTCCGTCATGACCTATTTTCCGTTCCCGCATATCGCCCGTGGCCGTCCCGGCACCGCGGAAGTGGGCACCACGCTGTTTTCCATCCCCGAGGGATCGCTCGGCTACTGGCAGGAGCGTCTTTCGAAGGCCGGGGTGGATGGCCTGAAGGCCGACGAGGCCTTCGGCAACAAGCGCCTTCATTTTGCCGGCCCGGATGGCGATGGTTTCGCGCTGGTCGAGGTCAAGGATGACACCCGTCCGCAGTGGACCGGCAATGGCGTCGGTGAAGATCAGGCGATCCACGGCTTTCAGGGCGCTTCCTTGCGTCTTCGCGACGAAGGGGCAACCGCCGAGCTTCTGAAATTCATGGGCTATGAGGAAGTGGACCGTCAGGATGGCGTGCTGCGCCTCGGCATTGCCGGCGGCAATGGCGCTGATGTCATCGATATCGAAACCATGC
Source organism: Rhizobium oryzihabitans (assembly GCF_010669145.1). Taxonomy (NCBI): domain Bacteria; kingdom Pseudomonadati; phylum Pseudomonadota; class Alphaproteobacteria; order Hyphomicrobiales; family Rhizobiaceae; genus Rhizobium; species Rhizobium oryzihabitans. The sequence continues at coordinate 2,713,295 of NZ_CP048632.1, forward strand.
CGAACATCTCCGGCGCGCGCCTTGGTGCGGGTTCGGTACACCACATCGCCTTTGCGGTCGAAAACCGTGAAAAGCAGCTCGAAGTGCGCAAGGCGCTGATGGATACGGGCTATCAGGTGACGCCGGTGATCGACCGCGATTATTTCTGGGCGATCTATTTCCGCACGCCGGGCGGCGTGCTGTTCGAGGTGGCGACCAACGAGCCCGGTTTCGACCGGGACGAGGACACCGCCCATCTCGGCGAAGCGCTGAAACTGCCGACCCAGCACGCGCATCTGCGGCCGGTGCTGGAAAAGCAGCTGGAGCCGCTTGGGGATGAGAAGGCGGTTTGATCATCCGGGCTTGGCCATTGAGTTTGGCAGAACGTTGCCACACGTTTCTTCTCCCCCTCGGGGAGAAGACACAAGCCGCGCCCGTTCGCTTCATATGACTGCTCCGCTTGGCCGAAGAGGCCTTGCGGAAGCCTTTGACCATCTTCCTTCCAGAAAGGATTCTTCCATGACCAAGGACAGCTATTTCCACAAATCCCGCGCCGGTTCTGCCGGTGCGCCGCTTTTCGTTTTGCTGCACGGCACCGGCGGCGATGAGAACCAGTTCTTCGATTTCGGCTCCCGCCTGCTGCCTGAGGCCACCATTCTCTCGCCGGTTGGCGATGTTTCCGAACATGGCGCGGCGCGGTTTTTCCGGCGCACCGGCGAGGGCGTCTACGACATGGCCGATCTTCAGCGGGCAACCGGCAAGATGGCGGATTTCATCAGGGCGAACCGGGAGCATTATCAGGCCGGCCCGGTCATCGGTCTCGGCTTTTCGAATGGTGCGAATATTCTCGCCAATGTGCTGATCGAACAGCCCGAGCTTTTCGATGCCGCGGTGCTGATGCATCCGCTCATCCCGTTCGAGCCGAAGATCTCCCCCGCCAAATCAACGCGGCGGGTGCTTATCACGGCGGGTGAGCGCGATCCGATCTGCCCGGTGCCGCTGACGAAGGCGCTGGAAACGAGCCTTCAGGCGCAGGGCGGCACGGTGGAAACGGTGTGGCATCCGGGCGGGCATGAAATCCGCTCGGGCGAGATCGATGCTGTAAGGGGCTTTCTGGCGGATTATGGAGGGTAGCTTTCTGCCCGACCTCATTCTTCACCGTCATGCCGGACTTGATCCGGCATCCAGCCACGGCGCGTCTGCGCCGTGAAAAGAGTCTCTTGCGATCAAGGACTTGATCGCGCTGGACCCCGGATCAAGTCCGGGGTGACGGAGAGGGTAGGTGATCTGCCTTTCCACGTCGCATGCAGACAAAATGGTCCTGCTACTCCAACTTCAGCGATATCCGCATTGCTGCAACTGTGCCTCGTAACGCAGCGCCATGTTGGCGGAGCGGCGGGCGGCTTTCTGGACCGCGGAACTGTTGCGCCAGCTTCCCTTCGCGTAACCGGCATGGCCGGAATAATAAGCGAGATAGAGGTTATAGGGGTCGTTCAGCGAAATGCCGTTTTCGCGGCGGCTCTTGGCGTGGTACCAGCCGACGAAATGGATCGCATCGGTGAAATCGGTGCGGCTTGCCGACCAGCGGCCGGTTTCGCGCTGGTAAACACCCCATGTGCCGTCCAGCGCCTGGGCATAACCGTAAGCGGTGGACTGGCGTTTCCATGGAATGAAGCCGAGAAGCTTGGTGCGCGGGGCCGCGCATAGGGGCGGAAGGCGGATTCGGTGTAGATCGTCGCCATCATGACAGGCACGGGCACGCCGAACTCGCGCTCGGCCGCTTTCGCATCGCGCCGCCAGTTGTTGAATATGCCGTTCCGCTGCTCGAAAATCGCACAGGCATTGGTGACCTGCGACGGCGCCGTTGCGCAGCCGGCCAGAACAGTCATCAGAAGAACAACGGCAAATACGCCACGCATAACGGAACCCTTTCGTTCCGCCATTCTTAAATTGCTAACCATTAACGTCGGGTTTTAAGACAAGGTTAATTCAAATGCCGCCGATCAAGGGCTTGTTAACCCGCTGAAAATTCCTGTGTCCGGGATGGGGCGAAAGCGTGTGCCGCGCCTCTCCAGCATGCCTTTTTTGAGATGCATTTATCCCCGCGCGTCCCCGTTCCAGCCGGGTGCGCTACACTCGCTTCATCCCGGTCATTGAGCGTGCGCGCGGCGCAAGGTGGGTGGGGCAGGCGGCCAAAACCGGGGAGTTTCCCAATGTCACGGTCAAGGCGGCCGGCATATGTCCATCCTCCAAACAGGAACCGGTTTGGCGGGCGGATCATATGTTGAAACCGGGGCCGCATCGTCTGCAAAACCCTGCACTACCCCCTTCGATACCCCCGCAGCGATGCGGCCCATTTATCGCCTCTCAACGCTGCGCCGGAATTCGGCGCGGTGATATCGGTGCATATTCGAAAAAAAGCGTCCGCTGTACAAAAATGAAAACCGATAAAATTGTAGCAATCGGCTTAAAGCGGCTGAAAACAGTGCTGTGCCATTGTGGGATCACAGACAAGGAGCGGACATCCTGCGCAGACAGGGGCTCCACAAAACAGAAATCGAGACCGGCCCAAGCCGGCGGATCGCCAAACGGGGTATGAAAATGCTGAAGAAGATTATTGCTGCCGCCATCTGCGGAATTGCCGTTGCTTCCATGTCCACTCATGCCGATGCGGCTGGCGCTGCCGGTTTTGCCCGTGGTTTTGCCGCTGTCGAAAAGAGCGCGGTGACCCAGATCGGTGTTTCGGCTCCGGGCGGTTTTGATGGCTGCGTTCTGTCCGCCGGCCAATGTGTTTCGACGATTGCCGCGCCGCTGACGGGCGAGCGCCGTGAAGAACTGCTGCGCGTCAACCGCGATGTGAACGCCACCATGGGCGCGCTTGATGATTATTTCTCCGGTTTCGGAGCCGGTGTCCCGGCAACGCCGTCGCTGAGCGCTGAGGATTGTGGCGATTGCGCCGCGATCAAGCGCACGGCCCTTGCCGGTGCCGGCTGGTCTTCCGCTGCGCTGCGCCTTGCCTTTGCGCTGAATGATGACGGATCGCTCGAAAAAGTGCTGATCGTCACCACCGACAAGGGCGATATCGTGCTCGGTAACGCCGTCTTTTCTCCGGCTGAGCGCGAAACCGCGCTTTAAGCCCACCTTTTTCATGCCTGCCAGACTGCGCCGGTTTCTTCTGATCCTTCGGGATCAGGGAGCCGGCGATTTTTTTCGTTCTGCGACGGCAATACCCGCCAGCGCCATGACCAGCGCCGCGATCTGGTAGGTGTGCAGGGTTTCGCTAAGCACCACAACGGACAAAAGCGTGCCGAAGACGGGCACGAGGTTGATGAAGAGGCCGGCGCGGTTGGCGCCGATCTGTTCCACGCCCTTGATGTAGAGGATCTGGGCGATGAGCGACGCAAAAATGGCGGCATAGACCACCAGCACCCAGCCCTTCTGATCGGGCCAGACGACGCTGTCGCGCGAGATTTCCCAGAAGACCAGCGGCACCGAGGTGAGGAGGGCGAAAAAGGCAGGTATCGCCATCAGCGTGCGCCAGTCAACGGCGGGTTTCCAGCGCAGGATGACGGTGTAGATGGCATAGACCAGCACCGCGAGCAGCATGATGGCGTCGCCCGCATTCATCTCTAGCTGCAGCAGCGAGACCGGATCGCCATGGGAGGCGAGCAGCGCCACGCCTGCTATGGTGAGGCAGAAACCGGCGATCTGGCCGAACAGCACGCGGGTGCGGAACAGGATGAAGTTCAGCACGAAGATGACCATGGGAATGCCGGCCTGGATGACGGCGGCATTGATCGCGGAGGTGTGTTGCAGGGCCGTGTAGAGAAAGACGTTGAAGGCGGTGTAACCGACGCTGCCGAGCACGAAGAAATAGGGCAGGCGCTTTTTCACCACCGGCCAGTCCTTGATGAGCTGCGGCACGGAAATGGCAAAGATGATGGCGACGGCCAGAACCCAGCGCAGGAAGGTGAAGGCCATGGGGCTGATGTGGCCGACGGCGAGCTTGCCGGCGACAGTGTTGCCGCCCCAGCAGAGCGTGGCGATGATGAGGGCGATGTAGGCTTTGGAGGGCACGCTGATGTTTCGCTTCTTCACGGGGCGGGATAACGGCTAAGGGGTGAACGGCGGTCTTGCGCCCGCGCTTGGCCCCCACGGGGCGAGATAATGCGGGAAATCCGCGCCTTGTCACGGAAAAAGCAAAATTCTCCATAAGAAACAGGGTCGCTTTCCGTAAAACAACACAGTATACATTCGCGGGTTTGGGTTTCCCATCGGGTTATCGGGCGCGCAAGCGCCATGAGCAGGAAAGCAAGAAATGACGAATGTTGTGGTGGTCGGCTCGCAGTGGGGCGACGAAGGCAAAGGCAAGATTGTCGACTGGCTGTCCGAGCGGGCAGATGTCGTCGTGCGGTATCAGGGCGGCCACAATGCCGGCCATACGCTTGTCATCGATGGCATCAGCTACAAGCTTTCGCTTCTGCCTTCCGGCGTCGTGCGTCCCGGCAAGCTGGCCGTCATCGGTAACGGCGTCGTGGTCGATCCGCATGCGCTGATCGCCGAAATCGGCCGTCTGGAAGTTCAGGGCGTCAAGGTCACGCCGGAAAACCTGCGCATTGCCGACAATGCCACGCTCATTCTTTCGCTCCACCGCGAGCTGGACGGCATGCGTGAAGACGCTGCCTCCAACAGCGGCACCAAGATCGGCACCACGCGTCGCGGCATCGGCCCGGCTTACGAGGATAAGGTCGGCCGTCGCGCCATCCGTGTGATGGATCTGGCCGACATGGAAGCTCTTTCCGCCAAGGTCGACCGTATCCTCACGCATCACAACGCGCTTCGCCGCGGTTTCGGCGTCGCCGAAATTTCGCATGAGACGATCATGGAAGAGCTGGGCTCGATTGCCGAGCGCATCCTGCCCTTCAGCGAAACCGTCTGGCTGCTGCTCGACAAGAAGCGCCGCGCCGGTGCGCGCATCCTGTTTGAAGGTGCGCAGGGCTCGCTGCTTGATATCGACCATGGCACCTATCCCTATGTGACCTCGTCCAACACGGTTGCCGGCCAGGCTGCTGCCGGTTCGGGGATGGGTCCGGGTTCGCTGGGTTACATTCTCGGCATCACCAAAGCCTATACGACGCGCGTCGGCGAAGGCCCGTTCCCGACCGAGCTGAATGACGAGATCGGCCAGTTCCTCGGCGAAAAGGGCCATGAATTCGGCACCGTCACCGGCCGCAAGCGCCGCTGCGGCTGGTTCGATGCGGCACTGGTGCGCCAGTCGGTCGCCACCAACGGTATTACCGGCATCGCGCTCACCAAGCTCGACGTTCTCGATGGCCTCGACGAGCTGAAAATCTGCGTCGGCTACAAGCTTGACGGGCAGGAAATCGACCATCTTCCGGCCAGCCAGGGCGCGCAGGCGCGGGTAGAGCCGATCTACATCACGCTGGAAGGCTGGAAAGAATCCACCGTCGGTGCCCGAAAATGGGCGGATTTGCCTGCTCAGGCAATCAAATATGTCCGTCAGGTCGAGGAATTGATCGGGGCGCCTGTCGCGCTTCTGTCGACAAGTCCGGAGCGTGACGACACCATACTTGTGACTGATCCGTTTGAGGATTAATGTCCTCAACGATCTAGATTCATAAACCATATCGGGCCGGTACGTCGCCGGTCACGACGAGAAAGTGCTTATGGCGGATTTTGTAGCAGTCATTCGCAAGGCCGTGGATGGCTTGGCGAACAATACTCCCGAAAACCGGGCGAAGGTTTACGACAAGGCGCGCAGTGCGGTTGTGCGCCAGCTCGAGAATATGAAGCCACGTCCGCCGGAAGAATTGTTGCGCCGGCAGATCGCCAAGCTGGACGCCGCCATTGCCGAAGTGGACAGCGAATATGCCGAGGCGCTTCCGGCGCTGGAGGAAGACGACGCTTTCACGCCGGCGGCTGAAGAGACGGCAACATCCTACTATCGAGAGGATGTTGCCGAAGAACCTGCGGCCCATGCCGCCGAGCCGGACCATGCCAGCGAGCGGCAGGAGGAACGGTACGAGCCGGTCGAGGAAGAGCCTGCCCCGGTTGTCGCCGCACAGCCTGAGCCGGTTTACGAAGAGCCTGCCCGCGAGGAAGAGCCGCTCCACGAAGCGCCCGTTTCCGCCGCTGCCTCGCATGACGAGGAGCGTTACGCGGAACGCGAGCCGGAAGAGCTTTACGACGCGCCGGAACCCGTTCATGTGGCGCCGGCTCATGCTGCCGTTTCCCATGAAGAGGTCGGCACCTATTTTACCCGCGCGGAAGAGGAACCGGCTCATCAGCCGGAAGCCGAGCGCGACAGCGATGTGGCCGCACCTGCCCAGGCCGATGATTCCGTGCCGCCCCATTGGGCGCAGCCGGTCGATGAGGATGACTGGCGCAAACTGGACGAGGCCGAGGACGAGCATGCTCGCCCGGCTGCCGAGGATTATGCCGAAATCCGCAACGAGACGGATGGACGTCCTGTCGTCGCCGGTTATGCCGCGCAGCATTACCAGGCCCCGGATGTCAGCTTCGAGCCCGACAGGCGCGATGACGAAGACTATGCCGGCAACCGTGCCGGTGCGGATCACGATCCGATCTTCGGCGGACAGGGTGATTTTTCCGAACCCCGCCAGACGGAAGACACGGCTCCGAAAAAAGCCGCCGTCGTCGAGGATTTTTCGTCCTATTTCCAGGACACGGATATCGCCATTCCCGCGAAGGACGCTCCGGCGCTGCCACGCGCCGATAACGATCCCTTCGGTGACCGGGCCTCGTCCAAGGACAACAAGGAGCGCACCCCCTGGGACGATCTGGACGAGCTGATCGGTTACGACGGCGCGTCTTCCTCCAACCGGGCGACTGCGGATGAAACGCCCGCTCTGGGCGCAGGCGCTGCAACGCCGGCCTACATGGTCAAGAAGAAGCCGCGCCGCAACTATGCGTCGCTGGTGCTTGCCCTTGTTGGCGCCGGGCTTCTCGCCGGGGGCGGATATGCGCTCTGGCAGAACCGCGATGCGCTGAACGACATGGTCGGCGGGCTGGTACAATCGGCACAGAAGGGTGGGGAAACCCAGACGCCTTCGCCCGATACGGCGCAGCAGACATCCACGCCGCCGGCTGGCCAGCAGCCGCCCGCGGCCGGACAGCAGCCTGCAACAAACCCGACCAACCATCAGGCACAGCCCCATGGCGATGACGGTTCCGTCACCGGCACGAAATTCACCCAGCGGCTTCTGGCCGATGGGTCCGAGCGTGATGAAGGGCCTGCACCGGGCGCCAATGGCCAGCCGGTGACGGCGGAAGGCCAGTCGGTCTACGAACAGAACGTCGCACCGCCGCCTGCGGGCGAGGCTCCGGCCAACACGGCGGGTGCGCCCGCTGGAACGCCTGCCGGCACGCCGCCGGCCCAGCAGCCTGCCGCTGCCGCCACCGGCGACCGCATGTTCCTTTACGAGGAAGTGCTCGGCCAGACGGTTCCGACCGCCATTCAGGGCGGCGTTTCCTGGTCGTTGCAGCAGGAAAACGACAATGATGGCCGCCCGTCCCCGACGGTACAGGGCCAGATCACGGTTCCCGGCCGCGGCTTGAGCGCGCTCATCACGTTCAAGCGCAATACCGATCCGTCTCTGCCCGCAAGCCATCTGATCGAAATCGTCTTCTCGGTTTCGCCCGGCTTCGAAGGCGGCGCAATCGACAGCGTCCAGCGCATCGCGATGAAGAGCACGGAGCAGGATCGTGGTAATGCCCTGATCGCGGTTCCGGCCAAGATCACCGACGATTTCCACATGATCGCGCTCAACGACTTCCCGGATGCGATGAAGACCAATCTGGAGCTGCTGAAGAGCCGCAACTGGATCGATATTCCGGTCTCCTACCGCAACGGCCGGCGCGCGCTGCTGACCCTGCAAAAGGGCAATGACGGCATCGCCGCCTTCGACAAGGCGCTCAGCGAATGGGCGGCCGCAACGCCGGCAGCCGGCGGACAATAAGGATTGAAAGGGCGGCTCGGGTCGCCCTTTTTCGTTATATGGCTACGGCGGTGTCTTTGCGTTTGTCGGGTGATGGGTGGGTTAGTTGGTGCCGGTGGGTGTGGCTCACCCCCTTTACCCTGCCGGGCATCTCCCCCACAAGGGGGGAGATCGATATGCCGCGAGGTCTCGACCAACTCAACGGACGAGGATGAAGCGGAGGTAGAGCGTCTTGCCGATCTCCCTCCTTGTGGGGGAGATGCCCGGCAGGGCAGAGGGGGGTAAGCGGCATCCCCCGAAGCATGGATATTTTTCCTGCCGGTTTTCCTCCAGCGCAATCGCCGGTCTCGGATGGCAGGCCATTTCCAGTCGTCAGCCTTTTACCAACAAAAAATCCCGGCCGAGGGCCGAGGATGATCTATGGCACGGACGCAAAACCGCTCCGCACTTTTGCTGGATATGCTTTACGCATCCACCACGCGCAGCGCGCGGGCGGCTTCGAGGGCTTCCTTCTGTACCGCTTCCTGAACCTTTTCGAAGGCGCGAACCTCGATCTGGCGCACACGCTCGCGGCTGATGTCGAACTCGGATGAGAGTTCTTCCAGCGTCACCGGGTCTTCAGCAAGGCGGCGGGCCTCGAAGATGCGGCGTTCGCGGTCGTTCAGCACGCCCATGGCCTTGGCCAGCATGCGGCGGCGGGTTTCCAGTTCGTCCTGCTCGATCAGCACGGCTTCCTGGCTTTCATGGTCATCCACCAGCCAATCCTGCCATTGGCCGGATTCGCCTTCGGAGGCCTTGATCGGCGCATTCAGCGATGCGTCGCCATGCAGGCGACGGTTCATCGAGATCACTTCTTCCTCAGAAACCTGAAGCTTGGTGGCGATTTCCTTGACGTGTTCCGGCTTCAGATCGCCATCGTCGATCGCCTGGATACGGCCTTTCAGCCGGCGCAGGTTGAAGAACAGGCGCTTCTGGTTGGCCGTCGTGCCCATCTTCACCAGGGACCACGAGCGCAGGATATATTCCTGGATCGAGGCCTTGATCCACCACATGGCGTAGGTGGCAAGACGGAAGCCGCGTTCCGGATCGAACTTCTTCACCGCCTGCATCAGGCCGACATTGCCTTCGGACACGACTTCGCCAATCGGCAGGCCGTAACCGCGGTAACCCATGGCAATCTTGGCGACGAGGCGCAGGTGGCTGGTGACAAGCTTATGGGCAGCGTCGCGGTCACCATGCTCGGCGTAACGCTTGCCAAGCATGTATTCTTCCTGCGGCTCCAGCATCGGAAATTTACGGATTTCGTCGAGATATCTATTGAGACCGGCTTCGCCGGCCGTAATCGTAGGCAAACTATTGCGGGCCATAAAGCACCCCCTTATCTATGGTCTGGAACGGCACCCTCATGGATTGACGATTACTCGCCTGAGGCACACCGCTAGTGGCGGGTCGTTACCGACCCCGCACGAACCCATGTAACAAATATGTATGCGCCCGCCGCGTTTCAAGCGAACGCTGCGTTCACACATATGTTATGTTCCGGCGACACTGTCTCTCACCTGTTTAACTTTTGAACGGTAGATTCGTTCCGAAAATCCGCCAAGGCCGGAGCGTATCATCAGCTCATACATTACCCGTCTGCGCATGGGATTATGCAGGCGCACGACGGTGGAGCCAAGAAACTGCGTTTCGACATGGCCAAGGATCTGCAAGTCGGGTTCTTCGGCGATCGCGCCTGCGTAAAGCGCGTGAAATTCGCGGCGGCAGACATAGGTCTTATATTTGGTCATGGCGAAGCAGGCGAGGCTGTGGCCGTGCGTGCGCAGAAAATCGGCAACCCCCACCGTCACTTCCGGCCAGGCGGGATTGAAAGTGTCGTCAAAGACGATGACGCCATGCGGGGCGATCACCTCCATCGCCAGCTTCGCATCCGCCAGAACATGATGCAGATGGTGTCCGCCATCGATGCTGAAGAAGCGCACGGGGCCGATCCGCGAGGTGATGTCGGAGGGGGCGAGCCGGGTACTGTCACCCTTGATGATCAGGTCCTCATCCATCGCAAAACCCAGCCGCCGGCCGTTTTCCATCAAGCGGTCATATTGGTCCAGGCTGCCATCCTCGGGCGGGTCCATTTCGAACAGGTCGACGCCCAGCACCTTTTCCTTCGTCTGCGCAAACCTGCGCAGCAGAAAATAAGAGCGGCCATAATAAACGCCGATTTCAGCCATGCCGCCTTGAAGGTGGTTTCTCGTCTGGGCCTGCAGCAGCGCCTTGAAGACGAGCGCGTCGGGCGGGTCGATATAGCCTTCGACGCTGCGCAGATCCTGAAATATAAACCGGCGTTCATCGATGTTCATGCGCGATAGATCCCGTCATCATGCCGGTTCCGTTCAGGATATGCGGATCGAACGAAAGGCATCCCCTGCGGTGTCCGTCATTCGGCAGGCTTGGTTTGCGTCACCGAAATGGGGGTGATGTCAAGCCTTGCAGCGGTCGAGGAGGTGCGACGATTGAAGCGAAATTGGGGCGGTCTATAAAAAGGACCGACTGCGGAATATCGCGATCCGCTAATCTTTTTTTATTATCCGGGGCTTCGGGCAGAATTTACGGCGCGGTTTTTTTGACCGCGCCGTACAGCATTTTCAGCCGCGCAGTGCGGTGATCAGTTCTTCCATGTCATCCGGCATGTCGGTTTCGAACTCCATCACCTCGCCGGTGCGGGGGTGTTCGAAGGCGAGCAGATAGGCATGCAGCGCCTGTCGCGGAAAGCGGTTGACGGTGCTTCTGGCCGGCTCTTCAAGCAGGTTCGCCTTGGTGCGGAAGGCCGCGCCATATTCGGGGTCGCCGATCAGCGGATGGCCGATATGGGCCATATGCACGCGGATCTGGTGGGTGCGGCCCGTCTCCAGCCGGCATTCCACCATGGAGGCGAGGCAGGATGCATCCGGCCTTTCATGGAAGCGCTCCATCACCTCGTAATGGGTGATCGCCTCGCGGGCGTCGTCCCTGTCCTCATGCTTGACGGCGCGTTTGGTGCGATCGGCGCCACGGCCGAGTGCGGCGTCGATGGTGCCGCGAAGGGTGCGCGGGCGGCCCCAGACGACGGCCTTGTAGGCCCGCTCCAGCGGGCCGGTGCGGCCGTGGTCGGCAAATTGCGCGGCGAGATGGCGGTGGGCATTGTCGTTTTTCGCCACCACCATGACGCCGGAGGTTTCCTTGTCCAGCCGGTGCACGATGCCCGGGCGCTTCACGCCGCCAATGCCGGAGAGGCTGTCGCCGCAATGGTGAATGAGGGCGTTGACCAGCGTTCCGGTCCAGTTGCCGGCGCCCGGATGCACGACGAGACCGGCGGGCTTCACCAGCACGATCAGGTCTTCATCCTCATATTCCACATCGAGCGGAATATCCTCGCCCTTGGGTTCGGGGTCTTCCGGTTCCGGCATCACAATCTCGATGCGGTCCTGCGGATGCACTTTCTTTTTCGGCTCCGTCACCGGTTTGCCATTCAGGAAAACCGCGCCCTGCTCGATCAGCGCCTTCAGACGGCTGCGTGACAGATCGCCACCGACTTCGGTCGCCAGCCAGGAATCGAGGCGGCCTTCGGCGTCTTCCCCGGCAATCAGGACTTTCCTTGCGTCTCCGCCTTGTTTAAAGGGGTCGTTCATTCTTATTTTTCCGATCCATCAGCATTTCAGGGAACCCGATGACGCAGATCGAGCAAGACGAACAGGAAGACAAGCCGCTTGATCCGGCCATGGAAAAAGTTCGCCGCAAGATGATCCGTTTGCAGATCGTGTCGGGCTCCGTGATGTTTATCAGCCTTATGGCCGTCTTCGGAGCGGTTGTCTACAAGGCGATGGGGCCGTCGAAAACGGTTGCGACGCAGAGCGAACCGCAAAATCTGGCTGTTCCGACCGGCAACGGGCCGCTGGCCGTCACCGCCAGCCTGCCGCAGGGCTTCGTGATCGACAATGTCAGCTATTCCGGCGGTGACATGCTGTTTTACGGCAGGCTTGCCAACGGCACCCGCAAGGCGCTGGTCTTCAATGTTGCGGTCGGCCGGTTCCTCGCCGATGTGACGGTCGATGCCCAGTGAGGGCAGCGATCATACGCTCTTGGACGGACGGGCGCTGATCCCGGTCGACGACCCGGCCGATCCGCGCATCGCCGCCTTTCGCGACATTCGCGAGCGTGACCTTACCGGTAGGCAAGGCCGCTTCATCGCCGAAGGCACGGTGGTGCTGCGCATGCTCGCCGCCGCCCATAAAGCGGGCGGCGCCTTTGCGGCGGAAAGCATCCTGATCCTCAAGAACCGGCTTTCGGGCGTTGCGGATATTCTTGCTGATTTTCCAGCCGATGTTCCGGTCTATGTGGCGGAAGCACCGGTGCTGGACGGCATCGTCGGTTTTCACCTGCATCGCGGCATTCTGGCGCTCGGCCGCCGGGTTCACGACAATACGCTGGACGGGCTGGCGAACGCGCTTCCCGCCTCTTCGTTGGTGCTCGCAGGCTGCGGCATCTCCAACCACGACAATCTGGGTGCGATGTTCCGCAACGCCGCGGCGTTTTATGCCGATGCGGTGTTTCTGGACGAGACCTGCTGCGATCCGCTCTATCGCAAGGCGTTGCGTGTTTCGGTCGGTTCGGTCCTCTCGGTTCCCTATCATCGCGGCGGGGGCGCGGTGCAGATGCTGGAGCGGCTCTCTGCGGCCGGTTTTGCGATCTGGAGCCTTTCGCCCAATGGCGAGACCGAGATACGCGACATTCCCCGTTCCGAACGCATGGCGCTGGTCATCGGCACGGAAGGCGAGGGATTGCCGCAATCGGTGCTCTCGCGTTTTCACACGGCACGGATTGCGCAGTCGCCGCAGCTGGATAGTCTGAATGCGGGGACGGCTTCGGGGCTGGCGCTTTATCAGATGGCGAGCGCGATAGGGCGGGTTTAGAGGGCGGATAAAGGTTGATCCTTTGCGCGTGACGCTTACCCCCCTCTGCCCTGCCGGGCATCTCCCCCTCAAGGGGGGGAGATCGACTCGTGGCGACATCTCGCCCATCTCGAAGCTTGAGAATAAAGCGGTGATAGCGCTTCTTGCCGATCTCCCCCCTTGAGGGGGAGATGCCCGGCAGGGCAGAGGGGGTAAGCCGCACATGCGAGGATAATGGACCTCATTCGCAGATGCCGGCTAAGTCCCACCCGCCGAGCAACGCAAACTCCCTAAAATCACCCCTTCCGCTTCTCCACCAACGCACTCGCCTGCGCTGCAAGGCTCTCACGCCCCGATGAAGCGGAAGCCTTGGCAAGCAGCCCCGGGATCGGCGATTTTTCGCCTTCCTGCGCAGCCGTGAGCGCAATCATCTGGGCGGCGATGCGGGCGATTTCTCGGCGGATCGGTTCGTCGTTGCCGGTGCCGCGCACATTCAGAAGGCGTTCGGTGAGCGCCGTTCCCTGATTGCGGATATCCTCGATCTCCTGCGCCAGCCCCTCCGGCGGCGTTGCCGTCGGCTCTTCTGCAACCGGCAAGGCGGGTGCGTCCCCGGCCGTTTCGACCTCTGGGGTCTCTGCCGCAACGGCGGGGGCGATTTCAGGCGCAGATACGGCCGGTTGCTGCGGGCTCACGGCCTTCTCCACCGGCACGGCCGGGTTCGGCAGGCGAATGATCATGTCGTCGCTGCGGCCGCCCGTTGTGGCAAGCTGTTCCTTCAGGCGGGCGACCTCCTGATTGCGCAGCGTCAGCATGGTGTCGAGATCGGCATTTTTCGCCATGACCGTGGCGATCTGTTCTTCCAGCCGGGTGACCTTGCGGCTTTCGCGCGCAACCGCCGTCATGGCTTCCTTGTTGCGTGCCGCCACATCCTGCAATTCGCGGGTCGCGGTCTCGCCTTCCTTGCGGAAACGCGTGGCGCTCTGCTTGGCCTGTTCCGCCTCAAGGTCGCGGGTCGCGGCGGTGATTTTCGAATCATCCAGTTCGCGCGTCAGGTTGGTGAGGCGGGCGGTGAGATCAGACATCTGCGCGGCGCGCTCGTTTGCGGCCTGTTCCTGCTGCAGGAGGTTCGCCCCAATGGCACCGGCGCGTTCCTCGCTGGCATCGAGGGCGGCGCGCAATTCGGTAATCTCCAGCGTCAGCTCCTCGATTTTCAGCGAAAAGCTGCGGTTCTGCTCGCCGAGGCGATAGGCATCGCTGGAAGCGGCTTCGTTGGCGAGGCGCAGGGAGGTGTTTTTTTCCCGTTCCGTATCCAGTTCCTGGCGGACCTTGGCGTTTTCGGCGGCATAAAGCGCACGCGCCATGTCCTTCTGGGCGCGGACTTCCTGCGGGCTGATGGGCATCGTCGCGCGCAGGCGGTTTTCCGTATAGGCGACGATGCGGCGATGGATCGCGGGCGCGATCATCAGGGCCAGCAGGGTAGCGGTGAGAAAACCCAATCCGAAAAGAATGGCATATTCAATCACGCGGGACAGTCTCCGAAACTCAGATACGCGCGCATTCGGAAAGAGGGGCGCGAAGGCACGTTACGCTATTATTGCAACCGTGGGGAGGGGTCTTTCCGGCAATTGCCGAGGCGGTGTTTGTCCCACTTGTTTCTTCTCCCCTAGTGGAGAAGTCCGCGGCAGCGGGATGAGGGGGCGAGGGTAGAGATATCAGGAGAGCTTGCCCCTTCATCAGACCCTTCGGGCCACCTTCTCCCCTCGGGGAGAAGAAAGACGCGGCACCCTCGCATAATCAGAAAGGGTTCCACGTCGGCTGCTGGGTAAGCTTCAGGTAACCGACATTGATGCCGAGGCGCGCACCGATGCCGGTGCGGATGGGCGCCAGCGTGACATCGCTGCTCTTGAGATAGGTCATGCCGACGCCGGCGACGATGAAGGCGGAGCCGCTGACGCCGCCGTAACGGCGGTAAAGCGCATCGACCGAAGGCAGGTTATAGACCAACATCATGGCGCGGGTGCCCTGGCCGCCATAATCGAGACCGAGGGAGGGGCCCTGCCAGAAGACCGGATGCTGGCCGGCATTCTTGGTATAAAGCGTGCCTTCGCCATAGGTGAGGCCGGCGACGAAGGCGCCGGAGCCTTCCTGGCCGAGAATATAACCGTTCGGAAGACCGTATTGCTGGAAGGCGCGCTCCACCACCTTGGCGAGGCCGCCGGTGGTTTCACCGAAGAATCCGTGGCCTGCATCCACGACTTCCTGGATAGAATATTGATCGCTGGTCTGGGCCGAGGCCGGTGCGACCCACATCAAGAGGCTCGCAAGGAGCGCAATAATCTTTCCCAGTCCGAGGCGTGCAATGGTGCGGGTTTTCGTAAGGCGCATCGTCATGTCCGTCCGTCTGTTTCGTTAGCGCATCAGCCTGAAAATCCGAATCGGTTTTCGCAAGGGTCGATGCGCAGAGTCAAAGTTCTACAGCATGTTTCGTGCATCCTGGCGGATACACGGGGCTCCAGTGTGGCCTGTTAAGGCATTTGGCATTTTGAAACCATCCTATTAACAATCGGTTTACCAAATATGGTGTCATTATGGCTTAACAATTTCCACACCGTCCGCGCATCCCTTGCGCAGGAGAGAATTTTATGACGAGCAAACTCAATATCACGCTGTCCGGTCCCGATCTGGCGTCTCTTCTGTGCAGTCGTGTGTGCCATGACGTGATCTCTCCTGTTGGCGCCATCAATAACGGCCTTGAATTGCTGGACGAGGGCGGCACCGACGACGATGCCCTGGACCTCATCCGCACGTCCGCTCTTAACGCATCCGTGCGGCTGAAGTTCGCCCGCCTTGCTTTCGGTGCGTCGGGTTCCGCCGGCGCTTCGATCGATACGGGCGAGGCCGAAAAAGCCGCCAAGGATTTCGCCGCCGCCGAAAAGAAGGCCGAAGTCAGCTGGAACGGCCCGCGCGCCATCGTCGCGAAGAATCGTGTCAAACTCTTGCTCAACCTTTTCCTCGTCGCTTATGGCGCGATCCCGCGCGGCGGCAATGTGGATGTGCTGCTGGAAAGCCCCGACGGTGACGCCAAGTTCGAAATCACCGTCAAGGGCCGGATGATGCGCGTGCCGGCCAAATTTGCGGAGATTTACGAAGGCAGGCTGGAAGAGGCCGTCGACGCCCATTCCGTGCAGCCCTATTACACGCTGCTTCTGGCGGAAGAGGCCAATATGGCGGTGGAATACAAGGTGCTTGAAGATCGCATCGTCTTTACCGCGAAAACGGTTGCCGAGTGACCGTTCGATTGCGGACGTGATTTTTTAAGAAGGGCCGGGCTGCGTCTGCGGACGCGCCGGCTTTTTCTGTTTCGGGGAGCACGTTCATGACACGCCTGACAACCGCCCGCCTCATCCTGCGGCCGCATGCCATCGGGGATGAAACGCTTTATTGCGCATTCTGGGGAGCGGATGTCCTGCCTATCGAGGGGGTTAAATCGATTGCACCGCTGGATGCAGAACTCGCTTTTGCCCGCCTCCTGCGCTTCATCGGCCATTGGTCAGCCTTCGGTTTCGGCCCCTTTGTCGTCGAGGAGGCGGAAACGGGACGCATCGTGGGCGAGGTGGGTTTTGCCCATATGCGCCGCGGAAACGGGGCGGATTTTGATGGTGTGCCCGAGGCGATGTGGAAAATCGACAGGCAGCTGGTCGGCAAAGGTGTCGCGACAGAAGCTGTGGAGGCCGCGACGACGTGGTTCGACAGTAGCGGAATTTCGCAGCGGACCGTCTGTATGATCGATCCTCTGAACAGCCCGTCTTTAGCCATTGCCGCCCGATTCGGCTTTCAGCCGTTTCGCGATGCGATGTTCCGGAAAAACCCCGTGCGGCTTTTCGAGCGGATATCCGCGATCTAGTACGGCGCTCATATGGATCGTCTGATGGAGATGCTGCCTCGATCGCGTTTCAGAACGTCCTGAAACCTGTTTCAGGTCTCAGGCGGGGGCGGTTTGGGTGAGGAGTTGGTCCATCGCAACTCCTGGAGCATCCCATGCGCAATTTTCTTCTGGCGGCATTCGTCGTTTTCTCCACCGCTCAGGCCGCGATGGCGCAAGGCGCCATCGGCTTTAAACAGATCGAATTGCCGGATGCGGCGGGTGCGAGGGCGCTTGCCGTCTCATTATGGTATCCGGCCGCGCCCTCTGGAAAAAGCGAGGTCGTGGGTGAGAACGCGGCTTTTTATGGTCTTGAGGTGCAACCGGCCGCTTCTTTTCTCACCGGGTCTCGTCCCCTCGTGCTGTTGTCGCATGGGTTCGGCGGAAGCTGGCGCAATCTGAACTGGATTGCCGGCGCACTTGCTCAGCAGGGTTATGTGGTGGCCGCACCGGTTCATGGCGGCGAATCATTCACCGAAAAGAATGCGACGGAGATCGTTCCCCTGTGGGAGCGGCCGCGCGACATCAGCAGGACGCTGACCGCGCTCATCGAGAATGACCAACTCGCCGGCCAGATCGACAGCAAGCGTATCGCCGTCATCGGCCATTCTCTGGGAGGCTGGACTGCGATGGAGCTGGTGGGTGCACGCTATAGCGCCGAACTCGCCTTGAAGGACTGCAATAGGGAAAAAGCGTCGCCGCAATGCAAGGCTCCCCGGCTGCTGGCCAAGGTCGGGATCGTCGGTGGCGGCAAGGCTGATCTGCGTCTTTCGATGGATTTGAGCGATGTTCGCATCCGGGCGGCGATCGCACTCGATCTTGGGCCTGCTTCCGGTTTTCTGCCGGAGACGCTGCAAAGGGTGGAGGTGCCGGTTCTGGTTCTGGCCGCAGGTGTGGAGACGCCGGAGATTGCCGCCATCAAGGCCGATTCCGACTATATCGCCCGGCATCTGCCAAAGGCGACGACCGTCTATCGGGAAATACCCGATGCCAGCCATTTCAGCTTCATGCAGATCTGCAAGCCGAACGGCGAAAAAATCGTGGAGGAGCTTTCACCGGGCGAAGGTTTCGTCTGCCGTGATGGGGGAGGCCGGGACCGCACAGCCATCCATGCACAAATCGCGGAGGCAATCACCGGCTTCCTGAAAGTGGAAATGCGTTAGGACAGTTCGGGACGTCTCGTGGATCCTGGTTGTCCTGAGGCGTCCCGATTTTTCACGCCGCGTTGGACGGGTGATAGCGATAAACGAGGTCTTCGGGTCGGAGCGTGGCGCTGACGGATCGAGTGTGCCGCCGATGCGCTCGGCAACGGCAGCGGATTTGCTGTTTTCCGGCGAGACGTAGCTGACAAGTGTGGGCAAGCTCAGCGTCTCGAAGGCCCAGTCGCGCATTGCCACAGCGGCTTCGGCAGCATAACCGCGCCCTTCGTGGCCGTCATAAAGCAGCCAGCCGAGTTCCTTTTCGGGAAATAGCGGGCCGTGATTGATACCGATCTGGCCGATGCATTCACCCGTCATACCAAGGTCGATCATCAGCGCGCCATGGCCGAAAAAGTACCAGTTGGCCAGATCGTGGCAGAACACGCCCCATGTCTTCCAGAGATCATACGGCCCGCCGACGCCAATGGAGCGCGGCGACGCCATGAAGTGCTGATAGGCGGGAAAGTCCGCGATGAGCAGCGGGCGCAGCGTCAGGCGTTCAGTCTTAAGCGTGGGGATAGGGTGGTTCATGTGCCGTCGTCCTTTTTGGGAGCGTAGCTAGGCCCTTGTCATTACATTCCGATGACGTTGTCGCTTCTCCCTTGAAATCACAACAAAAAACCCGCTGTCGCCAGCGGGTCTTTTAAAAACTGTCCTGTCCTTGAGGGGTCAGGCGGTTTCGAGGAATTCCGTGGCTCCGTCAGGCTCGCGCAGCACATAGCCGCGGCCCCAGACGGTTTCGATGTAGTTTGCGCCACCTGCAGCATTTGCCAGCTTCTTGCGCAGCTTGCAGATGAAGACGTCGATGATCTTCAGTTCCGGCTCGTCCATGCCGCCATAGAGGTGGTTCAGGAACATTTCCTTGGTCAGCGTCGTGCCCTTGCGCAGCGAAAGCAGCTCGAGCATCTGATATTCCTTGCCGGTCAGGTGAACGCGCTGGCCACCCACTTCAACCGTCTTGGCATCGAGATTGACGATCAGCTCGCCGGTGGAAATGACCGACTGCGCATGGCCCTTGGAACGGCGGACGATTGCGTGAATGCGGGCAACAAGCTCATCCTTGTGGAAGGGCTTTGTCATGTAATCGTCAGCGCCGAAGCCGAGACCGCGAACCTTGTCCTCGATGCCGGCCATGCCGGAGAGGATGAGGATCGGAGTCTTGACCTTGGAAAGGCGCAAAGTTCTCAAGACTTCGTAACCCGACATGTCGGGCAGGTTGAGATCGAGAAGAATAATGTCGTAATCGTAGAGCTTACCGAGGTCCACGCCTTCCTCGCCGAGGTCGGTCGTGTAGACGTTAAAGCTTTCCGACTTGAGCATCAGTTCGATGCTCTGCGCTGTTGCGCTGTCGTCTTCAATAAGTAGAACCCGCATAATTATCCCCTTTGCCGCCCGCGAACCGGTAAATCATTGCCTCGCGCGATGCGGATCCAGACGTTGCCTGATTTGCAGGCTGCCACCAAATGGTTAACAAATTCTAATTGCCTTTGGCAAGGTGTATCGAATTTATTAAGCAAAGTAGGCATTTCTCTGTTTTTGCACGTGAATCCACCATCGCCATAATTGAATCTTAACGTGAGGATTTCCCGCTAAGTGATTCAATCGACTCTTACATCGTCTGGTCCGCTTTTTTGGACCTGGCATTTACCGACCCTTAAATGATCGTGTTTATCATTAACGATGCCCGTAAACGAAAGGTTAACGGCGGTGGTTTTTTATTAACGCCGGGTAACTTTTGGGAATCATTCCGGCACAACGGGTTAACCCGGCCGGTTGAACGGGCGGGTTAAACGGGCCGATCAGGGGGGCATAGTGCCTTTTTGATCCGGGTCTCGCTATCCATGGAGTATTGCGTATGAAGTCGCGTGACAGCCTGGTTCGCCTGAAGGAATTTCAGGTTAATGAAAAACGCCGGCAGCTTAACCAGCTGCAGCAGATGATGTCCGAGTTCGAGCGGATGGCAAAGGAACTGGTGCATCAGATATCTCTGGAAGAGAGCAAGTCGGGCATTACCGATCCGACACATTTCGCCTATCCGACCTTCGCCAAGGCCGCGCGCCAGCGGGCGGATAATCTTCAGGTCTCGATCCGGGAGCTGAAGGCCCAGCAGGAAGCTGCCGAAGCTTCGCTGGAAGAGGTGCAGGCCGAATATGAAAAGGCCGCGGCACTGGAAAACCGCGACGGAGCGATCCGCGCCCGCGCCTGACGACCGGCGCAAATTCGATGAACGATCGTCCTCATTGACGGCTGCCGGTGGATCAGGAGGCGGCTTTCAATGACGGGACGCCATGCATTTTTTTAACAAAAGGCCGCCCTTTGAGGCGGCCTTTTGTTTTTCCTGCACCTGGTTTTTCCGGTCAGCTTTCCGCCGGGGCCCCTAGGCGGGCATTTCGGTGTTTTCAATTGTCCGGAACGGGGGAAAGGCGTAATTTAACGGGGTTCCGATCATGAACCGGAGGTTTTACGCGCGCGTCCTGCATAACCCCTGCGAGGGTGGGGCGCGGGCGATAACAGCAGGGAGGAAGAAATGGCTCGCCAATATATCGATTGCCGCGAATTCCCCAGTGACAGCAAATGCACCATCGCCATCTCCGCCGATACGCCGGAGGAGCTGATGGAAGCGGCCGTTCAGCATGCCGTGGCAGTGCACGGCGCCGAGGACACACGCGAATTCCGCGAGGAAGTCCGCAGGAGCATGCATGCAGGGACGCCGCCGCTGAAGGTGGCGTAACGGGAGGACCGACGCGCATTTATGAATGACGCGATATTTGGAACGGCTGTGAGGGACCGGGCGTCTGCCGCTTTTTTCTTCTCCCCGCCGGGGAGAAGTCCGCGGCAGCGGGATGAGGGGGCGAGGGTAGAGGGATTCGGCAACGTTGCCCCCTCATCCGACCCTTCGGGCCACCTTCTCCCCTCGGGGAGAAGAAATATGCCGCGACGTTTGCGAATATTCTGCCCTTTTACAGAATTAAGCGCCCTTACCCCTGAATAACATCCGCCCATTCAGGATGGCGCAGCGTCTGGGCCTTGAAGAACGGGCAGAGCGGAATGATTTTCCAGCCGCCCTTGCGGGCCTCGTCGATCGCATGGGCGGCGAGCGCCTGACCGACGCCCTTGCCGCGCAGGGCATCGGGCACGCCGGTATGGTCGATAATGATCAGCGAAGGGGAGGTGCGGGAATAGGTCATCTCGGCCTTGTGGCCTTCGACGGTTGCCGAATATTCGCCGTGCGATCCGGTTTCGGTGCTGAGAATGTCCATGGTTTTCGCCTCCTTGTTGCGTTCGTTGTTTCCACTCTAACGGCTCGCGCCCGAATTGAAACAGCGGGAAAGAGAACGCAGCGGACACAAACCGGCGACAATGGTTTTACCGAAGGAGGGGTTCACCGAAGCAGGACAGGCCTTGCGGGGAGAAATCCGAAATCAAACCGAAAACCCCGTCGATAATCCGGCGGGGCGTTTTTGAGAATTCGGCTTTGGCGCGTTGCCGCGCGGGCGCAATATCAGTGGCGATATTGCTGAATGCGCGTGGTGCGCAGGCCTGCAAGGCCATGATCGGCAATCGAGGACTGCCAGGACAGGAATTCTTCAACGGTAAGCGTATAACGCTCGCAGGCTTCCTCGAGGCTCAAAAGTCCTCCGCGAACCGCTGCAACCACCTCCGCCTTTCTGCGAATGACCCAGCGACGGGTATTGGCAGGCGGAAGATCCGCAATCGTCAGAGGGCTGCCATCGGGGCCGATGACATATTTAACTCGTGGGCGTATCATTTCGGTCATTGGACACTCTATACAAACTCAAGACCATATGACGGGAACTTTAGCCCCGTACCTTTAAAAATTGCCTAAGCAGCTCTAGACAATTTATTAAGAATTTGAACGGTTTCGCCTGATTTGTTCGAGTCGCCTTATTTTGCAGGGGAAAAATTTTTCCAAAAATTGCATTTTTTATCGTCCATCGGTTGTTTCCCTCATAGGGCCGCAAGCGAAAGGCACGTTTTCCCGCTGCCCTGGGTAAATTCCGCCGATCCTTCATGCTGCAGCCGCAGGCGGTCTCCGGCATTGAGCGGAAGAATGAAGGTGGCCGATTGCGAGGTGCCGGCGCTGGAGGTGTTTCCGGCAATGCCGAAGCCGCCCGCCGCGCCGTTCACCGACAGCGAAACCCGGTGGCCGGCGGAGGAGACCACGGCAAGCGACAGAATGGCGAGATAAAGACCCTTGGCAGGAACGACGAGTTCCCTTCCGCCGCCCGTGCCAACCGGGTCGCCGAGCGCAAAACCGCCCTCATCGATGAAGAGCAGGGAAAAACCCGCTGCCGAACCGTTGGCCGGTTTTGTCGTGCCCGCCGGCAGGCCTGCCAGCACCACGGCCCGGTTGGGCAGCGAGACGCGGCCATCGCCGCTGCACAGGAGCGCGGTGCGCCAAATAGCGCCATCGGCGCTGGTCTTGATCGAAAAACCGTCATTGCCGGCAAGGCCCATTTCCGCGCGGCCGCTCCAGCCGGACTGGAACAACACCGATGCCGTATCGGTCTTCGCTGCCTTGTTGATCGCCATGCGGTGGCCGCCATCCTCCTGGCTGTGGGTGAAAAGACTGGCGGGAGCGGCGAGCGCCAGACGGTTGGCGCCGTCAGCTTCCGTGCCGATGCCCAGCCTTTGGAATGTGCCGGTGGCGGGCAGCGGCATGTCCTGCCATGCACCCTGCCGCAGCACCCGATATTTCCCTTCGCTTGCAAACCATGCCGTCCAGCCGGGCTGCGGCGTTATCGACAGCCATGCGCCATCCTGCCGGAAGGCAAGCTTTCCGCCCTTGCCGACCCAATCGCCGGTGGCGTCCGGGAGGAGAAGGAAACACTCGCCCTCCGACGCGTTTTCGGGCGGTGCGGCGACCACGGCCTTGACGACCAGCTGGACGATCGCATCTAGCCGTTGCAGCGCCTCATTGTGGGTCACGTGTTTCTGTGCCTGAGAGGGCAGGATATAGGGAAGCCGAAGTCTCGCCGTCTGTTCCGTCATGATGTCTCTTCCGCGCTGGATTGCCGTTCGCCAGCGATTGTGATGCGGCGGGGCGGTGCGGGGATGAGCGGGGAAGAGATTATTTTTGTTGGGGGTGGGTTGGGTGTGTTTGCGGCGAATGGCGTCTATGGGCGAGACGGCCTCTTGGCTTCGGCGTATGCCGCTTCACTCCCCTCTGCCCTGCCGGGCATCTCCCCCTCAAGGGAGGAGATCGACCCGAGGCGAGGTTTCGCCCATCTCAACGTTTGAGACTGAAATGGTGGTAAAGCTTCTTGCCGATCTCCCCCTTGAGGGGAGATGCCCGGCAGGGCAGAGGGGGGTAAGCCCCATACACCGAAGCGAAAGTTTAATTACCCACGAAAGCGCAGCGGTCTACCCACTCGCCTATGTCGCCGCTTCCACCGTCACTGCCATCGCCCCTTCGGCAATGAAATCCGGATTGGCAAGCGCATCCTCACCGTCGCCTCTCACCTCATAGGCAAGCGGCTGGCCGTCGCAATCAAGCGTTCTGCCGCCGGCGGCGCGCAGCACGGCATCGCCTGCCGCCGTATCCCACATCATGGTGCGGCTGAAGCGGGGGTAGATGTCGGCCGCGCCTTCCGCCAGCATGCAGAATTTCAGCGAGGAACCGACGGAAATACAGTCTTTCAGCCCGTGTTCGGCGACGAAGGCTTCCGTTTTTGCCGTACAGTGCGAGCGGCTGATCAGCGCCACGGGCGATGCGCCGCGCTGGCGCGCGCGGATGGGATGGCGCGCCAGGATCGCGCCTTCGCCTGATATGGCGAGCTTTTCGGCACCGTTGTCCTTGCCCGTCCATGCCTGGCCGCGGCAGGGGGCGTAAACCACGCCTGCGACGGGAACGCCGTTCCTGATGAGGGCGATATTGACGGTGAAATCGTCCTTGCCGGAAATGAATTCCTTGGTTCCATCCAGCGGGTCGACCAGAAAGAACTCCCTGCCTGTCTCCGGCAGGATGCCGTTCGAGACGGCCTCTTCGGCGATAACGGGAATTTCGGGAAAATTGGCGGCCAGCGCCTGAAGAATGATCGTCTCGGCGCGCTGGTCGGCCTCGGTCACCGGCGAGCAGTCATCCTTGTAGGACACGTTCGGGCCCGCGCGGTGGACCGCCATGATCGCCTGTCCGGCGTCCAGCGCCGCTTTCGTCAATATGTCGATCATCTCTTTGCCGTTGCCATCCCATCGCCATCCCGTGGCGGGATCTTGCGATACAACTTGGCTACTCCTTTGGCCGCCGCCCGTCAAACAATGGCGGCCGACAAGGCTAAAATAGGCATTCCGTCGCCGTTTTTTTAGCACTTCCTGCCGAAATCATGGCTCTTTTGATCGGGAAAAGGGCAACTGGTGTGGAAATTCCAAATTTTGTGCAGGATCGCCCGTTTTTGACTTCACATTTTTAACGAACACGATATGCATTTTGGTGTTGGGGGTAAGCTTGCGAGGGCTCCCCTATAATTAACATAACGAGGCGTGGCTCATCAGAGGTCATGCCCAGGGGAAAGACATGGAGTATTTTATCCAGCAGCTCATCAACGGGCTGACTCTTGGATCGATCTACGGCCTCATCGCAATTGGCTATACGATGGTCTACGGCATCATCGGCATGATCAACTTCGCCCATGGCGATATTTTCATGCTTGGCGGTTTCGCCGCGCTGATTGTTTTTCTGGTCGTGACATCTTTTGTCGCCGGCATTCCGGTGGCGCTTCTTCTGCTTTTGATGATGGTCATCGCCATGCTGATGACCGGATTGTGGAACTGGGTCATCGAGCGCGTCGCCTACCGGCCTCTGCGCGGCTCGTTCCGCCTGGCGCCGCTGATCACCGCCATCGGCATGTCGATCGCGCTGTCCAACTTCATCCAGGTCACGCAGGGTCCACGCAACAAGCCGATCCCGTCGCTGGTGACGGAAAGCTACCATCTCGGGGCGATCACCGTTTCGCTGAAGCAGCTCATCATCATGGTGGTGACATCCGTGCTGCTCTTCGCCTTCTGGTACATCGTCAACAAGACACCGCTCGGGCGGGCGCAGCGCGCCACCGAACAGGACCGCAAGATGGCGGCGCTTCTGGGCGTTGATGTCGACAAGACGATCTCCATCACCTTCATCATGGGTGCGGCGCTCGCTTCGGTCGCAGGCACGATGTATCTGATGTATTACGGCGTCGCCTCGTTCAATGACGGCTTCATTCCGGGCGTCAAGGCGTTCACGGCGGCCGTTCTCGGTGGTATCGGCTCGCTTCCGGGCGCTGTTCTCGGCGGTCTGCTGATCGGGCTCATCGAGTCGCTCTGGTCGGCCTATTTCTCCATCGCCTACAAGGACGTCGCGGCATTCGGCATCCTGGCTTTCGTGCTGATCTTCAAGCCGACCGGCATTCTCGGTCGTCCGGAAGTCGAGAAGGTGTGAAACCATGACCAATATCGCTTCCGAACACGACACTTCCAACCCGAGCCTGATGGCAACGGCGGTGAAGGAAGGCATCTTTGCGGGCATCGTCTCGCTCGGCATGTTCATTCTCTACGTCGGCATCGTCACCTATCAGGACATCAACAACCAGCTCATCTGGGGCACCCGCTGGGGCCTGCTGGCGGTCTTCGTGGGTGTTGCCGCCGTCGGCCGTTTCCTGATGGTGGGCTTCATCAAGCCGTCGCTGGATCGCCGCAAGCTCGCCAAGGCCAAAAGCGGCATTCTGGAAATTTCCGAGGAAAAAGGCTTTTTTCACAAGCATTTCCTGAAGCTGGCGCTGGTTTTGCTGCTGCTTTATCCTGTGATCGCCGTGCAATTGTTCGGCTTTCAGGGTTCTCTGAAATTCGTCGACAATTTCGGCATCCAGATCCTGATCTACGTGATGCTGGCCTGGGGCCTCAATATTGTCGTCGGCCTCGCCGGCCTGCTCGATCTCGGTTACGTGGCCTTTTATGCGGTCGGCGCCTATTCCTATGCGCTGCTCTCCAGCCATTTCGGCCTGTCCTTCTGGGTGCTTCTGCCGGTTGCCGGCATTCTTGCGGGTTTCTGGGGCATCATTCTCGGCTTCCCGGTCCTGCGGCTTCGCGGCGACTATCTGGCGATCGTCACGCTCGCCTTCGGTGAGATCATCCGTCTCGTGCTCCTGAACTGGACGGATGTGACCAAGGGCACCTTCGGCATTTCCGGCATCGCCAAGGCGTCCGTCTTCGGCATCTGGTCCTTCGATGTCGGCGCGCCGAACAATTTCGCCAAGGCCTTCGGCCTGTCGATGTCGTCCGCCTATTACAAGATCTTCCTGTTCTACGTGATCCTGCTTCTGTGCATGCTGACGGCCTACGTCACCATCAAGCTGCGCCGCATGCCGATCGGCCGTGCATGGGAAGCGCTGCGTGAGGATGAGATCGCCTGCCGTTCGCTCGGCATCGATACCGTCATCACCAAGCTCACCGCCTTTGCGACGGGCGCCATGTTCGGCGGTTTCGCCGGCTCGTTCTTCGCCGCGCGTCAGGGTTTCGTGTCACCGGAAAGCTTCGTCTTCCTGGAATCGGCCGTCATCCTCGCCATCGTCGTTCTCGGCGGCATGGGGTCGCTTACCGGCATCGCCATTGCGGCGCTGGTCATGGTCGGCGGCACCGAGGCGCTGCGTGAAATGGAATTCCTGAAGCATGTCTTCGGGCCCGATTTCACGCCGGAACTTTATCGCATGCTGCTGTTCGGTCTCGCCATGGTCATCGTCATGCTGTTCAAGCCGCGCGGTTTCGTCGGCTCGCGTGAACCCACGGCCTTCCTGAAAGAACGCAAGGCCGTCTCCGGCAGCTTTACCAAGGAAGGTCACGGTTGATGGCTTCCGGAACGACAACAATGGCAAATGATACGATCCTCAAGGTCGAACATCTCTCGATGCGCTTCGGCGGCCTGATGGCCATCAACGACTTCTCCTTCGAGGCGAAGCGCGGCGAGATCACGGCGCTTATCGGCCCCAACGGTGCCGGAAAGACCACGGTTTTCAACTGCATCACCGGCTTCTACAAGCCGACGATGGGCATGATCACCATGCGTCAGCAAAATGGCGAGGCGCATCTTCTGGAGCGCCTGCCGGATTTCGAGATCACCAAGAAGGCGAAGGTGGCGCGTACCTTCCAGAACATCCGCCTGTTCTCGGGTCTGACGGTTCTGGAAAACCTTCTCGTGGCGCAGCACAATGCGCTGATGAAGGCGTCGGGTTACACCATTCTCGGCCTTCTTGGCCTGCCGGCCTACAAAAAGGCGGTCAACAGTTCGATCGAGAAAGCCAAATACTGGCTGGACAAGGCTGACCTCACCGACCGCGCCGACGATCCGGCCGGCGACCTGCCCTATGGCGCGCAGCGCCGTCTGGAAATCGCCCGCGCCATGTGCACGGGGCCGGAACTTCTCTGCCTCGACGAACCGGCGGCGGGTCTCAACCCCAAGGAATCGCTGGCGCTCAACGCGCTGCTGCGGGGCATCCGCGACGAGGGGACGTCTCTGCTTCTGATCGAGCACGACATGTCGGTGGTGATGCAGATTTCGGACCATGTCGTGGTTCTCGAATATGGCCAGAAGATTTCCGACGGTTCGCCGGACCATGTGAAGAACGACCCAAGGTCATCGCCGCCTATCTGGGTGTCGAGGATGATGAAGTGGAAGACGTGATTGCGGAAGAACTCGACGGAGGAGCGGCCTGATGTCTGGTGAACCGCTTCTTAAAGTTCAGGGTGTCGAAACCTATTATGGCAATATCCGCGCTCTGGCGGGTGTCGATGTCGAAGTCAACAAGGGTGAGATCGTCAGCCTGATCGGTGCCAACGGCGCCGGCAAGTCGACGCTGATGATGACCATCTGCGGCAGCCCGCAGGCGCGTGTCGGCCAGGTGACTTTCGACGGCGAGGATATTACCCGTCTACCGACCCATCTGATCGCCCGCAAACGCATTGCCCAGTCGCCTGAAGGCCGCCGGATTTTCCCGCGCATGACGGTGCTGGAAAACCTGCAGATGGGCGCCAATCTCGACAACCTCAAATATTTCAAAGAGGACGTCGAGAAAATCTTCGTCATGTTCCCGCGGCTGAAAGAGCGCCAGAGCCAGCGTGGCGGCACGCTTTCCGGCGGCGAGCAGCAGATGCTCTCCATTGGCCGCGCGCTGATGGCAAGGCCGAAGCTTCTGCTTCTCGATGAACCGTCGCTGGGTCTCGCACCGCTGATCGTCAAGGGCATCTTCGAAGCGATCAAAAAACTCAACCAGGAGGAGGGGCTGACGGTCTTCCTCGTGGAGCAGAACGCCTTTGCCGCGCTCAAGCTTTCCGACCGCGCCTATGTGATGGTCAACGGCAAGGTGACGATGAGCGGTTCGGGCAGGGAGCTGCTGGCCGATCCGCAGGTACGCGCCGCCTATCTGGAAGGCGGCCGGCACTGAAAGATTTTACTTGCGCCGAAAATTTTGCGGCGCAAGATTGCAAACGGCATCCCGCCGGCCTTCTGGCAAGCGGCGGGATGTAAACAATAAAATGCCCTCCGGGAAAACGGCGGGACGACAGACAAGGCAGGGCTGGCGCATCGCGCCCGGCACTGATGGGGAAAGAGATGCAGGGCCTTTTTTTCGAGACCGATAGCGGCGTGCGTTATATTCTGCGCGCACTGGTTGTTCTTCTGGGTTTCTGGACCGCCTGGCGCGCGGGAAAATCCGTCGCCGATGGCTGGGGTGGTTACCCGCGTGTGGTCATCTACACGCTGGCATTGGGGCTCGTCATGCGGTTTCTGCATCACGCGCTCTTCAACGGACCGTTCATAAACGGTTTTTACTATGTGTTTGACGTCGTTCTTCTTCTGGTCTTTTCCAGCATCGGTTTCCGCATGCGCCGGACGAACCAGATGGTCAATAACTACTATTGGCTTTACGATCGCACGTCGGCATTCTCCTATAAGAAGAAGGATTGACAGCCGGATTCGTCCGACTGCACAATGCTCGTTAGAGTGGAACAGTTTCCTGTTCAGTGAAGGTGGGTACTGAACAGGCCCTAGTAACCAACCCATCCAAAGGAACTGGGAGTAAAGTAATGAAGAAGTCTCTTCTTTCCGCCGTTGCGCTGACCGCCATGGTCGCCTTCAGCGGTTCGGCCTGGGCCGATGTCCTGATCGCTGTCGGCGGCCCGCTGACCGGCCCGAACGCTGCTTTCGGTGCTCAGCTTCAGAAGGGTGCCGAGCAGGCTGCGAAAGACATCAACGCTGCCGGCGGCATCAACGGCGAACAGATCAAGATCGTGCTGGGCGATGACGTTTCCGACCCCAAGCAGGGTATCTCGGTTGCCAATAAATTCGTTGCTGATGGCGTGAAATTCGTCGTCGGCCACTTCAACTCCGGCGTTTCCATTCCGGCTTCCGAAGTTTATGCCGAAAACGGCATTCTCGAAGTAACGCCTGCTGCGACCAACCCCGTTTTCACCGAGCGCGGCCTGTGGAACACCTTCCGCACCTGCGGTCGTGACGACCAGCAGGGCGGCATCGCCGGCAAGTATCTGGCCGACCACTACAAGGACGCCAAGATCGCCATCATTCACGACAAGACCCCCTATGGTCAGGGGCTTGCCGATGAAACCAAGAAGGCAGCCAATGCGGCCGGCCTGACGGAAGCCATGTATGAAGGCGTCAATGTCGGCGACAAGGACTTCTCCGCGCTGATTTCCAAGATGAAGGAAGCTGGCGTCACGGTTATCTACTGGGGCGGCCTGCACACGGAAGCCGGTCTGATCATCCGCCAGGCGGCCGATCAGGGCCTGAAGGCGAAGCTCATCTCGGGTGACGGCATCGTCTCGAACGAACTCGCCTCCATCGCCGGCGACGCTGTCGAAGGCACGCTCAACACCTTCGGTCCCGATCCGACGCTGCGTCCTGAAAACAAGGAACTGGTAGAGAAGTTCAAGGCCGCCGGCTTCAACCCGGAAGCCTACACCCTCTACTCCTACGCCGCCCTGCAGGCGATTGCCGGCGCTGCCAAGGCTGCCGGTTCGGTTGAGCCGGAAAAGGTTGCCGAAGCTCTGAAGAAGGGCACCTTCCCGACCGCGCTCGGCGACATCTCCTTCGACGAGAAGGGCGACCCGAAGCTTCCCGGCTACGTCATGTACGAGTGGAAGAAGGGCCCGGACGGCAAGTTCAGCTACTTCCAGCAGGGGACGTGAGTCTTACTGGATAATTGCCTATCGAAGCCCGGCAGCGATGCCGGGCTTTTTTTGTTTTTATGGTGAGCGGCTGAACTCTTCTGGTGTCATCCTCGGGCTTGACCCGAGGATCTATCGCTGCGCGAGGAATGGATCCTCGGGTCACGCCCGAGGATGACGTCGAGTGTGAGAACACACACACACGCAGCCTGAGTTGCTGTGCTTCAGCCCACTTTCGCCGCCAGCCTCTCCAGTACCATATCGGCGCGCTCCGAAACCGGAGCTTTCGGCAGCACCACCGTTTCATAGTCCAGCCGGGCGTAATCACGCAGCAGGCGTTCATATTCCTCCACCGCCGCCTCCAAACCGTGTTTGCGCTCGCTGTCTCCCCGGTAAACTTCCGGCCAGGGTGGGGTGAGGAAAACCAGCCGGTTATAGCGGTGCGCGTGCCGCAGCGTTTCGATGAAGCTGTCGCCGCTGACGTGATGCAGCGCCGAGGTGGCGTCGATCAGGCCGCGGTCGAAAAAGACGAGGCCTTCTCGTGGTGCCATTTGCCGGTCTTCGAGCGCCATGGCGATTGCCCGGCGGGCGAAGGCTTCGATGTCGACCCAGGGCAGGGCAGTGCCGTTATTTCTCGTTTCCTCAATGACGATGCGCCTTCCCGGTTCCTCGACGGTTGCGAAACCGCGCCGGGCAAGCTCGGCAAGAAGAGTGGACTTGCCGCCGCCGGAACAGCCGGAAAGGATGATGAAACGGTCCATGGAAAGCTCCGTTGTTTGGTTTGGGCTGGATATAAGGTGATCTTGGGAGTTACGGCATCGCCGCATGTTTTCTTCTCCCCGCCGGGGAGAAGGTCGCGGCAGCGGGATGAGGGGGCGAGGGTCGAGATATGCGGAGAGCTAGCCCCCTCATCCGACCCTTCGGGCCACCTTCTCCCCGGTGGGGAGAAGAAACAGGCGGCCACCGCTCCGCGAAGAAGCCAATGCTTAGCGTTCAAGCGGAAAATATATGTTTTCTGAACCTTGCCACACTAAATGTGCTCGTCACCCCTGATGCAATATATGCGCCGCCTTCACAGCCGCCGATGCCCGGTTTTCCACCCCGAGCTTCACATAGATCTGCTCCAGATGCTTGTTCACGGTTCTGGCGGAAAGGCCGAGGATATCGCCGATATCGCGGTTGGATTTGCCCTTCGCGATCCACAGCAGCACTTCCGATTCCCGGGCGGTGAGGGAAAAATGCTCGCGCAGCAGGTGATCGCCGGATTTCTCATTGGCGGCGGTGAGGCGGAAGAGGAATTCATCCGGCCCCATGGCGCCGAGGAAGGATAGCTGCAGGGCAGGCCGCCCGGCCTCGGTGATCGTCAGCGGCACGTCGCGGCCGGTTTCCGCCGCCGCCCGTTCTGCGAGCCAGCGGCCAATATGGCTGGTGACGATTTCCATGCCGTCGTCGCGGCCGGTGGCGGCGTTGACGAGGCGCGTCGCCTGCGGTGTCGACCAGTGGATGGCGCCGTTGGCGCGCACGGCGAGCAGGTGGCGGCCGGCGGCGTCGAGCGCGACGCGGGCGCTTTGCGCCGAGCGGGCATTGGAGAGATGGACGCGGATGCGGGCGCGCAGTTCATCTATATTGATCGGCTTGGTCAGATAATCGACGCCGCCGGATTCGAGCGCCCGCACTACATGTTCTGTTTCCGTCAGTCCGGTCATGAAGATGACGGGCACCTGCGCCACCGCCGCATTGGCCTTCAGGCGGCGGCAGGTCTCGAAACCGTCCATGGCCGGCATGACGGCGTCGAGCAGGATGATATCGGGCGTGATGCGTTCGGCAATGTTGAGCGCGGCCTGTCCCGAGGTGGCGATGAGGGCGGAGAAGCCGGACTGTTCTAGCGCATCGGTAAGAAACCCGAGAGCTTCCGGGCTGTCATCCACCAGCAATACGATGTCTCTCGGGGCCGCCGCCTGACCGCTCATGCCTTGCCGTCTCCCATGTCGCTATCTGCAAACCGTTTGAGAAAATGCGCGTAACCGGCCAGATCGAAGGCCTGCACATAGATGCCGAGCTCCTGCGTGAAGGGCAGATTTTCCGTGTTGCGGGCAAGATCGGCGAGTTTCGCCTCGATGCCGCGTATGTAGCCTATTTCGCCGAGCCGCTGCAAATCCTGAATGTGAATTGCGCCGGGATGGACGATCTGCGCCACGGGCGGCGGCGATGGCGGGGGCGGCATATCCGCCTCGTAGATCCATTTCAGGCCGAGATGCACGGCAAGCCTGTCGCAAAGCTGGCGGATATCGACAGGCTTGGCGATGGCGTCATTGTGGTTGTCTTCTCCAGCACCCGCCACGGTTCCGTCACCGATATTGGCCGAGAGCATGATGAGCGGGGCGGTCTGGCCGGCTTCACGCAGTTTCGTCACAAGCTGCCAGCCGGTCATGCCGGGCATGGAAATATCGATGAGAAAGAGATCGGGCTGCACGCCTTCGATGAGTGTCAGGCAGTCCGGCCCGCTCTGGGCGGTCAGCACCACGAAATCGAGCGGCGAAAGCACCTGCCGCATCAACTCGCGGTGATCCTCGTTGTCATCAACCACCACGATGGTGCGGCGCGGGCCGGAATAGGAGCGGATGGTCTTTTCTGCCGCAGGTGCCGTGCTTGGCCGGTGCACGGCAGAGAGCATGAGGCGGACGCGAAAGGTGGAGCCCTCATCTTTTTCGCTGGAGACGGAAATCTCGCCGCCGAGCGTGTTGGTGAGAAGCCTCGTAATGGTGAGCCCTAGGCCGAGGCCCGGCATGGGGCGCACGCTTTCGGCCTCGCCGCGCTGGAAAGGCTCGTAGATGCGGGCAAGATCTTTTTCGGCAATGCCGCGCCCGGTATCGGAAACCGTGAAGCTCGCGACCTGG
The DNA here is from genome assembly GCF_010669145.1 of Rhizobium oryzihabitans. NCBI lineage: Bacteria > Pseudomonadati > Pseudomonadota > Alphaproteobacteria > Hyphomicrobiales > Rhizobiaceae > Rhizobium > Rhizobium oryzihabitans. The sequence continues at coordinate 2,746,367 of NZ_CP048632.1, forward strand.
CTGCGATAGGCGACATCGAAGGTGACGCTGCCCTCGTCGGTGAACTTGATGGCATTTGAGAGCAGGTTGACGAGAATCTGGCGCAGACGCTTTTCATCCGTGCGCACATATTGCGGCAGGGAATGGGCGCGCTCATGCCGGAATTCCAGCCCCTTGGCCTGCGCCTGCGGGCGGAACATGTCGACGATCTGGTCGAAGAAATCCTGAATGTTGATCTCGTTGGAATAGACCTGCAGACGGCCCGCCTCGATCTTGGAAATATCCAGAAGCCCGTCGATCAGGCCGGAGAGATGGTCGGCGGAACGGCGGATGACCTTGATGGCCGATTGCCGGGGCGGGGGAATGGTCTCATCGCGTTCGAGGATCTGGGCATAACCCAGAACGGCATTAAGCGGCGTGCGCAGCTCATGGCTGAGGCCCACCACGTAACGGCTCTTGGCGCGGTTGGCGGCTTCGGCCGTTTCCTTGGCGTCCTGAAGGGCGGCGTCGGTCTTTTTGTGGGCTGCGATTTCCTTGAGGAGCAATGTGTTCTGGCGTGAGGATTCCTCCTCCGCCACCACCCGGCTGTCATGGGCGAGAACCAGAAACCAGCAGACGATGCCGGCGATGACGGCGAAGACGAAGAACACGATGAGGATGGTGCGGTTGACCACATCTGCCGTCGCCGGCGAGGCGGTGCCGACCTGATGGGCGATGAGCGCTAATATGCCGCCAATGGCGGTGACGGCAATCGCCGCCGCCATGCCGTAGCGTCCGAGCCGGGTGGCGAGTTTGGCCACTAGCTGATCCGGCAGGAAGGATTTCGCGACGGTCGCGACCTGATAGTTCAGCTTGGCCTTCGGCTTGCACATATCATGGCAGCGGCTGTCCAGCGAGCAGCAGAGCGAACAGATCGGCGCGGCATAGGCCGGACACCAGGCCATGTCCTCCGGCTCGAAAGGGTGTTCGCAGATGGAACAGGTGATGCTGCTCTCTTCTCGCCATTTCTGACGCGGTTTGCGGGCCAGATAGAATTTGCCCTTCGTGCCCCATGCGATCAGCGGCGAGGTGATGAAGGCGACGATCAGCGTCAGATAGGGCGCGAGCGATGCGGCGAGCGGCCCGAAGGTGCCGAAATGCGCCATCAGCGCGATGGTCGCTGAAAGCGCCATGGAGCCGACGCCGACGGGATTGATGTCGTAAAGATGGGCGCGCTTGAACTCGATGCCGGACGGGGCGAGGCCGAGCGGCTTGTTGATGAAGAGATCGGCGGAGATGGTGCACAGCCACGCCATGGCGATGATGGAGAAGATGCCGAGCGTTTCTTCCAGCAGGCGGTAGATGCCGAGTTCCATCAACAGCAGCGCGATCGCCACGTTGAAGACCAGCCAGACGACGCGGCCGGGATGGCTGTGGGTGAGGCGGGAGAAGAAGTTGGACCAGGCGAGCGAGCCCGCATAGGCGTTCATGACGTTGATCTTCAGCTGCGAGACAACCACGAAGGCGACCATCAGCAGCATGGCCGCGGTTTCATTGGGGATCATGTAGCCGAAGGCGGTGAGATACATCTGCGCCGGATCGGCGGCGCGATCTACCGAAACGCCGGAGCTGAAGGTCAAGACCACGAGGAAGGAGCCGGCCAGAAGCTTCGGCACGCCGACAACGACCCAGCCGGCACCCGCCAGAAAGACCGCGATGCGATGGCGCAGGCGGCTTTGCCCCTCGGCCGGCAGGAAGCGCAGGAAGTCCACCTGTTCGCCGATCTGCGACATCAGCGCCAGAATGACGGCGGAGGCCGCGCCGAATTCCACGAGGTTGAAATCCGCGACCGTTCCCGGCGGGCCGGAGGCGTGGTGTATGCCGGCAAAGGCGCGCCAGAGATCGTATTTTTCCCAGTCCATCAAAGCGATGAACACGAAAGGCAGGACGTTGAGGATGATCCAGAAGGGCTGGGTGATGATCTGGAAACGGCTGATGAGTCGCACGCCATGGGTGACGAGCGGAATGACCATGACGGCGGAGATGATATAGCCGATCCACAGTGGAATGCCGAGCGCCAGTTCCAGCGCGCCGGACATGATCGACGCTTCGATGGCGAAGAGCATGAAGGTGAAGGCGGCATAGATCAGCGAGGTGATGGTGGAGCCGATATAACCGAAGCTCGCGCCGCGCGTCAGAAGATCGATATCGACGCCGTGACGGATGGCGTAACGGCTGATCGGCAGGCCGACGGCGAGCATGGCGATGGCGGCAACGAGGATGGCGTAAAAGGCGTTGGTGGTGCCGTAGGAGAGCGTGATGGCGCCGCCGATGGCTTCCAGCGCCAGAAAGGAAATCGCGCCGATGGCGGTGTGGGAAATGCGGTTGGAGGAAAATTGCCGGGCGCTCTTGGCGGTGAAGCGCAGCGCATAATCTTCCAGCGTCTGGTTGGCGACCCAGCGGTTATATTCGCGCCTGACGGGGATGATGCGTTGCCGTGCGGCCATGCCTATCTAGCGCCTTTCCGCAACGGGCCTCTCACAGCCGCACCGACATGCCGCCATCCACCGTCAGCACATGGCCGTTGACGAAGGAGGCCGCGTCGCTCGCCAGAAACAGGGCAGCACCGGCGATCTCATCCGGCCGGCCCCAGCGCTCCAGCGGCACCCGCAGCTTGGCGAAGGCCACCATCTCAGGATTTTCGGCAAGGGCGGCATTGGTTTCGGTGGCGAACATGCCGGGCGCGATGGCGTTGCTGGTGATGCCGCGCGCGCCATATTCCACGGCAATCGCCCGCATCAGCCCGGTCAGCCCCTGTTTGGCGACGGGATAAATCGCATCCCCCGGCCGGACGATGTGGCCGAGAATGGAGGTGATGGTGATGATGCGGCCGTAGCCATTGGCGTTCATGGCCTCCGCGGCATCCCGCGACAGCGAGACGGAGGAGGTAAGATCGGTGCGGATCAATTCCAGCACGTCCTCGTCGCTGAATTCGGCAAGCGGGCGGCGGTCGCGCGCGCCGACATTGTTGACGAGGATATCGAGGTGGCCGAACTCGTCCATCATACGGCGAACAAGGGCGCTGCCGGCTGCCGTGTCGGCAATATCGAAGGCGGCGTAATCGGCCTTGCCGCCAGCCTTGCGCAGCACATCTGTCGCCTGTTCCAGCGTTTCGGCATTGCGGCCGGTCAGCCACACATGCGCGCCCGCTTCGGCAAAGGCGCTGGCAATTTCAAAACCGAGGCCGCGGCCGCTGCCGGTGATGATGGCCGTGCGGTTTTCGAGAGAGAATTTCTGGAGAATGCCCATCGCTCACCTTCTTGCTTTAGAGCGTCGGACCGAAAACGACGGTGCGGTTTTCGGAAAATCCGAGGCTGTTGGTCAAAGCCACGCCGCTTGTTTGAGCTTGCGTATGGGAAGACTATGCCGTGTGCGGCGCTCGGCGAAAGGTCGCCTGACCGGCCCGGCCGTTCGGTGGACAGAAAAATGGCGTCGCCCGGTTGCGGGCGACGCCATGTCTTAGCTTATCAGGCAGCAGCCGACTTTGCGAGCGGCACTTCTGCAATCGTCTTCAGAACGACGGAAGCGATCTGGTAAGGGCAGCCCTGCGAGTTCGGACGACGGTCTTCGAGGTAACCCTTGTAACCGTTGTTAACGAAGGAATGCGGAACGCGGATCGAGGCGCCACGGTCGGCAACGCCGTAGGAGAACTTGTTCCACGGAGCGGTTTCGTGCTTGCCGGTCAGGCGCAGGTGGTTGTCCGGACCGTAAACGTCGATGTGCTCTTTCCAGTTCTTGGCGAAAGCGGCCATGAGGGCTTCGAAATATTCCTTGCCGCCAACTTCGCGCATGAACTTGGTGGAGAAGTTGCAGTGCATGCCCGAACCGTTCCAGTCGGTATCGCCGAGCGGCTTGCAATGGAATTCGACGTCGATGCCGTACTGTTCGCAAAGACGCAGCAGCAGGTAACGGGCGATCCAGATCTGGTCGGCGGCGCGCTTGGAGCCCTTGCCGAATACCTGGAATTCCCACTGGCCCTTGGCCACTTCGGCGTTGATGCCTTCGTGGTTGATGCCGGCTTCGAGGCAGAGGTCGAGGTGCTCTTCAACGATTTCGCGGGCAACCGAACCGACATTCTTGAAGCCGACGCCGGTGTAATAAGGACCCTGCGGAGCCGGGTAACCCTGTTCCGGGAAGCCGAGCGGGCGGCCGTCCTGGTAGAAGAAATACTCCTGTTCGAAGCCGAACCATGCGTCCTCGTCGTCGAGGATGGTTGCGCGGCTGTTCGAAGCATGCGGGGTGACGCCATCGGGCATCATGACTTCGCACATGACGAGTGCACCGTTGGAGCGGGCCGGGTCGGGATAGATCGCGACGGGCTTCAGCACGCAATCCGACGAGTGGCCTTCGGCCTGCTGCGTGGACGAGCCATCAAAGCCCCAAAGCGGCAGCTGCTCGAGTGTGGGGAATTCGTCGAATTCCTTGATCTGGGTCTTGCCGCGCAGGTTGGGGACCGGCTTGTATCCGTCCAGCCAGATGTACTCGAGTTTGAACTTAGTCATTACGAACCTCTCATAGGTAACAATGCGAAGCCTTGAGGCCTCCCGTGGCTTTCGCCACCGAAAGCGCATTCGCGTTCAAGGGCTGCCCCCTTAGATGCATGCCGCGTGCCAGATTGGCGATATCGGGCGATTTTTTCGAAAAATCTTTCAGGGGCCCTGTTGCGCAGGAGCCTGGATATCACGCGTGGCTGGTTCTGCTGCACTGCGGCAGACAAATTCACCGCTCATGTTTCATCATTGAATCCTGATAGATAGCCTGCGTCTCCCGGCGGAATGCCCTGCTGCGGTGCAATGATTTCGGTTGCGCGCGAGGGATTGGCATTTGCCCCAAAAACCGGCGCTTTCGGAATGGTTTTTCTTGTAGATGGGACGATTAGTGCCTATATTTTTCGCAAGGTGATTTTTTTTTAATCAAACGGAGCGAATCTGGCCTTTGCGGGTTAGCTCCAGACATAAAGTGCTTCGATGCAAACAAAGTGAGATGATCGAAATGGCAACTGGCATTCATCGCGAGACGGCAACGATCTATCAATTCCCGGTCGGCGGGCGCGCGGGTCTTTCCAAGTTCCGCAACAGCAGCCTGAACGACCTCGAGCGCCAGGCGCAGGAGCCGCATATCGATTTCGGTTCGTGGTATCACGACGATGCGATCCGCGACGAAGAGCGGAACGACAAGCCGCATTCCTGATGTGAGACCGTGCCGCGCATTTCTTCTCCCCGGCGGGGAGAAGGTGGCCCGAAGGGTCGGATGAGGGGGCAACCCTCCGTATATCGCGGCGCTCGCCCCCTCATCCCGCTGCCGCGGACTTCTCCCCGGCGGGGAGAAGAAACAAGCTGAGGCCTCCTGCTTCACAGACAAGCACCTTCAGGTTCAGCTTATTCCCTCCCCCCTGCATCTTTCGCCACCCCGCCTACGTCAATTGACGTATACGGTTTCGCTCTCACGAGATCGATAGTCCCTCCCAGCAGCGGCCGCAGATGCCGCTGAGCCTCCACGAGAGGCCAACAAGGAGAGGGGTTCTTCCGATGATATTCCGCAAGACGCTTAGTGCCGCGCTGCTTGGCGCGATCCTGTCCACCACCGCCTTCCATGGCGCTTTTGCCGCGGACGACACCATCAAGGTCGGCGTGCTGCATTCGCTGTCCGGCACCATGGCCATTTCAGAGACAACGCTGAAGGACGCCATGCTGATGCTCATCGACGAGCAGAACAAGAAGGGCGGCGTGCTTGGCAAGAAACTTGAAGCCGTGGTGGTCGATCCGGCTTCCGACTGGCCGCTCTTTGCCGAAAAGGCCCGCCAGCTGATTTCGCAGGACAAGGTCGCCGCCGTTTTCGGCTGCTGGACGTCTTCCTCCCGCAAATCCGTTCTGCCGGTCTTCGAGGAACTGAACTCGATCCTGTTCTATCCGGTTCAGTACGAGGGTGAAGAATCTTCGCGCAACATCTTCTACACGGGTGCCGCGCCAAACCAGCAGGCCATTCCGGCCGTCGATTATCTCGCCAGCACCGAAGGTGTGGAGCGCTGGGTTCTGGCCGGCACGGACTATGTCTATCCGCAGACCACCAACAAGATCCTGAAGGCCTACCTGATGTCGAAGGGCGTCAAGGAAGAGGACATCATGATCAACTACACGCCGTTCGGTCATTCCGACTGGCAGACGATCGTGTCCGACATCAAGAAATTCGGCTCGGCCGGCAAGAAGACCGCCGTGGTCTCCACCATCAATGGTGATGCCAACGTGCCTTTCTATAAGGAACTGGCGAACCAGGGCATCAAGGCCGAGGATATTCCGGTCGTCGCCTTCTCCGTCGGCGAAGAAGAACTTGCCGGTCTCGATACCGCACCGCTGGTCGGCCACCTTGCCGCCTGGAACTACTTCCAGTCCGTCGATGCGCCGGTCAATGCCGAATTCATCAAGACCTGGCATGCCTTTACCAAGAACGACAAGCGCGTGACCAACGACCCGATGGAAGCCGCCTATATCGGCTTCAACGCCTGGGTAAAGGCCGTCGAATCCGCCGGCACGACGGATACGGACAAGGTTCTGGACTCGATCATCGGCGTTTCGGTGCCGAACCTTTCGGGCGGTTACTCCACCGTCATGCCGAACCACCACATCACCAAGCCGGTGCTGATCGGCGAAATCCAGGCTGACGGCCAGTTCGAAATCGTGCAGCAGACGCCGCAGGTCGTGGGTGACGAGTGGTCGGATTATCTGCCGGACTCGAAGGATCTGATCTCGGACTGGAGGAAGCCGATGTCTTGCGGCAACTTCAATGTGGCCAGCGGCAAGTGCGGCGGCAAGGGTAGCTGATTAGCGGAGGTTCGGGGGGCCGCCCCTCTGGGGGCGGTGGCTTGAACTTCTATCGTTCGAAACTGAACAAGCATGCCCCCCTCTGCCCTGCCGGGCATCTCCCCCACAGGTGGGGAGATCGACTCGCAGCAAGGCCCCGCCCTTTCTCATCTGTCGAGATAGAGCGACGTGAGTGCGTCTTGCCGATCTCCCTCCTTGTGGGGGAGATGCCCGGCAGGGCAGAGGGGGGTGGCGGCACCCGCAGACGGCACTTCTACCGGAAACGCTCTAAGGAACCGACATGACGATCCGATCTTTTCTCGGAGCTGTTTTTTTCTTTCTCACCCTTGGGATCGCGGCCCAATCCATGGCGCAAAGCGACCCAAAGGCGCTGATCGATGCGCTCGGTACGGCGGATTTCAAGCAGGCCGAAACGTTGATCGGGCAGATTGCCGCCACCGGCGACGCACGGGTGGTGCCGGCGCTTGAGGCATTCGCATCGGGCGAGCTTTACGTCCGCAAGGCCGACAATCTGGTGTTCATGACGCGGGCCGCCGGGTCCAACTTCACGCTGATCGATCCGCTTTCAGGCGAAACCGTGGGCGAAGCGCCGAAGGCGGCCGTTTCGAAGATCAGGGTCAACAATAATCTTCGCCGCGTCATCCGCGCCGCGATGGGCGGGCTGACGCTGCTCAGCCCGGAAAAATCCGTGCGGCTTTCGGCAGCGGATGCCGTCTTGAAAGCGCCAAGCGCCGAAAATCTCGAATTGCTGGAAGCGGCCATCGCCAAGGAGGCCGATAATGAGGTGCGGACCCGGATGGAGGAGGCGCGGGCTGTCTCGCTGCTCTCCTCCGACCGGTCGCTCGCTGAGAAGAAGGATGCGATCGCGACCATCAAGAAGCTGGGCGGGCGCGATGCCATCGGCATTCTGATGGCGGCCTCATCGTCGGTGGATCAGAGCCTGAAACCGGATATCGACAGCGCCATATCGAGCATCGAAAGCTCCCTTGCCTTCTGGGATTATGCGCAGAATGTCTGGTACGGCCTGTCGCTCGGTTCCGTGTTGCTGCTCGCCGCCATCGGCCTTGCCATCACCTTCGGCGTCATGGGCATCATCAACATGGCGCATGGCGAGATGGTGATGATCGGCGCTTACTCCACCTTCATGGTGCAGGAGGTGATCCGTTCGAACTTCCCCGGCCTGTTCGACTGGTCGCTCGCCATCGCTCTGCCCGCCGCCTTTCTGGTGACGGCCTTCGTCGGCCTTGTCATGGAGCGCGGCGTCATTCGCTTTCTTTACGGGCGGCCGCTCGAAACGCTTCTAGCCACCTGGGGCATCTCGCTCATCCTGCAACAGGGCGTGCGCTCCATCTTCGGGCCGACCAACCGGGAAGTCGGCAGCCCCGGCTGGATGTCCGGCTCCTTCAGCGTCGGTTATCTCAATTTCACCTGGAACCGGGTGTGGATCGTCTGCTTCTCGCTTTCGGTGTTCTTCGCGCTGCTGGTTCTCCTGAAACGCTCCGCCTTCGGCCTGCAGATGCGCGCCGTGACGCAGAACCGCCGCATGGCCTCTTCCATGGGCATTCGCACCCCTTGGGTGGATGCCTTCACCTTCGCGCTCGGTTCGGGCGTTGCCGGTCTCGCCGGCGTAGCGCTGTCGCAGATCGACAATGTCTCGCCCAATCTCGGCCAGAGCTACATCATCGACAGTTTCATGGTGGTGGTGTTCGGCGGCGTCGGCAATCTCTGGGGAACGCTGGTTGGTGCCCTGTCTCTCGGCGTGCTCAACAAGTTCCTCGAGCCGACGGTCGGCGCCGTGCTCGGCAAGATCCTCGTGCTCGTTCTCATCATCCTGTTCATCCAGAAGCGGCCGCGCGGTCTCTTCGCACTCAAGGGAAGGGCGATCGAAGCATGATTACCGGCTTCCTCCTGCGCGCGCTCGACCGCCGCATCTCCATCGCCATCGGCATCATTCTGGCCATTGCCGTGCTGGTGCCGGCCTCCAACCTGCTTTTGCCGGCCGACAGCGCATTCCGCATCCCGACCTATATCATGTCGATGCTGGGCAAATATCTGGCCTATGCGCTTTTGGCGCTCGCGCTTGATCTGGTCTGGGGTTATTGCGGCATTCTCTCGCTTGGCCATGCCGCCTTCTTCGCGCTCGGCGGTTATGCCATGGGCATGTATCTGATGCGTCAGATCGGCACGCGCGGGGTTTATGGCCATCCGGTGCTGCCTGATTTCATGGTGTTCCTCAACTGGAAGGAACTGCCGTGGTTCTGGCAGGGCTTCGACATGTTCTGGTTTGCGGCGCTGATGGTGCTGGTGGTGCCGGGGCTGCTGGCCTTCGTGTTCGGCTGGTTCGCCTTCCGCTCGCGCGTCAACGGCGTTTATCTCTCCATCATCACCCAGGCCATGACCTATGCGCTGCTGCTTGCCTTCTTCCGCAACGACATGGGTTTCGGCGGCAATAATGGCCTCACCGATTTCAAGGATATTCTCGGCTTCTCGGTGCAGTCGGATGGCACGCGCGCCGTGCTGTTTGCCATGACGGCGGTGATGCTGGCGCTCTCGCTGCTGATCGCATCGGGCATCGTCAATTCCAAATTCGGCAAGGTGCTGGTGGGCGTGCGCGATGCGGAAAGCCGGGTGCGTTTCCTCGGTTTCCGGGTGGAAAACATCAAGCTCTTCACCTTCGTCGTGTCGGCCATGATGGCGGGCATTGCCGGTGCGCTGTTCGTGCCGCAGGTGGGCATCATCAATCCCGGCGAATTCTCTCCCGCCAATTCCATCGAAGTGGTGGTGTGGACGGCGGTGGGCGGGCGCGGCACGCTGATCGGGCCGATCATCGGCGCTATTCTGGTCAATGGCGGCAAGAGCTATTTCACCGGCGCTTTCCCTGAATTCTGGCTGTTTGCGCTGGGGGGTCTCTTCATCGCGGTGACGCTGTTCTTCCCGAAGGGCATCGTCGGCACCGTGCAGCATTATCTTGCCGGGCGTCGCGAAAAGCGGGGCGCGCGGGCGGCAGGCGCTGCCCAGCAACCCGGCAACGACAGCGCGGTTGCGCAACAGGCGGCGGAGTAAGCCCATGAATACGGTTTCCGAAAACAGAACCAAGAGCCTGCTTTATCTGGATGGTGTCTCCGTTTCCTTCGACGGATTCAAGGCGCTCAATTCGCTCTCCTTCGTGGTGGAGCCGGGCGAGCTTCGCGCCATCATCGGCCCGAATGGCGCCGGCAAGACGACGATGATGGATATCATCACCGGCAAGACGCGGCCGGATACGGGCACGGTATTGTTCGAAGACAGCATCGATCTCACGAAAAAGGACGAGGCGGATATTGCCCAGCTCGGCATCGGGCGGAAATTCCAGAAGCCGACCGTGTTTGAAAGCCATACGGTCTGGGACAATCTGGAACTGGCGCTGAACCGCAAACGCGGCGTCTTCGCCACGCTGTTCTATCGGCTGACGGATGAGGACAAGGCCCGCATCGAGGAAATCCTCGCGACCGTGCGCCTCGGCCACCGCCGCGGCGATCTCGCCGCCAACCTCTCGCACGGCCAGAAACAGTGGCTGGAAATCGGCATGCTCTTGGCGCAGGAGCCGAAGCTGCTGTTGGTGGACGAGCCGGTGGCCGGCATGACGGATGCGGAAACCGCCGAAACCGCCGTGCTTTTGAAGGAAATCGCCAAGACCCGGTCGGTGGTGGTGGTGGAGCACGACATGGGCTTCATCCGCGAGCTGGGCGTGAAGGTGACGTGTCTTGCCGAGGGCTCGGTGCTCGCCGAAGGCTCGATCGATTTTGTGTCCAGCGATCCGAAGGTGATCGAGAATTATCTGGGGCGATGATGGGGCGGCTCATTGTTTCGGTTATTTGGCGCTTGCCGCTATGGATCCTCGGGTCAAGCCCGAAGATGACGGCGGAGAGTGTGGCACTGGTATCGACAAAACCACTGACGTCATCCTCGGGCTTGACCCGAGGATCCACCCCCAAGCCCTCATCCAAATTCCCCATAAAGATCGCGCCACTCCGGATTAAAATCCTCGATCAGCTTGATCTTCCAGTCGCGATACCAGCGCTTCAGCGATTTTTCCCGCTGGATGGCGGTGCCAATGCTCATATGCTCCTCGTACCAGACGAGCCGTGTACAGCCGTAGATGCTCGTGAAACCTTTCGTCAGTCCTTCGCGATGTTCGTAAATTCGTTGCTCGAGGTTCGACGTCACCCCGATATAGAGCGTTCCGTGCCTGCCGCTCGCAACAATGTAGACGAAGCCGGTCAAGGTGGTCTCTCGGGGGTGGATCCTCGGGTCAGGCCCGAGGATGACGGGTGGGTGGGGTTACGTCCAGAGATTATTCCGGGAATGTTGCGAGAAAATTTTCGCTGCCTGGCTTTCCGCCGGCAGGGCGAAACAGCAAGTCGGAACTCATATCTGGCAAGGTCGCGCTGCGTCCAGCTCACTCCACGTCATCCTCGGGCTTAACCCGAGGACCCACACCGCAATCTCCCCTGCAATCACAGGTAGCGCCATGCTGAACGTCGAAAACATCAACCTCCATTATGGCGCAGCACAGGCCCTGCGCGGCGTGTCTCTGAAAGCGGAGATGGGCAAGATCACCTGTGTCCTCGGCCGCAACGGGGTGGGCAAAAGCTCGCTGCTGCGCGCGGTCACCGGCCAGCACGCCATCAGTGCCGGGACGATCAGTTTTGAAGGGGCGGCGCTGGATGGGCTGGCGCCTTACCACCGGGCCAAGCGCGGTGTCGGCTATGTGCCGCAGGGGCGGGAAATCTTTCCGCTGCTCAGCGTGCAGGAGAACCTTGAAAGCGGTTATGCGCCGCTCGCCCGCAGGGAGCGTTTCATTCCGGATGATATTTTCAGCCTGTTTCCGGTGCTGCAAACCATGCTGGGACGGCGTGGCGGCGATCTTTCCGGCGGACAGCAGCAGCAGCTCGCAATCGGCCGGGCGCTTGTGACGCGGCCGAAAATCCTGGTCCTTGATGAGCCGACCGAGGGCATCCAGCCGTCGATCATCAAGGATATCGGCCGGGCGATCAAATATCTGCGCGATTCCACCGGCATGGCGATCCTGCTGGTGGAGCAATATCTGGATTTCTGCCGCGAGCTTGCCGACCATGTCTACATCATGGACCGGGGCGAGATCGTGCATGAAGGGCTTGCCGAAACGCTGGATACGCCGGAAGCGCGGCGTCATCTGACAGTATAGATCGAGACTAAAAACGCCGCGCGCCGATCACGGCGTGCAAACGGCCGATTAATATTTTGAAAGCCTATGCGCCTGTGCATGGCTTTCATGCGCAATTTTAGCATTTCATTGAATAAAAGCCTGTGATATTGGCAGCGCAAATGCTGCATGCGAGACACAGATATAGTCTATTCGCACGCCGCGACAGTTGATCCCTTACATTCCACGCGCGTCCGACGTATCGTCGGGGAAACCGTGCCCAATAAAGGCGTGTCAATGCATCTAGACTTTGCCCCTGGCCGGGCTGCCCGGCTGTTCCGCTCCGCCCGCACCCTTTTCCTGGGTCTTGCGATGTGCGCGAGCGCCGGTGTCGCAGCGTCGGCATCGACCTGCGGTCAGTTTCAGGGCACCGGCATGGAGCCGGGCCGGCATGATTTTTCCATTCTCTCCAGTGGTGAGAAACGCGACGGCGTCTATTTTGTTCCATCAGCCTATGACGGAAAAAAGCCGCTGCCGGTGGTGTTCGATTTCCATGGCTCCAACAGCAATCCGCATGGCCAGCTGAACCGCAGCGGCTGGGACAAGCTTGCCGAGCGCGACGGCCTGATAGTTGTGGCGCTGGCGGGCAGCCTCAATGGCGAAATGCCGGGCACCCATGCCTGGAATGTTCCGGGTGTTACCACACGTCCCGGCGGGCTGGATGAGGTGAGCTTCATTCGCGATGCGATTGCCATGGTGAAGGGCAAGTTCTGCGTCGATGAAGAGCGTTTTTACGGTTCCGGTTATTCCGGCGGCGGGCGCATGCTGTCACAATTCATCTGCAACGGCAGCGCGGATTTTACCGCTGCCGGCTTCGTCGCATCGCTGCGTGCCGGTTATCCGCTGGAGACCGAAGGCAAATGGGGGCCGGATGCGGCAAGCTGCAAGCCGGCGCGGCCGATGTCGATCATCGCCTTTGCAGGTCTGAAGGATCCCGCCAACCCCTATCAGGGCGGCGGCAAGTCCTACTGGCAATATGGCGGCGAAACGGCGCTGAAGCGCTGGGCCGAGATGGACGGCTGCAAGGGCGGCGCGAAAACCAAGCCGGGCGAGAGCTTCACCGTCAATTCATACGACGTCTGCAAGGGCGGCGCACGTATCCAGTCCTATGTCATCGACAATTGGGACCATGCCTGGCCGCGCGCCACCATGAAGGCCGAAGTGCTGGCAGCGGCCGCGGTCGTCACCCGCAAGCCGGGCGGCGAGCAGACGCCGAAGGCGGAACCCGCCGTGGAGCGCAAGATGCCCACAGGCGAAGTGACGCGCACGGTTGATGCGGCGGAAAGAATGTGGGATTTCTTCCGCAACACGGAAGGACAGATGGTCGTTGACGCCGTCGTCAAAAAGGATTGCGGCGCCAAGGCCGGGTCCGCTTCCGCAACAGCTTCGGAGACCGCGTGCAGCCAGAACAGCAAGTCATCCGCCCTTCCGGTTGCGAAGACGGTCAACCTGCCCGGCAGCAGCGCGCCCGTGGCAGAGGACGCATTGTAACCAAGGCAGTTGAAGGGCGCAGCCGGCTGGAGCAACTGTTTCAGGAAGGCTGCGCCAAGATCCGCCTGCCGGATACTTTTTCCAATGAGATCGAGGCCATTCTCATCAATTCCTCCGGCGGTTTGACCGGCGGAGACGAGATGGAATGGCAGGCGGTTGCGGCTGCCGGCACCTCGCTGGTGGTGACGACGCAGGCCTGCGAAAAGGTCTACAAGGCGTCGTCCGGAACTGCCACTGTGACCGCCCGCGTTTCCGCCGGGCCGGGTGCGCGGCTGCACTGGCTGCCACAGGAAACCATTCTTTTCGACCGGGCGTCGCTGACCCGCAGGCTGGAAGCCGATCTCGACGCAACCTCGGAATTCATCGCCGTTGAGGCCGTGCTGCTCGGGCGTCAGGCCATGGGCGAGGCGATGGTGCAGGGCCTGTTCCGGGATCGCTGGCGCATTCGCCATGGCGGCAAGCTGGTGCATGCCGAAGAGCTGTTGCTTGCGGGCGAAGTGGCTGAACTGACCGCCAAACCGGCGGTGCTTGCCGGCCAGGTAGCCTTCGCCACCCTTCTTTACATAGGGCCTCTGGCCGAGGCGCTTTTGCCTAAAATCCGGGCTATTGCCGGAGAAAACGGCGGCGCCAGTGAATGGCAGGGCAAGCTGGTCGTGCGCGTTTCCGCAGCCGACGGTTTCTCCTTGAGAAAAATACTTTTTCCGGTGATTTCGCTCTTGCGAAATGGTGCATCAGTGCCGAAAGTCTGGAATCTGTAAATCTCCGGATCGCCCGCGACAGGCGACCTTCCGGGGTCTGTCAAACAAGTCGGATCTGGCCCCGTAAACGCTTTGATTTGCGGGGCTAAGGTGCGAAAGCTGCGGGACGACGATGAACCTTAGCCCAAGAGAAAAAGACAAGCTCCTGATTTCCATGGCCGCCATGGTGGCGCGCCGCCGGCTGGAACGCGGCGTGAAGCTGAATTACCCGGAAGCGATTGCGCTGATTACCGATTTCGTGGTCGAGGGTGCGCGCGATGGCCGCGCCGTGGCCGACCTGATGGAAGCGGGAGCGCATGTCATTTCCCGCGATCAGGTGATGGAAGGCATCGCCGAAATGATCCATGATGTGCAAGTGGAAGCGACGTTTCCTGACGGCACCAAGCTGGTGACCGTTCACGAACCGATACGGTGAGGGAGCCAACATGGCGCTGGAACTTCGGCCCAATTGCGAATGCTGCGACCGCGATCTTGCCCCCGACAGCCGGGATGCGATGATCTGCTCGTTCGAATGCACCTTCTGCGTCGATTGCGTGACGGATGTGCTTCACGGCGCCTGCCCGAATTGCGGCGGCGAGCTGGTTCGCAGGCCCATCCGCCCGGCGGCCAAACTCGTCAACAACCCGGCATCAACGGCGCGGGTGCTGAAGGCCGAAGGCTGCGCGACAGTGACGGCCGCTTGAGAGAGATAAAGGGGAGCACCATGAAACCAGGCGAAATCATTGCCGCTGAGGGCACCATCGAACTCAATGCCGGCCAACCGACCGTGACGATCGAGGTGGCCAATACCGGCGACCGGCCGGTGCAGGTGGGCAGCCATTACCATTTCTTCGAGACCAATGCGGGTCTCGTTTTCGACCGCGACAAGGTGCGCGGCATGCGTCTCGACATTCCGGCCGGAACAGCGGTTCGTTTCGAACCGGGCCAGAAGCGGGAGGTGACGCTCGTGCCGCTTTCCGGCAAACGCGAGGTTTACGGTTTTCGTCAACAGATCATGGGGAGGTTGTGAAATGACGACGGAACATTATCACGGAAGTTGCCAGTGCGGCGATGTCAGCTTCGAGGTCGATGCCGATCTCGACCACACCGTCATCTGCAATTGTTCGCGCTGCAAGCGCCTCGGCTCGACCCTTGCCTTTGCGCCGCGAGACAAGTTCACGCTGCTTTCCGGCGAGGACAAGCTGACGGAATATCTGTTCAACAAGCACCACATTCATCATCTTTTCTGCTCCACCTGCGGCATTGAAAGTTTTGCCTATGCCGACGGACCGGACGGGACGCCGATGGTGGCGGTGAATGCCAATTGTCTGGATGGTGTCGATCCACGCGCGCTGAAGTCGCAGGCTTTCGATGGCGCGGCGGCCTGAATGATGGCGGTGACCCTGCAAAAACTCCGCTTCGCGGCGGCTGCACTGCTGTCTCTTACAGCTTTTCCCGCGCTGGCCCAGGACACGCCCGACTGCAAGGAACCGCAGACGCAGGCGGATATGACGATCTGTGCCGGACAGGATTATGAGAAGGCCGACAAGCAGCTGAACGCCGAGTATCAGAAGGTTCGCAAGCAGCTTGCGGAACGCGACAAGACGGCGGATGAGAGCGGCAAGGGCGCCTCCGAGGCACTGATTGCCGCCCAGCGCGCCTGGGTGGCGTTTCGCGATGCCAATTGCGATGCCTTCGGTTTTCAGGCACGCGGCGGCACGATGGAGCCGATGCTGGTTTCCTCCTGCCTTGCCGATATGAGCCGCAAGCGCGCCGACGAATTGCGCGAACTTTCCGAAGGCTTCTGAACGGCATGGGGCGGCGGATCATGATTGTCGGAAATGGGGAAATGCCGCAGGGCGTGGCTGATCTCATCGACCTTTCCGACATCGTCATCCGCTTCAACGATTGCCGCTCGCTGGGCGCGGGCGGCAGCCGCACGGATGTGATTGCCGTCTGCAATACCGGGCGACCCGGCCGCGAGATGAGCGAAGGGGCCGAATGGCGCGACAATGACGGGGTGCAGCGGGCTTCCGCCATCTGGTCGGTTCGTGATCCCGTGAAATTTGTCGAAATGGAGCCGGATATCCGCGCGCGCTGGCCGGAACTCACCGATTTCTGTACCGATTACACCGCCGGTTTCGCTGAGATCGCCGAAGCAACCGGCAAGAGCCACATTGTCATTCCACGCGGCGTGCATGAGCGCCTGGATTCTGCCCTGCAGGCCTATTTGCCTGCGCCCTATGTGTGCCCGAGTACCGGTCTCTTCGCCATCGCCCATGTTCTCGAAAGCTTAAGCGGCGATGATGACGAGGTGGCGATTACCGGTTTCGGCCATCAAGGCTGGAACGGGCATCCTTTTGCCGCCGAAAAACAACTGGTCGAAGCCCTGACACATCAGGGCCGACTGACACGAATTTCTCCCACATCGATTTTCTCCGCGTCCGAAGGAGCCTGAACCCATGCCTTACAAGATTTCCCGCGCCGCCTATGCCGGCATGTTCGGCCCGACCGTGGGCGACAAGGTTCGTCTGGCCGATACCGAACTCTTCATCGAGATCGAGAAGGACTACACGACCTATGGCGAGGAAGTGAAATTCGGCGGTGGCAAGGTCATTCGCGACGGCATGGGCCAGAGCCAGGCGACGCGGGCCGAGGGCGCTGTCGATACCGTCATTACCAATGTGGTGATCGTTGACCATAGCGGTATCTACAAGGCGGATGTGGGCCTGAAGAACGGGCGCATCCACGCCATCGGCAAGGCGGGCAATCCCGATACACAGCCCGGCGTGACGATCATCGTCGGCCCTTCGACGGAGGCAATTGCCGGCGAGGGCAGGATACTGACAGCCGGCGGCATGGATGCGCATATTCACTTCATCTGCCCGCAGCAGATCGAGGAAGCGCTGATGAGCGGCGTCACCTGCATGCTGGGCGGCGGCTCCGGCCCCGCGCACGGCACGCTCGCCACCACCTGCACCGGCGCATGGCACATCGAACGCATGATCGAGAGTTTCGACGCCTTCCCGATGAATCTGGCGCTGGCCGGCAAGGGCAACGCCTCGCTGCCGGCACCTCTGGAAGAGATGATCCTTGCCGGCGCATCCTCGCTGAAATTGCATGAGGACTGGGGTACGACACCGGCCGCCATCGACAATTGCCTGACGGTGGCCGATGAATATGACGTGCAGGTGATGATCCACACCGATACGCTGAACGAAAGCGGTTTTGTGGAAGACACGGTTGCCGCCATCAAGGGCCGCACCATCCATGCCTTCCACACCGAAGGGGCGGGCGGCGGGCACGCGCCTGACATCATCAAGGTCTGCGGCAATCCCAACGTCATTCCGTCTTCCACCAACCCGACGCGGCCCTATACCGTCAATACGCTTGCCGAACATCTGGATATGCTGATGGTGTGCCACCACCTGTCGCCGTCCATTCCGGAAGATATCGCCTTTGCCGAAAGCCGTATCCGCAAGGAAACCATTGCGGCGGAGGATATTCTCCACGATATCGGCGCGTTTTCGATCATTTCCTCCGACAGCCAGGCCATGGGCCGTGTCGGCGAGGTGGCGATCCGCACTTGGCAGACGGCCGACAAGATGAAGCGCCAGCGCGGCCGTCTGAAGGAAGAGGTGGGCGAGAACGACAATTTCCGCGTCCGCCGTTACATCGCCAAATATACCATCAACCCGGCCATCGCCCAGGGTGTCAGCCACGAGATCGGCTCCATCGAAGTCGGCAAGCGCGCCGATCTGGTGTTGTGGAACCCGGCCTTTTTCGGTGTGAAGCCCGAAATGGTGCTGCTCGGCGGCTCGATTGCCGCAGCGCCGATGGGCGATCCGAACGCCTCCATTCCCACGCCGCAGCCGATGCATTATCGGCCGATGTTCGCCGCCTATGGCAAGCTGCGTACCAATTCCTCGGTGACCTTCGTGTCTCAGGCGTCGCTCGATGCCGGCCTTGCTGGGCGTCTCGGCGTTGCCAAGAAGCTGATGGCGGTAAAGAACGTACGCGGCGGTATTTCCAAGGCCTCGATGATCCACAATTCGCTGACCCCGCATATCGAGGTCGATCCCGAAACCTACGAAGTGCGCGCCGATGGCGAGCTTCTGACTTGCGAACCGGCGACGGTGCTGCCGATGGCGCAGCGCTATTTCCTGTTTTAACGGCGTTTCGTGTTGAGATTTATCACAAGGTCGATCGGCGGTGGCCTGCTGCTGATCATCCTGCTTCTTGTGCTCGGTACCGTCGTGCCGCGCCCGTTTTTCGCTGACGATACGGGTGGCGTGAAGGATCGCGAAATTCTGCTGCTGTCCAATCCGATCCACACCGATATCGCCCTGCCGGTCGATGAGGATCTGCGGCGGGTCTTTTCCGAGTTGCAGGAGGACGGTATTGCGGTCAATCATCCGGCCGCTGTCTATCTAGTATTCGGCTGGGGCGGCCGGTCGTTTTATACCCAGACGCCCACCTGGGCGGATCTCAAACCCATGCCGGTCCTGCGCTCGCTGACGCTGGATCACTCGGTGATGCATGTGGATGTGACGGGGGACTTTCCCGCCGATCTCTCCGGGTTGAAACGACTTCGCATTTCCGAAGCGGGGTATCAGCGTCTTCTCGCCGGTATCGGGGCAAGTTTTGTCCGGAAAGACGGCAAGGTTCAGCTTGTCCCCGGTGTCGCCTATGGTCTCAACGACGCGTTCTTCGAGGCGAATGGCTGGTTCAATGCGTTGGCCGGCTGCAACACATGGTCTGCCGCGATGTTGCGTGAGGCCGGAATTCGCACAGGCTGGTGGACACCGTTGCCGCCACTGCTGCGCTGGTCGGTGGCGCTGCACAATTGATCTTCGGCCGGTGCGACGTTTCGTTCATTTGACGTCTGGTAATCCGATTTTTATGCTGCACCGCAATGCATCTTGCGCTATGGAACCCGCAAAAGAATTCCGCGCGGGGCGATCCCAGGCGATCCGCGCAAAACGCCAGAAAATTGAAGACAGATCAGGAGAAAAGACATGCTCGGCAAAAAAGTGCCCGCCGTAACCTTCCGCACGCGCGTTCGCGACGAGGCCGTTGGCGGCCCGAACCCTTTCCGTTGGCAGGACATGACCTCCGACGATTATTTTGGGGGCAGACGAGTCGTTCTCTTCTCGCTGCCCGGCGCCTTCACGCCGACATGCTCGACCTATCAGCTTCCCGATTTCGAAAAGCTGGCTGGCGAATTCCGCGCGCTCGGCGTCGATGAAATCTATTGCCTGTCGGTCAATGACGCCTTCGTCATGAATGCCTGGGCAAAGGGCCAGAACCTCGAAAACGTCAAGGTTATTCCGGATGGTTCGGGCGAGTTCACCCGCAAGATGGGCATGCTGGTCGCCAAGGACAATCTCGGCTTCGGCATGCGCTCCTGGCGTTACGCCGCCGTCATCAACGACGGTCTGGTGGAGCAGTGGTTCGAGGAAGAGGGTTATTCGGACAATTGCGATACCGACCCTTACGGCGTTTCCTCGCCGCAGAACATTCTGGAAAACCTGAAGGCGCGCGCTGCGGCCTGATTGCGGGTTTGCGCAGGCCCGGCAGCGATGTCGTGTCTTCGGGGTATGACAGGAGGCGAAAACCTCTCCTCCGTCATCCTCGCCCTTGAGGCGAGGATCCATAGGCGTCTGACGGGTGGATCCTCGGGTCAAGCCCGAGGATGACCTCGAAAGTGGAGAAAGGTTTGCACCTGGCCCGGCTTTGATGCCGGGCTTTGTCATTCTTGTGGCCATGTGCCCTGAAATCGCGCCTTGAAATCACCCCGCCTATCCGGCAAAAATCAGGCCCCCAAGACAGTTTCTGAAACGGATCATTCCATGCTGCGCGTCACCTCCTATCATCCGGCCGGAACCCCAGCCGACGAAGCCTCCGGTTATGTCACCCTGGCGCATGACCAGCGGCATCTGCGGCGCAAGCTGCTGCATCTGCAAAATGACGAGATGGTGATGCTGGACCTGAAGGAAGCCGTGCTGTTTGCCCATGGCGATCTTCTGGTGGTGGAGAACGGCGATCTCGTAGAGGTTCGCGCAGCGGCTGAAAAACTGTTCGAAATCAAGGCGAAGGACTGCCTTCACCTGATCGAGCTTGCCTGGCATCTGGGCAACCGCCACCTTTCGGCGCAGATCGAGGAAGAGCGCATTCTCATCCTTCGCGACCACGTCATCCGCGCCATGCTGGAAGGTCTCGGCGCCACCGTGCGCGATGTGGAAGAGCCTTTCCAGCCGGCGCGCGGCGCCTATCACGCCCATGGCGGCCACTCCCACGGAGATGATCATGGCCATGGCCACCATCACGATCACGGTTGAGCCGTGAGCGAAGATCGCGGCGTTGCCGCGCTGCTGCGGCTCATGGCCTGGCTGTCGCCGGCCTTTCCCGTCGGCGGTTTTTCCTATTCCGGCGGGCTTGAAAAGGCGGTGGAAGACGGGCGCGTTCGCGGTGCCGCCGGTCTTCTCGGCTGGGTGGAGGTGCTTCTGTGCCACGGCAGTCTCTGGAACGACGCGATATTTCTGGCGGAAGCCTGGCGCAACGGTGAGGACGCCGCTGTCTTAAACGAAACGGCCGATCTGGCGCGGGCGCTGGCCGGTTCGGCGGAGCGCCATCGCGAGACGGTGCTTCTTGGTGATGCCTTCGTTGCCGCCGCCGGGGCCTGGCCGCATGCGGTTCTCGAGTTGTTGCCGAAGGATGTTCCCTATGCCGTCGCCGTCGGCGCGGTGGCTGCCGGCCATGCGGTGCCGCTCAGGGAAACGATTGCCGCCTTTTTGCATGCCGGGGTTTCGCAACTCGTCTCGGCGGGCATCCGCCTCGGGGTTGCGGGACAGAAGGATGGCGTCGCCATTCTGGCCGCAAGCGAGGCGGTGATTGCGGAGGTAGCGGCGCGGGCAGCGCGATCCACGCTCGACGATCTCGGCAGCGCGACGATCATCGCCGACACGGCAGCCATGCGCCACGAAACGCAGGGCACGCGGCTTTTCCGCTCCTGATCGCGCTGCATGACGATCGTATTGAACGAGCGTATGCCGCTTGTTTCTTCTCCCCGCCGGGGAGAAGGTCGCGGCAGCGGGATGAGAGGGCAAGGGTAGCAGTACTCGGAGAGGGTGCCCCCTCATCCGACCCTTCGGGCCACCTTCTCCCCGGCGAGGAGAAGAAACGCGCGGCACGATCCTTGCATATCTTGAAGCGTCCCGCTGAGGGACTATGGTGAAACAAGACCGAAGCATATCGAAGGGAACAGCGTGATGAAATCGGGTAATGGGCCGCTGCGCGTCGGCATTGGCGGGCCGGTCGGTTCTGGCAAGACGGCGTTGACGGAAAAGCTCTGCAAGGCGATGAGCGCCGATTATTCGGTCGCGGTCGTCACCAATGATATCTACACCAAGGAAGATGCCGAGGCGCTGGTGCGCATGCAGGCGCTGCCGTCCGACCGTATCGTCGGGGTCGAGACGGGCGGATGTCCACATACGGCCATTCGTGAGGATGCGACGATCAATCTGCAGGCGATTGCCGGGCTCAATGCGCGGTTTCCCGATCTCGATGTGGTCTTCATCGAATCGGGCGGCGACAATCTCGCCGCGACCTTTTCGCCCGATCTGGCCGATATCACCATCTATGTCATTTCCGTCTGCCAGGGCGAGGAAATTCCCCGCAAGGGCGGGCCGGGCATCACCCGCTCCGATCTGCTGGTCATCAACAAGAAGGATCTGGCTCCTTATGTCGGCGCTGATCTGACGGTGATGGACAGTGATGCGACCCGCATGCGCAACGCCATGCCCTTCGTCTTCACCGACATGAAACGCGGCGACGGTGTCGATCGCATCGTCGGTTTCCTGAAAGAGCAGGGCGGTCTCTGAGACATGGCGACATCTCTCCGTTTCGGTCCGTATGAGGTTTCCCGCTTCGTCGACGGTATCTACAAGGCGCCGGTTGGCCATCTCATCCACCGGCAGGGCGAGGCCGCCCTGGCAGCGGCTCTTGCGCGGCACGAGGGTGAAACGGTGGACATGGACGTCAACTGTTTTGCGCTCTCCGGACCTGACGGGATGACGCTGATCGATGCCGGCTGCGGCACGGCCTGGGGCGCTGCCTATGGCCATGCCCGCGCCGCGATGATTGCTGCCGGAATTCAGCCGGCGGCCGTCAGCCGCGTCATCCTCACCCATATTCACGGCGACCATGCGCTTGGCCTCATCGATGGCGACCGGCCTTATTTTCCCAATGCGGAGATATGGGTTCCCGAGGCCGATCTCGGCTTCTTCACCAGCGAGGCGGCGCGAAAGACCCTGCCGCCCGCCCGGCAGGGCGGTTTCGATCTTGCCGCGCGGCTGCTCGACATTTGCGGCGCCATGCTGCGGCCGATCCCGACGGGAAAGATAGCGGATGATGTGGAGGCCATCGCCATGCCGGGCCATACGCCGGGCCATACCGGCTATCTCATCGGCCATGGCGATCACCGGCTGTTATTGTGGGGCGATGCGCTGCATGTGAGTGCGTTGCAGGCCGACGATCCGGGCATTGGTTTCGTCTATGATATCGATCCCGAAACTGCCTATTCGACACGTTTGAAAGCGCTGGCCGAGGTTGCCGATCACGGCTGGCTGGTTTCAGGCGGTCATCTCGGCGGGTTTTTCCGTGTCGAGCGGGAGGGCGATAGCTTCCGCTTCGTGCCGCAGCCGGTCTAATATCCGGGTGTACAAAAATTCGAGGACGGAATACCCGCAGGTGTCCCGTCCTCTTCCTCTCCCCGGTAATGTTTCAGATCTGCTTCAGTGCGGCGACATCATTGACCTGCACGATGCGTCCGCGCACGGTGACGCCTGCCTTTTTCAGCGCCGAGAAAGCGCGCGACAGGGCTTCCGGCGCAAGGCCTAGCTTGCCGGCAAGCAGGCTTTTCTGGAATGGCAAGCGAAGTGAAAAGGATGTCGCGTCGCGCGGGCCCTGATTGATAAGGTAATGGGCGACGCGCTGCGGCGCGGTCTGCAGCCGGTCGTTGGCGATGCAATCCATGGTGCCGAGGAGGCTGTTGGAAAGGCAGCGCATCACGGCCTTGGCGATTGCCGGTTCCTGATCGATCAGGCTTCGGATTCTTGTGAGTTCGAAACGCGCCACGGTGCAGTTTTCCGCCGCCTGCGCGCTGTAGCGATAGCTGTCGCTGCCGAAGATCAGGCATTCGTTGAAGGTTTCGCCCGGGCCGCTGACGCGCACATCCGCCTCGCGCCCGTGCCGGTCCAGCCTGTAGAGCCTGACATAACCCGACAGAACGCAGTAGAAATATTGCGCCGTCTCGCCTTCCTTGAAGAGTACGTGGCGGGCGTTCACATTGATGACGCTGGCCGCCTCCATCAGCTTCAATGCAGCCGCGTCATCCGCTATCCCGATCAGGGGTGCGCGCAGCAGAATGTTCCTGTCCCTGTTGCTCAGCTTCACGGTCTTGTTCACGTCCATCCGGCTCCCGCTCAAACCTTTTGCCGGGTTTTCCGAAGCGATACGAAACCGGGGATGTTCCTTTTCCCTCACGCTTATCTGAAAAGAGCTCATCGCATTATCCTTCGACCGGCAATTCCCGATACGAGGGAGATTAGCAGCTGGGCCGAAAAGGGAATTGATTTCGATCAAACGGGTGTTGGTGTTGTTGGGTCGGGGGTGCGGCTGGGAATCTGTGCTTCAGGTCAGGGGGAATGCGGAGCGAGCGGGTGCGGCAACTTTCTTCTCCCCGAGGGGGAGAAGGTCGCGGCAGCGGGATGAGGGGCAACGCCGGTGGGATGCGGAGAGGGTGCCCCCTCATCTGACCCTTCGGGCCATCTTCTCCCCGGCGGGGAGAAGAAACCAGCGGCGACGCCCTGCGATAAGCAAACTCACCATAAAAAGAAACGCCGGGCACTAGGCCCGGCGCTTTAACTTTCACTCCGCAGCGAGCGGCGGCAGCCGCAATATATTGCTGCCCTTGTCGCCGGATTTTTCGCCGGTGCCCTTTTCCATGCCGGCGACCCGTGCCTCCAGCGAGGAGAGCGCCAGGCTGTTTTCGCGGGCGATCTCCGACAGTTTCTCGTTGGAGAGAGCCTCTTCCTCCTCTTCCTTCTTGCCGACGAAGCGGCCGAAGAGGTGGGCGAGCAGGCGCGACACGTCGTCCATGATGAGGAAGAAGGCCGGAACCACGATCAGCGACAATACCGTCGAGACGATGATGCCGCCGATCACCGCGATTGCCATCGGCGCGCGGAAGGAGCCGCCTTCGCCGACGCCGAGTGCGGAGGGCAGCATGCCCGCCGACATGGCGATGGAGGTCATGATGATCGGGCGGGCGCGCTTGCGGCCGGCCTCGACCATGGCATGGACCCGTTCCATGCCATGACGGCGCATTTCGATGGCGAAGTCCACCAGCAGGATGGCGTTTTTCGTCACGATACCCATCAGCATCAGGATGCCGATGAGAACGGGCATGGACAGCGCGTTCTGCGTGATGATGAGCGCGACCGCCACGCCGCCAATGGCAAGAGGCAGTGAGAACAGGATGGTGAAGGGCTGGATGACATCCTTGAACAGGAGGATGAGCACCACCAGCACCAGCATCAGGCCGAGCAGCATGGCGTTGACGAAGCCCTGCTGCATTTCGCCCTGCACCTTGGCATCGCCGCTTTCGGCAAGGCGAACGCTTGCCGGCAGCTCGGTTTCCGCCACGATCCGCTTGAACTCGGCCGTCGAGGTGTCGAGCGCCGTGCCGAAGGGAACGTCGGAGCCGATGGAGACGACGCGGTTGCGGTCGTTGCGCTTGATCGAGCTTGGACCTTCCGAATAGTCGATATCGGCAACGCTATAGAGCGGCACCAGCGACCCGGAAGCGGTCTTGATCTTCAGCGCGCGGATGGTGGCGAGGTCGCGGCGGGTATCGAGCGATGCCTGCACGCGGATCGGGATCTGCCGGTCATCCAGCGAAATCTTCGTCAGCTGCGCGTCGATATCGCCGATGGTCGCGACACGCACCGTCTGCGAAATCTGCTGCGGGGTGATACCGAGGCGGGCGATTTCGTCCTTGCGCGGGCGGATCTGCAGTTCCGGTCGGGGCAGGGCGCCTTCCGAGCTGACATTGGCGAGGATGGGCGAAGCGCGCAGGCGGCTTTCAAGAACACCGACGGCGTCGTTCAGATCCTTTTCGTTTGACGAGAGGAAGTTGAAGCTCAGTTCGCGTTCCGCACGGTCGTTCAGCTTGATGATGCGCACATCCGGGATGGTGCGAACCTTGGCGAAAATATCCCGCTCCACATCCCATTGCGGACGGAGGCGGCCCTTTTCCTCCACCTTCGGCAGATACTCGCCGATAAGCGGGAGGGAGCCGAGACCCTTGTTGACCAGGGTTTTCAGCAGCGAGTGATCAATATGCTCGAGGATGACATTGACCGTGGCGCGGCGAAGCTCCAGATCGCCCTTGGGCGAAGCGCCGCCGAGGATGAAGACACTTTCCACACCGTCGATATCGCGGATGGCGTGGTTGATCGCGGTCGTTGTCCGGTCGGTTTCGTCCAGCGTCGCATTAGGCGGCAGTTCCACCGAAAGCGTCACGCGCGAGGCGTCATCCGGCGGCAGGAAGCTGCCCGGCACCTGGCTCAGAAGATAGACGGATGCGACCAGAAAGCCGATGGCGCCGAGCAGCGTCAGGTAACGCGCCCACCACTTGCGGGTGGTGGCGGAAACCATGCGCGTATAGGATTTCATCAGCCAGCCGTCATTGTCGGCATGGTCGTCCATCGCATCTTCGGCGCGCATCAGATAGGCGGCCATCAGCGGCGTGATGAGGCGAGCCACCGCCAGCGAGAAGAACACCGAGAAGGCGACCGTCAGGCCGAACTGGATGAAGTACTGGCCGGGAATGCCGGGCATGAACGACACCGGCACGAAGACGGCGATGATGGTGAAGCTGGTGGCGATGACGGCGAGGCCGATTTCGTCCGCCGCTTCCAGTGCCGCACGATAGGGCGTCTTGCCCATCTTGATGTGGCGGGCAATGTTCTCGATTTCCACGATGGCGTCGTCCACGAGGATACCCGTGGCGAGCGTCAGCGCCAGGAAGCTGACGAGATTGAGCGAGAAGCCCATCAGGTCCATGATCCAGAAGGTCGGGATCGCGGAAAGGGGCAGGGCGACGGCGGCAATCAGGGTTGCGCGCCAGTTCCTGAGGAAGAGCAGAACCACGATGACGGCGAGGATTGCGCCTTCGATCAGCGTATCGAGCGCGGCCTTGTAGTTGCCATAGGTAAAATAGACGGCGTCATCGACCATCTGGATCGAGACGTCGGGATGATCCTTGCGGACCTGGTCGAGGCTTTCCGCCACGGTTTCGGCAACCGAAACCTCGCTGGCGCCCTTGGAGCGGAACACCGCGAAGGTGACGGCGGGGTTGCCATTGAACCGCGAGAAGGACTTCTGCTCCTCATAGGTGTCACTGACCGTGCCGAGTTCGGAAAGCTTCACGAAGCGGCCATTGGAGAGCGCGATGGTGGTATTGGCGAGCTGGGTGACGTCGCGTGTATCGCCGAGCGTGCGGATCGTCTGTTCGTTGCCGCCCACCTGGCCGCGGCCGGAGCCGAGATCGATGTTGGTGCCGCGCAGCTGGCTGTTCACCTCGGTGGCGGTGATACCGTAGGCGTCGAGCTTTTCGGGGCTGAGCGAAACGCGCACCTCGCGGTCCGCACCGCCGTAACGGTCGACCTTGCCGATGCCGGATTTGCCCTGCAGCGCGCGCTTGATGGTGTCATCCACGAACCAGGAGAGCTCTTCCAGCGTCATGTTCGGCGAAGAGACGGCGAAGGTCTGGATCGCCTGGCCTTCGACGTCGATCTTGCTGACAACAGGCACTTCGATATCGGCCGGCAGATCGCTGCGGATCTTGTCGATGGCGTCCTTGGTGTCCTGAACCGCCTCTTCCGTCGGCTTTTCGATGCGGAAGACGACCGTTGTCGTCGACTGGCCGTCAACGACGGTAGACTGGATTTCGTCGACGCCGCTGATGGCGGCGACGGCGTCTTCGATTTCCTTCGTCACCTGCATTTCGAGTTCAGAGGGCGAAGCGCCGCTCTGGGTCACGGTGACGGCGACGACGGGAACGTCGATATTCGGAAAACGGGTGATCGGCAGCGCATAAAACGCCTGCATGCCGAGGAACATCAAAAGCGCGAAGCCGAGCAGCGGCGCAATCGGGTTACGGATTGACCATGCGGAGAAGTTCATTTCATTCCCTCAGTCAGTTGGACACAGCCGCAGGGGCTTCCACCGGTCTTATCCGGTCACCATCACGCACGAATGCTCCAGCTTTCTCGACAACCTTGTCTCCAGCGGCAAGACCGCTGACAATCTCGATGAAACCGCTGTCTTCTATGCCGGTCTCGATCTTCACCTGCTTGACGACGTCGTCTTCCACCTTGCGGGTGGTCGAGCCTTCACGCCCGGAGGTGACGGCCGAAAGCGGCAGGGCAAGCGCGTTCGTTTCTTCAACGATGATCTCGGCGCTGGCATACATGCCGGACCGTGCCGGGCTGCCGACAGGCAGCACCACATGCACGGAACCGAGGCGCGTCGCCGGATCGACGGTGGGCGAAACGAGGCGCACCTTGCCCTCTATCTTCTTGGCTCCGCCGGCGACCGTCAAATAGGCTTTCTGGCCGACCTTGACCTTCAATATGTCGGTTTCCGAGAGATCGGCGACAAGTTCGATCGCGCCGTCCTTGATGACGGTGAAAAGCGGGTTGCCGGTGCCGCTGGCAATGGCCCCGACCTTGGCATTCTTGGCCGATACGATGCCGGCGACAGGGGTTTTCACACCTGTGCGCGTCAGCTTCAGATTGACATCGTCTATCTGCGCGTCGACGACCTTGCTGTCAGCCTCTCCGGCGGAAACGGCCTGTTTGGCCGCGTCGAGACGGGCCTGCGCAACCTGGGCGGCGGCCTCCGTCTTTTCCGTTTCGGAAACCGAGCCCGAGCCGCTCTGGCCGAGCTTTGCGGCGCGGTCGCGCTGGCGAAGGGCGTCGGCCAGATTGGCCTGGGCTTCCAGCACCTGCGCCTTCGACTGGGTGACAGAGGCCTCGGCCTTGGCCTTGTTGGCTTCTAGCTGGCTCTTTTGCAGAAGAAGACTGTCGGAAGACAGCACGGCGAGAACCGCATTGGCCTCGACCCTGTCACCAATATCGACGTTCAGTTCGTCGATCGACAGCCCATCGACCAGCGGCTGGACGTATATTTCGTCCACGGGGCGGATGGTGCCCGTGGCGATGATACGGTCGACGAGATCGCGTGTCTTGGCATGTGCGACGATGATGGAGGGGAGGTTCTGCTGTTTGACCGGTGCCTGTGCTTCGCCTTCGGCGGCTGCCGAAAGGGGCAGGGCCGTTGCGGAAAGAAGAAGGAAAACAAAGCGGTTAAACGTAAATCTATGCTGCATGTGTCTTGGCTCGCGCAATATTCGATCGCATGTCCTGCAGCCTTGCGGCGTATATTAGAAGGTCATGCTGAAACGAATGTGAAACAAGGGATCACAATACTTCCTTTTCGATCCTCCCGATTCGAACGCCCCTCAACGCGAATCTTCAGCACTTTGCCCTGTGCTTTTCTTACAAGATCAAATCTGGCAGTCTTGTGGGCGGGACTCTAATTGTTGTTGTCGTACAAATCAATCCGCATAGCTGCGATGCTTGATATACATTTTTGTATAGGTCGGGATATTGTAATTCGTCAAATACGTCACCAGCAAAAAAAGAAACGCGCGGACGGTGCCGCGCGTTCCATGCGTTCGGGTTCGATTTTACTATTTCAGCGCCGCATCGGTGATTTCGGTGGTGAAAGCGCCGGAGGGTTCCTTGGTGATGACCGGATCGGAACCGCCGCCCAGCAGGGTTTTCACCGTCCGTTCGTAGTCCGCCTTGTCGAGTGCGCCCTTCGAGCCGGCCGTCAGTTTTGCCACTTCGCCCATCATGCGCTTCTGGTGCTTTTCGGTCTGTGCGCCGGAGGCGTCGTTTTCCAGCACGATGTCGGCCGCATCGTCAGGGTTTTCTTCCGCCCATTTCCAGCCCTTCATGGAAGCGCGGACGAATTTGACCATGTCTTCCTTGAACTTGGCGTCCTTCAGCTTGTCTTCCAGAACGTAGAGACCGTCTTCCAGCGTCGCCACGCCTTCCGCCTCATATTTGAAGGTGACGAGTTCCTCCGGCTTGATGCCGGCATCAATGACCTGCCAATATTCATTATAGGTCATGGTGGAAATGCAGGCGGCCTGCTTTTGCAGCAGCGGATCGACGTTGAAGCCCTGTTTGAGGACGGTGACGCCATCCGCGCCGCCGGTGGTCGGGATTTTCAGATGCGCCATCCACGAGAGGAACGGATACTCATTGCCGAAGAACCAGACGCCGAGTGTCTTGCCCTTAAAGTCATCGGGCTTGGTGACGCCGGTTTCCTTGAGGCAGGTCAGCATCATGCCAGAGGTCTTGAAAGGCTGGGCGATGTTGACGAGCGGAACACCCTTTTCCCGGGTGGCGAGTGCCGAGGGCATCCAGTCGACGATGACATCCGCGCCGCCGCCGGCCAGAACCTGTGCAGGCGCGATATCCGGGCCGCCGGGCTTGATGTCGACGTCGAGGCCTTCCGCCTCGTAGAAGCCTTTATCCTTGGCGACGTAATAACCGGCGAACTGCGCCTGCGTCACCCATTTCAGCTGCAGGGTGATCTTGTCGGCGGCCTCGGCGCTCACCGCCGTCAGGATTGACGCGCCGGCAAGAAGCATGGATGCAAGTTTCATTTTCATCGCTGTTCCCTTTTTCGTTATTTACGTTCGTCCCCCACGGACGGACGGATGCCAGAAGGTGACGGCCCGCTCTGCGAGCGCCACCAGACCGTAAAAGCCTGAGCCCGCGAGCGCGGCGACCGCGATTTCGGCCCAGACCATATCGACATTGCTGCGGCCCATTTCCGCCGAGATGCGGAAACCCATGCCGACGATGGGCGTGCCGAAGAATTCGGCGACGATGGCGCCGATCAGCGCGAGCGTTGAGTTGATCTTCAGTGCGTTGAAGATGAAGGGCCAGGCGGCGGGCAGGCGCAGTTTCACCAATGTCTGCCACCAGCCGGCGGCATAGGTGCGCATCAGGTCGCGCTCCATGTGGCTGGAAGCGGCAAGCCCCTGAACCGTGTTCACCAGCATCGGGAAAAAGGTCATGATGACGACGACGGCCACTTTTGACTGCCAGTCGAAGCCGAACCACATGACCATGATGGGCGCGATGCCGACGACAGGCAGAGCGGAGACGAAATTGCCGATGGGCAGCAGTCCGCGCTGCAGGAAGGGCGAACGGTCGATGAGGATGGCGACGATAAAGCCAAGACCGCAGCCGAGCACATAACCCGTCAGCACCGATTTGAGGAAGGTCTGGCGGAAATCCGCCCAGAGGATCGGCAGGGACGTGAGAAGGCGTGTAAGGATGGCGCTCGGTGCCGGCAGCAGGATGGGCGGCACGGAAAAACCGCGCACCACGCCTTCCCAGAGCGCGAGAATGGCCAGCCCGAAGAGGAGCGGCACGGCCATGCGGCTGATGCGCTTTATCGCTGGCGAGAAGAATTTGCGACGTACCAGCCATTCGTTGAAGGCCCAGGCGGCAAGCCAGAACAGGATCGCGCCGAAAAACCAGCCGGGATGGGTCATGGCCGGGCTCCCATTCTCTTGAGGACGGCCGCGTGAGCAATGCCGATGATCGACACCAGAATGGCGGCGACTCCGGCGGCCATGAACAGCGCCGCCCATATCTGCACCGTCTGGCCGTAATAGGAACCGGAGAGCAGGCGCGCGCCGAGACCGGCGACGGCGCCTGTCGGCAATTCGCCGACGATGGCGCCGACCAGTGCGATGGCGATGGCGATCTTCAGCGAGGTGAAGAGATAGGGCAGGGCCGAGGGCCAGCGCAGCTTCCAGAAGATCTGGCTAGGTGAGGCATTATAGGTGTGCATCAGGTCCAGCTGGATGGTTTCCGGGCTTCTGAGACCCTTCACCATGCCGACGACGATGGGGAAGAAGGAGAGATAGGTGGAGATCAGCGCCTTCGGCAACAGCCCGGAGATGCCGATGGAGTTCAGCACAACGATGATCATCGGCGCGACGGCAAGGATCGGGATCGTCTGGCTGGCGATGATCCACGGCATGACCGAGCGGTCCATGGCGCGGTTGTGGATGATGGCGACGGCCAAGAGGATGCCGAGCACCGCGCCGATGGCGAAACCAAGCAGCGTGGCCGAGAGCGTGACGCCGGCGTGATAGATGAGGCTGCGCTTGGAAGTGATCGCCTTGTTGGCGGTGGTGTCCCACAGTTCCGCGACGATCTGGTGCGGGGCGGGGAGAACCGGGCGTTCCTGGGCGAAGGTTTGCGGCAGGAGTTCGAAGAAGCCCGGCGTTTGACCGGCGCGGGTGGCCTGGTCGCGGGCGAATTGCATGTTGAGGTAGACGACCGCGAGGTGCCAGAGGATGAGGATGGCGAGGAGGACGGTGAGGATGGGGAGGATGCGGTGGCGGAGGAGGGTCATTGTGGCGCCCTCGGTGGGTGGGGCGTACGCTTACTCCGAGGGTGAGGTTTACCCCCCTCTGTCCTGCCGGGCATCTCCCCCTCAAGGGGGGAGATCGACTCGTGGTTGGGTTTCGCCCATCTCAACGTTTGCGAATGGAGCGGTGGTAGGGCTTCCTGCCGATCTCCCCCCTTGAGGGGGAGATGCCCGGCAGGGCAGAGGGGGGTAAAGCTTGCGATGACCTCACCCCTCATAGCTATGCCCGCTTTCAGCCCCTCACGTACCCGATGCGCAATCGCCAGAAATTCCGGCGTCTCGCGAATCTCAAGCGGCCTTTCCCGTGGCAGCGTGGACGTGATCACATCCGTCACCCGGCCGGGGCGCGGCGACATGACGACGATCTTGGTCGAGAGATAGACCGCTTCGGGAATGGAATGGGTGACGAAGCAGATGGTCTTGCCGGTCGTATCCCAGAGTTTCAGCAGCTGTTCGTTGAGGTGATCGCGGACGATCTCGTCCAGCGCGCCGAAGGGCTCGTCCATCAGTAACAGATCGGCATCGAAGGCGAGTGCGCGGGCGATGGAGGCGCGCTGCTGCATGCCGCCGGAAAGCTGCCACGGGTATTTCTTGCTGAAACCGCTGAGATTGACGAGGTCGAGCGTGCGGTCGATGCGCTCCTTCTGTTCGGCCTTTGTATAGCCCATGATTTCGAGCGGCAGCGCGATGTTCTTTTCGATGCTGCGCCAGGGATAAAGGGCTGCGGCCTGAAAGACATAACCGTAGGAGCGATCCCGGCGGGCGTTTTCCGGCGTGGTGCCGTTGACGGTGATGTCGCCTGACGTGTGTTTTTCAAGATCGGCGATGACCCGAAGGAACGTCGTCTTGCCGCAGCCGGAAGGGCCGATGAAGGAGACGAAATCGCCCTTGCCGACTTCGAGATCGACATTGGAGAGTGCGTGCACCGGGCCATCGCCCGTTTCGAAGGTGAGGCCGAGATTTCTGGCGGAAACGACGGAATAGGACGAGGCCTGGTTCATCTTGGCTTGTTTCCACTTTCCGTCAGGGCCGCGCGCGCCAGCGGCAGCATTTGGGTTTCCGTAAGCCTTGCGATCGTTACGCCGGGGTGGCGGTCGAGATCGAGCCAGCGCACTTCCTCTATTTCCGCCTGCGGGGCGACCTCTGTCTGAAGTCTAGCGATGAATGTATGGGCGACGACGTCGGCCCCCGTCTCATTGGCGGCCTCCTCGCGAAAAACGCCTTCATAACGGGCGGCATTTTCGGGCAGCGTCAGGCCGATTTCCTCGGCAAGTTCGCGGTGAAGCGCCTGTTCCGGCGTTTCGCCCGGATCGATCTTGCCGCCCGGCTGCATGAACTGCGTGGTGCCGCGCTTGCGCACGACCAGCATCTGCCGCCGCTCATTGAGGAGAATGGCTGCGGCGATGACGATTTCGCGTTTCGGCCCGGCGCTCACGGTCATACACCCGATGCCGGGATGCCGCTGCGCTCCACCCTGCGCGGCGCGACGAGTTCCTTCCAGGTGGAAAGCGCCCGGCTGACCGCGGGGTTGGGTGCGCGGGCGACGAACCGGCCGTGGCCTTCCTGTGTTTCGACGGTGGCCTCCTCGATGCTGACGAGACCGCGCGACAGGGTGAAGCGCGGCAGTCCCTTGACCTTTTGCCCTTCGAACACGTTGTAATCGATGGCCGATTGCTGGCTCGTTGCGCTGATTTTCTTCGTCAGTTGCGGGTCCCAGACGACGATATCGGCATCGCTGCCAACGAGGATCGCGCCCTTCTTGGGATAGATGTTCAGGATCTTCGCAATATTGGTGGAGGTCACGGCGACGAATTCGTTCATCGTCAGTCGGCCGGTCGCCACGCCATGGGTCCAGAGCAGTGGCATGCGATCTTCCAGCCCGCCGGTGCCGTTCGGAATCTTTCGGAAATCACCGAGGCCGAAGCGTTTCTGTTCGGTGGTGAAGGCGCAATGGTCGGTCGCCACGCATTGCAGCGAGCCGGAGGCGAGACCTGCCCAGAGGCTGTCCTGATGCTGCCGGTTGCGGAAGGGCGGCGACATGACCCGACGGGCAGCATGATCCCAGTCGGCATTGGCATATTCGCCCTCGTCTAGGATCAGGTGCTGGATCAGCGGCTCGCCGTAAACGCGCATGCCGTTCTGACGCGCGCGGCGGATCGCTTCATGCGCCTGTTCACACGACGTATGGACGACATAAAGCGGCGCCCCCGCCATATCGGCGATGATGATGGCGCGGTTGGTGGCCTCGCCTTCGACGGAGGGGGGCCGGGAATAGGCATGCGCCTCGGGGCCGACATTGCCTTCCGCCATCAGCTTTTCCTGCATCTGCGCGACGATATCGCCGTTTTCCGCATGCACGAAGGGAATGGCGCCAAGTTCGGCGCAGCGCGAGAAGGAGGCGAACATCTCGTCGTCATTCACCATCAGCGCGCCCTTATAGGCCATGAAGTGCTTGAACGAGTTGATGCCCTTTTCCTGAACGACCGTCTTCATCTCGTTGAAGACCTGCTCACCCCACCAGGTAACGGCCATATGGAAGGAATAATCGCAATTGGCGCGCGTCGCCTTGTTGTCCCATCTTTGCAGGGCATCGAGCAGTGACTGGCCGGGCTCGGGCAGGCAGAAATCCACCACCATGGTCGTGCCGCCAGCAAGGGCCGCCCGCGTGCCGCTTTCGAAATCATCGGCGGAATAGGTGCCCATGAAGGGCATTTCCAGATGCACATGCGGATCGATGCCGCCGGGCATGACGTAACATCCCGTCGCATCGAGCACGGTGCCGCCGGTCAGGTCGGGTCCGATCTCGGTGATCCTGCCGCCTTCGATCTTTACGTCGGCCTTGTAGGTGAGGTCAGCGGTGACGATGGTGCCGTTCTTGATGATGGTGGTCATAATTGACGTTCCATTTAGAGTTAAACCTTTGAACGACGCATCTTCACTGCGTATTGGTTGGCCTGTAGGCGGTCACGAGCTTTGTTAATTTCTTCGGGTAAAAACAGATCCAGCCATCTGACGTCCTCGACCACCAACGCCTCGACGGTCAAATCAAGACGCTTCGCGAGCATCAACGCGGTGTATCCTTGCGATTGCTGCTCAGCGTTGATGAGTGTTTTGGCTGTCGCTACGCCTCCACGATTGAGGAGCATGTTGTAGAAGATCGTCGCGTTATATTTTGCTTCAGATTTTGCGCGATGATAAATCTCAAACATCGCCATCTCGAATTTCTGCTCCAAGGGCGAGATTTTTTTCATTCCACGATCTCCGCAGTCTCAAGCACCGCATGCAGCAGCACGTCGCAGCCCGCGGCGGCCCATTCCGGCGAAATTTCCTCCGCTTCGTTGTGGGAAAGCCCGTCCACGCAGGGGCAGAAGATCATGGTGGAGGGGGCGACCCTTGCGGTCCAGCAGGCATCATGGCCGGCGCCGGAGATGATGTCCATGTGGCTGTAGCCGAGTTTTTCCGCGGCAGAGCGCACGCGGCCGACAAGCACCGGATCGAAGGTGACGGGATCGAAATGGCCGATGGCCTCGATCGTGCAGCCGACGCCGAGTTCTTCGGCGATAACAGGCACTTCGTGTTCGAAGATGGCGCGCATGCTGTCGAGTTTCGCCTGTGAGGGAGTTCTGAGGTCGATGGTGAAGACCACCTTGCCGGGCAGCACGTTGCGGGAATTGGGCGTGAAGATCATCTGGCCGACGCCGGCGACCGCGCCCGGTTGGTGGGCCATCGCCACTTCCTGCACCTTTTCGAGGATGCGGGCAGCAGCCAAGCCGGCATTGACGCGCATCGCCATCGGCGTTGAGCCGGTATGCGCTTCCTTGCCGGTCAGCGTCACCTCCAGCCACCACAGGCCCTGGCAATGGGTGACGACGCCAATCTGTTTGCCTTCTGCCTCGAGGATCGGCCCCTGTTCGATGTGATATTCGAAATAGGCGTGCATTTTGCGCGCGCCCACCTCTTCCTCGCCCAGCCAGCCAATGCGCTTCAGCTCCTCGCCATAGGTCTTGCCGTCCGTATCGGTACGGCCATAGGCGTAATCGAGATCGTGAACGCCGGCGAAGACGCCGGAGGCCAGCATGGCAGGGGCAAAGCGTGCGCCTTCCTCGTTCGCCCAATTGGTGACGACGATCGGGTGTTTCGTCTTTATGTTCAGGTCGTTCAAGCTGCGCACCACTTCCAGCCCGGCCAGCACGCCGAGCACGCCGTCGAACTTGCCGCCGGTTGGCTGGGTGTCGAGGTGGCTGCCGATATAAACGGGAAGCGCGTCCGGATCCTCGCCGGGGCGGGTGGCGAACATGGTGCCCATGCGGTCGACGCCAAGCGTCAGGCCTGCCGCTTCACACCAGCGCTGAAAGAGACTGCGGCCCTGCGCGTCCTCATCCGTCAGGGTGCGGCGATTATTGCCGCCGGCGATGCCGGGGCCGATTTTCGCCATGTCCATCAGACTGTCCCACAGACGGTCGCCATTGACCGTCAAGTTCTTACCCGCCGCCATGAAGTGTCGTCCTCACCTGTTTTGTTTTTATCGAAGCAAAGCTTGTGCCGTTCCCGTTTTTGCCGGTTAAGATAACAGCCATTGCCTTGTGATGGCGATGGGGGATAAATTGACCGGCTGGTAAACATTGCAAATTCGCCATGATGTCAGCAAGGGATTTTCGTGACGAATCGCACTAATTTTGCCTAAACTGTACGCGGCGATTATTTTTTAAGCATACTGTAACGGCAATTGCATCGAAAAGAAACAGAGAGCTGAGAATGGCCATACCGCGAGCAGCGAAAACACAGAAGCGGACGCGTATTCAGGAAGAAAAGCAGGAAGCTATCCTCGAGGCGGCGCTCAGTGTGTTCTCCACCAACGGCTTTCGCGGTTCCACCATCGACCAGATTGCCGAGGCGGCCGGCATGTCGAAACCGAACGTGCTTTATTATTTCCGCACCAAGGAGGCGATGCATCGCGCGCTGATCGAGCGGGTGCTGGACACATGGCTTGATCCGCTCAGGGCTTTCGATGCTGAGGGTAACCCCGAAAGCGAAATCCGCTCCTATATTCGCCGCAAGCTGGAGATGTCGCGGGACTTTCCGCGTGAGAGCCGCCTGTTCGCCAATGAAATCCTGCAGGGCGCGCCGCATATCGAGGACGAGCTGAAGGGGCCGCTGAAGCAACTGGTGGATGAAAAAGCCGAGGTGATCCGCGCCTGGGTGAAGGCCGGGCGGATGGCCAAATGTGATCCCTACCACCTGATTTTCTCGATCTGGTCGACCACCCAGCACTATGCGGATTTCGACGTTCAGGTGCGTGCGGTGCTGGGCGACAAGAACGGTGGCGAGGGGCGTTTTGAGGATGCGGCCCGGCATCTGGAGCAGCTTTTCATGGGCGGATTGCGGATTAGCGGCTGAGCCGTGGGGTTCTCGCGATGATGTGATCGGTTCTTTGTGTCAAAACATGAGGAAAATTATCACCTTTATACTTTACTCCAAAACTCATCTTTATTATGGTGCCGACATCCCGAACGTCCGGGGCATTGAAAAATCAACCGGCAGGTGAGGGAATGGCACGCAAGGAAAAGAAGAAGGCGGGACGCGGCGAAAAGCAGGGCAAGGGCGCGCAACAGACCGAAAGGGATGTGGCCGAACAGCAGCTTTCCGGCCCGAAGAGCTTTCTTTATGTCGGCGGCCGTGACTGTCAGGTTGCGCATCTTCGCCAGATTGCCAGCAATTTCGGTGCCGAACTCATCCATCACGATGGCGGGTTGCGTGAGGCGGTCTCGCGCATCGATACCGTTCTTCCCTCCGTCGACTGCGTTTTCTGCCCGATCGACTGTATCAGCCACGATGCGTGTCTGCGGGTGAAGTCCGGTTGCAAGAAATTCGGCAAGACGTTCATTCCGCTGCGCAATGGCAGCAAATCCAGTCTGGAGCGGGCGCTGCAGACGATGAATGAACGGACCTCCAACGATGAGCGACGAGCACAATAATTTTAAGGATGCAGAGCCCGCGGCGGCTGAAGCCTGCCGCGTGGAACTGCACAAGATCGCCGAACAGGCTGCCGATCCGGCCCTGACGGACATATATGAAATCCTTGGCGAACGCGAGCGGCGCAACCGCGCCGCGGCCGGTGGCGGCAATGTGGTGAACTTTCCCCATCTGCGCACCCGCCAGCCCGGAGAAACGCCGTCCTTCGATATCGGGGAGGCGGCTGAGAAGGGCCGCAACATCCTGTCGTTTCGCTGGACGCGGGGTTAGGGTTGAAGCCTCTCGCCGAGTGTGAGGGAAGCTCCGCGCGCAATATGCGTCACGACGCAGATGCTCTAAAACACGATCAGCCCTTCGGCTTTAAAAACGCGCCGGCGCAGAGCACCAGCCATCCGGCAATCATGCCGAGGCCACCGAGAGGCGCTGCGTAGGGAAACAGGCTGTGGCCGGAAAAATGCCGCGTGACGAGGTCGCCTACGAAGACCGCCGTGCCGAGGCCGAGGATCAGTCCAGCCGGAATGGCGGTTCTGATGCGATCCGCGCCGATATGCAGCGCCACCAGCACCGGCGCATGCGCGAGCGCCATCGCGGAGGCATTGCCCAGCATATAGGTTTCGCCGGTATGGGTGGCGGCGGCGGCCAGCATGACGCCGGCAGCACCCATAAGGCCGCCCAGCAACAGAATGAAAGCGCGCAGTCTTTCGTGGGTCATGATTTATCCGCTTCCTGATTCTGCATGTGAAAGGCCAGTCGCTCCACCGGTGCCCAGATGATGTCCCGGAGCTTCGGGTTTTCGATGGTCTCTTCCATCGCGCGGCGGAAGCAGAGCAGCCACTCATCCCGTTCGGCGGGCCCGATGGGCGCCACGAAATGACGCCGGCGCAGCATCGGGTGGCCGTGTTTTTCGACATAGACCGGCGGTCCGCCAAGATATCCGGTCAGATAATCGTAGAACTTGCTTTCGCTGCCGGAGAGATCGGCGGGATGGATGGCGCGGCAATGCGCCGCCTCGGGCAAAGTGTCCATCAATTCATAGAAGCGCCGCGTCAAGGCTTTGACCGTCGCATCGCCGCCGATCGCTTCATAAAGGGTAATGGTCTCGCCGCTCACATCCCGCCTCCTTGAACCCTGCGGCCCTTATCGCTTTCCGGGGCGGGAAGAGCAACAGGTAAAGGCGGGATGCGACATTTGCGACAGTACGGTGGCAAATTTCACCTTTCGGATTCGATAGACCGTTGAATAGTCTGAACAGCGATTTTGAGCGGAGCTACATGCTCGGTTACGACCGCCCAAACCACATCGTCGGCGATCTTATGATATTCATGACGAAGAATATTTCCGATACCGCGAATCTGCTTCCACGGTACATCTGGTGCGAGGTTTAGCAATTCTTCCGGTATATGGCGGGATGCCTCCGAAACGATTTCCAATGCGCGCTGCACAGCAAGCTTCAGCAGCCAATTTTGCTGGAAATCAGCAAGTGATAGACCTGCGGTGTGGGTCTCTATGCCGTCTATGGCTTCCAGAATTTCTGTGAGAACGGGCCTGACTTTGCGCCGGATCATCAGAATATCCGCACTGCAGATTGCTCGATGTCAGTTCGAAGCATCGGGTGAAGACTGTTGCGTGTCGTCACGTCCACTTCCACTTCCAGTTCTTCTTCCAGAAACTGCTTGATACCGACGAGATCAATCAAGGAGAAACGGCGACCCGGATCATAGTCGATGAAGATGTCCAAGTCGCTTGAGGCCATGGCTTCATTGCGGGCGGTCGATCCAAAGAGATACAGCGAAGTCGCGCCCATGCTTTTCACTGCTTGGGCGTGCTGTTTGAGCTTTCTGATCGCGTCCGTTCTCTTCATGCGTTCAACTTACATCATCCCGCATGCGCCATCCACTCATCCGAAATTGCGGATGAGATCGAGCCCCTTGTTGAGAAGCATTTCGGCTTCATCCTGATTGGCGGCCTCGACATAGCAGCGCATTTCCGGAGCGTTGCCGGAAGGGCGGAAATGGATGGTGCTGCCGTCGGTGAGTGACACGCGCAGGCCGTCAATGTCGCTCAGCGCCTTGACCTTGCCGACCGGCGCAAGGAAGGTTTCGAGATTATCCTTCGAGGCGCGCAGATGTGCCATGAGCGCGGCGCTCTTTTCCTGCGCGAAGTTCTCCAGACGGTCGGCGGCGGCAACCGGCAGCCTGTAGGCGGCTGCGATTTGCGACAAAGGTTTTTTCTGTTCGGCGGACAGAAGCAACACGGCAAGGACAGGCAGGAAGCTGTCGCGCGTCGGCAGCGGCGAAAGCGGCCTGCCGTTGAGGGTGAATGCAGAGGCGGTCAACAGGCCGCCATTGGCCTCGAAGCCCATGACGCCGTTCTTTCCCTCGGCAAGCGCTTCACCCATGCCGGCGATCACGAAAGGTGAGCCGACCCTGGTGCGGACGACCTCGAACGAACCGCTCGCTTCAATGCCGGAATTGGAGGTGACGGGGGTGACGACCACGCCGGCGTCGAGAAAATTGGCGGTAATAAGCCCGATCAGGTCGCCGCGCAGCGGCACGCCGTTTTCATCGGCGAGCAGGGGACGGTCGCCGTCGCCATCGGCGGAAACGATGGCGTCCAGACCGTGTTGCGGCGCCCACTCCTTAAGAAGTTCCAGCGTTTCCGGCGAAACTGCCTCGGTATCGACCGGAATGAACGTCTCTGAACGGCCGAGCGGCACGACCTCTGCGCCATAATGGGCGAGAACGTCGACGAAGAGATCGCGCGCCACCGTGCTGTGCTGGTAGACGCCGATCTTCAGGCCCGACAGCGCCTTTTCCGGCAGCAGCGCGATATTGCGCTCGTAGAAAAGTTCGGCTGCGATTGCGGAATGATCCTCTGCCGTTGCGGCCTCGTCGCTGATGCCTTCAGCCTCGACCTCGGCTGCGATTGCGGCAATCGCCGTTTCGTCCTGCTTGTCGATTTCGCCGTCGGGACGATAGAACTTGATGCCGTTGCGGTCGGCTGGAATATGCGAGCCGGTGATCATCAGCGCTCCGGCCTTCAGGGAAAGTCCGTAAAGTGCCAGTGCCGGCGTCGGTACCGTGCCGCAATCAAGTGGTGTCAGGCCGGCCTTTTTCAGCGCGGCGATGCAGGTTGCGGAAACATCCGGGCTCGAATCGCGAAAATCGCGGGCCACGAGAATGGGGTCTCCCGCCTTTGCCTGGCCCGATGCGAGAAGGTGCCTTGCAAATGCCGTGGCGTAGACGGCGGAGGCTTTTCCTTTCAGATCGACAGAGAGGCCGCGAAGGCCGCTCGTTCCAAATTTCAGGCTCATGCCAAACTCCGTTTCGATAAAATCTTTGAGGTTCAAATGGATAATACAAAAATATAACGCCTGAAAGAACCGTATCGATCCATCCAAGTCAATCGTCTCTTTCATGGCGGCCGGGAATAGGCAATGATGGCGGGAATGACGCAGGTAACCTAAAATTCACCCGTCATATTTAAACTTGCCCGCTAATGGCGGCCTTGGCGACGGTGAAAACCATCTGTTGCCGGCCTTTTTGTGGTTCGTTCGAGTTGGATTGGCTGATGTACAGGCTTCAAAAGGCGGGACATAAGCAGGCACGTCCGCTGGATGAAAAAGCGGCGCCCGCCGCCAGACCCCACGGTTCCCTGCTGGACGATCTGGTGGATGAGGACGAGGTTTTTGAGCGCACGGTGCTGAAGGAGCATCTTGAGCCGAAGCCGGCGGCCGCCGTTGCCGAGCCAGCCCCGACTGATAAACCCGTCAGGGCGGCATCGCCGACCGGGAGCCTCGCGAATGCGCTGCCAGGCCTGAAATATATCGACAGGATCGGCCTGGATGATGTGCTCACCTGGCTGCGCAACGGCATTGTCTGGATCGTGCTTGCGATCATTCTCTGCATCGCCGCCGCACTCTCCTATGCCTATGTGACACCGCCGCGTTACACCGCCTATACGGATATCGTCGTCAACCCCTCCAACCTCAACGTTGTCAGTGACGGGGTGTTTTCGCCGAACCAGCAGCGTGACACCCAGATTCTCGAGGTGGAGAGCAAGCTGCGCACCATCACGTCGCGCAATGTGCTGGCGCGGGTGGTGGACGAGCTGAAGCTCGATCAGGACCAGGAATTCATAACGCCGCCGCCGCTTGCGCGGCTGAAGGCGATTTTTTCATCGAAGCCGGAAGATGGCGATAACAAGGTCGGGGCGCTTCGTTCGCTTGGAGACCGGGTGGCCGCCGAGCGCGATCCGCGTTCCTTCGTGGTGACGCTTTCTGTCTGGACCAATGACGCCGAAAAATCCGTGCTGGTCTCCAAGGCCATCGTCAAGGCTTTCGAAAGCGAGCTGTTTCAGACGACCTCCGACAGCAGCCAGCGCATCGTCGACGATTTGAGGACGCGGCTTGAGGAAATGCGCGAGAACGTGACGGAGGCCGAAAAGCGCGTTGCGGATTTTCGCCGTGAAAACGGCCTGCAGGAGAATAACGGCCAGCTGGTCAGCAATCTTGCGTCCGGCGAGCTGAATGCGCAGGTTCTTGCGGCGCAGCAGCGGGTCATTCAGGAGGAATCGCGCCTCAAGCAGATGGAGGCGGCGATCGCCCAGAACCGCACGCAGAGCGACGCCATCTTCGACAGCCAGACCATGAACACCATCCGCGCGCAATACAGCACCCTGCAGCAGCAGATCGGTGCGATGACGCTGACCTATGGCGCGCGCCATCCGCGCCTCGCAACGGCGGGGGCGGAACGCGCCATGCTGGAACGCGGCATCGCGGATGAGGCGCAGCGCATTCTGCAGGCCGCCAAGACGAATGTCGCGGAGGCCCGCTCCTCGCTCGATGCCCTGAGGCTGAAGGCCGTGGCGGAACGCGCCAACGTCTTCACCGATAACGAGTCGCAGGTGCGCCTGCGCGATCTGGAGCGTGACGCCAACTCGGCCGCGGCGATCTACGAGACCTATCTCAACCGTTCGCGCCAGATCGCCGAGCAGCAGACAATCGATGCCACCAATGTGCGGGTGATTTCGCAGCCGGTGGCGCCCAATTCCAGGAGCTGGCCGCCGGGCAAGCTGATCTTCCTGATCGCCGGCGGCGCGGGCGGACTGTTCCTTGGCCTTGGCATCGCCATAGCGCTTGGGCTTCTGTCTTATCTGCGCCGCAACGATCACGAGGAAATCGCGGCGCGCTAGCCCAAGGACGATGGCCGGGGTCCGCTTATTCCTCGGAAATCAGGCCGTCATAAACCTCAAGCAGGGCGGCGGCGATGGCGGCACCCAGCGCATTGCCCGCGTCGCGAATACCGGCCTCGTCGCCGTCGCGGACGGAGACGGCAAGATCGGACGCTTCGTTTGCGACGATTTCCTTCGCCCGCTCTATCGCCCAAAGGCCGAAGTCGCCGCGGTTGTCGATCGATATGGTTTCCATGGTCGGGACCTTCTGCGTGGTTTGGTTTCGCCGTCCCTTAACCCATCGGTAGCAAAACCGGAATAGGACGGAGAGGGCATGTGTGAGTGCGCACTCAACCTTCAGGCGTATAAATTGCTTGCCTCAAGCTACGGATTTATAAAAATAT
Source organism: Rhizobium oryzihabitans (assembly GCF_010669145.1). Taxonomy (NCBI): domain Bacteria; kingdom Pseudomonadati; phylum Pseudomonadota; class Alphaproteobacteria; order Hyphomicrobiales; family Rhizobiaceae; genus Rhizobium; species Rhizobium oryzihabitans. Next base: position 2,789,799 of record NZ_CP048632.1, read on the forward strand.
TAATGATAGTTCTTCGTAGTGTTTGAAGCCTTATGGCCTAGCATCTGCGTGAATATAACAATGAAACGATGCCTATCTTGGACACCGGACAGAATATGACAGGGAGAGACATCCCGGATTTGGAAGGACCTGGCGCAGTCTGGCCGGTTATTCCGCTTGCGGCTTTACCCATCACTGACGCGACGATCGACGAGACGGCACAGGATTTCATTCTGCGCGCGGAAGGCGAGCGCGTGGCCGGCACGAGGCCGTTTTATTCGACATCGGCGAATGGCCAGGTCATCGCTCTCTGCCATCAGGACAAGGAATTCGACGCCATGCTGCGGCAGGCGGACCAGATTCACGCCGACGGCATGTCGCTGGTGATCTTTTCCCGCAAGTTCTGCAGCAAGGCGCTCAGGGAACGCGTCGCGACCACGGATCTCGTTCATGCGGTGGCCCGCAGGGCCGAAGAGACGGGTGCGCGTTTTTATTTCCTCGGCGGCTCCGAAGAGGTGAACCGCGCTGCGGTTGAGGAAATGCAGAGGCTCTATCCGCGCCTGATCTTCTCGGGCAGGCGCAACGGCTATTTCAAACGGGATGAAGAGGAGGCGATTCTTTCCGATATCGTCGCCTCACAGACCGATATTCTCTGGGTCGGCTTTGGCATACCGCTGGAGCAACGGTTCGTTTCGCGCAATCTCGACAGGCTTTCCGGCATTGCGGTCATTAAGACGTGCGGCGGGCTGTTCGATTTTCTTGCCGGCAAGAACAGCAGAGCGCCGCAATGGATGCAGGATATGGGGCTCGAATGGCTCTACAGGGCCATGCTTGAACCGAAACGTCTCGGCAAGCGCTATCTGCTGACCAATCCGATCGCCATCTATTCGCTGCTGAAACATCGCTATACGGCTTCCGGTCAGAACCGGTAAGTCTTGCCACGGCAAGGTCCGGTATCCGCAGCCCGCTCCCCGCACCCTACATAAGGCCATTCTAACGTATTGGATGAATGCGTCCTCGTGCCGAAATTCGTTGCAACTGCGCGCAACGGCGCTACATTAGGCGGATATTAGAAATTTATTCGAATCAGAGATATTTGAGGACAGCGATGGTTATTACGTCCGTTTCTCTTTTCATATATGGAATTGGTACCGTTACCTCTCTTGCCATGACCTATATCGAAGGTGCCCGCCGCGACAGGGATTGGGACCTTTATCGGGTGACAGGTATCATCCTTTGCTTTTTCTGGCCGGTTCTGGTGCCGCTTCTCATTCTCGCGGCTGTGTTTTCGTCATTCGGTTTCCAGAAACGACGCATGAGCCCGTATTCTCTGCGCAGGGAAAAAAGCCTGAGCTGAGAAGCCGGGACCTGCGGCTGGAACGGCTCTTTGTTCAGGCCTTTTTCGCCGGCGCCTTGTAAGGTGTGAGGGTGATGCCGAGGCTTGCCATGACGCGGCCGATGGACATCAGCGGCGGATGGGTGGCGGGCAGCAGCGATCCAGTTTTAAAGAATGCGGAGACGGCGCGGACCAGCGACAGGCAGAGGCTGACGGCGTTTTTGGCGGCAAGCGTGAGCCCGCCCGTCAGGCCGGGGCGACGGGCGCGGTCGATGCTGTAATTGATGATGCCGGTTCTGAGCGAGCGCTCCATGATCCAGCGCGGCGCCATGCGGTTTTCCGGCACATATTCGATGATGAGGGCTTGAGCGTTCCAGGCGAATTTGAAACCGGCCTTGCGGCAGCGGGTGAAGAAATCCATGTCGCCGCCGCCGAGGAAATTGAACTGCACGTCGAATTCCGGTTTTGCCAGCGTTTCGAAAACACGCCTTGAGATCAGGCAGTTACCCGATCCGTGAATTTGATCGACCGGGCCGGTCGGCGCCTCGATGGAGCCGAACAGCGGATGCGACAGCACCGCCTTCGATGCGGGCGCGTCGAATTCGCGGTTGACCGGACCGCCGACGATATCGGCGCCGAAGGACCGTGCAGCCGAGACCATCTCGGCAAGCCAGACGGGGGAGGCCGCCTCGTCGTCATCGATCATCAGGAACCACTCAGCGGAAGGGTAGCTCTGCCGCGCTGTGCGAAACGCCGTGTTGATGGCGTAACAATTGCCCTGCGTCGGCTCCACAAGCGCCTGGCCTGTCACTTCATTTTCGGCAAAGAAGGAGCGCGCAACGGCAAGGCCTGCCTGACCTGCGCCATCATTATCGACCACGACGATGGCGAAGGGAAAATCGACCTTCTGGGCCAAGAGCGATGCCAATGTCTTGCGCAGGCCTTCCGGCCTGCGAAAACTTGGAATGCACACCACCGCTTCCGGCATGATCTCGGACATGGAAACTCCTAAATACCGGCAAGCGCTGCGGCAGAAAAAACGACGGCGCGCAGGCTTTGGCGCGGGCGGTTGAGGAAAGTATCGGCAAGTGCCGAAACGGCCTCGCGATAGCGGCGGGCGCGAAAGGCCTGCGCCACCGTATAGGCGTTCATGTGATTTTCGGACCTGTGACGGAGCCGCCTCAGCTCCTGCGGTGCAATGGCGGCGACGATGGCGGGGTCCGAAAACACCGCCTCGATCGCCGGTTCACAATCCCGGAACGTCAAAAGCCGGTTCATCATCACGCTTGTCCTGTGCACCCGGTAATCCAGAATATGCTGGCCCGGCAGATAGACGAAGCGGCCGGCGGCGGCCAGTCTGCACCAGCCGTACCAGTCTTCCGCATAACGCAATGTTTCGTCAAAACCGCCGAAATCCTGAAAGATGCGGGTGCGGACCAGCATGATGCCGCCATTGACGATGAAGTTCCCACCCAGAAGCGGCTGCAGAATGAAACCACCGGGCTTTTCCCGCCGGCGGATGAGATTGCGCCGGCCAATCTTGGCGCCGTTCTCGTCAATGCGTTCGTAGTCGCCGTAGACGGCAACGACATCCGGCGCGGAGGCGCCGGCGCAAAGGGCCGCGATCGCGCCCGGTTTCAGGCGGTCGTCCGCATCGAGAAACATTGTCCATTCGCCGCGCGCCTGCGAAAGGCCGAAATTGCGCACGGCGGAAACGCCCTGCCGGCCCTGCGGCCGCGCAAGCAGTTTCACGCGTGGATCGGCAAAACTTTGCACCTTCTGCGCCGTGGCGTCGGTGGAGCCGTCATCGACGACCAGCACTTCGCAGACGGTTTCGCCCTGAAACAACACGCTTTCGATCGCTTCCACGATGTAACGCTCACCGTTGCGAACGGGAATGACAATCGAGACGGAAACCAAGACTTTAAACTCCATAAGGCGTGGGCCAAGAATTCGCACAGTGAAGTTACTACCCGATTAAGCGGGCTTGCGCCAATTGTGACGTGGTATAGCGTCAGTTAACCTTGCAAATCTTTAATATCCTTTTGGCATGATTGAGATGTTATGTTTTGAGAATTAGAGCGCCCTTCGTCCTTTCGGATGTATCAGGACGCTCTGAAACTTTTGATCTGCGTATCGTTCCTGTCGAGAATCCATCGCGATTTTCGACCGATGCGCCGGAGTTGCGGAGGCGGGTAAATGCGGATCGGGCGACGGAATTTTCTCGGTGGTGCGGCATGTGCCGGCCTGTTGCATGGCATGGTCGGCCAGGGATTTGCCGCGCAGAAGAAAGCGCCGGTGAAGGTGGCTCCCTATGGCGCGGCCGTTTATCTGCCGGATATGACCGCCGACAGCCGCCTTGGTGAGGCGGTCGTCAAATATTGCTCGCGCATCACGCCCGTGACCGAAATGAAATGGGAGGTCATGCGGCCTTCCGAAGATGTTTTCGATTTTGCCGCTGCCGATGCGCTCGCCAACTTTGCGCGCCAGCACAATCTCTCCATGCACGGCCATCCGCTCATCTGGTACGCCTCCAATGCGCCCTGGCTGTCCGGTATCCGTGGCGCGAAGGTCGAGAAGCTGATGGAAACCCACATCGTCAAGGTGATGGAGCGTTACAAGGATGTGGTCCATAGCTGGGATGTGGTCAATGAACCGATCCCCGACGTGCCCGGCAATGTCCGTTCGCGGCGCGATGCGTGGTATTACGGCGCGGGCCCGGACGCGATCAAAAAGGCATTCGAGATCGCGCATTCCGTCGATCCCAAGGCGCAGCTGGTTCTCAACGAATATGACGTGGAGTTTTCGGTCGAAAAATCGCCGGCCAAGCGCGCGGCCTTCCGCAACCTCATTCTCGAACTGCTCGAAAAGGGCGCGCCGATCAATGCCGTCGGCCTGCAGGGGCATCTGCGCGGCGGCTGGCCCATCGCCAAGGACGAGCTTGCCGCCTTCACAAAGGAAATGCGCAGCTACGGTCTTGCCGTTCTGGTGACGGAAATGGATGTGATGGACCAGATGCTGCCCGCGCCGGAAGCCGAACGTGACATGCTGATAAACCGACAGGTCCGCGATTTTCTCGAAGCGGCCTGCGAAGGCGGGCCGCTTTCCTCCATCACTACATGGGGGATTTCAGACCAATATACCTGGATCCGCTGGGCCTATCCGCGCAGGGACGGCACCGTGAACCGGCCGCTGCCGCTGGACTGGAGCTTCAACGAAAAACCGATGATGGCGATCATCAACGAATTCCGGAACCGTGGTGCGTGACTATGAGTGCTGAAATGCCGCTTCCTCCCGTACAAAAGGCGCTGCAAATCAATCTGCATCCTTTTGATGCGCCCCACGCGGCCCTTACGCTTCCGCATCAGCTGCGGGTCTGGGGCGGGCAGGTGGACCGCATTCTCCTGACAGTGGATACCGGGCAGGTCGGGGCAGGCCGCTACAAGGGCAACGGTTTTGAGGCGGCAAGCAAACGTCTTTTCGACATGCTGGAGGAAATGCAGGCCAACTATCCGCATCTCTATGTGGATGTGGTCGACTATAGCGATGCGGCGCGGCGCGCCGTGACGGAGACGTTCTTTTCGCGCTCACCGATCCCCTATCCCGCCAAAGCCTTCGATGGCGGGCCCTTCCATGTCTATTTTCACGGGCTGAAACGCGCCAATGCCCGTTATGTGATGCATATGGACAGCGATATGATGTTCGGCGGCGGCAGCCAGAGCTGGTTCGGCGAAGCCATCGCGCTGCAGAAGGCCAACCCGGACGCGCTCTGCATCACACCCTTTTCCGGGCCGCCGACCGTGCGCGGCGATCTCGATGTTTCCCGCCATGTCGGCATGCCGGGAGTGCGGAACATCCCCGAGCCGCGCAAGCTGCCGTCGCGCATTCCCACATGGCGCTTCGCCACCGTTTCCACGCGCCTTTTCATGATCGACATGGATCGTTTCGCGAAACGTATCGGCTCGCTCGAATTGCTGAGGCCGGATGTCAAACGGCGCATCCGCTCCTATGCCTATAACCAGCAGCCGGTCTCGATGCCCGCCGAGGAAGTTCTGAGCAACAACATGATGCGGATCGGCGTTCACCGGCTGGATTTTCTCGGCACGGGCAAGGGCATGTATTCGCTGCACCCGCCCTATCGCTCGCCTGAATTTTACGCCGCGCTCGGCTCCATCGTCGAGCGTATCGAAAAGGGCGATATTCCCGAAGGCCAGCTTGGTGATTTCGACATCAACGGATCGATGGTGGATTGGACGAGCGCGCTTGCCGCCAAGACACGCTCAAAACGTTATGCGAAGGCGCTTCGCCACCTGTTCTCGGTGAATGTGCAGCGCTTTACCAAGGCTTAGAGGGGCTTGGCTTCCATTTTGAGCGTAACGCGATCTTTCAGCTTAACGGTACGCTAGACAAATTTTCCAGGTGTCAGCGGGCCGCCCCCTCATTCCTGTGCTTGTCACAGGAATCCAGCCGACGCGCGTCTGCGCGGCGAAAACGAGTCTTTTAAGCCCAAGGACTTGGGCTGGCAGGATCCCTGTGACAAGCACAGGGATGAGGGGAGAACGGCCAAAACCGGGGCCATTTTGAGGAGACATTCTTCAGCGCCGACGCGCCGATGCGGCATCAATAGTCGGTGATGAGCTTGCTCCAGCTCTCCGAGCTCAGCCCGCCAATATAGATATCGCCGGCAAGCGCCCGGTCCCTTAGAGCTTCATCCCGGGTGGCCATGCAGAAATAACCGCGATGACGGAAGGTCATGTGGTTCTGGCGGTAAAGCGCGTTCATGAGAAAGGGCTGCGACATGCCCGTGACATGGGCATAGTTTTGATCATCGAAATGGCGGAACAGGGCGTTGAGCGCATCGTTTTCGCGACCGGCGTCACAGACGAGATTCAGCACATAGGCAGTTCGTCCCGCCTGGCCAAAAAACAGGGCGGCGCCGATCACCCTGCCGTCGTCATTTTCAATCGCGACGCTGCTCAATTCGCCGAGAGTGTCATTGGTTTTGCTCATTTCGATCAGCCAGTGGAATTCCTCGTGGGACCATTCCGGCCGAATGGAAAAGCGCTCGATCATCGCAAGCGCCGTGCAGCGGAATGTCTCGAAATCCACCGGTCTCACCTTGGTGCCGGCGACCTCGTGCGGCCTTATGCCTTTTTTCCAGGAGCGCAGGATACGGTCCGCAAAACCGAGCACCATGAGGGCTGGCGTGGATTTGGCCAGCTGTGAACGGCGCGGCATGCCCAGGGCAATCGCGCAGAAGGGCTTGAGCGCCTTGTGCCATTGCAGGCTCTCCATCGGCAGCATGTTGCCGCCGATCGCAATCCAATGATCGGCGCTGACAGGGGAGGCCGTGTCCGAAAACAGCATATCGTGTTTCGTTGCGCGCATGCCGCGGGACAGGCGGGCTGCTCCAAGAGCGCCGAGTTTGCCTTTCGATGCGAAAGCGCACAGCAACCTTGCGGTTATGGTTTTCCCATTCGCGACAAATCGCATGGGCACGGCCAGAATAACGCTGGTGACCCCGTTCTCGCCGGCGTCGTAGACGACGCTGCCGTGATCGGGATGGAAAACGGGGCTGCCGAAAAACAATGTCTCGATGTAGGAGCGGAAGTTGAAGCTTCCCTCGCGACCGGTCTTCCTGAACGCGCTATCGAGCACAATCTCGACAGCCGGGACGTCCTCCCGGAGCATGGGGCGAACGCCCGTTGCACCCGGTTGAACCGGGCGTTGTGTTGACTGATCGTTATTGCTATCGTCCATATTGGTGTGTATCGGAACGTCCACCTTAGGTTTCCAGCCTTTTTGCGTTTATGAGATCAACAAGCCAAAGATATATCCTGAGTTGTTAATATACGTTAAACAGAGTTTCGGATTATTACTTTAGTATATTCGCAATACATTGAAGTGCCGCTGCGTGTAAGCAGATGCAGGCGACCCTTTATATAGGCGCATTATTACCAAATAATAGAGAAATCAGCAACTTAAATTTGGAAAAAGAAGATCGGCCGCTTCGGAAATTCTATGTATTTCCATGCGTTGACCTTGAAGTATTTTCTTCGGCTTTTTTCCTTCATGATCGATACGGATTGCGGAAATACTATTCTTCCGTGTATTATGCATAACTAAAAAATAGGGATTTCGCGGGATATTCACATTATCGAAATGACGCATCGGAGACGATGCGGACGGGCATGGAAAAAGGAAGAGAAAAACCCCTTATGGATGCAGCGCACGAACAGCAGGGGCGTGGCTACTGGCGGGACGTCCTGTTTTATGTGACGTTCCTTTATTTCACGGTCGGTTTTTTGCCCTATGTCTCGCTCTCGTCGACCTATATGGGGTCCGCAATGGCGGCCGGATCCAACCTGCTCAACCAGCTTACTGCGATCATTCTGCTGTTCAGCTTTGCGGCGTTCATGGCGAAGGAACGTTCGTTCTCCATCATCTTCACGCCGCGTCTGCTGATGGCGGCAATTTTCGGCTGGTATGTCTTTACCTCGCTGGTGGGCGAAGCGCCGATGTTTTCGCTGCGGCGGCTTTTCATGTGCGCCATCATCTGCGTGCTTGCCGGCTGTTTTCTGCAATTGCCGCGCACGGAACGGCATTTCACCACGCTGCTTGCCGTCTGCACGATGATCATCCTGTTCCTGTGTTATTTCGGCGTCATCGTCCTGCCGTCCCGATCCATTCATCAGGCGAGCGATGCGCTGGAGCCGCTTCTGGCGGGCGACTGGCGCGGGGTCTTCCGCCACAAGAACGAGGCCGCCTCGGTCATGACGGTGTTGATCATCGTCGCGATTTATCTTTGCAAGCGCTGGTCCTTTGTCGGCGGTCTGGCAATGCTGCTGCTGTCGCTGGTCTTCCTGGTCAAGTCAGGCGGGAAAACGGCGCTCGGCCTGCTGCCGATCATTATCGCGACGGGATGGTTCATCCTGCGCTGGCCCCGATGGCGTTACGTGGTTGTGACCTCGCTTCTCGCCGTCTTCGCCGTGGTGACTGTCGGCACCACCGTCGATCCGGTTTTTTCGCAGATGCTGACCAAAATGAAGATCGATGCAACCTTCACCGGCAGAACCGATATCTGGACCGTGGCCATCGATTATATCCGGCAAAGCCCGTTGGTCGGTTACGGCTATCAGGCCTTCTGGCGAAGTGACGCCCTGATGACGAGCTTCACCGAGAACAATACCTGGGCGACGACGGCGCCGGATTCGCACAATGGGTATTTCGACCTTCTGCTTGCGGGCGGTGTGCCGGGTCTGGTGCTGGTGCTGCTGTGGCTTTATCTGCTGCCACTTGTCTATCTCGGCAAAATGGATGACGCCACGCGCAACAGCCCGTTGACGAGGCTTTATGTCAGCGTCTGGCTTTATGTGCTGCTCTTCGGCTTCCTTGAAACGATTTTCTTTCTCAGTACCGGCTTCGTCTGGTTTTTCCTTGCCGTTGCGGTGATGGGGCTACGTTTGCAGGCCAATGCAAGCCTTGTCGAGGATGAGGCGGAGCTTCAGCCCGCCCAAACTGACGGACATACGGATATGTTGCCGAAACATATTCAGCGACAGCCCTCCGAGATCATCCAACCCAGATGATATTCTGACGGGCGTGGATGTATCCAAGCCACCGGCTCTCATTTTCTATAGGGGTATCTGGGCGGCCTGCGCACCCGGGGCAGCTTCGCCCGGCCTTTGCGCAACTCCATGCCGCAGAGATCCGCTATGCCCTCGGCTATGTCCGTCTCCCATGAAGGCAAGGTGCATGGGGCAGCAGCTCCGCTTTTCACTTTGCCGGATCATATTTTTTCAGCTCGCCCGGACATGAAGGAATTATAAAGTTTTTAATCATAATGATTTTGCAGAGAAATGAATTGAAGACATGAATGACGATTCATTGCAGCACTCTTTCTCTCACAAAACTCGGCTCGGCGTTTCCGCTTGCTGGCGGTGCCGCCGCACTGATGGGGAACTGTGACCCGCCATTATTTGAAGGGTGGGGGATGTTGTCTTCGGCGCATGTTTGATGCCGCCGCGACCAAGCCGATGAGCGGCTCACCGAAGCCTTGATGATCGAGGTGTTCCGACGTGCAATGTCAGTTTCGCCGAACACCTCCGGCACGGGGAAGGAGCGGTTTTTCATTGACGTGAGGTTTTCCGTGTCTTTTCTTCAAAACGCCAGCATCCGCACCAAAATCCTGTCGCTCATTCTGCCGCTTTGCATTGTCGGTCTGGGCGCTACCGCATTCATGTCCAGCCGTTTCAAGGAAGCGGACACGGCCTATTCGTTCTTCATCGCCAATGACAACGCCGCTCTGGTGGAACTTTCGCGCGCAAACCGAAACCTTGCAGCGGTGGGGTATGGCGCCTATCAGGTCGCGGCCTATGATGCGAACGGGTCGGATATCAAAACCGCCCGCGAATTTTACACCGAGAGCAAGAGGCTGCTGGTGATGCGCCTCAACAATGTAAAGGCGGCGTTTCCGGAGGAAGCGCAGACCATTGATGGTTTCCTGGCGAAATCCCAGGAGATCGTCGCAATCACCGACAAGGCTGTTGAATTCGGCCTTGCCGATCGCAACGCGGAAGCGGCAGCGGAGATGCTGAAGGCCGACGCCTCCATTCGCCCGACAGCCAATGACATGGCGGCCTTTCTGGACAAGCTGACCAAGGGTGTCGTCAAGGGAAGTGACGATCTGACGGACAAGACCAATTCGACGATCCTGACATCGCTGGCGATAATCGGTGTTGTCTTCTCAATCGGCATCATCCTTGCGCTGTTCGTCGCATCCCGCGGCATCACGACGCCGATCGCCCGCCTGCGTGCGCGCATGGTGTCGCTCGCCAGTGGCGAGACGTCAGCGGAAATCGACGGCACCAGCCGCAAGGACGAGGTTGGCCAGATGGCAAATGCGGTTCAGGTGTTCCGCGAAAGCGCCATCGAGCGCATTCGTCTTGAACAGGAAACTGAAGCCAATCGCAGCCTGTCCGAGAAAGAGCGCATCGAGCGCGAGCAGCAGAAGGCAAGGGAATCGGCCGACGTCAAATTCGCCGTCGACAATCTGGCCGCCGGTCTCTCGAAGCTTTCGGAAGGCGATGTTTCCTATCGTATCGGCCAGCCGTTCACGGCGACACTCGATGCCGTTCGCAACGACTTCAACATGTCCGCTGAAAAGCTGCAGGCCGCATTGACGAAGGTTGCACAGAATGCCGGTGGCATTGGTGCCGGCGCAAATGAGATCAAGTCGGCCGCCGACGATCTTGCCAAGCGCACGGAACAGCAGGCCGCGGCCGTTGAGGAAACCGCTGCCGCTCTGGAGGAAATCACCACGACGGTCAGGGATTCCACCAAGCGCGCGCAGGAGGCCGGCCAGATCGTGAGCCGCGCCAAGGCCGGCGCCGAACAATCCGGCGAGGTGGTGCGCCGCGCCGTGGTGGCCATGGAACAGATATCCAAATCCGCCAACGAAATCAGCAACATCATCGGTGTGATCGACGAGATCGCCTTCCAGACCAACCTTCTCGCCTTGAATGCGGGTGTTGAAGCCGCCCGTGCCGGTGAGGCCGGCAAGGGTTTTGCCGTTGTCGCACAGGAAGTGCGCGAGCTTGCCCAGCGCTCCGCCAGTGCGGCGAAGGAAATCAAGGCGCTGATCAACACCTCGAACGACCAGGTGCAGCAGGGCGTCCAGCTGGTGGGCGACACCGGCAAGGCGCTGGCTACGATCGTGCTCGAAGTGCAGGAAATCAACCGCCACGTCGTCTCGATCGTGGAATCCGCACAGGAGCAATCCTCCGGCCTCCAGCAGATCAATACCGCCGTCAACCAGATGGATCAGGACACGCAGAAAAATGCGGCCATGGTGGAAGAAACCAATGCTGCAAGCCACAACCTTGCCAAGGAGGTTGCCTCGCTCAACCAGCTGCTCTCGCAGTTCAGGCTTGCCGACACCGCCTATCAGCAGAGGAGCCAGCCGGCCCCCGTTCGCAATGCCGGAAGCAACGACAAATATGTGGCATCGCCTGTGCGCGCACTCGGCCGCAAGATCGCCTCGGCATTCTCGGGCAATGCCGCGGTCGATACCTCAAAGGACGACTGGCAGGAATTCTAAGTCCGCCTGCCAGGGCCATGGGACCCCGGCGGGCCTGATATCCGGCCGATAACCGATAACATGCCGCGCAAGACCTGATTTCTTGCGCGGCATGTTGGCTTATTCAGGCCTTCCGGCTGAAGGATGAGGGTCGCTTACCTTGAAACACGGATATTGGCGGCCTATCGCTGCATGCAATTGCCTGTCGGCATGGCAGTCTTCTCAGGTCACCTCTTACCCTCCCGCAGCCTTCGCATCACTTCGAGGTTGTTGAGTGAGGTCTCCGACGTGGCGCGCATGGTTTCAACGGCGAGCAACTGTTCCTGGTCCCGGCGCTGCTGCTGCTGGAGCATGCATTGGGTATAAGACTGCGAACCATAATGCGAACCGAAATTGGCGCATGTGTTTCCATCCTGGTACAGATTTGCCCGGCGCTGCTCTTCAGGCGACATGCATCCGGTGAGCGTGAGGGTGAGGGCGAGCAGGCCGAGTGCCGTCCGGGAGAGCGTCTTCATTTCAAGATTGGCCATTTGGGTTTTGATCCTTGGTTGTGATTGTTGCTGAGGCCCCGCCACAGGTCGACGGCGGTGCGGAAGGCGCAGGTGATCGGCAGCGCACTGCGTGTGCGACTTCATTTTTCACCGGGTGGGACGGATGTGGATGTTGTGGCTGCGACGGCCGCCCGCTCAGATGATGCGGGGAATGATGTATATTGCTTCCAGGACCTCGTAGATCGCAGCTACGGCGAGGGCGAAGATGACAAGGCAATATATATTGGCGAGGGGCACAAGCCCGGCTTTCCAGGCCTCCCAGCGGGTACTTACCCGATATTCGCTTATCCGCAGAAATGTGCGTCCATGCACATAGGCGCCGAATGCGGCCAGCACGTAGGCTTGCCCCTCGATCAGGAGAGTTATGGAATGCGGTATGAGCATCGCTTTGTGAGCCCCGAGGGGTGCGAACATGATGCCCCACAGGATTCCCCGATGGAGTGTCGCCAGTATGCCGATGAAGGGAATGATCAGTGACGGCAAAGTCGTCATGACAAAGGCAACCAGCAAGTTGATGATGAAGGTCATGCCCATCGCCTTGGGAAGGTTCTGGGAGCCATAGGCATCGGCGACCGTCTTCAAGACCCCTGGCCGCAGGTAAGCCTCATCAATGCCGGTTTTTAAATAGGCCTGTATCTCGGGCAGCAGCATCGTGATCGCCATCGAGACGGCGAACAGGCCGTAAAAAGCCACGTTGAGAGTGAGAAAAGCTTTCCTGTGCTTTCGGATTACGGCGAAGGGGCCATGTAAGACGTCCATTGGAGGTTCCATTGACTTTCGAGCGAGAGACCGGATGGCCATTAGGCCGTATGATATGGTCCATTGCAGACCGTATTGATCGGTAATGGACCATATTGGTCTAACGTGGTTTTTTAAAACCGTCAAGCATGACGCGCGAACGCTTTTTCGCAGGATGGAAGTCGCAAATTTTCAATTACGTAGATATTTGTGGGAGGTCTTTTCCGCTGAGGAGCAGCGCCATTTCCTCCGCATAGGCGGTGTTGAACAGGCGCATGAGGCCGGCCGTGCAGGGCAGGGCTGCGCGGTTACGGGAGCGGGCAATATTACCGCAAAATCAGTTTTGTCAGGGGGGTACGCTTGGGCTTATGTGGCGCTGTGGCCCAATGCATCCATTGCCGCGGTGACGATCAGCCCGCGCCATTCTTGTGTCAGCTTTGTCCGGGTCGCCAAGCCGGCGCAGACGCCCAGGCCGGAAAACGCGCTGGTCACCCGGATCAACCGTTCCATATCGAGGTTGCCCATGTCGATGCCCAGCGCTTCGTACATCATGAAGCCGATTTCGTTCATCTCCGCATCTTCCGGGTTGGGATCCAGCGCTATGCGGTTGGAAAGTGCAGAGACTCCCGGTTGGCGAAAGGAAAAATCGACAGCCTCTTCCACGACGGCGAGGTCACGTGCCCGGCCGACCGGTAGAGATTTGACGTTGTCGCGAACTTCCCGGACGTGTTCCCTGAGCGCTTTGACGACAGCGTCATATATCGCCTGTTTGCTTGGAAAATGATGCAACAGCCCGGTTTTCGAATAACCGACCGTATCCGCGATTTGTTGAACCGAGGTATGCGAAAAACCGTGCTTCGCAAACAGTCCGGCGGCACAGTCGATGATCTCGGCTTCAATCTGGGATTTTGTCGGTCGGAGCATGTCTTGAACGTTTTATTCGATGATTGAGTATGTGACGGATATACCTGTCCACAGGCCACCATACGAGAGAGGGCGGTGTTTGTCTTTCGATTATTCATCGACGGCAAACGACTGACCGCGCCACGGTACGTTTATCTGATGAGTGATGGTTGGCTCATGTGGTGAAGAGCTGAAGTGGCGCACCGCGCCGGGTGATGATGAGAACTACGTCTACGCTATAGCCCTCCTTTAGGCCAGCTTGCATCACCTGCGACCCGCAAAGTCAGCCGCCTACCCTGAGGGCACAAGGAGATCCGGAAAGATATTACTTCTGAACGATTGCGCCACGACCAATGTCTGAAATTGGGCCGGTTGCAGACCGTCCGGTCTTGGTAGCGTGGTGACAAGCTGCTATAGAGCCGGGCGACCTCTATGACTGCTTCCGACCCCATTGCGGCCGTTCGATGATATGAGACGAAGACAGCTAAAGCGGACCGTATAAGTCCCTGTCATATTGCTGCAGGTTTCAGGATTTTTGCGACAAATTACGGACAGCCTTACAGCTTGGCTGGCTGATAGCCGAAACCACCAATCTCAGCCGTCACGTTTTGTTAAGTACGAATCCATTCGATAAAATCTTAGTCTTAATGCCGCGCGTGTACGCCATTAGTGGTCGACACCATAGTAATCCAAGCGGGGAGACTTCACATGCGACGATGTTTTCTGAATACCTTACTGATAGCTGTCATCGCCGGCTTCAGCGTCCCGAGTGGTCCGACGCACACGTACGCTCAGTCGACTCCAAAAGCCCAGTTGGGAGAGGGGCGCGCATACGAGGTGATCGATAGCGAAGTCTGGGATGTGCCCGATCCGGTTTCCGGTCGCACTTACCAAGTCTTCGTCGCCTTACCACCGTCCTATGCGAAGGAACCTCAGCGGCGTTACCCCGTGCTTTACGTCACCGATGCTGATTACGCTTTCCCGATCATCCGGCAGATTGGCCGCCGTCTGAACGTCGAAGGGCCCCGGATCGAGGAGTTCATTCTTGTCGGTTTGTCTTATGGAAAGGGTGAGGATGGCAAGGTCAGCCGTCAGCGCGACTACACCCCCACGTCGAACGGTCCAAGGAGCGCACCTGCTGGTGCGATCCATGGGCAGGGACGGGCCTATCAGCGATATTTGGGTGATCAGGTGAAACCATCTATCGCCGCCCGCTATCGTACCGATCCCGCCAGATCGCTCTTCCTTGGCCACTCCTACGGTGCTTTGCTTGGCGCACAGATCCTGTTCACCGAACCTGGCTTGTTTAGCGGCTATATCCTCGGGAGCCCCTCTCTCTGGTACGACAAGCGCCACACCTTGAAGCTCGAAACGGATTACGCCACGCGGAACAAGGACCTGCCGGCGAAGGTCTATCTTTATGTCGGCGCCTTTGAGGCGCAGCGCAAAGGCGACCGGCGCTACAACCAGACGGTGGATATGGTCGCCGACAACCGGGCTTTAGAGGTAGCGTTGCAGAGCCGAAAGTATCCGAGCCTGCAATTGAAGTCGGCGGTCTTGGACGACGAGGATCACCTCACCGTCGCGCCGCGTGGCTTCACGCGGGGCTTAGAGTACCTTCTGGGTGTGCGCTGACAAATCGCATCGAAAACTGGAACGAAGCTGTCGCACGATTCCCACGTTTTGCGAGCATACCAGCCGCGCTGAATTTTCAGTGGAATATCCGTCACAAAGGTCAGGTGCAAAAGTCGGTCCTACGCGACCGACCTTTGCGATGCCGAATGGCCGCTTCATCCTCCCCAACTGGGCCATTCAGCCCAAACAGGCCGAGCGGTTGCTTTGGAGAAATTTGCGGCCCGCGTGAAGGCCGGAGTGGAGGCGCATAGCTGCCATTCCAAGCCACATAGGCGACATTTCCGTAGAGCAATCAATCGACCGCAAACGATTCGAACTTTTCCACCGCCGCTTCTAGGCTTTTTCTGCGTACCGGGCGCATTTACCAGATGCGAAAGCGTATGTTCGGCGGCTATAGCGTACTGTGGACGGCAATCGGCGGTATTTGGCGCACCCGACAGGATTCGAACCTGTGACCTTTGGAATCGGAATCCAACACTCTATCCAGCTGAGCTACGGGTGCAGCGGTCACGCTTGAATCGCGTGCAGCGGTTGGTTCATACCCCAGCTTTCTTTCCGCATCAATGTCTAAAAATCAAAGATTTGCGAAACCTTGCCGGTTTTCCTGTCGTGGCAATGGCGGGGCTTGTTGCGGGGTGGTGGCATCCGCTGTCGGGCAAAAAGGGGCGGTGCGTCGTTTGACGTATTGTGTTTTTTGTGGAAAACGGTTTTCCCTTTTAAGTAGTATATTATTGCCCGATCAGGCGGCGATTTCGCCGCTACCGTACGCAGGTGGCCGGATTGGCGCAACGCCTTTGAAACAAGGAGCGGAAAGGGGATCGGGCCCCTCAAAATCGGCGGGTAATTAGTCGTACTTTTCTTGTCGCCAAGATGTTGATCTGGCTGTAAAGTTCGGCTATTCGGTTATTAACTGTCAAATTATTATACAATATTAGTATCATCTACATTTATTTGGGATACAGTTTCGGAACGTTGTCGGTTATGATTTCGGCAGGGTAAGGGAACGAATCAGGCGGGGGATCGGATGGCTTTGCGATTGGCACATAGCAACGGGCCGCGGGCGGAAAAAGCCGAAAGCGGCAGCATGGAGACGGCGCATCCTGCGACAATCGACTATGGGTTGCTGACGACGGCAATCGGTTATCATTTGCGGCACTCTCAACTTGCCGTGGCAAACGGGTTCTCCGATGTGCTGGCGGAACTGGGATTGCGGCCGGCCGATTTTTCCGTTCTCGTGATCGTCGGTGGCAATCCGGGCCTCAAGCAGAGCGATGTCGCCGAAGCGCTTGGCATTCAGCGCGCCAATTTCGTTGCGATCGTCGACAGCATGGAAGACAAGGGATTGCTTGTCCGCCGCAGATCGGAAGAGGACAGGCGCGTTCATTTTCTCGATATGACCGATGAAGGCAGCAGCCTTCTCGACCGTCTATCCGATGCATGGCGGGACCGTGAGGAAAAGCTGATCGACAGGATCGGCGGCAAAAAGGCCCGCGACCAGTTGCTGGCCCTGCTTGGACGTTTGCGGGACTGAAACATCGACAAGGCAGACGGGCGTGCGGCGCTGCGGGTTGTCCTTGCATGGTGCCGCCCTCAGTCCATTGAGGGCATGGCGACATTAAACCTTTCACGACAGCCTGATCGGCCGCGGATCGATTTGCATTGCAATTTTCCTGTGAAACGGCCAAGACGCGTCAGCGTGGTTGCGCCTTGGCGCGCCCGCGATCGCAATCTGATGTAGTGGAAAGGCCCGAACGGGGACGCCATGCTGAATATCGATACGAGCCATCCGCTTTATCGCCCGCTATGGGTCAGATTGCTTATCGTCGGTTTTTGCGCCGCATGGGCCGTTATCGAATTCGTCAATCGCGAGTTTTTCTGGGGAACCATCGTCGGTGGCATCGCGGCTTATGCGGCTTATGAGTTGCTGGTGAAGTTCAAACCTGCGAATAGCAGCGGCGTCAGCACAAATGATGCAGGCAAGGCCGCATCGAATGATGCTGCCGAAAGCGCGCCGGCCGACAAGAACGACGCCGGCTGAGACGCTCCTATCTCTGTTTTGCGCATTTTCAGAGTATAAGACGCGGCATTTTTACCGGAAGTGCGCGCGGGTTCGCTGCATCCGGATCGCCTGGTCGATCAGGAGATTTGCTGCCGTCATGCGCAGTGTCGCATTGTGCCGGAATTCCGGCTTAACCCCATCGGGGTGATTGAGCCGGGCGAAGGCGCGGCGTTTCTCCGCCAATGTTGTAGCCGTGTCGGTTTCATCGATTGCCAGTTCCGCCGAAACATCGGCGAGCGAGGTTTTTTCGAGATATGCCGGCATCGGCTCGGGCTGGGGGGCGGCTCGGGCTCGGGGGAGGAGCGGGATCCGGCAGAAAAGCGAGATAGGCGTCGAGGTGGCCGTTTGCCGGTGGCGGCGCTTCAGGATGTGTGCCAACGACGAAACCCGAACTGAAACCGGCGATGCGGTGACCGGCGGGCGGCGGCTGTTCTTCCGCGCTTTCCTCTTCTTTTTCCTGTTTCAGTCTTTCGACCACCGACTGGAAGACGGATTGTCCGAAGAGCATGCGGCTTTTCCCTGCATCAGCCTGAATAGATCCGGCCTTATATAGAATGAAGGTGGCGTCTGGCTTGCCGCGTCAGATGCCGGCGAGCTTGCGGCTTTCATCCAGAACCAGGTCGTAAAGCAGGCGGGCGCTGGGCGGCAAAACGCGGCCTTTGGTGGTGATGATGCTGTAGGGCTTCACCACGAGCTCGAAATCCGTCGGCAGGATGCGCGTGCGGCCGATGTCGGCCTCCTGACCCGTCACGAACTCGGCCATGTCCTGGGCGATCGGCGCAATCGCATCGGTGTTGCAGATCAGGGCGAGCGTCAGGAGCATGGAGGGTGTGTTGATGATGTTGCGCGGCATGGCGACGCCATGGGTGAGGAACACATCTTCCATCGTTCTGCGCAAAAGCGCGCCGGGCGGCTGGAACACCCAGTCATAGGCGGAAAGGTCATCAAGGGTCACGGGCTCGCCGCCCAGCAGTGGATGGCCTTCGCGCACCACAAGACAGGCACGCTCGATGCCGATTTCATGGATGGAGAAGAGGCCTGGATCAAAATCATCCGGGATGCGGCCGATGATGAAGTCATGCCGCGCGGCCAGCAGTTCGCGGGCCAGCACGTTGCTGCTTTCCACCTGCACGTTGATTTCGATGCCGGGATAGGTGTCCATCGCCCGTTTTATGGCGGGAACGACGAGGCTGACGGCAGGCGCAGTGACGGCGCCGATATAGACCGATCCGCCGCTGCCGGATTTCATCTGGTTCAGTTCGCGGCTTGCCTCGCGCAGTTCCAGCAATATGGTGCGGGCCCGGCGGGCCAGCGCCTCGCCGAATTTCGTCAGCACCACGCCGCGCGAGGCCCTTTGACAGAGGGGGCTTTTGACGATTGCTTCCATTTCCGAGAGCATGCGCGAGGCCGCCGGCTGCGTCATGTTCATCGTGGCGGCCGCAGCGCTGACCTGTCCGTGCTCCTCGATCATGACCAGCATGCGCAGATGGCTCATCTTCAGTCCGGCGCGCAGAAGCGGGTTGTCCTCAAAGACGAAAAGCGCATCTGTTGTTTGCGTCTGCTCATACACTTTCTGGTTGCTCATGCGCCGCCCCATACCCCTCAATGGTTATTGTATCGATTTAATATATCATAATTGATATATGTTGGGCGACATATTCTATTTGACAGTTATATGGATTCAGAACAGTTTGCGGAATGCCGGGGAGGAGCGGCATCTGTTTCATTTCGCACCTGCGAGATCGAAACGGGCTAAATGCGGCTTCTTCCTCTGACGGCATGAATTTCATGGTGCGCCGCAGCAAGCGGCACCAGAGAAGGGTTCAAGGGAGAGAGTTAATGAAGTCCATTATTTCGCTGATGGCGGCTTGTGCCATCGGTGCTGCTTCCTTCGCAGCGCCGGCTTTCGCGCAGGACAAGGGTTCCGTTGGCATTGCCATGCCGACAAAATCTTCCGCGCGCTGGATCGATGACGGCAACAACATCGTCAAGCAGCTCGAGGAAGCCGGTTACAAGACCGACCTGCAATATGCCGATGACGATATTCCGAACCAGCTTTCCCAGATCGAAAACATGGTCACCAAGGGCGTCAAGGTCCTCGTGATCGCATCGATCGACGGCACGACGCTGTCGGACGTTCTGAAGCAGGCCGGCGAGCAGGGCATCAAGGTCATCGCTTATGACCGTCTTATCCGCAACAGCGGCGATGTCAGCTACTACGCAACCTTCGACAACTTCCAGGTTGGCGTTCTGCAGGCGACTTCGATCACCGACAAGCTTGGCCTGAAGGACGGCAAGGGTCCGTTCAACATCGAGCTGTTCGGCGGTTCTCCTGATGATAACAACGCCTTCTTCTTCTATGACGGCGCTATGTCTGTTCTCCAGCCTTACATCGACAGCGGCAAGCTGGTCGTAAAGTCCGGCCAGACCGGCATGGACAAGGTCGGTACGCTGCGCTGGGATCCGGCAACGGCCCAGGCTCGTATGGATAACCTGCTGTCGGCCTACTACACCGACGCCAAGGTTGACGCCGTTCTGTCGCCTTACGACGGTCTGTCCATCGGCATCATCTCCTCGCTGAAGGGCGTCGGTTACGGCTCGAAGGACCAGCCGCTGCCGGTCGTTTCGGGTCAGGATGCCGAAGTTCCCTCTGTCAAGTCGATCATTGCCGGCGAACAGTACTCCACCATCTTCAAGGACACTCGCGAACTTGCGAAGGTTACC
Source organism: Rhizobium oryzihabitans (assembly GCF_010669145.1). Taxonomy (NCBI): domain Bacteria; kingdom Pseudomonadati; phylum Pseudomonadota; class Alphaproteobacteria; order Hyphomicrobiales; family Rhizobiaceae; genus Rhizobium; species Rhizobium oryzihabitans. The sequence continues at coordinate 2,809,802 of NZ_CP048632.1, forward strand.
GTCAACATGGTGAACGCCGTTCTGCAGGGCAAGGAGCCTGAGGTAAACGACACCAAGACCTATGAAAATGGCGTCAAGGTCGTTCCGTCCTACCTCCTGAAGCCGGTTGCCGTGACCAAGGAGAACTACAAGCAGGTTCTCGTTGACGGCGGTTATTACAAAGAAGACCAGCTGAAATAAGCTTCACGACACATGCGGGGATGACTTGGCGTCATCCCCGTTTTTCCATAAAAATAAAAACGCCGAAATTAATCGGGCGCTGGATTGCGATATGGCCAATACCATTCTCGAAATGCGGAACATCACCAAGACGTTTCCGGGCGTGAAAGCGCTTGAGAACGTCAACCTCAAGGTTAAAGAGGGTGAGATCCACGCACTCGTCGGTGAGAACGGCGCGGGGAAGTCGACCTTGATGAAGGTCCTTTCCGGTGTTTATCCCGCCGGCACCTATGAGGGCGAAATCCATTATGAAGGCGCAGTGCGGAATTTTCGCGCCATCAACGACAGTGAAGATATTGGTATCATCATCATTCACCAGGAGCTTGCGCTTGTGCCGCTCCTGTCGATTGCGGAAAACATCTTCCTTGGCAACGAGGTCGCCTCGAACGGCGTCATCAGCTGGCAGCAGACCTTCAACCGCACCCGCGAACTTTTAAAGAAGGTGGGCCTGAAGGAATCGCCGGAGACGCTGATCACCGATATCGGCGTTGGCAAGCAGCAGCTGGTCGAAATCGCCAAGGCGCTGTCGAAAAGCGTGAAGCTGCTCATTCTCGATGAGCCGACCGCCTCGCTCAACGAAAGCGATTCCGAGGCGCTGCTCAACCTGTTGATGGAATTCCGCAAGCAGGGCATGACGTCGATCATCATCACCCACAAGCTCAACGAAGTGCGCAAGGTGGCCGACCAGATCACCGTGCTGCGCGACGGCATGACGGTGAAGACGCTCGACTGTCATCAGGAAGAAATCAGCGAGGATGTCATCATCCGCAACATGGTGGGACGCGATCTGGAAGATCGTTATCCGCCGCGCGATGTGCCGATCGGCGAGACCATTCTCGAAGTGAAAAACTGGAACGCCTATCACCAGCAGCACCGCGACAGGCAGGTCCTGCACGACATCAATGTCACGGTGCGCAAGGGCGAAGTCGTCGGCATTGCCGGGCTGATGGGAGCAGGGCGCACCGAATTCGCGATGAGCGTCTTCGGCAAGTCCTATGGCCACAAGATCAGCGGTGAAGTGCGGATCCATGGCAAGCCGGTGGATGTCAGCACCGTGCGCAAGGCGATCGACGCCGGTCTTGCCTATGTGACCGAGGACCGCAAGCATCTCGGTCTCGTGCTCAACGACAACATTCTGCACAACACCACGCTTGCCAATCTGGCCGGCGTGTCGAAGGCCAGCGTCATCGACGACATCAAGGAAATGAAGGTGGCGAGCGATTTCCGCACACGCCTTCGCATCCGCTCTTCCGGCATCTTTCAGGAAACGGTCAATCTTTCGGGTGGCAACCAGCAGAAGGTTGTGCTCTCCAAGTGGCTGTTCTCAGATCCCGACGTGCTGATCCTCGACGAGCCGACACGCGGTATCGACGTCGGCGCGAAATATGAAATCTACACCATCATCAACCAGCTCGCTGCCGACGGCAAAGGCGTTCTGATGATATCATCGGAAATGCCCGAACTGCTCGGCAATTGCGACCGCATCTACGTCATGAACGAAGGCCGCATCGTCGCTGAACTGCCGAAGGGAGAGGCGAGCCAGGAAAGCATCATGCGCGCTATCATGCGCTCAGGGGAGAAGAACTCATGAGTTCGGCAAACACAACAAGCGAAGAAAGTAACGTCATCTCGGTCACCTCCTATATTCGCTCCAACATTCGCGAATATGGCATGCTGATCGCGCTCGTCGCCATCATGGTTTTCTTCCAGTTCTACACCGGCGGCATCCTGTTCCGTCCGGTCAACCTGACCAACCTCATCCTGCAGAACTCGTTCATCGTCATCATGGCGCTTGGCATGCTGCTCGTGATCGTTGCCGGGTATATCGACCTTTCGGTCGGCTCCATCGTCGCTTTCGTGGGCGCGATCGCGGCCATCCTGACCGTGCAATGGGGCATGAACCCGTTTCTGGCGGCACTGATTTGTCTCGTCATCGGCGGCATCATCGGTGCGGCCCAGGGTTACTGGATCGCTTACCACCGCATCCCGTCCTTCATCGTGACGCTGGCGGGCATGCTGGTGTTCCGCGGGCTCACCCTCTTCGTGCTCGGCGGCAAGAACATCGGCCCGTTCCCGACCGATTTCCAGATCATCAGCACCGGCTTCCTGCCTGACATCGGTGGTATCGAAGGTCTGAACACCACGTCGATGATCCTGACGCTGCTGATTACGGTCGTGCTGTTCTATCTGGCATGGCGCCGCCGCGTGGTGAACGTGAAGCACGGCATCGATGTCGAGCCGTTCGGTTTCTTCATCGTGCAGAATCTGCTGATCTCTGGTGCTATCCTCTTCCTGGGTTACCAGCTGTCCACCTATCGCGGTCTGCCGAACGTGCTGATCGTGATGCTGGTTCTGATTGCGCTCTACAGCTTCGTGACGCGCCGCACGACCATCGGCCGCCGCGTTTACGCCATGGGTGGCAATGAGAAGGCGACCAAGCTTTCCGGTATCAACACCGAACGCCTGAGCTTCCTCACCTTCGTCAACATGGGTGTGCTGGCGGGTCTTGCCGGCATGATCATCGCGACCCGCCTCAATTCGGCGACGCCGAAGGCTGGTGTGGGCTTCGAGCTTGACGTCATCGCGGCCTGCTTCATCGGCGGTGCTTCGGCATCCGGCGGCGTGGGCAAGATCACCGGCGCGGTCATCGGCGCCTTCATCATGGGCGTCATGAACAACGGCATGTCGATCGTCGGCCTTGGCATCGACTTCCAGCAGATGGTCAAGGGTCTCGTGCTTCTCGCCGCCGTGTTCTTCGACGTCTACAACAAAAACAAGGGCTGATCGGCCCACCCAAATCGCAAGTCAAAAAAGTGGCCGGTTTCCGGCCACTTTCATAAGATGCAGGCGCATGCGCCGATGAAGATAAGGCGCGTTGCGCCGGAGGAAGGAAATCCCGTGCTCATTTCACAGATCAAAGATGCCAGCGGCAAAATCACCGTAGCCGTTCGCGAGGAAGGCGGGCAAGCACGCGCCGTCAACAATGCAGAGTCGGTTTATGCGCTGGCCATGGAAGCCGCCAATGGCGGCAAGAGCCTCGCCGATGTCATTTCCGCCCATGGCCTGGGCGATGCCGTCGATCTCGAAAAGGCTTATGCCGAAGGTCGTTTCCTGCCGCCGATCACCCATCCAGATCCGGCGCATCTGCATTTGACCGGCACGGGCCTGACCCATCTCGGCTCTGCTGCTACCCGCGACAGCATGCACAAGAAGACCACGGAAGCTGCCGAGGAAAGCCTGACGGATTCCATGAAGATGTTCCGCATGGGTCTCGAAAACGGCAAGCCGAAGGCTGGCGAAAAGGGCGTTCAACCCGAATGGTTCTACAAGGGCAACGGCCATGTGGCAGCAGCGCCCGGTACCGCGCTCACCTCTCCGTCCTTTGCGCTGGATGGCGGCGAAGAGCCGGAGATGGCCGGCATCTATGTGATCTCCGACAAGGGCGAAGCTGTGCGTATCGGCTTCGCCGTCTCGAACGAATTTTCCGATCACGTCACCGAGCGGATCAACTATCTCTACCTCGCCCATTCCAAGCTGCGCCCCGCAAGCTTCGGCCCGGAAATCCGCGTCGGCGCACCGCCGTCGGATATTCGCGGCACCTCGCGCATCCGCCGTGGTGACAAGGTGATTTTCGAAAAGCCGTTCGTCTCGGGTGAGGACAACATGTCCCACACCTTCGCGAATCTCGAATATCACCATTTCAAATACGGCCTGTTCCGCGCACCTGGCGATGTTCATGTGCACATGTTCGGCACGGCCACGCTCTCCTTCGCAGACGGCATCAAGCCGGAAGCGGGCGATGTGTTCGAGATCGAAGCCGCCGGTTTCGGCCTGCCGCTGAAGAACCCGCTGGCCGTTGATGCGGAAGAAGAGATCATCGTTCGGCAGATATGATCTGCGGACTGTGTGTGAAAAATGGTCGGGGGTGGGTCATCCCTCCCTCAACGTCATCCTCGGGCTTGTCCCGAGGATGACGCCAGATGATAGCTCTTTCATCCGATTATCCCTTTGTGCGTCGGGCAACTTTCAAGCGCTTGCCTTATCCGAACCCCCACAGCTTTCCTTCACCAACCTCCACCGAATTACCCGCCGGGTCTCGGATATAGACGGAATAGCTGTCATTCGGCCAATGGTGATAGTGTTCGATGGCGATGCCTAGCTCTTCGAAGCGCGCCTTCCAGCCGTCCACTTCCGCCTTGTCTTTCGCATAAAAACAGAAATGGCCTTGCCCGGTTGCGCCATGGCGCGGGATCGGATTGTCCGGCGTGGCCTTGCGTGATTGTTGCGGATCGAAGATCAGCAGCATCTGCCGGCCGCATTTGAAGAATACGAACTGCCCCGCTAGCCTGCGCACCACCTCCAGCCCGAAGACATCGCGGTAAAAGGCCTCGGCGGCGTCGAGATCATCCGCGTAGATCGCGGTTTCCATAATGGCGGCTGGCGGGCGCATGGTTTCCTCCGGTCGTCCATGGGCTGTCCGGCGCGGACAGACGGCTTCAAGTTTTCGTGCTGTAGGTCAGCACGGTCAGATCGTGTTTGCCGACACCGCGTTCAAGGACGGTCCAGCCGCAATTGATATAGTAGGTTTCGAGATCGCGCTCACAGCACAGATAGCTGATGTGGTGACCGAGTTCGGCCGCCCTTTTCGTCGCGGCTTGCATCAGCGCCCGGGCGACGCCCGAGCGCCGGCGGTCTTCCTCCACCCAGAGCGCGGCGACCCAGGGCAGATATTGCGGACGTTCTTCCAGATCGCAATGGATGAGGAAGGCTGAACCGACATAAACGTCGCCGTCATGGGCGACGAAGCCGGTTGGCAGGGCATGGGGATTGGTCATGTCCTTCAGATGTTCCGCAACATCGCCGACATGCAGGCCGCTGTCCTGCCACCATGCCGTCCAGACCCGTTCAGCGATGATGGGGCCATGGGACTGGCAGTCCCGATAGTCGGAAATCCTGTACAAAAGTCGTCTCCTCGCGGACTTCTTTGCCCGCAGGCTGAAGCCGGACCATGCCATGTCAATCGATGCCGCGATTTAAACGGTCGGGACGCGCTTTCGCAACCTGCAGGTTGCTGAAAAGGGTCAGGACTTCGTTGCCGTCACATGCAGCCAGTCGGTCGGCAGCTTGTCATATCCGCTGCCCATCCGGGCTTCTATCTCGAGGCTTGTCCAGCCAAGCTGGCCGTACAGGTCTTCCAGCCAGGCTTTCGAAGGATAGTTGTAATAACGGCCGAAGGTGTCGCGGCCTTCCGCCTCTCCCGCCTTGAAGCTGGCGTAGAAAACGCCGCCCCGCTTCAGCGCTGCATGGATGCGGCCGATGATGCCGGGAAGGGCGGGGCGGGGCACATGCAGCAGGCAGGCATTGGCCCAGACGCCGTCATAACGATCGCTGTCGCCGATATCCTCGAACAGCAATGTCTTGACGGGAATGCCAAGCCGGGCTTCCGCAGCCTTGGCGATGTCGGGCGTTCCATCGGTGGGGTGAACGTCGAAACCCGCAGCCAGCATGAATTCGCTGTCCTGCCCACCGCCGCATCCCAATTCCAGGACGGTCGCACCGTCCGGCAGGCGCGCCAGAAATTCTTCCAGTTGGGGTCGGTCCGGCGCCTGTCCCCTTGATGTATAGGCTCCGGCGTTGTCGGTATAAAAGCCGATGGTGTCGTCGTCTCTGGCGGTCATTGTCTCAACTCTGCGACTGGCTCTGGCTTTGTGTTTCCTGCACGGTCACGGAGACACTTAGCGTTTCGCCGGCCGGGCCGATCCGCATGCCGGAGATCGGCGCACAATCACGGTAGCAGAGGCCGGAGGCGATGCGGACATAATGGTCATCCGGGCAGATGTTGTTGGCGGCGTCGAAACCGACCCAGCCAAGCCCCTGAAGATGCACCTCGGCCCAGGCATGGGTGGCCGTCTGCTGCGCCACTTCGTCCATCATCAGATAACCGGAGACATAACGTGCGGGCAGGCCGATCAGCCGTGCGGCAGAAATCAGGATATGGGCGTGGTCCTGGCAGACGCCCTTGCCGGCCTCCAGTGCCGTTTCCGCCGTGGTTTCAGTGTCGGTCGAGCCCGGCATATATTGAACCTTGCGGTGAATATTCTCCATGAGGTCATGCAGGCGGGCAAGCTCGCTGTCACCGTTGCTGGTCTTTGCCAGTTCACGCACCAGTTTTCCCGGCTTGGTCAGCGGCGTCTCGCGCATGAAGAGCCACAGCGGCGCATTGCCGGTATGGGTACCGAACACGCCGGCCTTGTCCTCTGTGATGACGAGGCCGCTTGCCAGAACCTTGACCTTCCGTTGCGGGCCTTCCGTCTCCACCAGGGCAACCCGGTTGCCGAAATGGTCGTCATAGGTCACTTCGACGGTGGCGCCGTCGACCGATACATCCCAGTCTTCGACCGTCTGGCATGGGCCGGTCTGCGGTGTCAGGCGCAGCCGCTGCAATGCATAGGGCATCGGCTCGTCATAGACATATTCCGTCGTATGGGTGATTTTCAGACGCATAAGATGTCCCCGTCCACGCGCTTACTGATAAAAGCGGTAGCCTTCCACGATTTCCTGGCCCAGCTGACCGTTGCGGTTGACAAATCTCTCCAGAAACTCGTGCAGACCTTCATCCATGACACGGCCGATGGTCGTCTTGCGCAGACTGTCGCGAATGCTTTCTGCCGTCTCATGCGCCTTGTGCCTTTCGCCGTAATCCTCGGCTATGTAATTGAGGTTGCTGGCGATCTTTTCGTAACAATAGGCGAGCGAGCGCGGCATGCGGCCGTTGAGAATGAGGAAGTCGGCAATATTGGCCGGCTTGTACTCCGCATCATAGACCCAGCCATAGGAGCGGTGGGCCGAGACCGACCGCAGGATGGATTCCCATTGCGCATTGTCGAGCGAGGAGCCGACATGGGCGACGGCCGGCAGCAGCACGTAATATTTCACGTCCAGAATGCGGGCGGTGTTGTCGGCGCGCTCAATGAAGGTGCCGATGCGGGAGAAATTATAGAGATCGTTGCGCAGCATCGAACCGTGAAAAGCGCCGCGCACCAGACCGGCGCGATGCTTGATGACATCGATGGTCTGCGGCAGCTCGGCATGGCTGAGCTTGCGGCCGAGGATATTCTTCAGCTCGATCCAGAATTCATTGGTGGCTTCCCATGTCTCGCGCGTCAGCGCCGTCCGCACCATGCGGGCATTGTTGCGGCCCGCCTCGATGCAGGACATGACGCTGGAAGGGTTGGCCTTGTCCCGCAGCAGATAATCGATCGCATTGGCCGCCGTCACCTTCTCGCGCGTTTCGAGAAAGGCTTCGTGCACGCCCGCACTTTGTAATACGCCATCCCAGTCCTCATCACCGCTGCCGCTGCGCGTGAGTGAAACGCGCAGGCCCGCATCGATCAGCCGGGCGATGTTTTCAGCGCGCTCGATATACCGGAACATCCAGTAGAGCCCGTTTGCCGTTCTGCCCAGCATGGCTTAGTCCTCCAGTACCCATGTATCCTTGGTGCCGCCGCCCTGGCTGGAATTGACCACCAGCGAGCCCTGCTTGAGGGCAACGCGGGTCAGTCCGCCGGGAATGATCTTCACCTTGTCTGAAACCAGCACATAAGGACGCAGATCGACATGGCGCGGCGCGATGCCGTTCTTCACCATGATCGGCACGGTGGAAAGCGACAGCGTCGGCTGCGCAATGTAGTTGGAGGGGCGGGCTTTCAGCTTTTCGGCAAAAAGCGCCCGTTCCTTTTTCGACGCGGTGGGGCCGACCAGCATGCCGTAACCACCCGAACCGTGGACTTCCTTGACGACCAGTTCGGCAAGGTTGTCGAGAACGTATTTCAGGCTGTCCGGCTCCGAACAGCGCCATGTCGGCACGTTTTCCAGCAGCGGCTTGCGGCCGGTATAGAATTCGACGATCTCAGGCATGTAGGAATAGATCGCCTTGTCATCGGAAATGCCGGTGCCGGGGGCATTGGCGATGGTGATGTTGCCGGCGCGATAGACATCCATGATGCCGGGCACGCCGAGCGCCGAATCCGGCCGGAATGTCAACGGATCAAGGAAATCGTCGTCGACGCGGCGGTAGAGCACGTCGATGGCTTCATAGCCCCGTGTGGTGCGCATCTTGACCTTGCCGTCCATGACGCGCAGGTCGGAGCCTTCCACCAGTTCCACGCCCATCATGTCGGCGAGGAAGGAATGTTCGTAATAGGCGGAATTATAGATGCCGGGCGTCAGCACCGCGACACGCGGCTTGCCGGTGCAGCCGGGAGGGGCGAGCGAGGCGAGGGACTGGCGCAGGAGGTAGGGATAGTCCTCCACCCGCCGGACCTTGTTTTCATGGAAGAGTTCCGGGAACATCTGCATCATCGTTTCACGGTTTTCCAGCATGTAGCTGACACCGGATGGCGTGCGGGCATTGTCTTCCAGAACATAGAACTGGTCTTCGCCGGTGCGGACGATATCCGTGCCGACAATGTGGGTATAGACGCCGCCGGGCGGGGTGAAACCGATCATTTCCGGCAGGAAGGCTTCGTTTTTCTCGATGATTTCGCGGGGAATGCGTCCGGCGCGGATGATTTCCTGCTTGTGATAGATATCGTCGAGGAAAGCGTTGAGAGCGAGAACCCGCTGTTCGATACCCTGGGCCAGTTTGCGCCACTCACGGCCGGAAATGATGCGCGGGATGATATCGAAGGGGATCAGTTTTTCTGAACTGTCGGCGTGGCCATAGACTGCGAAAGTAATACCGGTTTTTCGAAAGATGTTTTCCGCGTCTTTTGACTTCTGGATCAGGTGCGCCCTGTCCTGCCGGCTGTACCACTCGTTATAGTTTTCATATGGGCTTCGCGGCGTTTCGTCCGCATTTATCATTTCGTCAAATGCCAACTTCGATGTCCCCTTTTTTACCATATGAATACAACGACAAATGCAATGCAAGAACTATGCGGGCGTCCCCGCGAAGATTTTTCAGCGCCCTAGAGTTTTAAAAAAGAAGCGTTTTTTCGGTTTCAGCCTATAAATGCGGCATCGGCAAAATGGTTGCGCGGCGAGGCGGGGCTGATGAGGGTGGTGGTGCTGTGTGCGCCTTGGGCGAATGCATAAATTTTGTTCGTTCGCTTTCGGTTGATGGCTTGCGCCGCCTGCATCAGAAAATCTGAAAGATGGCATCACGAAAAGGCTTTTGACCTTTTAAGGGGATGGCGATACCGCCTTGCCGAAACGGCTCCGGTTTTGCCGCGTATATTGGCCGTCATCCGGCCCGATCGTTCGCCGGTTGCCTGAAGCTGCAGAAATATCAATTCGCCGCATGCATTGATGTCGCCCATCTCCGGTGACAGCGCCTTGCGGCACAGGGGATGTTCCCATGTCGCTTGACCGTCTGGCTCCGGCCATCTTCGTCTTTCTGTGGTCGACCGGCTGGGTCACCGCCAAATATGCCGTCTATTATACGGGGCCGCTGACCTTCCTGTGTCTGCGGTACATATTGGCGGGTGCGCTGTTGTGGGGCATCTGCCGGCTCTCCTCCATTCCGTGGCCGGAGCGGCGCACCGACGTCTTCCGGGCGATCCTGTCCGGCGTTTTCCTGCACGGTCTTTATCTCGGCATGATCTGGTGGGCGATAGGGCAGGGCGTGCCAGCGGCGATCGGCGGCATCATTGCCGGTTTGCAGCCGTTGATGACGGCGGTGGCGGCCCGCTACATGATCGGCGAAAAAATCTCGCCCTTGCAGAAGGCCGGCCTGCTCATCGGCTTTGTGGGCATCGCCATTGCGGTTCTCCCCAAGGTCATGGCGTCAGGCGCGCTCGGCCTGTCCGTGCCGCTTTACGCCGTTGCGGTGAATGTCCTTGGCATGACGTCGGTGACCTATGGCACGCTCTACCAGAAGAAATACGTCCATGGCGGAAACATCATGGCGGTTGCCACGCTGCAATATGTCGGCGCTTTGCTGGTCACCATTCCCTTCGCGCTATTGCTGGAGGACGGACATGTGGACTGGAGCCTCGGGCTTGCCGCCACGCTTGCCTGGTCTGTCGGGGCGATCTCCATCGGCGCCGTGGCGCTGCTTCTTTACCTGATCCGGCGCGGGCAGGTCTCGCGCGCGGCCTCGCTGATCTATCTCGTGCCGCCGCTTGCCGCCGTGGAAGCCGCCCTGCTTTTCGGGGAGACGCTGACGCCTGCCATGATCGCCGGCACGGTTCTGGCGGTGACGGGGGTTTACCTCGCCAATCGCAAGCCTGCCGCAGCGGTTGCGGTACGTTAATTACCACAACCTCATATTAGGGGTTTGTTAACCATAAAATTATACCTCTCGTTAATCTAGAGATTTGGCGGGGGTTACATGTCTATTTCACGTCGTGGTGTTCTGTTTGGATTGCCGCTGTTTCTGGCCGGCTGCGCCAATACCGGCATCGGCCAGCAGAGGCTTAATTATGCGGCGAAGCCGGAAGAGAAATTCCCGCTTCCCGCCATGCATCTGGACAAGGTCAAGCCGGAGCTTCGCCGGCAGGAAGTTGCCTATGATACCGCGCATCCGGCCGGAACGGTGGTTGTGGATACGCCGGCGCGGCGGCTCTATTATGTTATGGGTGACGGACGGGCGATGCGTTACGGCGTCGGTGTCGGCCGGCAGGGGCTTGCGCTCAAGGGCGACGCCTATATTGGCCGCAAGTCCGAATGGCCTTCCTGGACGCCGACCGCGAATATGATGCGCCGCGATCCGCGCAATCTGAAATTTGCCGGCGGCATGGCGGGCGGCCCGAACAATCCGCTCGGCGCGCGTGCCCTTTATCTTTATCGCGGGGCAACGACACCATGTTCCGCCTGCACGGCACCAACCAGCCGCAATCCATCGGCCACGCCATGTCCAGCGGCTGCATCCGCATGCTCAACCACGACATTATCGATCTTTATAGCCGCGTGCCTGTCGGCTCCAAGGTCGTCGTGTTGCAGGCTTGAGGGAGAGGCGGATTTTTCCGCCTTTGCCGCACGAAAAAATGTCTGAAGCCTTGAGTTGATTTTTCCGGATTAATGTGAGTTTTATACGGTGAAATCAACTATTTGTAGAAAATCGACTTTTGCTTATTTTAGGTAGTCCTGCAATATCGGAAACGTGATTTCCGCTCTTCGGGACGTGTATCCATAAACGTGCCAGCGCGCTTTAACCGGCGCTTCATCACTTCAACGGGGACACATCTACATGGCAGCTTTCGACAATCTCTCCCGCTACCGACCTTACGCCCTTGCGGCGTTGCGCATCATCGCGGCACTGCTTTTCATCGAGCACGGAACACAGAAGCTCTTCGGCTTCCCGGCATCGCAGATGCAGGGTTCGCTGCCGACAATGCTGTTGGTGGCGGCGCTTCTGGAACTCGTCGGCGGCATTCTCGTGCTGATCGGCCTGTTCACGCGTCCGGTCGCCTTCATCCTTTCCGGTCAGATGGCTGTCGCCTATTTCATGGCGCATGCGCCAAGCAGCTTCTTCCCGGCCCTGAACGGCGGTGACGCCGCCATCCTGTTCTGCTTCGTCTTCCTTTATCTGGTCTTTGCCGGTCCGGGAGCCCTCTCGGTGGATGAGCGCCGGGTCTGATCTGCCCGACCCTCGGTCATCGATCCTTTCGCTGAGGCTCCGCATGGCCATGCCGTGCGGGTTTCTCTTTTAGGATGAAAACTTCGGCCGCCGCCGAAGCATAGATGGTTGTTTTCGGAGTAGGAACGGTTCATCCTGAACGCTGTTGGAAAATCGATCCGTGACCTCTCAAAATCCCATTGCCCGCGAATTGCTGCTGCTCGCCCTCCTGTCCACGCTGTGGGCGGCATCCTATACATTCATCAAGATCGGGGTGGAGACGATACCGCCGATCACCTTCATCGCATCGCGAACGCTTATAGCCGGTCTGCTGCTGCTCTCGGTCATCCGGCTGCGCGGACTGCGTTTGCCGAGGGATTTTGCGACCTGGCGGCTGTTCTTCATCCAGGCCTGCATCAACAGCGTGTTGCCCTTCACGCTGATCGCCTGGGCGGAGCAGAGCATCGATGCCGGTCTTGCCGTCATTCTCAATGCGACGACGCCGATCTTCACCTTTCTTCTCACGGCACTCGTCATCCGGCATGAACAGGTCAGCGGGCGAAAGCTGTTCGGCACCATTGCGGGCATGACGGGTGTGTGCCTCATCATCGGTCTCGATGCGCTCGGTGGTGCGGGGGAGGCGCTATGGGGCCAGCTTGCGATGCTGATAGCGGCCTTTTCCTATGCCTGCGCCGCCATTTTCAGCAAGAACTTCAGGGGCTTGATCCGATCATGCCGGCTGCCGGCTCAATGATTTGCGGTGCAGTCCTGCTGTTGCCGCTGAGCCTGATCGTCGACCGGCCATGGACTCTGTCTCCGTCCGCGGCTTCCCTCACGGCGCTTGTGTGCCTGAGCGCATTTTCCACCGCCCTTGCCTTCATGATCTATTTCCGGCTGATGCAGACACTCGGTTCGGTTGGCACCACGTCGCAGGCCTATCTCAGGGTCCCGATCGGTGTTGCCATCGGCATGGTGTTTCTGGGAGAAGTGCCGACATCAGCCATGTGGGTGGGGCTCGTCTGCGTAATTGCCGGTGTGCTGGCCATGACCTTGCCGTCTAGGCGTCGTCCGGTCGCGCAGGGTGGGTGAGGGGAAAGCAAAGCCCCGTTAGCCGTGGTTTGCGGGGATTGATTTGCAAGGGGTGCTGCGTGTCGCCTTCTCCCCGAGGGGAGAAGGTCGCGGTAGCGGGATGAGGGGGCAAGGGTGGAGATATAAGGAGAGGGCGCCCCCTCATCCGACCCTTCGGGCCACCTTCCCCCAGCGGGGAGAAGAAACGCGCGGCAACGCCGAGCCCGGAAAGACTTGTGCCCTTTGTCGTGCAGGGTGGTTGAAGGCAAAGAAAAACCCCGCTGGCGGTGGCCTGCGGGGTTCGATTGGTGAGTGAGCGATTGCGTCTTGTCGCCTTCTCCCCCACTGGGACAAGAAACGCTGGGCAATGCCGAGCGTCCTCAACCCATGCAGGGCAAATTAACGGTTGCGGCCGCGATTGCCGTTGCCGGAAGCGCGCTTTTCCTGGCCGTTGCCGCCAGCAGGCGCGTGACGGTTGGCGCCGCTGCCGCCGGGCTTGCGGGCCGGGCGGCGTTGCTTGCGGGGGCCGGCCGGGCGGCCTGCATCGCCTTCCGTCTTGACGCGCTTGAAGTCGGACGTGACTTCCAGATCATTGTCCGCATCGCGCGGTGCGTGGTTGCGGGACGGGCGGGATTCGCCGTTGTGACGTCCACCTTCACGCGGGCCGCGCTGCTGGCCGCCATTGTTGTTGTTGCGGCCGCCACGGTTGTTGTTCGGGCGCGTCGGGCTGGCGAGACCGGCCGGACGTTCGCCTGAGGCAACCGGAATATCGATCTTCATCAGCTTTTCGATATCGTGCAGCAGGCGGGTTTCGTCCGGCGCACAAAATGCGATGGCGATGCCGTCGCGACCGGCGCGGGCGGTACGGCCGATGCGGTGAACGTAAGCATCAGGCACTTCCGGCAGGTCGTAGTTGAAGACATGCGTCACAGCCGGAATGTCGATGCCGCGGGCGGCAACGTCGGTTGCGACCAGCACCTTGATATCACCGTCCTTGAAGCCCTTCAGTGCCCGCTCGCGCTGGCCCTGGCTCTTGTTGCCGTGGATGGAGGCAACCTTGAAGCCGATATGTTCGAGATGCTTGTAAAGCTTTTCCGCGCCATGCTTGGTGCGCAGGAAAACGATGGCGCGGCCATCCGGGTTCTCGTTCAGCGACTTCTTCAGGAGATCGGTCTTGTCGTTCTTTCCGGCGACGAAATGCACGTACTGCTCGACCTTGTCGGCAGCCTTGCCCGGAGGGGTCACTTCCACCTTGACCGGATCGGTCAGGTAGCTGTGCGAGAGATCGGCGATCGCCTTCGGCATGGTCGCAGAGAACAGAAGCGTCTGGCGCTTGGCCGGGACCATTCTGGAAATCTTGCGCAGGTCGTGGATGAAGCCGAGATCGAGCATCTGGTCAGCTTCATCAAGCACCAGATAGGTCACCTTGGAGAGCGAGATGGCGTTACGGGCGATAAGGTCCAGCAGGCGGCCGGGTGTCGCCACCAGAATGTCGGTGCCCTTTTCCAGCTGAAGCTGCTGCTTGTTGATCGACGCGCCGCCGACAACCTGATTGATGCGCAGCGGCGTCTTCTTCACGAAGGAGCGCAGGTTCTCGCCAATCTGGTTCACCAGCTCGCGGGTCGGCGCAAGGATGAGGGTGCGGGTGGTGCGGTTTGCCGGACGGTCGGCTTGCTTCATCAGCATTTCGATGATGGGCAGGCCGAAGGCGGCCGTCTTGCCGGTGCCGGTCTGTGCGAGGCCGATCAGGTCACGGCCTTCAAGCAGCAGCGGAATGGCCTTTGCCTGAATGGGGGTAGGGGTGGTGTAGCCAAGTTGGGTAACGCTGGCCACGATCTTTTCGGAGAGGCCGAGTTCGCTAAAACTGGTCAATATATTGCCTTTCGGGGCGCCAAAACAACCTCAACCGGAGCAGGGCTGCTGTCCGGTGGTTTCGGCGTCAAGAACCCCGCGTGAATTGGGAACTTGTGGGTTGGAATAACTTTCTGCGCATCAGTGCGGCAAGTGCCGTCTTCTGTATTCGTTGCGCTTTTCCTTCATGCGGGCCAAGTCATCTTGATCATACGCTGCAGCTCACGCGGCTGCCGAAGGTGAAAGCTTGATCGGCATGTGGGCGTTTTGTGCGTTAAAGTCAAGCGATAGTTTTGTAACGCCCCTGTCCGGCGGCGCATGGCAGCCATGCGCAAGGTCGGTCGTTTAGGGTCGGAATGGTGCGGCCGGGGCGAATAATTATGGTTAAAAAAGGGTGGCGATACCCCGTCGTACATAGCAAAGAGCGATTTTCTCACATAACGTTTTTTGTGACGACGTCCGGAAATATTTGATTCGACAGGGATGGAACTGCACGGTGTGGAGTATCGATTGACCGAAGGCAGCGGGTTGCTGGAAAAAGCTTACAGGGCCGTTGCCGCCCTGGACCTGCCCGCGTGCATCAAGGACAGCGAGCTTCGCTACCTCATGGTCAATGCCGCCTATGCCCGGGTCATGGGGCGCCCGCCCGCGTCGTTTCAGGGCCATACCAGCTTTTCCCTTTCCGCCGACATTCGCGATGCCGAGCGCGAGGACAGGGAGCGCCGCTCGCTGGTCTTTGCCACGGACGAGGTGATTGCCTGTCATGGCGCGGCGTCCTCTGCACCGCACACGCTTCGCTGCGAGCGCTTCATCGGCGATGACGGCAATCTGTTCCTGTTCGAGGTGTTCGAGGACATGCCGGCGGCGATCTTGGAAGGTTTTCCGGGCGGCAGCAGCGCTTTCGACCTGCTCTTCGGCAGCGGCGTGATCGACCTCATCGATGCCGGCATCGTGATTTATGACCGCGACAACCGCCTGGTCTATTGCAATACGCGCTTTGCCGAATTCTACAGCGCCTTCGGCGTCGAGCTGAAGCCGGGTGTGCGACTTGAGACGCTGATGGAGGCCGTTTATTTTTCGGGCGGCTACAGCGGCGCGAAAGAAGACGATCCTGCGTTTGAAGGTTGGATGCGGGATCAGCTGCGGGATTTTTCACTGCCCTACCTAGAAAGGGTGGAGCAGTTCGCCGATGGCCGCTGGGTGCGCATGGTCAACAAGCGGCTGGAAAACGGCATGCTGGTCGGCCTGCGCGTCGATGTGACGGAGTTCAAGGCGCACGAGGCGCTTCTCAGCACACAGATTCGCGAGACCTGGCTGCTGCGCGCAGCGCTGGAGCAGTTGCCGGTGGCTGTCTTCCTGCGCGACGATGAGCGTCGCCTGACTTTTGCCAATACGGCTTACGAACAATTCCTCGGAGGCGATCTCAGCCGCTATATCGGCATGACCGAAAGCGAGATGTTTCCGGAGGACAGCGAGCGGTTCCGGATTGAAAACGAGCGGCTCCTTGCAACCGGCGAGGCGATAGAGAAAGCAGAGACCCTGCCGCTGCCGGGCGGCGGTTCGGTTCCGGTGATAACGCGGGTCGGCCGGGTGGCGACACCCGATGACGAATATTACCTGGTCGGTTCCATCACCGATGTCAGCCTGCTGCATGAGCGGGAAAAGGCCCTGATCGCCGCGCAGGCAGAAGCCGAGGCGCTGCATCGCCAGCTGGAGGCGGTTCTTCACGCCCTGCCGGTCGGTGTGCTGCTGCTGAGCCCCGATCTCGTCATCGAATATGTCAATCCGTTCTTCCATGAAGTCTGGGGCGAGATCGGCGGCGAGAAGTCGCTTGTCGGCAAGAGCTATCGCGAATTCATGGAGATGAATTTCGAAAGCGGCCTTTATGACTATGGCGACATGCCCTTCGAGGAACTCTATAACCAGAGGGCGGAGCGGCTTCTCAGCGAAGAGGTTTTCGCACCCCGGGAGGTGCGCAGCAAGAGCGGCAAGGTCACCGTCATCTCGAAAACCCGCCTCGATGGCGGTAAGATTCTCAGCACCTATGCCGATGTGACGGATGTGCGCATGCGCGACGCCGAGATCAGCAAGGCGAAGGCCGAGCTGGAGCGTGTCGGCGAATATATGCAGGGCGCCACGCGCGCCATGGCGCAGGGGCTGGTGCTTGTCGAACAGGGCACGATCATCATGTCCAACGAGGCGATGGCGCGGATGTTCGACGTGCCGCCGCATCTCCTCGAAAAGGGCTGCAACTGGTCGGGTTTCTTTGCCCATTGCGCCGGTCGCGGAGATTTCGGCACCGACGAGGAGGCGGCCGGGACGCTCGCCGCCTGGAGAGAGAATATCGCCGCCAACAGGCCTTTCTCCTGGCTCATCCACGTCGCCGGCAAGAGCTGGCTCAATCTGGAGGCCACCAACAGTTCCGGCAATTACTGGCTCATCATCGTTACCGACGTCACCGAGATGAAGATGCGCGAGGAGGAGTTGCAACGGCTGCTTTCGCGCGCGGAAGCGGCGGATCGGGCCAAATCGGAATTCCTGGCCAATATGAGCCATGAAATCCGCACGCCGATGAACGGCGTCCTCGGCATGGCGGAGCTTCTGGCCAAGTCCAAGCTGGATACGCGCCAGAAAACCTTCACCGATATCATCGTCAAATCCGGCAATGCGCTTCTGACGATCATCAACGACATTCTTGATTTCTCCAAGATTGAGGCCGGGCAGATGCGGCTGCGCAGCGTGCCGTTCGATCCAGCGGAGGCTGTGGAGGACGTGGTTTCGCTGCTGTCCTCGGCGGCGCTGGAAAAGGACATTGAGCTGGTCGTCCGGATCGATCCGTCCGCTTTCGGCAAGGTCATGGGTGACGCCGGACGGTTCCGCCAGATCGTCACCAATCTGGTCGGAAACGCCGTCAAGTTCACGGAAACGGGACATGTGCTGATCGAGCTTTCGGCGCAGTCGGCGGAAGCGTCCGAGGCGATCCTGTCGCTGCGTGTCGAAGACAGCGGCATCGGCATTCCGGCCGACAAGCTGGAAACGATTTTCGACAAGTTCAGCCAGGTCGACGGTTCCGCGACGCGCAGGCACGAGGGAACGGGGCTCGGGCTGGCGATCACCGTCGGCCTCATCGGTCTTTTCGACGGTGTGATCAATGTCGTGAGCGAGGTCGGCACGGGATCGACCTTCGAGGTCAATATTCCGTTTCAGGTGACCGAGAGACGGCGCGACGTTCCGTTGCCCGCCATGGCGATCGACGATATCCGGGTGCTGGTCATCGACGACAACGACGTCAATCGCCGCATATTGACCGAGCAGCTGCGGACATGGGGTATCGACGGCCATGCGGTGGAGGACGGGCCATCCGGCATTGCCGTGCTGCAGGAGGCAGCGTCTCTCGGCTTTGCCATCGATGCCATCATCCTCGATTATCATATGCCTGTTATGAACGGGCTGGATGTTGTCGAGAGGATAAGGGCGGATAGTCGTTTCGACGATATCGCGATTGTCTTCCTGACCTCGATGGATGTCGTCGGCGACGAGACCCTGTTTACCGATCTCAGCATTCAGGCGCATCTGATGAAACCCGCGCGGGCGCGTCTTTTGCGCTCAACCCTGTTCGATGTGGTGCGGGATGTGCGGTTGAAGCGCGCCCGGCAGCACCCGCCCAAAATGGGGGCGGAGGGTGGCAATGGGCCGGTCCGGACGGAAGGCGGTCCTGCCGAGAAGGCGCAGCGGCCTGCGCCGCCGGCGGCTCCAGACCGGCGCAGGCCCTGCCTTGTCGATGTGCTGGTCGCCGAAGACAACGACGTCAACCAGATCGTCTTCACCCAGATCTTGCAGCAGGCGGGTTTGCGGTTCCTGATCGTCGGCAATGGCAAGAAGGCCGTTCAGGCGTGGGAGGAGCACAATCCCGCGGTCATCCTCATGGACGTCTCCATGCCTGTCATGAACGGGCATCAGGCGACACTGGCGATCCGCGCCGCCGAACAGGCGGCTGCCGACGGCCTGCATGTTCCGATCATCGGCGTCACCGCCCATACGCAGGATGCGGACCGCGAGCAATGCCTTGCAGCCGGCATGGACGACTATCTGTCGAAGCCGATCAGTCCTGAAATACTCGAGGACAAGATCGCGCAATGGCTGGGGGACAACCGGTCGCGTCGCGACGTGCCGACCGCCTGACGATGCCGGCCGGCTGTGCAGGATGTCTCAGCGGGCGGGCTTGGTGCCGCAGAGCATTTCGCGTTTTCCGGCAAAACCCTTGCGGCGCTCCAGATCGAAACCGGCAGCGATGAGGTTGCGGCGGACGAAACCGGCGGCGGCATAGGTGGCGAATGTGCCTCCCCGTGCCGTCTTGCCGAACAGCGTCTGCATGATTTCCAGCGACCACATGTCCGGATTGCGGGCAGGGGCGAAGCCATCCAGAAACCAGGCGTCGAAGCTTTCGGTGCGTCCGGCAATGCCCGCGAGCGCTTCGCCGCACACCACCGTCAATCGTGTCTGGTCGTCCAGTTCGATCTCGACTTCGCCTTTAGGCTCTTCCGGCCAGCGGGCGACGAGCGCCTTGCGTTCAGCATCCACTTCCGGCCAGCGGGACAGCGCCCGGTCGATCTCGTCCGCCTTCATCGGGTAGAGTTCGAAGGACATGAAATGCAGCTTGGAGCGGCCGTTGCTGACCTGTCTCCGGGCCTCCTTCCATTGACGCCAGGTTTCGCACAGATTGAGGCCGGTGCCGAAGCCGAGCTCGCCGATGCGGAAGACACCTTCCCGTTCAAGCCAGCGTTGCGGCAGGCCGTTTCCGGACAAAAACACATGGCCGCATTCCAGCCTGCCATCCGTCTGGCAATAAAAATGATCGTCAAAGGCCAGTGAATAGGGCATATCCCCCTCACGCCAGTCGAGCGCGGTGGGCGGGTTGTCGGCTGCCGAACCGACATCTGCGGTGTTTTCCTTGGAATGTGTCATGACCAATGCCGATAATCCCGCTTTTGAACCTGGTCAATCGCCAAGATTGCCGGTTTCCGTGCCTCTCCTCATCGTCGGCGGCGGCATCATGGGGCTATGGGCCGCCGTCAAGGCGGAACGGCTCGGCATAAACGCCCTGCTGGTGGAGGCGGACCGGTTTGGCTGCGGGGCGAGCGGCGGGCTGCTGGGCGCGCTGATGCCGCATATGCCGGACCGCTGGTCGGACAAGAAACAGTTCCAGTTCGACGCGCTGGTGGCCCTCGAAAAAGAGATTGCCGAACTGGAGGCAGAGACCGGACTTTCCGCCGGTTACCGGCGGTGCGGCCGGATCATTCCCCTGCCGAAACCGCATCTGCGCACCATTGCCGAACGGCATGAGCGGGATGCCGGCGAAAACTGGGTCTCGGGTGAACGCCGGTTCCATTGGCATGTCGATGACAGCCCTTCCGTTGCCGGATGGGTGGATGATGCGGCGGGGGAGGCGGGCTTCGTGCTCGATACGCTGGCGGCAAGGGTTTCGCCGCGTGCGATGATCGCCCTTCTGTCGGCTTTCCTACAAAAGGCCCGGCATGTGCGGGTGGTGGAGCGGTGCCGCGTGCTTTCGCTTGATCCGAATGGTGGGCGAGCGATGCTGTCGTCGGGAGACGATGTTCACTTCGGCCATGCTGTCGTTGCCAACGGTCACGATTCCTTTCCCCTGATCCGCGATGCGCTCGGTCTCGACGCAGGTGTCGGGCTTGGTCAGGCGGTGAAGGGTCAGGCGGCCCTTCTCGACGCGGCGGCCGATCCGGCCATGCCGGTGGTGTTCCTGAACGGCCTTTATATCGTGCCGCATGAGGACGGCACCGTTGCCATCGGCAGTACCAGCGAAGATTGTTTTTCCGAGCCTTTCAGTACCGATGAAAAGTTGGAAAAATTACTTGCCGAGGCCTGTCGGGTGGTGCCCTCGCTTGCCCGCGCGCCGGTGCTTGAGCGCTGGGCCGGTCTGCGGCCCAAGGCGATTGGAAGGGACCCGATGGTTGGGTCGGTTGCCGGCCATCCGACGCTTGTTGCGCTGTCGGGCGGCTTCAAGGTCAGCTTCGGCCTTGCCCATTTTCTTGCCGATGCGGCGCTGCAAACCGTTTGCGGTCACACGCCTGTCATCCCTTCCGGGTTCCGTCTTCAAGAACACGTGAGCATTGCCGTTGCGGACTTTAGAAAGTCCTGATCAGGCCCGCCACGTCGTTAATCTGTCACGCAAATCACTTATCTGCTGGCCTGCAACGAGGCCGTTTTGGCCGTTTTGCGTCGAGGTGACAGCGCATGCGATACGCCATTCATTTCACGCCTTCCCCCAATGACCCCCTGACGCAGGCGGCAGCTGCGTGGTTGGGGCGCGATGCCTATTCCGGTCAGGCGGTGGAGCCGCCGGGTATGATTGATCTCGGCATGCAGGAGATTTCCTACCACACGGCGCTGCCGCGCCGTTACGGTTTCCATGGCACGATAAAGGCGCCTTTCCGGCTTGCCGAAGGCCATTCGGAAGCCGCGCTCCTGCGCGACCTGATGTATTTTTCCGGCAAGCAGGAACCCTTCGTGTTGCCACAACTTGTGGTGGCGAGACACGAGAATGTTTTCAGTCTCGTTCCCGAGCGTCCCTGCGAAGTGCTGCATTTTTTTGCGGCCCGCGTCGTGCAGGAATTCGACCGTTACCGTGCGCCGCTCTCCGAAGCGGAAATAGAGCGGGCGGATCCCGACCGTCTCTCGGCTTCGCAGCTGACCAATCTGCATCGCTGGGGCAGCCCGCATGTGATGGATGAGTTCCGGTTCCAGATGTCGCTGACGGGCGGTGTCGAACCCTCCAGCAGCCAGAGGATCGAGCGCGCCGTGCGCAAGGTTTTCGAGCCGCTCCTGACGCGGCCGTTGCCGTTTTCGAGCCTTGCGCTTTTTATCGAGGATGAGCCTGGCGCACCTTTCCGTGTGCACTCGCTTCATCCCATGGGCCGCGTTTCCGCCCGCAAAATCGCCTGAGAAGCGTCGCTCGGGAATCGTACACAAAAAAGCATCGGAATGTCGGCAAAAATCATCTCGACATTCCGGATGCGGATGCTACCGTCCGCGCATCGCATGTCTGAAGCGTGTGGAGTTCTCCCGTTCGGGATTGCGCGCTTCAGAGGCTTGTTTGCTTCCCAGGAGCGGTTTCCGTCTTGGGAGAGATGTTTTGGGTGGCTGAATGATTTCCGAAAATTACTCCCGCAATCTGGTGGGCTACGGCCGCAATGTGCCTGATCCGAAATGGCCGGGCGGTGCGCGCATCGCCGTGCAATTTGTCGTCAATTACGAAGAGGGCGGTGAAAGCTGCATTCTCGACAATGACAAGGCGTCGGAATCGCTGCTGTCGGAAATCGTCGGCGCGCAGCCCTGGCCCGGGCAGCGTAACCTGAATATGGAATCGATCTACGAATATGGCTCGCGCGCCGGTTTCTGGCGGCTTTGGCGCATGTTCACCGGTCTCGGCGTCACCACCACCGTTTATGGCGTGACCGCCGCCATGGCCCGTAATCCCGAAGCCGTTGCGGCCATGAAGGAAGCGGGCTGGGAAATCGCCAGCCACGGTTATCGCTGGCTGGAATACAAGGATTTCTCCGAGGAGGAAGAGCGCAAGCATATTGCCGAGGCCGTGCGCCTCCATACTGAAGTGACGGGCGAACGTCCCTTTGGCATGTATCAGGGCAAGCCTTCGGACAATACCCTGCGCCTCGTCATGGAAGAGGGCGGGTTCCTTTATTCATCGGATTCCTATGCCGACGATCTGCCCTATTGGGTGAAGAGCGTGGGCGACGATCCGTTCCTCATCATTCCCTATACGCTTGAAACCAACGATATGCGTTTTGCCACGCCGCAGGGTTTCAATTCCGGCGACCAGTTCTTCACCTATCTGAAGGACGCCTTCGACGTTCTTTATCAGGAAGGGCTTGAAGGCGCGCCGAAGATGATGAGTGTCGGTCTGCATTGCCGCCTCGTTGGCCGTCCCGGCCGCGCCGCGGCCCTTCGCCGTTTCATCGAATATGTACTGGGCCACGACAAGGTATGGATCCCGCAGCGGATCGAGATTGCCCGTCACTGGCATGAAAACCATAAGCCGGTGGCTCCGTGATGGTGGCGCGGGACGAATTTGTCACCCGTTTCGGCGGCGTGTTCGAACATTCGCCTTTTATCGCCGAGCGGGCCTATGATGTCGGAAGCGCAGGTCTGGAGTTGACGGCGAAGGCGGTTCATGGCGCATTATGCGCGCAGTTTCGTGCCGCCTCCGAAGCGGAACGGCTTGGCGTTCTGCGGGCGCATCCTGATCTTGCCGGCAAGCTGGCGATTGCTGGCGAATTGACCGCCGATAGCCGCAACGAACAGGCGGGCGCCGGGCTCGACCGGCTGTCGCCGGAGGAGCATGCGCGCTTCACCGAGCTGAATTCCGCCTATACGCAAAAATTCGGCTTTCCCTTCATCATCGCCGTCAAGGGGCTGAACAGGCACGATATTCTTTCCGCCTTCGAGGCGCGTATCGACAATGATGCGGCGACAGAATTTGCGACCGCTACGGCGCAGGTAGAAAAGATTGCCTGGCTGCGCCTTTCCTCGATGCTGCCGGAGGGCTGAATTGGCGAGCGGCCGCCGTTCCGTTATACTCGCGCTGTCTGGAGATTGACCCCATGAGACCTTCCGAGGTGCTGGAAAAGAACAGGGAAGCGATCCGCGAAGCGACAAAGCGCTTCAATGCGGCAAACCCGCGCGTTTTTGGCTCCGTCGCCCGCGGTGAGGACCGGCCGGACAGCGATCTCGATATTCTGGTGGATGCGTTGCCGGGCACGACATTGTTCGATCTTGGCGGGTTGCTGGAAGAACTTAAAGCCATACTCGGTGTCGAAGTCGATGTCGTCACCTCAGGCGGTCTGCGTTCGGATATCCGGGCGCGTGTTCTGAAGGAATCCAAAGCGGTATGAGTTCAGATCGGCTCCTGCTCTACCTGACGGAAATGGATATTGCCGCTTCGCGAATATCCGATTTCACTCACGACATGGACGAATCAACTTTTTCTTCCGATACGCGCACCCAGATGGCTGTGATGATGGGCCTTGCCCTGATTGGCGAGGCTGTCGCAAAGCTCGACAAACACTACCCCGCGTTTCTACAACAGCATCCGGAAATCCCATGGCTGAAGATGAAGGGTATGCGCAATCTGATCGTGCACGACTATTTTCGGGCGGAACTTTCAGTCGTATGGAAAACGATCGCTGAGAGTATTCCCGATTTACAGGCGCGCCTCTCTCTTCTCCGAAACTGGCATGCCCAAGGTGAATGACATTGACTGATTTTCTCGAGATCAAGCCGCTGACCAAAGAGGCCTTCGCATCCTTCGGCGATGTGATCGAAATCACCCCATCTTCCATGCGCCACATCAATGGCGGCCAGACCGAGCGACATCATGCGCTTGCCGCACCGGAGGCGGCGGGTGAGGGCGCGCGTATCATTCTCAATATTTTTCGCGGACAGGCGCGGGCGTTTCCGCATGAAATCGAGATGATGGAGCGGCATCCGCTTGGCAGCCAGAGTTTTTCGCCGCTTTCCGGCAGGCCTTTCCTCGTTGTCGTTGCGGAAGATGACGGCGGCCGGCCCGCGCGGCCGCAGGTGTTTCTGGCGCGTGGAGACCAGGGCGTGAATTACCGCCGCAATGTCTGGCACTATCCCCTGATGCCGTTGCAGGCCATTTCAGATTTTCTGGTTGCCGACCGCGAGGGGCCGGGCAACAATCTGGAAGAGTATTTTTTCGATGAAACCTTCATGATCGCGGAGCCCCAGCCATGACCGGTCTGACTACCCATGTTCTCGACGCCGCCCATGGCGTGCCCGCCGAGGGGCTGACGATCGAGCTTTACCGGCTTTCCGGTGATCGCCGCGAGAAGCTGAAGACGGTCAAGACCAATAACGACGGCCGTGTGGATGGCGGGCCGCTGCTTGTCGGCGACAGCTTCAAGGCGGGCGAATATGAGTTGATTTTTCATGCCGGCGATTACCTGCGGAGTAAGGGTGTGGAACTGGCGAAACCCGCCTTTCTCGACATCATACCCATCCGTTTCGGCATTGCCGACGAGAGCGGCCATTACCACGTGCCGCTTCTGCTTTCGCCCTATAGCTATTCCACCTATCGAGGAAGCTGACCGCCATGATCTTTGCCGCCATTGCCGATATTCATGGAAACTGTGCCGCGCTGGAGGCGGTGCTTGAGGATATCGCCCGGCTTGGCATCAAGGACATCGTCAATCTCGGCGATTGCTTCAGCGGCCCCCTGGAAGCGGGTTTTACCGGTGATGTGCTTGTTGGTAACTGGATACCCAGCATTCGCGGCAATCATGACCGGGAACTGATCGAGCGTGCGCCCGAAGAGATGGGTAGCTGGGAAAGGCCCGCCCATGCGCAGATGACCGCCGCACATCTGGACTGGCTGCAGACGCTGCCGTTCAGCATGGTTTTCAAGGATGTCGCCTATTGCTGCCACGGTTCGCCACGCAGCGATCTGGAATATTGGCTTGAGACGCTTTCGCCGGAGCGGGTGCTGAAGTTGCGGCCGCTGGCCGAGATCGAGGCGATGGCTGATGGCATCACCCAGCCGCTGATGCTGTGCGGCCATACGCATATTGCCCGCACCGTGCAGCTTTCCGATGGCCGGCTGATCGTCAATCCCGGCAGCGTCGGCTGCCCCGGCTGGAAGGACGACACGCCTTTCGACCATCACGTCGAGGCCGGGCATCCGCTTGCGAGCTATGCCGTGCTGGAAGAGACGACGCGCGGCTGGCAGGTCTATTTCCGGCAGATACGCTACGACAATCTGGCCATGGCAGAGATGGCGAGGGCCAACGGCATTCCCTATCTGGCCGATGCGCTGGCGAGCGGTTGGCTCAAGCGGTAAATCACCCCTCGCTGGTCATCACCACACAGGCATAAGACTGCGCCTTCAGTTCCTTGCAGGCGGAGACCGCCGAAGACTGGTCTTCGAAACCGGTGAAGCGGGCGCGGTAGAGCGTTGCCGAGCCGCTTTGCACCGCTTCGGTATAGGGGGCGATACCGGCATAACTGCCCGCGATATTGGAGCGGGCATTGGCGAGCAGCGAGCGGGCCGCAGCTTCGCTGTCGGTGGCGGCGATCTGCACTTCCCAGCGGCTGCGCTGGCCCGTGGGCTGGCTGATGGCGGCAGCGGGTGCGGGTTTCGGAATGGCCGAGACCTGGATCATGTCCGCCATCTGGGTGTTGGCCGTGGCAATCTGCATGGCGACCGGATCCTGGCGGCGTTCGGCAAACATCGGCAATGGTACCGCTGCAGGCGGCACATCGAAGGTGCGGCTGACATTGGCGCTGGCGACGAGCTGTTCGGTATTGCGGCTTCTCGATGCCTGCGGCACGGCCTTGTCCAGAAGGGCGGCCATCTGCGCATCGCGGCTGCGCGCGGTCTTGCCGCCGAGCACGACACCGACGACGCGGCGGCCATTGTGATTGATGGCGCTGACAAGGTTGAAGCCGGACGCATTGGTGTAGCCGGTCTTGATGCCGTCCATGCCTTGATAACGGTACATCAGATTGTTATGGCCGCGGATGCGCTTGCCCCGGAAGCTGAAGGATTCCATGGCAAAGAGGCCATATTCCTTGGGAAAGTCGCGCTGCAGCGCAAGGCCGAGCTTCGCCATATCGCGCGCGGTCGTCACCTGCGATTTGCTGGGCAGGCCGGAGGCGTTGCGGAACACCGTCTTCGTCATGCCGAGCTGGCGTGCCTTGCGGGTCATCATCTCGGCGAACCTTGCTTCGGAGCCGCCCAGATGATCGCCCATGCCTTCCGCCATGTCATTGGCGGATTTGACGATCATGCCATAGACGGCCTCACGCACGGTGAAGGTCTGGCCCTGGCGCACATAAAGCTTCGAGGGATGGTGGCTGCGCCATTCTTGGACATCGTTATCTTCTGGTCCCAGCGGATCCGGCCGGCGTGCAGCGCCTCGAAGGTCATGTAGAGGGTCATCATCTTGGTCAGCGAGGCGGGGTGGTTCAGCACATCGGCATTGCGGGCGGCCAACACCTTGCCGGTATTGGCATCCATGATGAAATGGGCGTAACCAGCCTGGGCAGGCGATGCCTGCAATGAGAGGATCGCGCAAAAGAAGGTGAGTGCGAAGACCCATGCACCCGCCATTCCCCGTTTGACCGTTCCCGACATAATCCACCCCTTTTGTTCGATCGCCGCAATGAGCGAAGTTTTACTGACACTTTCCGGCAACAAAACCGCTAAAACTTTAGAGATCGCTTTCATGCTTAATTAAGAATGAATTTCAACCCGCACGCGGCTTCCACAATTTCCTTGAAAAGAAACCAACCATCCGGTATGTTTTAAAGCATGACAAATGCTCACGAACGCAAGAAGCAGCCTGAGGTCGTACGCCGCAATCTTCTCGATTGCACGGCGAAACTCGCTGCTGATCAGGGTGTTGCCGCACTTTCCGTGCAGGCGGTGGCGGATGCGGCTGGGGTGACGAAGGGTGGCCTGTTCCACCATTTCGCCTCCAAGCAGGCCTTGCTGGAAGCCGTGATGGCGGACCTTCTTTCGGCACTGGACATGGAAATCGACGCGCTTATCTCACAGGATTGTGAAGCTTATGGGAGCTTCACGCGGGCCTATGTGAACGCCGTTTTTGCCGATCGTGACCGGGAATCAGGCAGGCAGTGGGCTGCGTTGTCCGTGTCGATGGTCGGCGAGCCGTCGCTCAGGCGCATGTGGACCAGCTGGTTCGAGGCGCGTCTTGCCCGTCATAAAGAAACGGATGACGGGGTGGTACTGGAGTTCGTGCGGCTTGCGGCTGATGGTATCTGGTTTGCCGATCTTCTGGCCGATGACGGCAGGGCAGGTGGTGACAGGGCGGCTCTCAAGACGCAGATGATCGCCCAGACAAAAAAGGAAATGGAACGATGAATGCGGCTGTCTTTACCTATGGAGCGCTTGTAGCGGCCATTGTCTGCGAGGTGATCGCGACCTCATTCCTGCAGCAGTCGCAGCAATTCACCCGGCTTTTGCCGACAGTGCTGATGGCGCTGTTTTATGGCGCGGCCTTTTATCTGCTGTCATTCACGCTGCGGGCCATGCCGGTCGGCGTGGCCTATGCGATCTGGAGCGGGCTCGGCATCGTGCTGATTTCCGGCATCGGCTATTTCGTGTTCCGCCAGACGCTGGATATTGCTGCGGTGGTTGGTCTCGGTTTCATCATCACCGGCGTGGTGATCGTCAACGTGTTTTCGAAGACGGTGGGGCACTAGGCTCTCTTGCCCTCATTCCTGTGCCTGTCACAGGAATCCAGCCGACGCGCGTCTGCGCGGCGAGAAGAGTCCTTTCAGCCCAAGGACTTGGGCTGGCTGGATCCCTGTGACAAGCACAGGGATGAGGGCGGCGGCGTACGGCGGCACTTTCTGACGCGCCGGTTCTGAGGCCCTGCCACATCTACCATTCCGTCACCATCACGCCAGAATGCTGTGGTCTACATCCGTAATCAGCCTCTTGCCGCAAAGCGCCATGCTGACATCCATTTCTTTGCGGATGATCTCCAGCGCCGTCGTCACGCCCTGCTTGCCATCGGCACCGAGGCCATAGAGGAAGGGCCGGCCGATATAGGTGCCCTTGGCGCCAAGCGCCACGGCTTTCAGCACGTCCTGACCGGAGCGGATGCCGCCATCCAAATGCACCTCGACTTTATCGCCGACGGCATCGACGATTTTCGGCAGCATGGCGATGGAGGAATGGGCGCCGTCGAGCTGGCGGCCGCCATGGTTGGAGACGATGATGGCGTCGGCGCCGGTATCGAGCGAGGCGCGGGCATCTTCCTCGTCAAGGATGCCCTTGAGGATCAGCTTGCCGCCCCAGCGTTCCTTGATCCATTCGACATCCTTCCACGACAGGCGCGGATCGAACTGCTCCGCCGTCCAGGAAGACAGCGAGGAGAGGTCGGAGACATTTTTGGCGTGGCCGACGATGTTGCCGAAGCTGCGGCGCTTGGTGCGAGCCATGTCGAGGCACCATTTCGGGCGTGTCGCCATCTGCCAGATGTGTTTCGGGGTGAATTTCGGCGGCGCGGAGAGGCCGTTGCGCAAATCCTTGTGGCGCTGGCCGAGGATTTGCAGGTCGAGCGTCAGCACCAGCGCCGAACAACCGGCGGCCTTCGCCCGGTCGATGAGATTGTTGACGAAGTCCCGGTCCTTCATCACGTAAAGCTGGAACCAGAAGGGTTTCGACGTGACGGACGCGACATCCTCGATGGAGCAGATGCTCATGGTGGAAAGCGTGAAAGGCACGCCGAATTCTTCTGCGGCCTTGGCGGCCAGCATTTCGCCATCGGCGTGCTGCATGCCCGTTAGCCCGGTGGGGGAGAGCGCCACCGGCATCGACACCTTCTGGCCGATCATTTCTGTGGCCAGCGACCGGTCGGTCATGTCCACCAGCACGCGCTGGCGCAGCTTTATCTTTGCAAAATCATCCTCATTGGCGCGGTAGGTGCCTTCCGTCCATGCGCCGCTATCGGCGTAGTCGAAAAACATTTTTGGCACACGGCGTCGTGCCTGATTTTTCAGGTCCGCTATGGTCAGGATTTTGCCCATGGATAAAGCCTTCACATTTGAATGATGGCTTCACATAACACGAATGTGGCGGCTGCGACATCAAAATCGACGGGGTATCAGCCCCAGAAAGCCCGCAAAAATAGCTCGGCTCCCAATAAAAGCAGGCAGATGAGGAACCAGCGCCGGAATGTGGCCGGGCTGACGATGTTACGGATCTTCTGGCCGAGCCACATGCCGAGAAGCGCGGGCAGCACAGCCAGTGCGGAAAGCGATAGATGCTCGACGCGGAAGGCGTCTTGAGACGCAAGGCCGGCTGCAAGTGCAATGGTCGAAACGGTGAAGGAAAGGCCGAGCGCCTGCACGAGATCATCGCGGTTGAAACCGAGCGACTGGATATAGGGCACGGCGGGTACGACAAAAATTCCGGTGCCGCCGGTCAAAAAGCCGGTCGCCAGCCCGACAGCTGGCGAGAGCTTCGGTTCCAGCTTTGCGGGAATGGCGAAGGGCTTTGCAAAAAGGCTATAGGCGGCGTAGCCCGCAAGACACAATCCGAGCGCCGAGGTAGTCCAGACGCCGGTGCCTGATGTCATCAGCCGGATGCCGATGAGAGTGCCGACGGTAATGGCGATCATCATCGGCCATAGCCGCGCGACAATCGCCCTGAAATCGGGTCCCGCCAGCAATTGCCAGATATTGGTGATGAAGGAGGGCAGGATGAGAAGGCCTGCGGCAACGACCGGCGGCATGAAAAGGCCGAGAACGCCCATGGCGACGGTCGGCAGGCCCATGCCGGTGACGCCCTTGACGATGCCCGCGACGATGAATGTTGCGACAATCATGAGCATGGTGGTTGTGTCTAAATCCGGCACGGGCGCACTCCAGAAGTCATTCGTATTTCGGCCGGGGCGGTGCCAGCCAGACATAGAAAGCGAGCGGGTGCGGCAAGGTTTCTTCTCCCCGTCGGGGAGAAGGTGGCCCGAAGGGTCGGATGAGGGGGCGACGTGGGCGATAAATCGAGAGCTTGCCCCCTCATCCCGCTGCCGCGGACTTCTCCCCGGCGGGGAGAAGAAACACGCGGCACCCGCTCGATTTGACAGGCCACTGATACATGAGGGCCATGAGCGAATGTTTCGGCCTCAGCCGAACTATGCAAGCACGCTCTTCATCGCCCTGCCGGCCACGTAGGTTTCCACCACCGTGCGGTCGTCGCCCATGGTCAGCATCAGGAACAGTTCCTCGGTCAGGCTTTTCACCACTTCCATCTTCAGCGCCATGGCGGGGGTGGAGGAGGGGTTGAGCACGGTGATGTCGGCATCCGTGCCGGCATCGAGCGTGCCGATGCGGTCGACCATGGAAAGCGCTTCGGCATTGCCGCGCGTCATCAGATACCAGCTTTCCAGCGGGTTGAGGCGCTCGCCCAGCAATTGCTGGATCTTGTAGGCCTCATCCATGGTGCGCAGCATGGAATAGCTCGATCCGCCGCCGATATCGGTCGCCACCGCGATCCGCACCGGCTTTTCGCGCCGTTGCAGCTTTTTCATCGGGAAGAGGCCGGAGCCGATGAAGAGGTTCGAGGTGGGGCAATGCACGGCTACCGCGCCGGTTTCCGACAGCACATCCGCTTCGCGCTCGGAGAGGTGGATGGCGTGGCCGAGCAGGGTCTTGTTGCCCATCAGGCCGTAGCGCACATAGATGTCGGTATAGTCGGTCGCTTCGGGGTAGAGTTCGCAGGTATATTTGATCTCGTCGAGATTTTCCGAGAGATGCGTCTGGATGAAGAGATCGGGAAATTCCTGCGCCAGCGCCAGCGCGGCTTCCATCTGCTTCGGGGTGGAGGTGATGGCGAAGCGGGGGGTGATGGCGACGTGGTTGCGGCCCTTGCCGTGCCAGTCGGCAATCACCTGGCGCGTCTCGTCATAGGAGGTTTCCGGCGTGTCCAACAGGCCCTGCGGGGCGTTGCGGTCCATCATCACCTTGCCGCCGATCATCAGCATGTCGCGCTTCATGGCTTCGGCAAAAAAGGCGTCGGCGGAGGTCTTGTGCACGGAGCAATAAGCGGCGGCAGTGGTGGTGCCGTGGCGCAGGAGTTCGTCGTAAAAATGCGTGGCGATGCGCTGCGCGTGCGCGGTCTCAACGAAACGGCATTCTTCCGGAAAGGTATAGGTGTTCAGCCATTCAAGAAGATTGGCGGCATAGGAGCCGATGACCTGCATCTGCGGAAAATGCAGGTGCATGTCGATGAAGCCCGGCACGATGAGATGCGGCCGGTGATCCTTTTCCTCGATATCTTCGGGGCCTGCTTGCGGATATCGGCGTAGTCGCCGATGGCAGCGATCTTGCCGTCTTCGATCAGCAGGCCACCGTCTTCGATGTAGAGATAGCTTTGCGTATCGTCGATTGCGAGCGGCGCGCGGCGGAAGCTCAGCAGGCGGCCACGCAGCAGAACCATGCTCATTCAGTCTTTCCTTCGGCTTTTCCAGCCCCGGAAACCGCACTTTCATACCATGCAGTCAGCACCTTGCGCTCATCCGGGGTGATGGCGGTGATGTTGCCGGGAGGCATGGCATGGCTGCGGCCGGCTTGCAAATAGATTTCGCGCGCATGGGCGGCGATCTGCTCGTCGGTTTCGAGCTTCACCGATTTCGGTGTGAAGGGCACGCCTTCCCACACCGGCTCGGCCGCATGGCACATGGAACAGCGGCCCTGAACCACATCGCGCGCCTTGGCGAAATGGGCGTCGGCGACGAATTGCTGCTGCATCGGCGAGAGTGTCGCGGCCTTCTGTTCTTCTTCGCCGGTCAGCACCTTTGGCACGGTGGAAAGCCACATGATGACGATGAAGATGAGGGCGGTCAGAAGCCAGGTCCAAGTCGGCTTGCCTTTGCGGGCATGGGTGGTGTTGAACCAGTGGCGGATGGTGACGCCCATCAGGAAGACAAGTGCGGCGATGATCCAGTTAAACTGCGTGGCAAAGGCCAGCGGATAATGGTTCGACAGCATGAAGAAGATGACGGGCAGCGTCAGGTAGTTGTTGTGCAGCGAGCGCTGCTTGGCGATGCGGCCATATTTCGGGTCCGGCGTGCGCCCGGCGATCAGGTCGGCCACGACGATCTTCTGGTTTGGAATGATGATGAAGAACACATTCGCCGACATGATGGTGGCGGTAAATGCGCCGAGATGCAGGAAGGCGGCGCGGCCGGTGAAGACCTGCGTATAACCCCATGCCATCGCCACCAGCGCCACATAGAGCACGATCATCAGGCCCCAGGTATTGTTGCCGAGCGGCGATTTACAGAGGAAATCGTAAAACAGCCAGCCGATGGCAAGCGAAGCGAGCGACAGACAGATGGCCTGGAACTGCGTAAGCGCCAGCACCGAATGGTCGATGAGGAAGAGATCGGCGCCGCCGTAATAAACGATGCAAAGCATGGCGAAGCCGGAAAGCCAGGTGACATAGCTTTCCCATTTGAACCATGTCAGGTGCTCGGGCATCTGGGCAGGCGCGACCAGATATTTCTGGATGTGGTAGAAGCCGCCGCCATGCACCTGCCATTCCTCGCCATAGGCCCCCGGCGGCAGATGCGGCCGTTTGACCAGCCCGAGATCGAGCGCGATGAAATAAAAGGATGAGCCGATCCAGGCGATGGCGGTGATGACGTGGAGCCAGCGGACGGCAAAGGCCATCCATTCCCACGCAATGGCATATTCGTACATGCGGTTCCCCTGATCCTTGTGCAGCGCACCTTGCGAGAAATTTGACCTTTAGGAAAGGGAAAAGCAGAGGGCGGGAGGTTATTGTTCACAATCCGGTTCGCTTGTGTCCACAACATCGGCCGAAGTGGATCGCCTCTGGCGGCAAGCCCGGTAAAGTTGCAGTGGAGGTTTGCTGTCGCATAGTTTGTGCTTAGCTGGCTAACGCGACTCAGCTATTATCCTTTGTGCAGCCTGCCAATGTGCTAAAATAAAAGGCTGCGGAGCTTTGGAGTGCCCTGCGTCCGAAAGGACGCGACAAAGGACGCTCTAACTTTTTAAGTGGCGCATCGTTCCTGTCGAAAATCGGTCTCGATTTTCGGGGTGATGCGCAAGGCTCCCATGACATGTTTCGCTGGCGGTTCATGCCGAAAGCGGGTGCTGCGAACCCTGGGGCGGGGGCAGTTCAGGGGGCAGGTGTCGCAGTTCCCGGTGCCATCGCGTCCGGGTGCGTGTTGATGTGTGGAATTTGAATAAAGGGACGCAATGACCTTCCGGCAGCCGCCGTTGTTTCAACGGAGACCATGCCGATGCGCCTTGTTCTGACGGTTCTCTTCCTGCTTTTGGCGTTCACCGCCACGGCGCTTGCCCATGAATCCCACAAGGGGTTCAAATATGAAAGCTACTGCTGCAACGGCGATGCCCAGACGGGAGATTGCCAGATGATCCCCACGCGAAGCGTTCGTGTCACGCCGGATGGTTATGAGGTGTCGCTGGCCCCGGCGATCATCGCATGGTCACGCGGCGGCATGTCTTCAACTGGTCGCAACGGGAGGCAAGACGGTCGGAGGATGGCGAATATCATCTCTGTCTCTTTCCGGATGAAGACACGCCGCGCTGCTTTTATGCGCCGGATATGGGATATTGAGATGTTTGCGGCCGGTTTTCCTCGATCCGCTGCAATATCCAGTCGCGAAACAGCCTTATCTTGCGAATGTTCCTGCGGTTTTCAGGATAGACGAGCCAATAGTTCTGTCCTTCACTGCTGAGGTGCTCGAAGGGTTGATAAAGCCGGCCAAGTGCAATCTCATCGGCATAGAGTTCAGGGGTGAGCATGGCGACGCCCTGGCTGGCGATCGCCGCTGCGGCTTCGAAGGCCTGCACGTTGAGACGGCTGCGCGGATAACGGTCGAGGCCCGGATTTTCGACGCCCACTTCCTGAAACCATTGGTGCCACCAGATGTCGCCGGGATCGATGATGCGAAGGCGCAGAAGATCCTCCGGCTTTTTCAAGCCGCCGATGGTTTTGGCAAGGTCGGGATGCAGCATCGGCGTATAAACGCCCCTGACAAGCCGGTGATAAATCAACCCCTTGCCATCGTCGTTGCTCCAGCGGATGGCGACATCGCAATCGGACTGCGCAAAATCGATCAAGGCGTTGGAGGTTTCCAGCCGGACGGCGATCGAAGGATGTTCCAGCTGGAAAGCCCCCAGATGGCGTGAAAGCCAGCGTGATGCGAAAGTGGCGGTGGAATGAATGGTCAGCGTCGTGTCTGACGTGTCACGCACATTGTCGACGGCTTCCCGCAGGCTGTTAAAGGCTTCGGCCACTCTCGGCGCCAGCTTCTGCCCGGCCTCGGTCAACTGAACCTGGCGCGCTTTGCGTATGAACAGCGGCTCGCCGATATTCTCCTCCAGCAGCTTCACTTGATAGCTGACCGCCGTCTGCGTCATGCCCAGTTCCTCGCCAGCCCTGGTGAAACTCAGATGCCTGGCAGCGGCCTCGAACACGCGCAAGGCATTCAGCGGGAACTGGCGAGACATTTTCATGGATAAGTTCTCTTTATGCTAATCGCCAAAGGTTTCATTGGTTTTTACTCATAAATCAGAGCATTTTTAGTCCAACTCATCAACTGAGCTTCTGACATTTTTTGAATGGAGACGAACATGCGCACAGCACTCTTGCGCGCGTGGTCCCGCCTGCGTGCGGGTCTGCGGACAGCGGAACGGTTTACCCTTGAAAGCCTTGCGCCGGACAATCTGGCGGATGAAAGCCTGCCCGACGGGCTCAGGCGTGATCTTGGCCTTGAGGATGGCCGTGTCGATTTTCGTTGCGACGGATTTCGGCAGCGGAAAATGCTTGCAACAACTCGGCTGCCACAAGGGCCGCTATGACGGCGGGGCGCTTGTCCCTGACGCTATTGCCACCGATGGGCAAAGTGAGTTTTGCAAGGCGGGAAGGCGGTTCGCCCTCCCGCTCCAGCCAATGGGAGAAGGTGGCGCGTTTGGTCTTTGAACCGATCATGCCGACATAGGCGAGATCGTCGCGGGCAAGCGCTTCCTTGGCTATGAGGAAATCGAGCGCGTGATCATGTGTGACGATGATCGCTGCCCCGTTTGCCGGGATTTTCGCGACGAGCGCCTCCGGCATGGGAGTGAGCACGGATGTGGCATCGGCTGGAAGATCGTGCAACTCCGTTTCCCGCGTCTCCACCACTGTCAGCGTCAGGGGCAGCAGCGACAGCGCTTCCGCCAATGCCTTGCCGACATGACCAGCCCCGAAAATGAAGACAGCGGGCTGCTGTTCGGCTTCGCCTTTCAACCGCGTCTCAAGAGCGACCCCGATCTCCTTCGTCACCCGCTGGAAGCGGATGAGGGTGCGGCCGCCGCAGCATTGGCCGATTTCCGGGCCGAGCGGAATATCCATACGGTCTTCGGCCGTACCGCTCCTCAACATGGCGCGGGCATGGTCCATCGCCATATATTCGAACTGCCCGCCGCCGATCGTTGCCCACAGCGCATCCTGGCTTACCAGCATGAAGGTTCCGGCTTCACGCGGCGATGAGCCTTTGACAGCCTCGATTTCCACGAGGATCGCGGCGGAGGAGCGGGCAAGGAAGTTGGAAAGGGAGGTGTCAGGCATTTGTTGGCCCCCTCACACCTTCTTCAGCCGTTCCACCGCCATCAGAACCCGTTCGGGCGTTGCCGGCGCATCGAGGCGCGGGCAGACCTTGTAGTCGGCGACGGAGGCGACGGCCATGGAGAGGGCTTCGAGAACCGAGATCGCCAGCATGAAGGGCGGTTCGCCCACGGCCTTGGAACGGCCGATGGTGGGTTCGGCATTTTCCGCCCATTCCGCCAGTTGCACGTTGAAACTCTTCGGCCGGTCGGAGGCGAGCGGGATCTTGTAGGTGGAGGGTGCGTGGGTGCGCAGCCGTCCCTTGCCATCCCACCACAATTCTTCCGTCGTCAGCCAGCCCATGCCCTGCACGAAGGCGCCTTCCACCTGGCCGATATCAATGGCCGGGTTCAGCGACTTGCCGACATCGTGGAGGATATCGGTGCGTTCCATCAGGTATTCGCCGGTCAGCGTATCGATCGACACTTCCGAGCAGGCCGCGCCATAGGCGAAATAATAAAACGGTGTGCCACGGCCGGCGGCGCGGTCCCAGTGGATTTTCGGCGTCTTGTAAAAACCGGCGGCGGAAAGCTGCACACGGGCGAAATAGGCCTTTTTGATGAAATCGTTGAAGGCGATTTCCTCAAGGCCGATGCGCACCCGGTTCGGCAGGAAGACGACTTCTTCTTCCGGCACGTTCCAGTTCTCGGCGGCGAATTTGACCAGCCTTTCGCGGATCTGGCGGGCGGCGTCATAGGCCGCCATGCCATTCAGGTCCGTACCGGAGGAGGCGGCTGTAGCGGAGGTGTTCGGCACCTTGCCCGTAGTCGTTGCGGTGATCTTTACCCTGCCGATATCCACCTGGAAGGCATCGGCCACCACCTGCGCCACCTTGGTGTAGAGGCCCTGGCCCATTTCGGTGCCGCCATGGTTCAGGTGGATGGAGCCGTCATTGTAGATATGCACCAGCGCACCCGCCTGATTGAAGGCGGTCATGGTGAAGGAGATGCCGAATTTGACGGGAGTGAGCGCGATGCCCTTGCGGATGATCGGGCTCGTTTTGTTGAACTCGATGATCGCCTCGCGTCGCGCGCGGTAGTCGCTGGAGGTTTCCAGCTCCTCGACGATGCGGGCGATGATATTGTCCTCGACCTCCTGATGATAGGGCGTCGTGGTGCGGCCCGAGCCGGTCTCGCCGTAGAAATTCAGCTTGCGGATATCGAGCGGGTCCTTGCCCACCGCATAGGCGATTTCCTCGATGAAACGTTCCGCGCCCAGCATGCCTTGCGGGCCGCCGAAACCGCGAAAGGCGGTGTTGGAGACGGTGTGGGTTTTCAGCGGCCGCGAGGTGAGGTGCACATGCGGATAGAAATAGCTGGAATCCGCATGGAAAAGCGCGCGATCCGTGACCGGGCCTGACAGATCGGAGGAAAAGCCGCAGCGGGCGGCATAGGTGGCGTCGACGGCGTGGATGCGGCCTTCCTCATCGAAGCCAAGCTCGTAATCGACGCGGAAATCGTGGCGCTTGCCGGTGGCGGTCATGTCCTCGTCGCGGTCCGGGCGGATTTTCACGGCCCGGTTCAGCTTCTTGGCGGCGATGGCGCAGAGGGCGGCGAACTGGTTGCCCTGCGTTTCCTTGCCGCCGAAACCGCCACCCATGCGGCGCACTTGCACCGTGACGGCATTGGACGGCACCTGCAGGATATGGCTGACAATGTGCTGGATTTCGCTCGGATGCTGGGTGGAACTCCACAGCGTCACCTCGTCATCCTCGCCCGGCACGGCCATGGCGATGTGGCTTTCGAGATAAAAATGCTCCTGCCCGCCGATCCGCATGGTGCCGGTGAGACGGCGGGGTGCGACATCCATTTCGATCTTGGCATCGCCACGCTTAAGCGTCATCGGATCGATGACCAGCGCGCCGTCATTTTCAATCGCCGTGTCGATATCGGTGAAATGCGGCAGGTCCTTATAAGCGACCTTCGCCTTGCGGGCCGCCTTTCTGGCGATATCGCGGGTTTCGGCGAAGACCGCGAAGATCGGCTGGCCGTGGAATTCGACCTTTGTCTCGGCCAGCAAAGGTTCGTCGTGACGGCCGCCTGACGAGACATCGTTTTCGCCGGGCACATCCTTGCCAACCATGACCCACAGGACGCCCGGTGTAGCCTCGACTTCGGACAGGTCCATGGAGACGATTTCCGCATGCGCCCGGTCGGAAAGGCCAAGCGCGCCGTGAACGAGGCCGGCGGGTTCGGGAATATCGTCGATATATTCGGCGCTGCCCGTCACATGTTTATGGGCGGAATCGTGCCGGAGCGAGGCGTGTACAGGGCCGTCGATTTCGGTTTTGGTCTTGTCGAAGCTTGTCGTGTCCATGGTTCAAGCCTCCCCTTCATCAATTGCGGCATATGACAGCGACAATAAACCCTCATTCCTGTGCTTGTCACAGGAATCCAGCCAGCCCAAGTCTTTGGGCTGAAAGGGTTGTCTCGTCGCGCAGACGCGCGCCAGCTGGATTCCTGTGACAAGCACAGGAATGAGGGAGGTTGTGGGTGTCGCCAACGTCATCGTCATCGTCACGCCTCCGCCAATGCGAAACGGCTGAGTTCCTGCTTTTGCCCCGAAGTCTCGAGGAAGAACCGCGTCAGCAGGTTCTTGGCCGTCAGTTGCCGGTATTCGGCGGTGGCGCGCCAGTCGGTGAGCGGGGTGAAATCATCGTCCAGCGCATCACGCGCCGCATCGATCGTTTCCTGTGACCACTCTTTGCCGAGAAGTGCCGCCTCAAGATGCGCGGCGCGTTTCGGCGTGCCGGCCATGCCGCCAAAGGCGATGCGGATATCTTCGACGGTGCCGTCGGCATCGAGCGTCAGGTTGAAGGCGGCGCAGAGCGCGGAAATATCCTCGTCGCGCCGCTTGGAGATTTTGTAGACCGCGTAGTGGCTTTCGGCTTTCTGGAACGGGATGAAGAGTTTTTCGACGAATTCGCCGCTCAGCCGGTCCTGTTTGCCATAGTCGATGAAGTAGCTTTCCAGCGGCACGGTGCGGCTGCCGGAGGAGGAGCGCAAGGTGAGCGTTGCTCCAAGTGCGATCAGCGCCGGCGGGGTATCGCCGATGGGCGAACCGTTGGCAATATTGCCGCCGATGGTTCCCATGTTGCGCACCTGCTCGCCGCCGAGACGATCGAACAGCCGGGCAAGCGGCGGGAAATGTTCCGTCACGGTCTTGAAGGCCTGGCTGTAGGTGACACCGGCACCGAGCGTGACGCCATTCTCATCCACGACAATACCCTGCAGGTCCCCGAGATTGTTGATGAAGATGACGGGGTTCAGTGCCCGCATCTGCTTCGTTACCCAGAGGCCGACATCGGTGGAGCCGGCCACGATGGTCGCCTTCGGCTCGGCGGCATAGATATCGGTGAGGTCAGACAGTGTCGCCGGAATGATGGTCCGATCCTCGCCGCGCGTCACCACGATCGTCTCGTTGGCGCGGATTGCCCAGAGCCTTGCCATGATATCGGTGCGGTCCCGTTGCAGCGGGTCGAAGAGCGCGCTCGGGCGGGCGGCGGCGATCTTTTCGGCGGCCCGCACGATCGGCTCGTAACCCGTGCATCGACAGAGATTGCCTTGCAGCGCCTTTTCGATATCGGCGCGGGCAGGGTTTTCGCTGGAAAGCCAGAGGCCGTAAAGCGACATGATGAAGCCCGGCGTGCAGAAACCGCATTGCGAACCGTGGAAATCCACCATCGCCTGCTGCACCGGGTGCAGCGTACCGTCGCGCGCGGCCAGATGCTCGACCGTCACGATATGGGTGCCGTGCAGCGAGCCTAAAAAGCGGATGCAGGCATTGACGCTTTCATAACGCAGCGAGCCATCCAGCAGCCGCCCGACCAGCACCGTGCAGGCGCCGCAGTCGCCTTCGGCGCAGCCTTCTTTCGTCCCGGTCAACCGTCTTTGAAGGCGGAGATAGTCGAGAAGCGTGTCTGTCGGTCCAAAATCCTGCAGCGAGATCGTTTCGCTGTTGAGGATGAAGCTGATCGCGTCGTTCATGCAATGCCTTGCTTTTTTGTCCGGCTGCCGAGCCGGTTTCTTGTCATTATCCCTGCGCATCATATGCACGCCCACGCGCGCATATCGATTTCCGTTTTGGCAATTCATTGTTTCTAAAACGGAAAGAAAATTCGGTAATTATTGCGCCGTCCAGCCGCCATCCACGGAAATATGCGTTCCCGTGATGTTGCTTGCGGCATCGCTTGCCAGAAACAGCGCGGCGGCGGCCACGTCATCGACGGTGACGAATTGCTTGGTCGCCTGCAATTCCAGCATCACATCGTTCTTCACCGCTTCTTCGCTGATGCCGCGCACCTTCGCCATTTCCGGTATCTGTTTTTCGACGAGCGGCGTCAGCACATAACCGGGACAGATGGCGTTGACGGTGACGCCTGTCTGCGCAAGTTCAAGCGCTGCCGTCTTCGTCAGGCCCATGATGCCGTGCTTGGCCGCCACATAGGCCGATTTGAACGGCGAGGCGACGAGACCGTGGGCGGATGCGATGTTGATGATACGGCCTTTTCCGGCCTTCTTCATCAGCGGTATCGCAGCCCGCATGGTATGGAAAGAACTGGTCAGATTGATGGCGATGATCCAGTCCCATTTCTCCGGGGGAAATTCCTCGATGGGTGCGATATGCTGGATGCCGGCATTGTTGACGAGCACATCCACCGAACCGAGTTTTTCGTTGGCGGAATTGATGAGATCGGCGATCTCGTCCGGTTTCGTCATATCCGCCGGGTGGTAAAGCACACGCCCGCCGCTTTCGGCTTCCAGCAAAAGGCGGAGTTTTTCAATTTCGTCCTCGTCGCCAAAGCCGTTCAGCACGACATTGGCGCCCTCCCTCGCAAATCGCTGTGCGATGCCAAGGCCGATACCGCTTGTGGAGCCTGTCACGATAACTGTCCGATGCATGCTTTCCCCTTTTTGCATTACTTCGCACATGTTTAAGCAGGTTATGCCCAAAGGGGGCGGGCTGGCAATCGTCATTTCGGGCGCGATTTCGGGGGATGCCCGCAAGGGACATAAAG
Source organism: Rhizobium oryzihabitans (assembly GCF_010669145.1). Lineage (NCBI taxonomy): Bacteria > Pseudomonadati > Pseudomonadota > Alphaproteobacteria > Hyphomicrobiales > Rhizobiaceae > Rhizobium > Rhizobium oryzihabitans. The sequence goes on from NZ_CP048632.1 coordinate 2,850,752, forward strand.
TGGCCGCGCCCATCCATTTTTTCGAAGCTAAGCATCCAGATTTTGCGCCAGATTTTGCATTTGTCTGAAGGGCCGTCCGTCCCTATCTCTCAGACAATCAAACAGAGGTATCGTCTATGGAACTCGGTCTTTACACATTTGCGGATGTCAATCCCAACCCCGCCGATGGCCGTGGGCCGGAAGGTGCGCGCCGGCTGCGGGAACTCATTGAGGAAATCGAGCTTGCCGATCAGGTCGGGCTCGATGTTTTCGGCCTCGGAGAGCATCACCGCCCGGACTATGTCGCGTCCTCACCCTCCACCGTGCTTGCGGCGGCGGCGGTGAAGACGAAAAACATCCGCCTCACAAGCGCCGTCTCGGTTCTGAGTTCGGATGATCCGGTGCGGGTCTTCCAGCAGTTCTCCACCGTCGATCTGCTGTCGAACGGCCGCGCCGAGATCATGGCCGGGCGCGGTTCCTTCATCGAATCCTACCCGCTGTTCGGTTACGACCTCGAAGACTATGACGTGCTGTTTACCGAAAAGCTCGATCTGCTCTTGGCGCTGCGCGAAAACGAGATCGTCACCTGGTCCGGCACCAAACACCCGGCCATCAACGGTCGCGGGGTCTATCCGCGTCCCCTTCAGGAGCGTCTGCCGGTCTGGATCGCGGTTGGCGGCACGCCGCAATCGGTGGCGCGGGCAGGGGCCATGGGGCTGCCGGTGGCGCTTGCCATCATCGGCGGCGAATATCGCCGTTTCGCGCCGCTGTTCGATCTCTATCATGAAGCCGCACGCCGGGCGGGGCAGGAAAAGACGAAGCTGCGCACCAGCATCAACGTACACGGCTTCATTGCCGACACCACCGACAAGGCGGCGGACCAGTTTTACGGGCCGCAGGCGGAGGTGATGAACCGGATCGGTCGCGAGCGCGGCTGGGGCCCGACGAACCGCGCACATTTCGATGCGTCGCGCGGGCCGGAAGGCAATCTCTTCCTCGGCGAACCGGAACTGGTGGCGGAAAAGATAATCAAGGCGCACGGCGTTTTCAGGAATGACCGTTTCCTGTTGCAGATGGCCATCGGCCTGATGCCGCATGACCAGATCATGCGCGGTATCGAGCTTTATGGTACGAAAGTCGCCCCGATTGTCAGAAAAGAATTGACGGGAAGCGCCGATCCGGTGAAAGCCACGGCCTGATTATTACCAAGGCGGGTATCTCGATACCCGCCATTCGGAACGACGGACAGAAACATGGTCATCTCCACCGACGAAGAACTGGTTTTGCTGAAGGATATCGGCCGCATCTGCGCCGTGGCCATGCAGACCATGGCGGATGCGCTGGAACCTGGCATTACCACCGCCGAGCTGGATGCGATCGGCCGCAAGGTGCTGGAGGACAATGGCGCGCAATCGGCGCCGGAGTTCTGCTACCAGTTTCCCGGCGCGACCTGCATCAGCGTCAACGAGGAAGTGGCGCACGGCATTCCCGGCCCCCGCATCATCAAGGCGGGCGATCTCGTCAATATCGATGTCTCGGCGGTGAAGAACGGTTTCTTCGGCGATACGGGCTCGTCTTTCGCCGTGCCGCCGGTGAAGAAGGAGATCGAGCGGCTTTGCCGCGATGGCAAGCGCGCCATGTGGACCGGCCTGCAGCAGGTGAAAACCGGGCGGCCCTTTGCTGACATAGGCAATGCCATCGGCTCCTTCGCGAAAAAGAACCGCTATACGCTGATCACCAATCTGGCGAGCCACGGCATCGGCCGCTCCCTGCATGAGGAGCCGAAGGAACTGGCGACCTGGCCGGACAAGGACGAGCGGCGGATCATGAAAGAGGGCATGGTGTTCACCGTCGAGCCTTTCCTGTCGACAGGCGCCTACTGGGCGGAAGACGGCGACGACGATCCGTGGACGCTCTACAGCGACCCGAGTGCGCCGACCGTGCAATACGAACATACCGTCGTGGCGACGAAAAACGGGCCGCTGGTGCTGACGCTTGCGGAGTGAGGGGTGGAGGCGCCATTGTGTCCGGCGTAATGCCGTGGCCTGGTGCGTCAGTCACGAGGCTTGCGCTCTATTAATCGACGTTTCTTCACCCTCATTCCTGTGCTTGTCACAGGAATCTAGCCAGCCCAAGTCCTGGGGCTGAAAAGACCCCTCTCGCCGCGCAGACGCGCGTCGGCTGGATTCCTGTGACGAGCACAGGAATGAGGGTGGATGAGGATGCGCAGGCGACAGGGTCCTTGCATCTCGTACCAATAAAGACCGCTTATAACGCCGATCAAAATAACTCGCTTGTCGCTTATCCGCCCGGTTGCGATAAGCCAAGCATGAGCATCGACAAGCCACTTTCCGCTAGGCATCTGACTGCGCTCGGTTTCGCCGGCGCCTTGATGATGGCGTCCGCCATGGGCTTCGGCCGTTTTTCCTTTACCCCCATTCTTCCCGGCATGATGGCGGATGTTCCGCTTTCCGCGGGCGATGCGGGTATCGTCGCGGCGGGGAATTTCGCCGGTTATCTGGCGGGTGCGGTTCTCGCCGCCTATTCGTGGGGCTCGGGACGGGAAAGGCTGGTCGCGCTTTGCGGCCTGTTTTCCACGGCCACGCTGCTGCTTGCCATGGCCGCCTTCAACTCCGTTGCGGCTTTCACCGTCATCCGGTTCCTGGCCGGTGTCGCCAGTGCGCTGACCATGATCTTCACGTCGCAGATCGTCATCGGCCATGCCATGAAGGCGGGCAAGGACCATATTCAGGCGCTGCACTATGGCGGTGTCGGTGCCGGCATCGCGATTTCCTCGCTCGTGGTCTATCTCATCGGCGTCGTTTTTGATGGCGGCGGCGCTTCCTGGCGACAGGAGTGGATCGCAGGCGCCGTCTTTTCCTTCGTCACCTTCCTTCTTGTCTGGCGGGTGCTGCCCGCAGGGCCTCCCCGGCATGCCTCTTCGCTGGCGGAACCGCCGCTCAAATGGACGAAGCCGCTCTTTCTGACGACGCTTGCCTATGGGCTGTTCGGCTTTGGGTACGTCATCACCGCCACCTTCATCGTCGCGATTGCCCGCATGGCCGCCGCCGGTGCTTTCGTGGAGTTTCTGGCCTGGTTCGTCACGGGCTGCGCCGCCGCCGTCTCGCTTTTCCTCTGGAAGCCGGTTTTGAAGTCGCAGGGCCTGAAGCGTGCCTTCGTGATCGTTCTTGCCCTGGAGGCCGCAGGCGTTTTTGCGTCCGTCATGTTGCCGCCGGTGCCGGGTGTGCTGGCGGGCGGTTTGCTTCTGGGACTGACCTTCATGGTCATCACCGCCTATGGCCTGCAGCTCGGCCGGGAATTTGCAGGACCAAGCCCGCGCCGCGCCTTCGCGCTGATGACGGCGGCCTTCGGCACGGGGCAGATCGTCGGGCCACTCGCCGCCGGCTGGATTGCCGAAGTGACGGGAAGTTTTACCGCGCCAAGCATTCTCGCATCCGCCGTGCTCGTCGCCAGCATTCTTCTGATGCTGCCGGTTCTCGCCACGGAGCGGCAACGCTAAGCATCCTCACCGGGGCCTGATTCACGGTATTTTGCGGGGATTGCGACGCCATCTGCGCCTTACATCTTGTTAAGGTCGTCGCTTCTCCGTTGCTGTGCACAAATTTCTGCCCTAGGTTCGGGCCAACAAGTGCTTCGCCAATAATGGCTGACTTCAAACGCGCGTGAGTTCAAAACGTGTTTCATTCCTTTTTCCCAAAACCGAAATTGTTTTTTACCTCGGCTGCGCTGTGGACAGTCGTCTGTATCGCGGTGTGGTACAGCGTCGGACCGCAAATGGGTGCTGCTCTCGGAATGCCGCCCCTGGCGCCCGGGGAAACCGCGCCGCTTGGCATCGCATATTTCTTCTCCCGTGATAACGTCTGGTTCTACCTCTATTTTACGGTCTTCGTGGCGATATTCGGCGTCACCTGGCAAATCATTGCCAGAGATCATCCTTGGAAAAACTGGTCGATCTGGGGTTCGGCGTTCATCATTTTCATCGCCTATTTCGCCGTTCAGGTTTCTGTTGCGATAAATAACTGGCGTGGTCCCTTCTTCGACCTGTTCCAGCGTGCGCTGGAGAGCCAGCCCGGCATCACAGCGTCGCAGTTCTATTCACTTCAGTTGCGTTTTCTCGAAATCGGTATGGTTGGCGTGGCGATGAACGTCATCACCGCCTTTTTCACCAGCCACTATGTGTTCCGGTGGCGCACCGCGATGAATGATTTCTACCTGTCGAAGTGGGAGAAGTTGCGTCATATTGAAGGTGCCTCGCAGCGTGTGCAGGAAGATACGATGCGATTTGCCTCGATTGTCGAGGGGCTCGGTGTCGTCCTGATCAACTCGGTCATGACGCTGGTCGTGTTCTTGCCCCTTCTGTTTCAGATGTCAGCGCATGTCACAGAGCTACCCCTCCTCGGCGCAATTCCGCATTCGCTTTTCTGGCTTGCGCTGTTGTGGTCTGTTTTCGGCACGGTGCTGCTCGCCGTGGTCGGCATGAAGCTGCCGGGCCTGCAATTCCGCAACCAGCGTGTCGAGGCGGCTTTTCGTAAGGAACTGGTCTATGGTGAGGACCATGAAGACCGTGCTCAGCCACCGACCATGCGGGAACTCTTTGCGAATGTGCGCAAAAATTACTTCCGCATGTATTTCCACTATCTCTATTTCAACGTTGCCCGCTACACCTTCGGCCAACTTGATGCCCTTATTCTGACATTCATGCTCATACCCACCATCGTGGCAGCCAAGATCACGATGGGCATCTGGCAGCAGATTGCCACCGCCTTTGGACAGGTCAGCGACAGCTTCCAGTATCTGGTAAGTTCCTGGTCTACGATTATCGAGCTTCTTTCGATCCGCAAACGTCTGGTTGCGTTCGAATCCGCGATCGAAGACCAGCCCCTGCCGGATATCGACGAGCGCTATCTGCAGCGGGAAGCGGAAGCCGGAGAGATGGCGGCCAACAAACCCTGACGAAAAAAGGCGGCCGATTGGCCGCCTTTTTAATTCTAATTAGTATGCAAAATTTCCTGCGTCATCCTCGCCTTGAGACGAGGATCCGCAGTCGATTGAAAGCATGGATCCTCGGGTGGAGCCCGAGGATGACGTCCAGTTTGGAGAGGGGGATTGTCATCAAACTCATGGCGGCCGACCGGTCGCCATTTTTTGTATGACGAGAGCTTTCAGCCCTCAGTTTTCTGTTTCCTGCGCGCCTCGATCATCGGCATGGCCTGCGCATAACTCACGCAGGCGACATCGTCTTTCCGGCAGACTTCGCGCAGCAGCCTTTCATAGGCGTTCCAGTATGCGCCGCCGTTCATTTTCACGAAATGGAAGCCCATCTGCAAGGGGATGCGTTCGCCATTATATTGCCTGTCGAAAGCGTTGCGGAAAGCCGTATAGGCGCGTTCCTCGAATTCCTGCGCCCTGTCCGGCGTCTCGACGCCGATGGAGTGGCGGATGAAGAGATTATAGTCCATGGCGATGATCGGGCGGTTGCCGGGACCTTCGGGTATGAGCGGCAGGCCGAAATGCTGGATGCCGTCGCGCTCCACCGGCCATTCCGGCCCCTTGGTGACGCTCGTGGCGTCATAAACGAAACCGTGCTTTTTCTGCGCGGCGGTCAGCGCCGGCCCCTGTGAGAGATAGGGCGCGCGAAAACCGTTGATCTTTTTCACCATGTCGCGCCAGCCCTCAGGTTCCTCACCCTTCTTGCCGATCATCTGCCAGGCGTTTTCCAGCGTGCTGGTGAAGGTGGTGAATTCGCCGTCCCATTGCTCGGCGCTCCATTGGCCGCCATCGAAATGGCCGCAGGTGTGGTTGCCGATTTCGTGGCCTTCGCGATAGGCCGCCCAGATGTTTCTGAGCCGGGCTTCCACCTCCTCCTGCGACTGGCCGAAGCCGACATTGGAGCGGCCGGCCTTCTGGCCGGGGCCCTGATAGGTCTTGGCGCTGGTCTTGCGGTCCATCACCAGCGTGCAGGCGAGGAAATAGGTGAAATGCGCGCCGACCTCCTTCGCCGTCGCGCGGCTTCTTTCCCACAGCGTATTATCGCCCGCGCCGTCGAAGGAAACGATGACGAGCTGCTTCGGCTTCTCCGCATTTTCGGCAAAAGCGGGAAAGGCAAGGCAGAGCGACAGGGAAAAGGCGGCAAAGGGGCGATACATCAGTCATCCGTCATATGAAACACCATGGCCTTTTGCGGGTGGAATAAGGCGAAGCTTTGAATAAACTGGCTTTTTTACGTCTTTCAGCCTAATTCGTTTCTGCGTCGCGGTGACAGCGCCGCTTTCGTTCCATCGGGGGACCACGTTCCATGCTCTTTCTCGTAATCTGTCTTGCCCTGTTTTTCCTGACGCATCTTCTGAAGGTGTTTGCGCCGCAATTTCGCGCGCGGATGATCGCAAGGCTGGGAGAGGGGCCTTTCAAGGGCCTGTATTCTCTTGCAAGCCTCGTTACGCTTGGTCTCGTCATCTATGCCTTTGGCGAGGCGCGGCAGGAGACCGGCATGCTCTGGTCGCCGCCGGTCTGGACGAGCCATCTCGCCGTGACCCTGATGCTGCCCGCAATGATCTGTCTTATCGCCAGCCTCATACCGGCTGGCCACATTGCCACTAAAACCAAGCATCCGCTCATTCTTGCGGTCAAGATCTGGGCGCTCGCCCATCTTCTGGCCAATGGCGAGACCTCTTCGATCCTCCTCTTTGCGTCGTTCCTCGCCTGGGGCGTGGTGATGCGGATTTCGCTGAAGCGTCGGGAAAGGGCGGGCGAAAAAGTGGTGCGGGACTTCGTTTCGAGCCGGTATGATCTGGTGGCCGTTGTCGGCGGCATCGTTCTCTGGGGGCTTTCATCCTGAAACTGCACGAATGGTTGATCGGCGTTCAACCGATCGCCATGTAGGAAATCGACGTTTCCCCCTTACATATCAGGCAAAATAGGCTAGAAGGCCGACCATGACCCGGTCGACTTCGCTTTTGCTTGCCCGGGTAAGCGGCTTGGTATGTCCGCGGACGGATGGATCGGTGACGATCTCCGCGCGGGTAACGGAGAATTTGATGGCAAACGAGAATGATACCTTTATCCGCGAAGTGAACGAGCAGATCCGTTCCGAGCAGCTGTCGCGCTTCTGGGGCCGTTACGGTATCGTGGTCGTTGGCGCCGCCATTCTCGTGGTTGTGGGCGCTGCCGGCGCCGGCATCTACGAATATTGGAACACCAGCCGCGCTTCCAATTCCGGCGACCAGTTCCTTGCGGCGCTGAAGCTCGCTTCGGAAAACAAGACGGACGATGCGCTGAAGGCCTTTGCCGATCTCGAAACGTCCGGCCACGGCAATTATCCTGTTCTGGCGAAGTTCCGTTCCGCCACGCTGCTGTCGCAGAAGGGTGATGCGGCCGGCGCCATCGCCGCCTTCACCGCCATCGGCAACGATACCTCCGCACCGCAGGTCTTCCGCGATACTGCCAAGGTGCGTGCGGCGTGGCTCCTGGTCGACAACGGTACCTATGATCAGGTCGTCGCCTTGGCCGAACCGCTCAGCGCCGAAGGCCAGACCATGCGCGCATCCGCCCGCGAGGCGCTCGGTCTTGCCGCTTACAAGGCCGGCGATTTCGTCAAGGCCAAACAATGGTTCGAGCAGATCGTCGGCGATGCGCAGGCACCGCGCAACGTGACGAACCGCGCGCAGATCATGCTCGACAATATCACCGCTTCAGGCAAAGCTGCTTAACGCCGCTTCGCCACGCGAGATCGCCCCGGCATTTCTCCGCATTGCCAAAGCGATCTAACTCTTTATTTTACGCATGTCTTTTGCCCAAAACAGGTAACGTTTTGGGCAGACTTGCTTCAAGGAACAAAGATCAATGAGCTTCACCGTCGCCATAGTCGGGCGCCCCAATGTCGGCAAGTCCACGCTTTTCAACCGTCTGGTCGGAAAGAAGCTCGCCTTGGTGGACGACACGCCGGGCGTGACCCGTGACCGCCGCCCCGGCGAGGCGAAACTCGTCGATCTGCGCTTCACCATCATCGATACCGCCGGTCTGGAGCAATCCGGGCCGGAAACGCTTCAGGGCCGCATGTGGGCGCAGACGGAAGCGGCGATTGACGAAGCCGATGTCACGCTTTTCGTCGTTGACGCCAAGGCAGGCCTGACGCCGGCCGATGAAACGCTGGCCGAAATGTTGCGCCGTCGCGGCCGGCCGGTGGTTCTGGTGGCCAACAAGTCCGAGGCACGCGGTTCGGATGCGGGCTTCTACGACGCCTTCACGCTGGGTCTCGGCGACCCCTGCGCCATCTCTGCCGAACACGGGCAGGGCATGATCGACCTGCGCGACGCTATCGTCGAGGCGATCGGTGAAGATGTCGCTTTCCCGCCTGAGGTGGACGAGGCGGAAACCGATATCGTTCTTCCGCGCCCTGAGCCCGGCAGCGAGGAAGAGGAAGACGAAGAGCCCGTCTATGACGAGACCAAGCCGCTGCGCGTCGCCATCATCGGCCGGCCGAATGCGGGCAAGTCCACGCTCATCAACCGTTTCCTTGGCGAAGACCGCCTGCTGACCGGCCCGGAAGCCGGCATTACCCGCGACAGTATCTCCGTCGAGTGGGACTGGCGCGGCCGCACCATCAAGATGTTCGATACGGCCGGCATGCGCCGCAAGGCCAGGGTGACGGAGAAGCTGGAAAAGCTTTCGGTGGCGGATTCGCTGCGTTCCATCCGCTTTGCCGAGACGGTGGTGATCGTGTTCGACAGCACCATCCCCTTCGAAAAGCAGGATCTGCAGCTGGTCGACCTCGTGATCCGCGAAGGGCGCGCCGCCGTGCTCGCCTTCAACAAATGGGATCTGGTCGAAGACCCGCAGGCATTTCTTGCCGATCTGCGCGAAAAAACCGAGCGGCTTCTGCCGCAGGCGCGCGGCATCCGTGCCGTTCCGATTTCCGGTCAGACGGGCTACGGCCTAGACCGGCTGATGCAGAACATCATCGATACGGACAAGATCTGGAACCGGCGTATCTCGACTGCCAAGCTGAACCGCTGGCTGGATTCGCAGACGACACAGCATCCGCCGCCGGCCGTTTCCGGCCGTCGTCTCAAGCTGAAGTACATGACGCAGGTAAAGGCCCGCCCGCCAGCCTTCATGATTTCCTGCACCCGACCGGAAGCCATTCCGGAAAGCTATACGCGTTACCTGGTCAACGGGCTGCGTAAGGATTTCGACATGCCGGGCGTACCGATCCGCGTGCATTATCGTGGCTCGGATAATCCGTTCGAGAGCAAGGCGAAGAAGAGGCGGTAATCTTACGCGCGGGCAGACGTTGACTACTGGGTCTCCTCGCATCGAAGGTCATCCTCGGGCTTGACCCGAGGATCCACAACTCTCTGATTTTGCTGACGTGCTTGGATCCTCGGGTCAAGCCCGAGGATGACGCCGAGCGAAAATAACAAATCAGCGAAAAGGTATAGGGCATCATGTTGATCAAGCAGACCGACTATCACCGGATTTACCGGGTCATCAACAGCCTGCTCGTCAGCCAGAATGCCGATCCCGCTTCGGCCTCCATGTATTTCAGCACCTTTGGCGCGTTCATCCTGCAGCAGCATTACAAGGTCAAGGCCGTGCCGAAGGGCGGGCTCGCCGCCTATAATCTGGGCGGTACGGTCCTGCTTTTCGCCGATCACCGCGAAGACGGTTATGTGACGGGTGCGGGCGAGAATTTCCATTGCTGGGTGGAGGCGGATGGCTGGGCGATCGACTTCATGGCGCCCGCTTTTTCACAAGGCTCCGATGCGCTTTCGGTGCCGGCGAAAATGTTTCAGCGTCCTCTGTCGGCAATGTCGGCGTCCATCAACGATCTCGGGCAATCCGGCGATTTCTTCTACCGTTCCGAGGCAGAGGCCACGGCCAAGCGCTTCGCCGACTGGCACAGACAGGCGATGATCGGCGATATGGCAAGCGTTGCCGCCAACTGGTTCCGCAAATCGCCAAAACAGATGGCCGCATCGCTTTCGGTGACGGATCGGGACGGCAAGTCGCGGACTGTGCCGCTTTCCGGCCAAATGCTCACCGGAGCATGGTGAAGGCAAGCTACGCCGCACGAGGTCGATCCCGAAGGTTTTGGCAGCAAAAGGCCTTTTGATTTATAAGGGCAATCGTTGCTACAAGACTGAGCTTCAACAGCGACGGGATTGATGTGCTCCTATGGCCGATGACACCATTTCAATAAGCTTCACGCCCGACCCGAAACATGTCCCCGCCTATGTCTACGGCTACCAAAATCAGGCCTATGAAAATTACAGCATGATTTTCGATAAGGCCTGGGCTCGCCACTTTGCCTCGGCAAGGGTCAAGCTGTCATTGTTTGCGGGACTGGCCGCCGGATTTATCTATTCCATGAGCCTGCCGTGGTTCCCGGGCGTCTGGCCGGTTGTCGGTTATTGGGTTTTCGCACCCGCACCGTTTGTGGCTCTTGTCATCTGGTACATCATCTGGCAGGGCGCAAAAAGGGAAGCGAAATCCTATTACGAGGTTCTGGCGCACTGGAATATCGCAAATGAGCGAATGTATTCGCCTCACTCGCAGATCGAGATCGGACCTGACGGCTACAAGCAGGTCACACGACTGGATACCGTGCAGCTGAGCTGGGCACGCTATCATCTCGCAATCACGCCGCCGGACAGTCTGGTGCTGGTTTTCCACGGAACGGTGGTTGTCATACCCAACAGTGCCTTGCCGATGGCTGCCAAGGACATTGTCGAGAAGATTAATCATTGGAGCGCAGCCCAACAAAAAGAGCTTCTTCCCTTGCCCTGAAGCGGCGTTTCGAAGGGTATGGCGGGATATCATCAGGAAACAGGACGGCCAGCGTGTCCTCGCGGCAGCCGCCTGACGTCAATCAGCAGCCCGACCCCGTTCTATAGATAACGGCGGTCGCGTCCTGACCGTCTTGTGACACCGCCGCTCCGTTTCGTCTACCGTTCGCAGATAAAATGTCGGGGATCGACGCGTATTCGTGTCAGGCAAGCTGCGAACGGGACAGGAGCGGCAGGGATTTTCCGGCGGCGTGGATGACATTGTCGAGGAATTGCCGTGACGCCTTTTCCCAGCTGTAGCTTCTGGAAAGCGCCAGTGCCTCCTGCGGCGAGCAATTGAGCGCCGCAAGACAGGCATCGCGAAGATTATTGTCCAGCGCGCCGGCAGCGGGGTTGCCGCCGAGAATATCGATCGGGCCGGTCACCGGAAAGGCGGCTACCGGCACACCGCTCGCCAGCGCTTCGAGAATGGTGTTGCCGAATGTATCGGTCTTCGAGGGGAAAACGAAAACATCGGCCTGCGCATAGGCATCGGCCAGCTCTTCGCCGGTCTTGACGCCGGTAAACAGCACGCCGGGATATTTTTCCTGCAATTCGTGGCGGGCAGGGCCATCACCGATGACGACCTTCGATCCGGGCAGGTCGAGCTCGAGGAAATCCGGCAGGTTCTTTTCCACAGCCACGCGTCCGACCGTCATGAAGATCGGTCTCGGCAGATCGAAAGGCAGCGTGGATTTCGGGCGGGGATGAAACAGTTCGGCGTCGATGCCGCGGCTCCAGCGCTTCAGGTTCTTGACGCCACGGGCTTCCAGCTCTGTCTCAAGGCTCGGGGTGGCCACCATGCAGGTGTTGCCGCCATTGTGGAACCAGCGCACGAAAGCATAAAGCCAGCTTTCCGGGACGGGGAAGCGCGCTGCTACATATTCGGGAAAGCGGGTGTGATAGCTGGTGGAAAAACGCACGTGGTTCTTCACGCACCAGCGCCGCGCCATGAAACCCAGCGGCCCTTCGGTGGCGATATGCACGAAGGAAGGCTGGCTTTTTTCAATCTCCGCCGCGACACGGCGATAGCCTGCGACAGACAGGCGGATTTCCGGATAGGTCGGGCAGGGAATGCTGTAAAAGCTCTGCGGCGTGACCATGCGCACATCCACGCCCAGCCGCGCAAGTTCGGTATTGGTGTTTTCTATCGAGCGAACCACGCCGTTGACCTGCGGGTGCCAGGCATCTGTGACAATCGTGATTCTCGTCATGAAACACTGATCCTGCTCATCTGCGCACGGGCGATTCCCCACCACCCGGCTTCCGCCCGTATATGCGGCGTGCGTGTTACAGGATCATGTCAGGGTGAATGAGGGTAGAGAAGCGGCCTCTGTGTGTAGTTTCAAGGCACACGGCGGGTGACGTAGTTGTTGGCTTCAGCGCGGTATATTTGAAGCTTGCGGTTGTCCGCAATGTTCTCTTTTGTCCTCATCCCTGTGCCTGTCACAGAGATCCAGCCAGGCCAAGTCCTTGGGCTGAAAAGACTCCTCTCGCCGCGCAGACGCGCGTCGGCTGGATTCCTGTGACAAGCACAGGAATGAGGGAGCGCGGGGTAGCCCACCCCGAAAATCCGCGTTCGCTCAGTTTGGCTGAACGTTATCCCACCAGCGGAAGAAGCTCGGGGCTGATCAGCGCGCCGTGGTGGCCGATGACGGTTGCGGCCGCTCTTGCAGCAAAGACGGCCGCCTCTTGCGGTGAGCTGCCCGTCACATAACGGGCGAGGAACGCGCCGTTGAAACTGTCGCCGGCGCTTGTCGTGTCCACCACCTCCACGGCCTCCACGGCCGACGCATGGCTGCGGTTGCCGCCGAAATCGAGCGTCGCGCCCTTTGCGCCGTCCTTGACGACGACATTGGCGACGCCGAGCCCGCGGTAGCGGTCGATGGTCACTTCCACGGAGCCGTCACCGAAGTGGCTGGCTTCATCGTCAAAGCTCGGCATGACAAGCGTCGCGGCGCGCGCGCCGTTGGTGATCGTCTCCAGCATCGCATCCTTGTCGGACCAGAGGCGCGGGCGGATATTCGGGTCGAAGACCACGGGTTTGCCGGCGGCTTTCGCCCGGCGCAGTTCGGCCAGGAAGGTATCGACATCGTGGCGCGAGGAGAGAATGGCAAGCGTGATGCCGGAAAAATAGATGACGTCGGCGTTTTCCACCGTCCTGCGCAGGTGATCCGCATCGGCGGCAAGCTGTCTTGCAGCAGCGGCGTTGCGCCAGTAGCTGAAGGTGCGCTCACCATCTTTGAGGTTGATCAGGTAGAGACCGGGCGTGCCACCCTTGATGCGGCGGATTTTTTCCGTGCCGATGCCGGCGTCCGCGATAAAGGCCAGCATGTCTTCCGAAAGAGGATCGTCGCCGAGCGCTGTGAAATAATCCACGGACCAGTCTTCCGGCAGGCAGGCACGCGCATACCAGGCCGTATTGAAGGTATCGCCAGCAAAACCCTTGCGCAGAAGCCCGTTTCCGGCCTGCGAGAGTTCCACCATGCATTCGCCAATCGACAGAAACCGTCCGCCCACGCCATCGTCCTCCTCTTGCTGCATCTTCGGGATTACGACGACAGGCGGTGCCTGACAAGCCCGCTTCGAGGTGATTTTGGGCATTTGCGAAGTTCCGGTTTACGCAAGGGCAGCTGCTTTATATTCTCGCGCCAACCCTCACCAGGAGATCGCTCATGCCGAAAACCCATGCCCCGGTCCACAAATCCCAAGCGCAATCGGACTGGTGGAGGGGAGCGGTGATCTATCAGGTCTATCCACGATCCTTTCAGGACACCACGGGCGACGGATACGGTGATCTTGCCGGGGTGACGAAGCGGCTGTCCTATATTGCCTCGCTCGGCGTAGACGCCATCTGGCTCTCGCCTTTCTTCACCTCGCCCATGGCCGACATGGGTTATGACGTTTCAGATTATTGCAATGTCGATCCGATGTTCGGCACGCTTTCGGATTTCGACGCGCTGATGGCCGAGGCGCATCGGCTGGGGTTGAAGGTCATCATCGACCAGGTGATTTCGCACACGTCCGACCAGCACCCCTGGTTCGTGGACAGCCGTGCAAGCCGCAGCAACAGCAAGGCCGACTGGTATGTCTGGGCCAACCCCAAGCCGGATGGGACCGCACCCACCAACTGGCTTTCCGTGTTCGGTGGGCCGGCCTGGGAATGGGACGGGGTGCGCAAGCAATATTACATGCACAGCTTTCTCGCCTCGCAGCCGGACCTCAATTTCCACAATCCGGATGTTCAGGATGCGCTTCTGGAAACCGTGCGGTTCTGGCTTGATCGCGGCGTGGACGGTTTTCGTCTCGATACCGTCAATCATTATTTCCACGACAAGCTTTTGCGCGACAACCCGCCGCTTTTCGACGAAGAGAGTTTTGGTCTCGACGCATCCGACGTCAATCCCTATGGCATGCAGGATCATCTCTACGACAAGACGCGGCCGGAAAACGTGGCGTTTCTCCAGCGTTTCCGCGCGCTTCTCGATGAATATGAGGGCCGCGCCACCGTGGGCGAGGTGGGAGACGGCGCGCGGTCGCTGAAGACGGTTGCGGCCTATACGTCCGGCAACGACAAGCTCAACATGTGCTACACCTTCGATCTCCTGGGGCCGGATTTCAGCGCAAAACACCTGCGCGGCTCGGTCGAGACTTTCGGCAAGGTGGTGACGGATGGGTGGGTGTGCTGGGCCTTTTCCAACCACGATGTGGTGCGCCACCTCAGCCGTTTTTCTGAAGGCACGGAGGAGCAGACCCGGGTTGCGAAGCTCGCCATCTGCGTTCTCGCCAGCCTGCGCGGCTCGATATGTCTTTATCAGGGTGAGGAGCTGGGTCTGACGGAGGCTGAACTCGCCTTCGAGGATCTGCGCGATCCCTACGGCATTCGTTTCTGGCCAGCATTCAAGGGCCGCGACGGGTGCCGCACGCCGATGGTGTGGGAGACCGGTAAACCGAATGCCGGTTTTTCGAGCGCTGAAAAGCCGTGGTTGCCGGTGCCCTATGCCCACGCCATGCAGGCGGCGGATGCACAGGAGCGGAAGCCCGACTCGGTTCTGAACCACTACCGCGCGGTCTTGTCCTTCCGCAAAACCCATGGTGCCCTGCGCGACGGCGATATGAATTTCATCAAGACCAACCTCGACGTGCTGGCCTTCACGCGCCACAAGGGTGATGAAAAACTGCTCTTCGTCTTCAACCTGACCCGCGAGGCGATAGAGTTTCCGGTGCCGAAGGGCATGCGGGTCACCGATATCCTGCCGATGCCGGGCTTCGAGCCGTTGTTCGACGCCGGTATCGTGAAGCTTGAGGCGCTGGATGTGTTTTGCGGGGTCGTCGCATGAGCGGGCAATTCGTCATCAAGGCAGCCGACGCGGCATCGTTGGACGATTGGTCCCTCCTGCGGCACCGCTTATGGCGCGATGCCTCGCCTGCCGAACACAGCGAAGAATTGCAGGACCTCTCCGACAACGAGGCCGGATTTATTGCCTATAATCTGGCCGGAGTGGCCATCGGTTTTGCCGACGTCAGCCTGCGACAGGATTATGTCAACGGATGCGACACCTCGCCCGTGGCCTTTCTTGAAGGCGTCTATGTGGAGGGGGACTTTCGCGGCCAGGGCGTCGCCACCGCGTTGATCGCCGCGGTGACCCGCTGGGCGGTCGGCAAGGGTGTAAGCGAGCTTGCCTCCGATGCCGATATCGCCAATGTCGATTCACACCGCATGCATGCGGCGCTGGGGTTTGAGGAGACCGAACGGGTGGTTTATTTCCGTAAGCTGCTGCCATCGGGGTCATAACTTGTCGATGCTTTTAAGCCAGCCATTTTAGCAATCTTTCCGCTTCGCGTTGTCTGAACGGGTGTTTTCACGCCAACGTTGTCCGTGAGGTCACTCCGGCTCTTTTATGCTCATTCCGGGAATTTGCATCGGACGGAAGTGGCAGCTATGTCGACAAGGCAACGGGAAATCACGCCTATTTTGGCAGGGTCGCGGGCAAATATTATTACGTGACCTGGCCGGTAGAAACGAAAACCTAAGTCTGCTCTCGCCGCCTTAGATACCTAGATCAGGCGTATTCCGCTGCTTCCGGCCGATAAGCTTCATCGTCAGATCAGCGCAAACCGATCCACATCCACCATGCCCATGTCTGAAATCTTGAGATGCGGGATGACCGGCAGGGGCAGGAAGGCAACCTGCAGGAAGGGTTCCTCCAGCGTCGTGCCGAGTGCATAGGCGGCCTTGCGCAGGGTGTGAAGCGTATCGCGCACCGTTTCGTAAGGTTCGAGGCTCATCAGGCCGGCGACGGGAAGCGGGATTTCGCCGGTTACCTTGCCGTCTTCGACCACCACGAAACCGCCCTTGATTTCACCGAGCCGGTTGGCGGCCAGCGCCATGTCGTCCTCGTTCACGCCGACAACGCAGATATTGTGGCTGTCATGGCCGACGGTGGATGCGATGGCGCCTTTTTTCAGGCCGAAGCCCTGCACGAAGCCGTTGGCGTGGTTGCCGTTCTTGCCGTGGCGTTCGATGACGGCGACCTTGATGATGTCGTTCTCGAGATCGACGGTCGTCTGGTTGCCATCCGTCGGCAGCCTGTAGCGGCGGTGCTCGGTAATGATCTTGCCGGGAAGCACGCCCATGACGGGGGTCTCGCCTTCGGTAACCGGCACGCCGAAATGGGAGGCCAGCACCGGTCTTGCCTTGACGCTGTCGAGGCCGACGGGCGCGACCGGCTTGCGGGTGGCAAACAGGGCGTCATCGACGATGCGGCCGCCGGAAAGCACCATGCCTGCCTTGCAGTTCTGCAGGCTGTCGATCACCACGAGGTCGGCGCGCCAGCCGGGAGCAATGAGACCGCGATCGCGCAGGCCGAAGGCCTTCGCGGCGGAAATCGAGGCGGCACGGTAGATGGCGAGCGGTTCCACGCCGCTGGCGATGGCCGTTCGGATCATATAATCGAGATGGCCCTGTTCGGCGATATCGAGCGGGTTGCGGTCATCCGTGCAGAGCGCAAGATAAGGCGAAAGGCGCTCGGTGATGACTGGCATCAGGGCATGCAGGTCTTTCGAGACCGAGCCTTCGCGCACCAGAATATGCATGCCCTTGCGGATTTTCTCCAGTGCCTCGGCAGCGCTCGTGCATTCATGTTCGGTGCGGATGCCGGCCGAGAGGTAGCCGTTCAACGCCGTTCCCGAAAGCAGCGGCGCATGCCCGTCTATATGCTGGCCCTGAAAGGCTTCCAGCTTCGCCATGCACACCGGGTCCTTGTGGATGACGCCGGGAAAATTCATGAATTCGGCAAGCCCGATGACCTTCGGATGATTGCGAAACGGCAGCAGTTTTTCGATCGGCAGATCGGCGCCGGAGGTTTCCAGATGCGTTGCGGGCACGCAGGAGGAGAGCTGCACCCGGATGTCCATGATGGTTTCCATGGCGCTGTCGAGGAAGAACTGAAGCCCTTCCTCGCCGAGTACGTTGGCGATCTCATGCGGGTCGCAGATGGCCGTGGTGACGCCATAGGGCAAGACGCAGCGGTCGAATTCGTGCGGCGTGACGAGCGATGATTCGATATGAAGATGCGTATCGATGAAGCCCGGAACGACGATTTTTCCGGAAATATCGATTTCCCGGCGACCATTGTAGCTTTCGCCGGTTCCAACGATGGTATCGCCGCAGATGGCGATATCAGAGGCAACTAGTTCTCCCGTCACGAGATCGAAGAATCGTCCGCCTTTGAGGACCATATCTGCCGGTTCACGGCCTGTACCTTGATCGATGCGCGTTTCAAGTTTCGAATTCATGCGGGTTTTCTTCGGCTCCTGGTTTACGTCGTATGCGAGAATTTACAGTATTTACATTCTTGGGTTGTTTCTTGAGTTATTCATGTTGATTCTTTGTGTTTTAAATATAACGGGAGTAAAAAATTTTCATATTTGTGTTATCTTATATTTAAAGTTCAGCATTTGAATAATTTTGGGAAAGTGTAACTTCATCTCTAAGGGCGGGCCGGTCCTGTGCTGGCGTTTCCAAGATAGCGGTTGAGGTTACCATCCCGGGAAGGAAAATAAAAGCGTCTGATGCTCAAACGAATTTCCACCCAGCAATTGACTGTTGGCATGTTTATCGAAGCGGTCGAAGGAGCGTTTTCGAACAATGATTTTTTACGGCGGCACCGTTTCCTTTTGCGGCATGAGGAATTGATGCGTCAATTAAAACTGAGCGGCGCTGAGAGCATCATCATCAACACCGCCAAGGGTAGCGACATTGATGGCAGGCCGCGTTCGGCCGGAGCCGGTGCGCCAAAACCGGATAATTGCCCCGAAACGATCGCTGCCGTCACCCATGCCGTGCGCTCTGCCGCCGATGCAGTCGCCGAGACATTCGCGGTTGCCGAAGCCGGCGGCTGTGTGTCGTTGAAGGGCATGGCTTCAGCCGCGGGCAAGATTTCCGACGCGGTCCAGTCGAACCCGGCGATTTTCATCGGTGTCACCCGATTGAAATCGAAGGACGAAACGACTTTCGTGCATTCGGTTTCCGTCAGTGGATTGATGATCCATTTCGGTCATTATCTCGGACTGGACAGGGGAACGGTCGATCTGCTCGGCATCAGCGGGTTGCTGCACGATATCGGCAAGGTGGAAATTCCCTCGTCGATCCTCAACAAGGCAGAAGGGCTGAGCGCCAGCGAGCGGGAAATCATCAATCTTCACCCGGCTTTCGGCCGGGATATATTGTCACGCAATGAACAGATGCCGGCCATGGTTCTCGACGTCTGCTTCAATCATCACGAACGGATAGATGGCGGCGGTTATCCAAGCGGGCGCGTCGGAAACGAAATCAGCCTTTACGCGCGGATTGCGGCAATCTGCGATGTTTATGACGCGGTCACCTCGGTGCGGCCCTACAAGAAGCCGTGGACAGCAAATGACGCCCTGACCTGGATGCTGCGCCGGGAAGGTCATTTCGACCTGCAGCTTCTGAAGAAATTCGCGCTCTGCATCTCCGCCTCGCTGCCGAGGGGTTAATCGCCGAGGATGACCGCCATCTGCAGGCTGTCGGTGTAGTGCCCGTCGATCAGAACGGCGTCGCGTGCCCGGCCTTCATGCACGAAGCCGATCTTTTCATAGAGCGCAATCGCCCTTGCATTGTCAGCATGCACGCAGAGTTCGACGCGGTGCAGGCCGAGTTCGCGGGCCGCATCGAGTGCGCGCCTCATAAGCCGTGCGCCAAGCCCCCTGTCACGGTGCGGCGGCAGAATGCCGATGCCCAGCGCGCCGCGATGAGCATGGGTCGGTCTGCTTTCACGGCGAATATCGCACCAGCCGATCACTTCGCCATCCGCAATCGCCACGAATTGCGGATGGTCGTTTTCGATCATGTCGAGAACGAAGGCGCGCACCGCTTCAAGCGGCGGCGCCTCCAGAAAGCTCAGATATTTGCGTTCGCGCGACACCGTGTCGAGAGCACGGTGAAAGCTTTCAACGTGCTCCGCGCGGATCGGCTCGATTGTGACGACGCCATCGCCCGTCATCACGCCGCTTTCGTTTTCGCCTTGCGGGTCAGATGCACCACGACATTTTCGATCATGCGCATGCCGGCGTCCTGGCCGAGCGTCATAATCGATTCCGGGTGGAACTGAACGGCAGCCACCGGCTCCTTGGCGTGTTCGATGCCCATGATCGTGCCATCCTCGCTTTCCGCCGTGATGATGAAATCACGCGGAAGGGTGGAGGGGTCGGCGAAGATCGAGTGGTAACGGCCGACGGTGACTTCCTTGCCGAGACCGGAGAAGACGAGGCCCGGTTCCAGCACGCGGATGCGTGAGGGCTTGCCGTGCATCGGCACCGCAAGCTGGCGAAGCTCGCCGCCATAGGCTTCCGCCAAAGCCTGAAGGCCGAGGCAGACGCCGAAGATCGGCAGGTCTCGGGCGCGGGCGGCCTTGATCGTCGCCTTGCAGTCGAAATCCGTCGGGCTGCCGGGTCCGGGCGAAAGCACGACGAGATCGGGCTGGAAGCGATCGAAGACCTCTGCTGCCACCGGCGTTCTGACTGTCGACACCGTTGCACCGGTCTGGCGGAAATAATTCGCCAGCGTGTGAACGAAGCTGTCCTCGTGATCGACCAGCAGGATCTTGACGCCGGTGCCCACCTTGGCGGCATCACGCTTGGTGGCGGCGGCGTTGGTGCCTTTTGCGTCACGAATGGCGGCGATCATGGCGGAGGCCTTCAGTTCGGTTTCGGCTTCTTCTTCCTGCGGATTGGAATCGTTGAGCAGCGTCGCACCCGCACGCACCTCGGCAATGCCGTCCTTGATGCGGATGGTGCGCAGCGTCAGGCCCGTATTCATGTCACCGTTGAAACCGACCATGCCGATTGCGCCGCCATACCAGGCGCGCGGGCTCTTCTCATGGCCTTCGATGAAGCGCATGGCCCACAGCTTCGGCGCACCGGTGACGGTGACGGCCCAGGCGTGGCTGAGGAAACCGTCAAATGCGTCCATGTCATCGCGCAGGCGGCCTTCGATGTGGTCCACCGTGTGGATGAGGCGCGAATACATCTCGATCTGGCGGCGGCCGATGACCTTTACCGAACCCGGCTCGCAGACGCGGCTTTTGTCGTTACGGTCCACATCCGAACACATGGTGAGTTCGGATTCGTCCTTCTTCGAATTCAGCAGTTTCAGGATCTGCTCGCTATCGGCAATCGGATCGTCACCGCGCTTGATGGTGCCGGAAATCGGGCAGGTCTCGATGCGGCGGCCGGAGACGCGTACGAACATTTCCGGCGAGGCGCCAACCAGATATTCCTGATGGCCGAGATTGATGAAGAAGGAATAGGGCGAAGGATTGATCGCCTTCAGGCGGCGTGAAATCGCCGACGGATTGCTCTCGCAACGCTCCATGAATTTCTGGCCGGGAACGACCTCAAACAGATCGCCGCGGCGGAAGCTTTCCTTGGCCTTGACCACCAGTTCGGAATATTCGCCGGGACGGTGATCGCCCTTGGGCGGGATGGTATCGGTGGTTTTGAACGGGTCGGGTGTGATCTCCGAAGACTTGCCGTCCGTCGTCACGCCGGCCTTTTCGAAATCGTAACGGTCGATCCAGGCCTTGGCGGAATAGTGGTCAACGACGAGGATTTCGTCGGGCAGGAACAGGACCATGTCGCGCTGGTCTTCCGGGCGCGCCAGCGACAGCTTGATCGCATCGAACTGGAAGGCAAGATCGTAACCGAAGGCGCCGAACAGGCCGATGGCCGAATCCGCATTCGAATAGAAGAGGTCGACGATGGCGCGCAGCGCCGTGAAGACAGTCGGGATTTTCGAACGCTCTTCCTCGGTGAAAACGCGGTCCGGTTCGTTGACGGTGAGATCGAGACGGCGCGTGGTGGAAGCGCCGAGGGTAAGATCGGGCGTGCCCTTCAGCTTTTCGGTGATGAAGGAAAGCAGCACTTCGCCGCGGCCATTATAGGCCTCGATCCACATCTTGCGGCCGAAACAGGAAATGCCGAGCGGCGGATCGACGATGGCCGTATCCCAGCGTGTGTAACGGCCCGGATATTCGTAGTTGGACGAAAAAACCGCGCCGCGATGGGAATCGAGCTTTTCGATATAGTTATCGATGGCGCTGGTGTAATCGGCGGGCCGGCGCTTTCGGCTGACCTTGATGCCGCCTTTCGTCTCGTAGGTTTCCGCTCCGTCATCCTGAATGATCGTTACCATTTCTTTCGCACTTCCCGTTGTTCAGGCCCGATGACAGGCGGCAGAATAACAAAAAAGCCGCCTGAAAATTCGGGCGGCTTGGACTTTGTCTGAAGACATGACTGGTCAAGGCCGCGTAAAGCTGCTCCACCACCAGTTAGCAATGTTCATAGACACGATGTTCATGGGAAAATTGTTAGCGTGCACAATTGGCCTTGGCAAGGGGATTCCGACGGCGGAATGAACCTTACCGGGCGCCGTCGCGTTCCTGCCCTGCCGAAACGGTCAGGAGTGCCCCGCAAAATGCTTCATCGTCTGTGTCTTCTGGTGATCAGCCTCGCATTGATTTCCGCTTCCGAACCGCCGCAGCAGGTGCCTGTGCCGCAACCGAAACCGGTTGAGGGGCAAGCCCCCGCCGGGGCAGAAAAGCCGGCGGACAAGGATATGCAAAAGCCGGGCGAAACGCCAAAGCCCACTCCCAAACCCGAGGTGCCGAAAGAGCCGCAACCCGATGGCAAGCAGCTGCCAGCCGGTAAAGGCGGCGATGGCGCAACGAAAGAGGGAGAGCGCAAGGAAGGCGAAAGCAGGGAGGGAGAGCAACCGAAACCGGCTGACGAGGCCGCAAAGCCTGAAGAGAAACAGGTGGAGCCGATGAAGCCGGAAGACCCGGCCGCGCTTCAGGCCTGCCTTGGCGCCTTGAAAGAGATCGGTGCGGAATTCAAGCAGCTTGAACCGATCCGGGATGAGGAGCAGGGCTGTGGCATTGAAGCGCCTATCGAGCTTTCCGTGGTTCTGCCGGGCATCAAGCTTGAACCATCAGGCACCATGCGCTGCGAGACCGCGCTTGCGCTATCGCGCTGGACCAGGGAGATGATGCTGCCCGCGGCGGCCCTTGCCCTGCCGGAGAAAAAGGTGACGGCGATCGCCAATGCTTCGACCTATATCTGCCGCAACCGCAATAGTGCGGAAAACGGCAAGATTTCCGAGCACGCAAAGGGCAATGCCGTGGATATTTCCACCATCGCCTTCGACAAGGGAGAGCCGCTGGTGATGAAGCCGCGCGGCGAGGATGGAACGCCGGAGGGTGCCTTCCAGCGTGCGATTACAGCCGCCGCCTGCCTGTTCTTCCGCACCGTTCTGTCCCCCGGCAGCGACGCCACCCATCAGGATCACCTGCATCTCGACGTGCTGGAACGAAAGGGTGACTATCTCTACTGCCGCTGACAAAAAAGGGCGACCCGAAGGCCGCCCCGACTGGAGTTGTTGTTTGAGACCTTGTTAGAACCTCTGGGTCAGAGAGATTTTGAAGGTGCGGCCCGGTTCGGAATAATATTCATTCGCTTGCGAACCGGCGGTGCGTGCAGTGGCATAGTCGTAATACGTCTTGTCAAAGACGTTGTAGATGCCTGCGTTGATGCGGAGACCCTTGACCTGTTCGGGTTCGTACCATGCCGTCAGATCTACGATGCCGTAACCCGGCGTTGCAAAATATGTTCTTTGACCGTTGGTGAGGATGTCCTTGCCGCGTCCGCCGTTAGCCGCGATCCAATCGATGCCGACACCCCAGGTTTCGGTGTCGTAAGCAGCGCTGATGACACCCTTCAGCGGTGAGACCGACTGGAGGAAGGTGTCATTGTCGAGGTTCTTGCCATTGGCATAGGCGAGGCCCCCGCGCAGGCTGAAGCCATTGTCGAAACGCACATGCGCCGAGAGTTCGGCACCGTAAATACGGGCACGGTCCAAATTGACGCCGCGCGTAATGCCGCCTTGACGGTAGTTGTTCAGATCGTAACCGAGCGCTGCCGCCTGGCTTGCGGTGAGGCTGGTGGTTTCGATGAAGTTCTTATAGCGGTTGTAGAAGAGGTTGATGCGACCGCCGAGGTCCTCATCACCCAGGTTGGCGCCAATTTCGAAACCGTTGCTGGTTTCCGATTCAAGATTGGGATTGCCGAGCCGCAGGTAGGTGCCGGGGCCGCCGAAAACGCTATACAATTCGCCGGCGTTCGGCGCGCGAAAACCCATTGCCCATTGCGCGTAGAGTTCCACCTTGTCGGAAACGTCATAACCTGCACGCAGCTTCGGGGAAACGGCCACGTCGTCGAACTCGCCCGGGAGTGCAGGGCGGTTGGTGTTGCGGGCATATTCCGATGTCATTTTGGGTGTGTGCTCCACCCAGTCGAAACGCAGGCCGGGGGTCAGCGTGAAGCCGCTTTGGCCGAAGCCGATCTCGTCATCGATATAAAAACCGATCCGGCTGCTATCCACCTTCGGCGTATCGGCCTGGTTGGTGTGGAGGTTCGCGCATGCCGCAAAGGCGCCGGTATAAGGCAGTCGGCAATTGTCGACGCCGGAGGAATATTGTTCAGAGGTGCTTCTCGAAAGGTCGAAGCCAAACGTCACGTCGTGATTAAGCTGGCCGGTCTCGAATTTCTTCTGCAGAGCGCCGACAAGGCCGAAGCTGTTTTCGTCGTAGTCGTTGAGGCGGCTGATATTGCCGACGACGGTTGTCGAGCGGTAGCCATTGTAGCCAGTTTCGCGGGACTGTTTCTGCCAGTAAAGCGACGCCCAGGCGCTGTCGAACAGACCATCCGTGCCGGTCGCATCATAGGAATAGTCAAGCGAGATGCGGTCGCGGGCCGTTGCGTTGTTGGTGAAATAAGCACCAGGCAGGTAGTTGTCGCGGGGGCCCAGCACGGCAACCTGGTTGATTTTCGAGTTGGTGTCCCGGTCGCGGCGGAAACTTTCGGCCGTCAGGCCGATGCGATGGCCGCCTTCCAGATCCTGGCGCAGCTTGAACAGAAGGTTGTGCTGATCGTAATCCGAGGGATCGGCTTTCGTGCGCGTCGGACCGTAGGAATCCACACTGCCGTTGGTTTTACGCTCCTTGCCCTTCTTGTAACCGCCCTGGAACATGATCGAGGTATTCTCGATTTTCTTTGCTACTGCGACGGATGGCTCATAGCTGGTGTCGGCGCTGTCGAATGTGAATTTGGCTACGCCGCCCCAATCGCGGCCTTCCTGAATAAGGTCTTCGGGCTCCAGTGTCTGCAACCCGAGAACGCCGCCGAGAGCGCCGGAACCGGCGCGGCTTGAATCTGCACCGCGCAGAACGTCGACTGCGGACAGCGACGAGAAGTTGAAGGAGTCCAGGCCGCCGGTCGCGCCGCGCGTGGCGTCGGACAGATACCGCACGGGAATTCCGTCAATGGTGGTCAGAACACGGTCGCCTTCGAGGCCGCGAATGTTGACGGCACCCGTGCTGCGGTTGAACGAGACGCCGGGCTGTGCGACGCGGCCCAGATCTTCGATGCTCGTGATCTGTTTCTTCTCGATCGTCGCGGCCGTTGTTTCCGTTGCAAGGGGGGTGTCGGCTACAGCGCTGCCACCCTTCACACGCTTGCCCTTGACCACGATCTTCTCGAGCGTGGTGGTGCCGTTCGCCTGCGACGCGGCGTCCTGCGCCCGCGCTGGCCCGGCAAGGGGCAGAAGAGACATGGCAGTGCACAAGAGCAGCGCGGAATGTGTGCGCGAGATGGACATAAAGTACCCCCGGGTAGGCACGCGCATAAACCACGGCGCGCAAAAACGCGCCGCGCTTGCTGTCGCGGCTGAAACTGTTTTGAATTGTTACGGGCGAGCCGATAAGGGAGGACTAAAAAACATGATGATAACTGTCAACATATTATATATGACTTTTTACATCATGTTTTAAAGCATAACAGTCCGTTGCAAAAATGTGACGCTTCACCATGCCGCATGCAAAGCGCTGGATAGGGGGCGAAAACGCCGCCATGCGGCCAAAGTCCCGACATTGCCGCTTGCTAGGATATTCGCAGCCAGTTTACATGTCGAAAGAAAGAATGCCCAACAATAAACAGATCATTAATCGGATACGGAAATGAAGTCTCTTGAACTGCTCGTCGAGCGGATCATTCTCTCCAGCCGCTGGCTGCTCGTTGTATTTTATCTCGGGCTTGTCGCGGCGCTGGCGGTTTACGCCTTCTCCTTCATGCTCAAGTTCCTGAAGGTTGCGAAAAACGTTTTCACTTACGATGAAGCGGACATGATCCTTGCCATGCTCGGGCTGATCGATGCTGCGCTGGTTGCGAGCCTCATAGTGATGGTGATGATCTCCGGCTACGAGAATTTCGTCAGCCGCTTCGATCAGGCGGATGACGAGGTTTCGTTTCTGGGCAAGCTTGACTCGGGCAGTCTGAAAATCAAGGTCGCGTCGTCGATCGTGGCGATTTCGTCGATCCACCTGCTGCAGATCTTCCTCAACGCCAGCCAGTATACGGACAGCCAGCTGATGTGGTTCACCATCATTCATCTGGCCTTTGTCGTTTCGGCGGTCATGCTCGGTTTTCTGGAAAAACTGATGGCGAAGCCAAAGGAAAAGTCTGAAAAGCCTGTGCTTTGATGAAGGTGGTCCGCTTGTTATGAAGGTCGAAACCGTGTCTGCCGAAGCCGTATGTTCCCTCCTCCGGGGTATCTCGCCCCCACTCGGCGGCGGCGCCTGAATGCTGAAGACGGAGCGCCAGGACAGCCTTTGCCGTGATCTGTCGGCTGCCGCCGACAGGCAGCAATGGCTGGTGGCGCTGCAGGCGGTCATGCAGGCTTTCGGCTATTCCCACGTGACCCTTCTGAGGTTGCCGGGTTTCGGCAACGCCCATGCCCTGCCGACGGTTGTGGAAAGCAGCCTGCCGGTCTGGGTCGTGAACGCGATGACCAAGAACGGTGCGCTCGGCGACTGTCCGGTCATCAAGCGCGGCGCCTCATCGATGATGCCGCAATATTGGTCGCTCGACGATGCGGAGCTTGCCTGCGAGACGCTGGTGGAGGCGGGGGCATCGCTCAGCAGCATCGGGATTACCTCCGGTCTCATGGTGCCGGTAAACGGCATGAACGGGTACCGCCATCTGATGAATTTCGCAGGCGATCGAGATGCCCTGTCGCAGGCGTCGCTGAACGAACTGGGCATGATCGCGCTGCATGCGCTGGAGGCCTATGACCGCCTTTGCCGCACAGGCTCCAAAGGCCCGTCGCCCCTGACGAAACGCGAACTCGAGGTGGTGCGCTGGACGGCGCAGGGAAAGACGTCGGTGGAGATCGCCGAGCTTCTGTCGATCTCTGAGCACACCGTCAACGCCTACATGAACAACGCCATGCGCAAGCTGGACTGCGTCAACCGAACGCAACTGGTGGCCAAGGCCATACGCCAGCGCCTGATAGACTGAGCCGGCGGCAAGGCCGGCTCCGTTACCTATCGGTCGAGTACGGAGCGGAGTTCGACGAGGTTCGAGCGCACCCGCAGAACGTAAAACCCCATAGTGGCAAGGTGCGACGGCATGATCCAGCCGCTTTCCTCGCCGTTGGAAATGATCGCCGGCTGGATGCGCAGGGCAGCGCGGGTCTGAAGCAGCGTGTCGTTCCACAGATTGGTCAGGTTGCGTTCGCGGATGACCTGCGCGAAGTCCGATCCTGCGGCGGAAAGCACGCCGTAATAGCCATAGAGCTGGCCATAGGCGAACCAGAAACGGTCGTCAGCACGGGTATCGAACCAGCCGCCATTATAGTTTTCCGAACGCTCGCGCAGGATGGCGGATGTCGAACCGATATCGCCGGCAATGCGGTCGATGAACTGGATGAGGTTGTCGGCACGGGTATCGAAGACGGCCTTGCAGGCGACAAGTTCGCCGTTGAAGGCCTGGAGGCTGCGAATGGCGGCGCGATAATAGCTGGGTGTCGGCGTCTTCGGGCCGAAGGGATCAAGGCCGAAATACCAGGAATATTCGCTGAACTGCATGTTGCCACGCGCTTCCTGGAGATTGTTGTTGATGCCGGAGGTTCCGCGAAC
Source organism: Rhizobium oryzihabitans (assembly GCF_010669145.1). Classification (NCBI taxonomy): domain Bacteria; kingdom Pseudomonadati; phylum Pseudomonadota; class Alphaproteobacteria; order Hyphomicrobiales; family Rhizobiaceae; genus Rhizobium; species Rhizobium oryzihabitans. The sequence goes on from NZ_CP048632.1 coordinate 2,878,128, forward strand.
GCGGCCAAGCGTATCCACCAGTTCCACCGAGGTACGGCGCACCGCCTGGTTCACGCCGCGCTGGAAGGACGCCTTGTTGTCGAGAAACGGCGTGCTGTCCCAGTCCATGCCGAAGAGGCCGAGACGATAGAGCAGCATGGAGGAAATCCACGCGTTCTGATTGACGTTGAAATCGGTAAGATCGGCGGCGGCATCAACGATGGCAGAGCGCTGGCACACCGGCGCGGAGGTGTTTGCGGCAGCACCGGTTGCCCCGGCGGCGGCAGCCGGGGTCGCGGCCGGTAATTCCTGTCCGGGCGGCACAGTGCGTTCGGCAAGCTTGTACCGGGAAATGTAATCCGGGTCGAAATTGCTCCAGACCTGCGTCTGCCAGACGAAATATCCGTAGAAGCCGGCAAGGAGAATGAGCACCAGAGCGATCGGGCCCTTGATGATCCAGTTGCGGCCGCTGTACCAGCCGTGGGCGGCCATGAAAGGCCACAAAAGCCAGGCGACGACGAGACCGGCGGCCCTGCCGATGGCGCTGAAGGCTGCCTGAATCAAAGCGGTGATCCGGTCGATCATGTCGTCATGGTCTCCTCTGCCCGTGGGGCTGGATGCCGGAAGGAACGCGTGGCTGCGCCACTCGTCCCCGGCACTTCATCAATCCGCGGTCATCTACTGTCCTGCAGATATGTCCCGCTTACCCGGGATACAACATGATTGCGAAACTTTTCTCAACCTGTGGTCCGCGCCAGGCGTTCCGGTATTTGCAGCAGGCTTAACCGAACATCACCGGTCGCGGACACTTCAGGATGTTGCTAAAGGCCGAGCTTGGCGATCTCTGCGTTCAGCCGGTCCCGGGCCTTTTTCGGCAGCTTGCCGTTCCTGACGGCGTCCAGATTGGCCGGCGCGGCATCGCCGACAACGACGAGCGCGACCATGCCCATGCCGAGATGCGGCGTGCATTTGATGACGTAGGCGCCTTCCTTGTCGACGGTCACCTTCACCGTCTCGTTCATCTTGCCCTTGAAGTCGGCGGCACCCTCCGGGATCATTTCCTTGACGGCTGCCGCATCATGGCCCTTGTCCACCGGGACGAAGGTGATGACATCGCCGATGGCTGCCTTGACGGTTGCCGGTTCAAAGACCATCGCCTGGCCGTCGCTGCCCTTGTTGAGCATCTTCACCTCGATGTCCGCCGACAAGGCGGGAAAGGCAAAGAGGCCGGCTGCTATGGCGAGGCTGGCAATTCTGGCAGTTTTGTTGTGCATTTTTTTTTTGCTCCTGGGAGAAAGCACATCCACGCGAATGTGTCTTCGCGGTCTTAGCGCAGGAGCCAGGAGACCATCCTTGCGAAAAATCAAATGCGGCAACCGGACGCAGGGTTAGAGTGTTTCCGGACGGAACCGGGGGCTTCCTGGAAATACTCTATTCGCCCTTGACGGTTTCCACCCAGTGGCGGCGGCAGAAGGACACATATTTTTCATTGCCGCCGACATCGATCTGCGCGCCTTCCCTGACGACATTGCCCTGGTTGTCGAAACGGGCGACCATCGTCGCCTTGCGGCCGCAATGGCAGATGGTGCGGATTTCGCGAAGCTCGTCGGCGATGGCGAGCAGTTCCCTGGAGGCCGGGAAGAGCTTGCCCTGAAAATCCGTTCGCAGGCCGTAGGTCATGACCGGAATGTTCAACCGGTCGGCAATTCCGGCAAGCTGCCAGACATGGTGTTCGGACAGGAAGTTGGCTTCATCGACAAAAACACAGGCGACCGGCGCTTCGGCGTGCAGGGACGATACTTCGGCGAAAATATCGGTGGTGTCATCAAAGGTTCGCGCGTCGGAAGACAGGCCGATGCGCGAGGCGACCCGGCCAACGCCGGCCCGGTCATCGAAGGCGGCCGTGAAAATCAGCGTGCGCATGCCGCGCTCCTGATAATTGTAGGAAGCCTGCAGCAGCATGGTCGATTTGCCGGCGTTCATCGCCGCATAATTGAAATAGAGTTTTGCCATTATCCACTCCCGGAGCGCTTTCGCGTCTTTTCGACGCCTTGCAGCAATGCTCCAACCTATTGAATCGGCACATCGCGCCTCACGGAATCGATTCCGGTCTATGAGCGGATGCTGCATTGTGCGTCTTTTGACGGCGAAGAAGCGGGTTGAAAAGTGCCGGAGCAGGAAAAACACAGATTTCCGCAACCCGTCATTTCCGGCGCTGCACGGCTGAAACCGCCTATTTTCACCGTTGTGTCGCAAACGGTGCGCCAAAGCACGCAAATGCACGCGAGTTGATTGTGTCCGGCAGATATTGATAATGGCAAGGGAACGAAAAAACAGGGAGCAAGCGAATGTTTGCAAATAGAAGTCGCTGTCTGGCTTTGGCCGCAGCAATCTCCGTCATGACGTTCAGCGCGGCCGGTGCCGCGGAGCCGGCAAGTTGCGGCACGGTGCGTTTCTCCGATGTGGGCTGGACCGACATCACCGCCACGACGGCAACCGCCACGGTGCTCCTGAAAAGCCTGGGCTATGAAACCGACGTCAAACTTCTCTCGGTGCCCGTCACCTACACATCGCTGAAGAACAAGGATATCGACGTCTTCCTCGGCAACTGGATGCCGACCATGGAAGGCGATATCGCGCCTTATCGTGCGGACAAGTCGGTCGAGACGCTGCGTGAAAACCTGACGGGTGCGAAATATACGCTTGCGACCAATGCCAAGGGCGCCGAACTCGGCATCAAGGATTTCAAGGACATCGCAGCCCATAGCGGCGATCTCGGCGGCAAGATCTATGGCATCGAGCCCGGCAATGACGGCAACCGCCTGATCCTCGACATGGTGGCCAAGGACACGTTCGGGCTGAAGGCCTTCGAAGTGGTCGAATCGTCCGAGCAGGGCATGCTGTCGCAGGTCGCGCGTGCGGAAAAATCCGGGGAGCCTATCGTCTTCCTCGGCTGGGAGCCGCATCCCATGAATGCGAATTTCAAGCTGACCTATCTGACCGGCGGCGACGAAGTCTTCGGTCCCAATCTCGGCGGCGCGACGATCTACACCAATGTCCGCAAGGGTTATGTCGAGGAATGCCCGAATGTCGGCGTTCTTCTCAAAAACCTGCAATTTTCCCTGCCCATGGAAAACGAAATCATGGGCAAGATCCTGAATGACGGTCTGGAAGGCGAAGCTGCCGCAACCGCCTGGCTGAAGGCAAATCCGGCCGCGATCGAGCCGTGGCTCGCCAATGTCAAGACCAAGGACGGCAGCGCTGATGCCTTGCCCGCCGTCAAGAAGGCCCTGGGCCTTTAAGCCGCAAGACTATGCATGACTGCGTCCGGCCTGTGCGACAGGCCGGACTGCAGCTGGAAATAACGATGCCCATGCGTGATCTCAGCCGGCGAATTTGTCGCATCGCAGGTCACGCGCCAGCACCGCGCCCGGCAGCCACGCTGCCGGCCGTCGTTTCTGCATTTGTTTGACGAAAGGTATTTTCCTACCGTGGAATGGCTCAGCGCTCCTGAAAACCGCCTGCCCGTCGGCCGATATGCCAAGGAGGCCATTGACTGGCTGACCGGCAATCTCGCTTTTTTCTTCGATTGGCTTTCTTTCATTTTCCAAAGCGTCATCAATGCCCTGCTTTTTGTTTTGCAGGCGCCGCATCCGCTCGTCATTGTCGCGATCCTGACGGCTCTTTCGGCCTGGACGCGCCGCTCGGTCGGCATGCCTGTCTTCACGGCGCTCGGCCTTCTGCTCATCATCAATCTCGGCTACTGGAAAGCGACGACGGAAACGCTGGCGCTGGTCATTGCCGCGAGCGCCGTGTGCATGATCATCGGCATACCGCTCGGCATATTGGCGGCGCGGCGCAAGTGGATTTATGCCGGCATGCGCCCGGTACTGGACCTGATGCAAACCATTCCGACCTTCGTCTATCTCATCCCGGCGCTGGTGCTTTTCGGTCTCGGCATGGTTCCGGGGCTGATCGCCACCGTTATCTTCGCCATACCGGCACCCGTGCGCCTTACCCGTCTTGGCATCGTCTCGACGCCGCCGGCACTGGTGGAAGCGGCCGTTGCCTTTGGCGCGACACCATCGCAGGTGCTGCGTAAAGTGGAGCTTCCCTTCGCCGCGCCACAGATCATGGCGGGTCTTACCCAGACGATCATGCTGTCGCTGTCGATGGTGGTCATTTCCGCCCTCGTCGGCGCCAATGGCCTTGGCGTGCCGGTGGTGCGTGCATTGAACACCGTCAACATTGCCATGGGCTTCGAAGCCGGGTTGTGCATCGTCATACTGGCGATCGTTCTCGACCGGCTGTTCCGCCTGCCCGGCGCGGAGGATGACCTATGAGCGACGCCATCATCTTCGGAAATGTCGATATCGTCTTTGGTGACCGGCCCGATGCGGCGCTGCCCATGATCGACCGGGGCAGCACGCGTGACGAGATCAACACCGAGACCGGGCTGGTTCTCGGCGTCGCCAATGCCTCGCTCTCGGTGAAGGAGGGCGAAATCCTCGTGCTCATGGGGCTTTCCGGTTCCGGCAAATCGACGCTGCTCAGGGCCGTCAACGGTCTTGCACCCGTGGTGCGCGGCAATGTCGGCGTGAAGACCAAGTCCGGCTATGTCGACCCCTATCGCTCGACCGCAAAAGCGCTGCGCGACCTGCGCATGCACACGGTGTCCATGGTGTTCCAGCAATTCGGCCTTCTGCCCTGGCGCAACGTTGCCGACAATGTCGGTTTCGGGCTTGAGCTTTCCGGCGTGCCGGAAGCCGAGCGCAAGCGCATGGTGGCCGAGCAGCTGGAACTGGTGAACCTGTCCGCCTGGGCCGACCGGAAGGTGGGTGAGCTTTCGGGCGGCATGCAGCAGCGCGTGGGGCTGGCGCGGGCCTTTGCCACCGGCGCGCCCATTCTCCTGATGGACGAACCGTTCTCGGCGCTCGACCCGCTCATCCGAAGCCGCCTGCAGGACGAGCTTCTGGAATTTCAAAGCCGGCTGAAGAAGACCATCCTCTTCGTCAGCCACGATCTGGACGAGGCCTTCCGCATCGGCAACCGCATCGCCATGATGGAAGGCGGGCACATCATCCAGTGCGGCACACCGCAGCAGATCGTCAAGCAGCCGGCCACGCAATATGTCGCGGATTTCGTGCAGAACATGAACCCGATCTCGATGCTGACCGCCGCCGACGTGATGAAGCCGGGTGTGGATGAGCGGAACGGCCGCCTGAATGTGGCCGCCACCGCCCGCCCGTCATCACCGCTGATCGACATCCTCGATGCGCTGGCGAAACATTCCGGTGCGATCGGCGTCGTCGACAATGGCGCGATCGTCGGCACGATTTCAGCGGATGAAGTTGTAGCCGGCCTGACGCGCCACCGTAAAAAATAATATTGTATCCGTCTGGGAATGAGAAAGGGCCTTCCGGCATGGAGGGCCCTTTTTATGTTTCAGGTGTTTCTTGCCGTAAAAAGCTATACCTTCCTACGGTAGCAAAGAATATTTTTGATATCATAAGTTATGCATGAAAATAATTACTAATAAAAATCATATTGCAAACTTAGAGAAAATTGCGCAAAGTTAATCTAGCACTACTTTGGCAGAATTGAATTTTTGCTTTGAAAGTGCTGTTGACAGTGCGGACATCGGATCTGTGCTGTCGGTATAGCAAGCGCATTGATCACGGCTCGACGGACGGCTGGCAAGGTCGGTTCAGGCGGCCCTCGGCGAACTCTTTGCTTCTTTTTTTTCCCACTTTGCAGTTTGCAATCTCTGGTGCTGGAGAAAAGCATAAGCGATCATCGTCATCAGAGCGTGCCGATGTAGGCCTTGCCACGATCGGCCCTCGAAGTGATCGAGACCGAGCTCCTCTTTCATCTGCTGATGTGCCTGTTCGCAGACCCATCTCGCCTTGATCGCGGCCGCCAGCACTTTCAATGTCGCATCGACGGGCAGGTTGGACAGGTAGTATTTGCGCTCGTCGTTTGATCGCCATTCGCCAACTAGCCAGGCCGCTTCGCCCGGCATGTGCTGCTGTCCCTTGTCATAGATGCGCTGCGGCGTGCCATCGGCGATCCGGATGCGCAATGCTGCAAACCGTGCGGTCAGGCGACCTTTTGTGCCGCGGCGCCAACTGACCTTCTTCCAGCTTGCAGATGCCAACATCGTTTCGGCGGCAACCGAAAGGGTGTCGGGGATCGAATGCTTGCGAGGACGGCCATGACCGGAGACGGGAAAGATCAATCCGACATCATCGGGATAAACCTTCTGATGCTTGGGGATACCGACCGCCCAGGTGAGGCCACGTTCACTCAAGCCCTTTCGGAACGCAGCCGACAGGCCGTAACCTGCGTCAGCCAGCACTGTGCCAAACCGGACACCGGTCACGATCAACCGATCGATCTCGGCAAGAGCAATCTCCGGCTTCGTGCGAGAGGTCCGCATGTCGTCTGGGACCCCAGCCTTCGCCATGCGCTCCTGATCACCGATCCAGCTATCCGGCAGGAACAGACGCAGGCCAACCGGGACCGGCACCTCTTCTCGCGCAAGCGTCACCGACACCAGCGTCTGGCAATTTGCTCTCTTGCCCAGCATCGAGGCGTATTGCGGCGCGACTCCGACCGAATGATCACCCTTCTTCGGCAGGCCGGTGTCATCAATCACCAGAAACGCATCGGATGCGCCAACGATCCTGTCCGCCTGCAGCGCGAGCTCGGCCTCAAGAGGAACAGCATCCCAAAGGCCGTCGGAAATGAAATGGTGGAGGCGGTCATACTGGCCTGGAGCGAACCGTTCCGCCATCGGCTCAATACTTTTGCGGTCTCCGGGGCCGATAAGCCCCGACACATAAAGTGGACACATCTGTCGCCGTTTCTTGTGTCCAAGCTTCTCCAGAAACGGCTGCAAAAATGCTGAAAGCTCCGTATTCCAATCCGCCATATCGCGCCCCAAAAGTGAGAGCGCAAATCATCTCAAACCAGGCTTGCACGAATCTGCCAAAGTAGTGCTAGATTCTGTTGCTCGCTGCTAAATTTAAGGTGGTAAAAGATTGCGGCCCTAAAATCCGGCATTGGGAATCAAGATTTCGACGCTCAACTTTTGATCGTTTGTTGCTTATAAATACTGCCGCTAATACATATCTTTATTGCTGGATTGACAAAAAACAGGCAAAAAGCTGATAATTTGGTCACAGTGTCTTAAGTAAATAACCAGTGAAGAATAGTCTTTGAAAGGGACACGATATAAGCAAGATTTAGGTATATACAACGTATCCACCGAATTATAAAAACACCTTTTGGAACACCTATAATAGCCACCATGACCGTCTTTTTGACTGTCATCAGGAGACTTGAGCGTATGGATAACCAATCTCTGTCGGAACATAGCATCGCCGCTGCAGACTTGCTCTCAGCGATGGCGAATCCCAAGCGCCTGATGATCTTATGTACGCTGGTGGATACGGAAGTGCCGGTCGGTGTTCTCGCCTCACAGGTTGGTCTCAGCCAGTCCGCTCTCTCGCAGCATCTTTCGAAATTGCGTGCGCAGCGGCTGGTGAAGACACGACGGGATGCGCAGACCATCTATTATTCCAGCAATTCCGAATCCGTCAAAAAGATCCTCGCTTCCCTCGAGGAAATTTATTGCCAGGCGCAGAAGAGCAGCAAAACCGCCGCCTGATCCCACGGCCATATTTCAAGGCCCGGCGGCCTCAATCCGTTGAAACCGGCGCACGACGCCGGTTTTTCGTTTTCTGGCCCACCGTCCGCATTGGGCCGGGAAAGCTGATCCGATATACGACAAAGAGATGGGGCCTTCGACCGGCGCTGTCTTCAGGGTTGTGAGGCGGCCAGCATCTGCTGCTTGAGCCGGCTCGCCGCTGCGGCATAACCGCCGTCCGCGCCGTCCACGAAATGCATGTGGTCCTTCGACAGCGGGGAGGGCACGATGCATGTCATCAATGCGGCGTCCTGCTCGTGCAAGCCAAAATAACAGGTTCCGGAGAGGCGGCCCAATTCCAGCCGCGCGCGGATTTTTTCGAGCCGGGTGACGTCTATATCCACCGTCATCTTCAGGCCGTCATCGAATTTCCTGAAATCGGTGTTGCTGGCCACAGAGCGCCTGTAGCGATCCGCGTTGAAACGCCCGAGCGACAATCCCGTCAAGCCGAGGAGATTGACGAGAAAGCTTTCGCCGAGGATGCGGAGAGAACGGCGCATCTTGCCCCAGCTATCGTGATAAGCCGCACCTGCCCGGGCTTCGAGACCGAGCCCTTCCCGCACGAAGCCGAGTTTCGGCCCATCCTCCGGCACGGGATGGCCATGTCTTGCATCCTGTTCAGCCAGATCGACAAGATCGATGACGAGTTGGCGGAATGCAGGCATATCCCGTGAGGGGCCCGGCACGGCAATGACCGACACCACCTTGCCATGGGTCGCAGGAATGGGGTTCCAACGGCAGGAAAGGCCGGTCAGGTCCGGCCGCCCGCCCGCGGCAGCGGCGGGCAGGGTGTATTGCCCTTCCTTCATCCGCGCTTCCGCCCAGCTGTTGCCGCCGCCCGAAAACATCGCATAGGAGACGTCCTCGCTTGCCTGGAAGCGGGCGACGCGAATATCGAAGCCGTTCTTGCGGATGTCCTCTATCGGAACCAGCGCTACCCGCATTGCAAGGCTGAGGTCATCCTTCACCCAGCGCTGCACATTGGAAAGCGCGGCGCCTGCGACCGGGAGCCCATCCGGCGGCACCGCAACGGCGGCGCCATCGCCGCCGAAGACGAAGGGCAGGTCATGGCGCCCAAGACTGTTGGAGATGCTTGAAATGACGGCCGCGCCCGCCATGTTGACGGCCTTGTATCTGCCGGTGCTGATCGCCGACGTCGAATCGATGATGTCGGCAATCGCCAGCGCCCATCCCGGCGGCAGGGCGCGATAATGCGCCGGGTCGGCCACATCTTCAAAATGCCGGAAGACGGGCAGGCCCGTCAGAAATTCGTCGTCTGCTGCGATCATGGCGTATTATCTCCCAGCGGCGGCCAAACGCAACGCATTTACGCTATGGCGATCCGCCGTTCAAACGACGCGATCATGGCCGGCTTCGCGATTGATTTACCGGGAATAGACCTTATCCAGCAAAGGTGACTTGCATAAATCATCAAACCTTCCGTATGAGTTGAGTTGAAGGCTCGGAATTCAAACATGGAACGGGTTTTCGCCGGGAGGCGTCCGATAGTTTCACTCGGTCGACGCCCAAGGCGCTCATCGGGGCTGAGACCCCCTATCCAAGGAGACACCAGGATGAAACTGAAGACATTGACCAGCGTGACGCTCGCAGCGTCCTTCGCATTCGCACCACTTGCCCATGCCGAAATCGTCATCGGCCTGATTGCGCCTCTTACCGGTCCTGTCGCTGCCTATGGCGACCAGGTTAAGAACGGCGCTCAGACGGCAGTCAATGAAATCAACAAGAAGGGCGGCATTCTCGGAGAACAGGTCGTCCTGAAGCTTGCCGATGACGGCGGTGAGCCGAAGCAGGGCGTTTCCGCTGCCAACCAGCTCGTCGCCGAAGGCATTCATTTCGTCGTCGGTCCGGTGACGTCAGGCGTTGCCATTCCGGCATCGGATGTCTTTGCTGAAAACGGCGTCCTGATGATCACGCCGACGGCGACCGCGCCGGGCCTGACGAGCCGTGGCCTTGCCAACGTCTTCCGCACCTGCGGCCGTGACGACCAGCAGGCAGAAGTTGCAGCAAAATACGTTCTTGGCAACCTCAAGGACAAGAAGATCGCCATCATTCACGACAAGGGCGCTTACGGCAAGGGCCTGGCGGATGCTTTCAAGACGACGCTGAATGCCGGTGGCGTTACCGAAGTTCTCTACGATGCCCTGACGCCCGGTGAAAAGGATCTCGGCGCGCTGACGGCCCGTCTGAAATCCGAAAATGTCGACATCGTCTATTTTGGCGGCTACCACCCGGAAGCCGGTCTTCTGGTGCGCCAGCTGAACGATATCGGCGCCAAGGCTGCCGTTATCGGCGGTGACGGCCTCTCGAACAGCGAGTTCTGGAACATCGGTTCGAAAGCTGGCGAAGGCACGATCTTCACCAATGCTTCGGACGCCCTGAAGAACGACGATTCCAAGGCTGCCGCCGAGGCGCTGAAGGCTGCCAACATTCCGGCTGAAGCCTTCACCCTTAACGCTTACGCCGCCGTCGAAGTGCTGAAGGCCGGCATCGAAAAGGCTGGAAGCGCCAAGGACTCTGAAGCGGTCGCCACGGCTCTGAAGAGCGGCGATGCTTTCGCAACGGCAATCGGCAAGGTCACCTATGGCGAGAATGGCGACCTGTCGTCGCAGGCCTTCTCGCTCTACAAGTGGCAGGACGGCAAGATCGTCGCAGCCGAATAAGGAGATAAGTACCGGCCGCACCTGTTGCGGCCGGTACCGTTTCTACTGCCTGGAAAGGGATATGCAGAATGGGCAACGACCACAACGCCCCGGATGCGCGCGCAACGGGCACCGAAGACCGTCCGGAAATCGGATTTGCGCAGATATTCCCGATCCTCAGGATTTTCGACGAGGCCAAGGCACGGGAATTCTACGTCGATTTTCTCGGTTTCAAGGTGGACTGGGAACATCGTTTCGGTGAGAACTTTCCGCTCTATATGCAGGTTTCCCGGGCTGGAATGGGGCTCCACCTCAGCGGCCATCACGGCGACGCGACGCCCGGTTCCAACATCTTCGCCACCATGCAGGGCGTTCACGCCCTTCAGAAGGAACTGGCTGGAAAAGACTATCGCTTCCTGAAGCCGGGGTGGAAGAACTGCCATGGGGTGATGTGATGGAAGTCATCGACCCATTCGGCAACCGCATCCGTTTCTGCGAACAGAAAAGCGAGAAGTGACGTCTTGGACGTGACTTTCAGGGTCTTGACCTTGGCGGCGGTTTGAACGATAGAAAACGCAAATAACGAACCGCGTGCACGGAAACCCGTGCGCGCGGTTCGTGCGTTTTGGCAGTCGGTTCTGCAATTCGTTCGCATCCGCACGGGGGCAAAAATGAACAGTGAAGGCAATGCACTGGTAAGGAAGCTCGCATTCTGGGGCATTCCACTTTCTTTCGGCGTGCTGGGTCTCAAGCTCGTGGCCTGGTGGGTCACGGGGTCGGTGGCGCTGCTGTCCGATGGTCTGGAATCGACCGTCAATGTGGTCGCGGCCTTCATTGCCTATTTCGTCATTCGCTACGCGCAGAAGCCTGCTGACGACGATCACCAGTTTGGCCACCACAAGGCGGAATATATCTCCGCCGTCGTGGAAGGCGTGCTGATCGTCGTTGCCGCGCTGTTGATCGTGCAGGAAGCGTGGGGCAGCCTTTTCAATCCAAGACTGCCGGAAGCGCCGGTTCTCGGTCTCGCCATCAACGCGACGGCGGGCGTCATCAACGCCGTCTGGGCCACGACCCTGATCCGCGTCGGCAGAAAATATGCCTCGCCGGCGCTTGCGGCCGACGGTCATCACATCATGTCGGATGTCGTGACGTCTGCGGGCGTTCTTGTCGGCCTCGTTCTTGCCCTTCTGACAGGTTATGCCATTCTCGACCCGCTGCTCGCCATTCTCGTGGCCATCAACATTCTGTTTCAGGGTTCCAAGGTCATTCTGCATTCGCTTGGCGGGCTGATGGACCGGGCCGTGGAGCCGGAGGAGGACGAGGCGATCAAGAAGGCGATCGCCGAGAATTCGGGTGGCGTCATCGGCGTGCATGATCTCAGGACGCGCCGCGCCGGCTCGGCCGCCTTCATCGATTTTCACGTCGTTGTCCCCGCAACGATGACGGTGCGGGCGGCGCATGATATTTGCGACCGCCTTGAAGATGCCATAAGGGACGTCATACCGGGCGCAAGCCTTGCCATTCACGTCGAGCCGGAAGGCGAAAAGGCGCATGGCGTCAAAGTCATTGTTTGAATAAGCAGGAGTTTTCCATGTCCGTGACGGATGTTTCCGGCCTGTCGCAGCTGGGCACGAAGGTTGATACGCCCGAGAGCCCGGAAAAGGCCATTCTCGAGAAGGTGCCGAACGGCAATGCCGGCACCGATTATGTGGTGCGTTTCACCGCGCCCGAATTCACCTCGCTTTGCCCGATGACCGGCCAGCCGGATTTCGCCCATATCGTCATCGACTATATTGCCGGCGATTTTCTGGTGGAATCGAAGTCGCTGAAGCTTTTCCTGCAATCCTTCCGCAATCACGGCGCATTCCACGAGGATTGCTCGGTCTATATTGCGAGGCGGCTGGTGGAGCTGTTGCAGCCGAAATGGCTGCGGATCGGCGCCTACTGGTATCCGCGCGGCGGCATTCCGATCGACGTCTTCTGGCAGACCGGTCCGGTGCCCGAGGGCGTGTGGCTGCCGGATCAGGGTGTCCCGACCTATCGCGGCCGTGGCTGATCCGGCTTTTCAGAAGGCTTAGGGTTCAGGCGAACGAACCGTCGTCGCCTGAATCGAAATCGGCATCGTCGGCGCTGTCGTCAGCGTCGGCCTGCTGGATATCGTCATCATTGTTGTTCTGCGGGCTCGCGCCGTCGCCATAATAATTATTGATGACGGTTTCCTCGACCGGGGCATTGCCCGCAGCATTGCTCCCGCCAAAGGGAGAGCCGAGCCCAAGCGACGACATGTGGCTGCCGAAAATTCCGCTCAGCGAGTTGGCAAGCAGCATGCCGCCGGCAACGCCGGCTGCGGTGCCGAGCGCCCCCTGCAAAAAGCCGCCACCTGAACGGCCGACTGCGCCGGGCTGCTGGCTCCAGGGGCCGCCGGGTTGCTGTTGACCGGCTGGTGATCCCCAGGGGCCGGCTGTCTGGCCGGCGGTATCGTTACGCCAGGATGTCTGTGGGGCAGGGGCGGGCGTCGGTGCAGGCGGCTGCGGCTGGCCGGTGCCGAAGATGGAACTCAGAAAACCGCCCTGTGCGGCCGCCTGCGGGCGGCATTGCCGCTTTCCAGCGCATGGATGCGATCTTCAAGCTGCTTGATATGGGCTGCCGCCGCCTCCAGACCCTTTTCCTGAACGATTACCGCCTGGGCAAGATAATAGGGGGCTGCGGGCTGATCGCGCACGGCGTCTGCGATCAATGTTTCCGCCTCGCGGTCACGCGGGGTGGCGGATGCGGTTCTGGTCCTGTCGAACAGGGCCTTGAGAAGCTGGCTTTCTTCCGGTGACATATGCTGCCTCCTTACCGTGAAGCGAAAATCCACGATAAGGAGGTAGGCCTCAATTCCGGCTTTTCAAAGCGGCCTGAATTTTAAATTTCGGTAATGATCGTCAGCCGCCGAAGGCGAGCGACAGGCCCGCAATCGCCGTCAGCGCGCCGACGGTGCGGCTTGCCACCGAACCGAAACGGGCAATGCCGAGGCCGAGTGCGATGCCAGCCAGATGCAGGAGGGCCGTGGCGATCATGAAGCCGATGCCGAATTGCCAGGCGCCCGCGCTGCCGAGCTCACCACCATGGGCGTGGCCATGGAAAAGTGCGAAGGCACCAACGACCGCGGCTGCTGCTGCGGTGGGAAGCCTTGCCGCCATGGCAACCAGCAGACCAAGGCCGATGACGGAGGCCAGAATTGCGGGTTCGACAAAGGGAAGGCCTACCCCATAAACCGCCATCAGGAAGCCCACGGCCATGGTGCCGACGAAGGCGGATGGCACGATCCACAGCGCCTTGCGGTCGCCCTGTGCCACGGCGATCTGCGAGGCCCAGATGCCGACGGCGACCATCGCCAGAATGTGGTCCGCGCCGAAAAAGGGGTGGGAGACGCCGGCCATGAAGGAACCGTGTTCTTCCGGGTTCAAATGGGCGAAGGCGGGCAGGGCGGTAACGCCGAGTGCGGCGGCAGTGAGGCTTAGTCTTTTCAGCATGGTTCCCTCTTTAGATTGTCGCCGCCGGCATGGGAATCTTGGGGTTCCCGCAACGGGCGGCACTGCAATGAGGCGGTGACGATATCGCGAAGGCGAAGAGGCTGTCCATGCGTCATCTGCCGGGGGTGCTGTTTATTGTTCAGGCGCGAACCTTGTCTTTTTTGCTCATTGCCTTACGTAACAAGTCGCACTATGTCCGAAGGGCATGCACGAATTACGCTGGAGAGAGCCGTTGATGAACGAAGACGAAGACGACAAGAGCAAGGAACTGCCGATCGGCAAGGAAACGGAAGCGAATCTTTTCAAGTCGCGTTCGATCTTCATCTATGGTGGCATCACGCAGGAACTGGCGCAGAAGGTCTGCACGCAGCTCGTGGCACTTGCCGCCGCCAGCGACGATGACATTCGCGTTTACGTCAATTCGCCGGGCGGCCATGTCGAATCGGGTGATTCCATCCATGACATGATCAAGTTCATCAAGCCGAAGGTCTATATCATCGGTACGGGCTGGGTCGCTTCCGCCGGTGCGCTGATCTACGTATCGGTGCCGAAAGAACGCCGTCTTTGCCTGCCGAACACCCGCTTCCTGCTGCACCAACCCTCCGGCGGTACGCGCGGCATGGCGTCCGACATCGAAATCCAGGCGCGCGAAATCATCAAGATGAACCAGCGCCTGATCAAGATCTTCTCCAAGGCCACCGGCCAGAGCGAAGAAAAGATCGCCAAGGATATCGATCGCGATTACTGGCTGGGCGCGGAAGAGGCCAAGGATTACGGCCTCGTCGGCAAGATTGTCGAGAGCCAGTCGGAAGTTTGAGCTTTCGAGTTTTAAATTGAGAAAGCCCGCATCGGTGGAAACCGGTGCGGGCTTTTTCCATTCTGGCCTGTAAATATGCTCAATGCAGGCCGGTATGCGTCATTTCATCATGTCGCAGGCCTTCATCATGTCGGCCTTTTTCATCTTGTCCATTTCCATGCCGGCCTTGTGCATGCAGTCCTTCTTGCTTGCCATGGACATGCCGTCCTTCTTCATCGGCTCCATCTTCATGGTGTCGCTGTGCATCGTGTCTTTCTTCATCGCATCGGGTTTCATGCTGTCGGCGTGGGCGATGCCTGCGAAAGACAGTGCGGACAGCATGGAAGCGGTGGCGATGGCGGCAAAAATGCGGGTCATGAAGGGTCTCCTCTGGACGTCGTTGTATGTCCGCCGACATTGTGCCGGGGCTCACGATTGTCCATTCGGTCGGGAACGGCCCATTGTTACGACTTCACGCGCTTGTGACGTGATATTTGGGCGAGATTTTTTTCAAGCCATTATGTAACAATATCCTGCGGACTGCGAATAACCCGATAGTGACGATGACAGGCAGCCTTTCGGAAGAAACATTGAAAATGCTGATGCTGCGTTCCCTCGACGGGGACGAAAGCGCTTACAGGCATTTGCTTCATGCCTTGCGCAGGCTGCTGATCGCCTATTACGGCCATCGCATGTCGTCGGCATCCAGAGGCGATGTGGAGGATCTTGTCCAGGAAACTCTGCTGTCGCTTCACGCCAAAAGGGAGACCTATGATCGTGCGAGGCCGTTTACGGCCTGGTTCTTTTCGATAGCGCGCTACAAGCTCATCGACCACTATCGAGGCAGGGGCGCGCGTGCGCTGACCGAAGTCGAGCTTGATGACACGCTTGAGGCGGAATCGTCCGTCGATGCGGTTACGGCGCGCATGGATGTCGAGCGGTTGCTCGATGATCTGCCGGAGCGGCAACGCGACCTTATTCGCAGGGTGAAGCTCGAGGGGCAGTCGATCGCCGAAGCGGCGGAAAAATCCGGCCAGACCGAGCTTGCGGCAAGGGTCGGCATTCACAGGACACTGAAAATCCTGGCGGCAAAGTTGCGGGGAGACACGTGAGAAAGACGGATGACATCATTGACCAGCTGGCGGGGATCTGAAGCCCGTACCGGCTTTTGCGCTTGAGCGCAGGCTGGCGCTTGCCGCCGTGCCGGCGATCTTCGTTTCGCTGCTGCTGATGCTCTTCATTCTCGGGCTGCGTGGCGATATGGATGCTGCCCTGACCGAAGTGGGGTTCTGGATCAAGTCCGCCTACAACGCCTTGCTGGCTATAATTGCTTTCGTCGCTGTCAGACGCCTTGCCCGTCCTGACGGTGAAAGCGGCTGGCTGTTCGCTTGGCTTGCGGTGATTTTCGTTGCGATGGCAGCGATAGCGCTGGTCCAGCTGGGGTTTGCACTGCCGGGCAATTATGGTGCGCTTATTATGGGGTCATCCGCGCTGCATTGCCCGTTTCTGATTGTCGCTTTCGGGCTTCCCATCTTCCTGGCGAATTTTTCGGTTCTCAAGCGCTCCGCTCCCGCTGATCCTGCACTTGCGGGTTTTGTCGCGGGTATTGCGGCGGGTGCGGCCGGAGCCTGGGTCTATTCGTGGTTCTGCACCGAAAACGGCATGGCCTTCGTGCTGATCTGGTATTCGCTGGGCATTCTTCTGACCGGACTTATCGGCGCCTTTGCCGGTTCACGCCTTCTGCGCTGGTGAAGGGCGCATCCTTTGCCACATCGCCTCGTTTGCCGATGCCGGCCCGGACGTCGTCCCGAGCCGGCATTGTCTTTTCACGGGTTTCACTGACCCAGGTTGGCGGGGATTGCGAATGCAGCAAACTGGGTGAACTGCTTGCCCGGGTTGAAATTGTCGTCAGAGGCAATGACGAAAAGCTGTTTGCCGTCCACCACCGGTCCGAATGCGAGGCTCTCGATATTGTCCACATCGAGACCGAAATCGCCTTCGTTGATTTCGAACCATGGTGTTTTTGATACGGGGCGCATATTTGCGGCGTAGATCTTGTCCTTGCCGAGGATGTTTTCGGCGCCGGACAGATCGACTATGAAAAAGCGGATATGGTTGCCGACGCCGGAGGCGAAATTGCGCTCCACGGCGACGAAACGGCCATCCGGCAGGGCGGCAAGGGCGGAGAGGCCGTTATCGTTATATTTCGGCTCGGCGGCCGTCGGGGTCTTGGAGATCGCTTCGGTGACATAGACATGTTCGGCGACGGGTTTCAGCGTCGCGGTGTCGATGACGAGAATACGCGCCGGGCTGCCGGCCTGCGGTGTCGCCTTCTGACCGTCCTGGGTCAACGCATTTTCCGTGGCGGCGATGAGCTTGCCGGATGTGAGGCTCAGCCCCTCGAAGCCGAGATTGTTCTGCACACCCTTCGTCTTCGCGTCATTGACGAGGTAGGCATCGGGCAGCTCCAGCCGCTTGACGTTGCCGCCATCGAGGTCCGAAACATAAATTGCCGGCTGGTTTTTCAGGTCGCGTTCCGAGGACCAGTAAAGCTTGTCGCCCTTGCGGTCGAGCGCGATGCCTTCCGCATCGATACCCTTCGGTGCGAAGGCCGCCCCGGTCTCGTCCTTCAACTCGCGCGTGGCGGCGATGTTCAGCGTGACGACGCCTTCCGTCACGGCCAGTTCCAGCTCGTAATAGCGGGCAGGGCCTTTTTCGACGCGATCATCGGAGATGGCGAGATAGCGACCGGTTTCGCTGTCGAAGGTCAGATCGGAAATGCCGCCAAAGGTGACGCCATTGATGGAAAGGCCGGAAGGCACGACGATCTGCCCCAAAAAGGTTGGTGCCGGCGGGGTTTGCGCTGCTACCGGAAGGGCAGCGAAACAGAAAGTGGCGATGGTGATGATGCGAAACATGGAGACGACCCCTGTTGTGGCGGATGCCCTGTCGTGACGACTGCCCAGAGGATTAGCGTGCTGCCGCTAAACTTTGATGACGTTTTCCATGCCGCCGTACCTGAAGTCTGGCACCTCATCTTGCCAAGCCGCTTCTTTTTTGATCCTGAATGATATCAATGCTTCATCCAAAACGTGCCGCCATCTTCGGATTCGTGCTCCACGTTTTGAGTTTCGTTTTCTGCCTGTCGCCAGTGCATAGCGCTTTATGTCTTCCGCGACAGCCAGCAGGCCGTAGAGTGCTTTTATGCTGAGAGATTTTTCCGTCCAGAGCCTGTTCATGGGATGCCTGACCGCCTTTGTCGGCTTCGCCAGTTCCTTTGCTGTCGTGTTGCAGGGCCTGAAGGCTGTCGGAGCGACGGATTTCGAAGCGGCCTCCGGGCTGATGGCGCTTTCGGTCGCGATGGGGGTTTGCGCCATCGCTCTTTCCGTCGCCACCCGGCTTCCCATCAGCATTGCATGGTCGACGCCCGGAGCAGCGCTTCTGGCAACCACCGGCGTGATCGAGGGCGGCTTTCCAGCCGCCGTGGGTGGGTTCATCATCTGCGCGATATTGATCATCATTGCCGGCCTGTTCAGGCCGCTCGGAAGGGCGGTTGCCTCCATTCCCGCGCCACTTGCCAATGCCATGCTGTCAGGGGTCATCATCGGCCTGTGTTTCGCGCCGATCAAGGCGATCGGTTTCAACCCGATGCTTGGGTTGCCGATCATTCTCGCGTGGATCGTGGTGGGAGCCTTCCGGCGGCTTTTCGCGGTGCCCGCCGCCCTTGCCGCCTTTGTGCTGGTGATGATCTTTGGCGTCGATATTCCGGCGGGCGCGCTGGACAGCGTGGCGCAATCGCTGACACCGCCGATGGAATGGGTAACGCCCGTCTTCAGTCTCCACGCGGTTGTTTCCATCGCGCTGCCGCTCTTCATCGTCACCATGGCTTCGCAGAATATTCCCGGCATCGCGGTGCTGAAGGTCAATCACTACGATCCTCAGCCCGGACCGCTTTTCGCCTCGACCGGCTTTTTCTCGCTGCTTTCCGCACCGTTTGGCGGCCATGCGGTCAATCTTGCGGCCATCACGGCGGCGATGTGCGCGGGCGAGGACGCCCATCCTGATCCAAAGCGACGTTACTGGGCGGCGATCATCGGCGGTGTCGGTTACATCATCTTCGGCCTCCTGGCGGGCGTGGTGACCGCCTTCGTGGCGCTTGCGCCGCCCATCCTCATTCAGGCGGTGGCCGGGCTTGCGCTGGTCGGCGCCTTTTCCGGCTCAGCCGTTGCGGCCTTCAGGGAGCCGGAAACGCGTGAGGCAGCGGCGATCACCTTCCTCATCACCGCATCCGGCCTTTCCTTCGCCGGTGTTTCCGGGGCCTTCTGGGGCTTGATCGGTGGTGGGCTGATGATGGCGTTGCAGCGGGTGGTGAAGCGTGGTTAGATAGGGAGCTTATTGTTTTAAAGAAATATTATTTATGGATTTCGAATTCGATCCTGCCAAAAGTGAAAGTAACAAAGACAAACATGGGATAGATTTCGTCGAGGCAAGAGCGCTTTGGCTGGACGAGAAAAGACTTGTCGTTCTTCTCGAAACCACGTCGGAAGAACGGTATATTATGATCGCTCAGTTGCGAGGAAAGTGCTGGAGCGCCGTCTATACCTACAGAAATGACCGGTTGCGGATCATTTCCGTCAGGCGTTCCAGAGACAAGGAGAAGCATCGTTATGAAGACGATAAGCGCTGAAGATTTCGACAAAAAATTCGATGATGGCGAAGATTTGGATGACTATGTCGACTGGTCCAAGGCCACCCGTCCGGGGCTGGAATTGGTGCATGTCGATGTTGATCTTCCCGAAGAGGTTTTGCGGAGAGTGGATGCGGAAGCGGCGCGCCTCGGCACGACGCGTCAATCCCTGATGGCTGAATGGATCGCCGAAAGGCTGGAGAGCGTTAGGCAGGTAAAATAAAGCGAGCGATCACAAGGTGACTTGTCAGACCGCCAGACGCTGTTTATACACATCGCCATGAGCAACAGCATCGCAACCATTTCCGGCATGAGCGCGCAGATTTCTGCGAAGGTCTCGCCGTGCGGTGCACTCTCGCTTCTTAGCCTCGACCTTACACGCGGTTGCCGGGTCCAGTGAGGAGCGCCCGGCGGCCGAAAGCCCGCTGGCGCTAACGCTCCTCATCTCGAAATCTCATTTTATACTGGATTTAGGCCCTGAAGGGCCGCGCATCCGCCGATGGCGAAAGACGCCCGCGGACTGCGCAAGGAGGAAGCGAAATGGACGCCAAGATCACCAATATTTCCAAGGGCATGGCTGACGCGAGCGTGAAGTATCGCCCTTACCCCACCATCAATATCCCCGACCGCACATGGCCGGGCAAGACCATCGACAAGGCGCCGATCTGGTGTTCGGTGGACCTGCGCGACGGTAACCAGTCGCTGGTCAACCCCATGGGTCACGACCGCAAGGCCCGCATGTTCAAGCTGCTGCTCGAAATGGGCTTCAAGGAAATCGAAATCGGTTTTCCGTCCGCTTCGCAGACGGACTTCGATTTTGCCCGCTGGTGTGTGGAAGAAGGCAATGTGCCTGACGATGTTTCCCTGCAGGTGCTGGTGCAGTGCCGCCCGGAACTGATCACCCGCACCTTCGAGGCGCTGGAAGGCGCCAACAAGCCGATCATCCACTTCTACAATTCCACCTCGGAATTGCAGCGCCGCGTGGTGTTTGGCAAGGATGTGCACGGCATCAAGCAGATCGCCGTCGATGCGGCCAAGATGATCACCGACATGGCAGCCAAGGCTGGCGGTGGTTACCGCTTCGAATATTCGCCTGAGAGCTTTACCGGCACCGAGCTGGAAGTGGCGCTGGAAATCTGCAACGCCGTGGTTGAGGTGGTGAAGCCGACGGCGGACAACAAGCTGATCCTGAACCTGCCGTCGACCGTGGAAATGGCGACGCCGAACATCTATGCCGACCAGATCGAATGGATGTGCCGCAATATCGACAATCGCGAAAACGTCATCATCTCGCTGCATCCGCATAATGACCGCGGCACGGGCATCGCCGCGACGGAGCTGGGCCTGATGGCCGGTGCTGACCGCGTCGAAGGCACGCTGTTCGGCAATGGCGAGCGCACCGGCAATGTCGACGTCGTGACGCTGGCGCTGAACATGTATACGCAGGGCGTCGATCCTGAGCTGGATTGCCGCGATATCGAGCGTATCAAGGCGGTCTACGAATATTCCAACGAGATGACGATCCCTGAGCGTCACCCTTATGTCGGCGAACTGGTCTATACGGCGTTTTCCGGCTCGCATCAGGATGCGATCAACAAGGGCATGAAGGCGATCAAGGTCGCCAATCATCCCGTCTGGGAAGTGCCCTATCTGCCGATCGATCCGAAGGATGTCGGCCGTTCCTACGAGGCGATCATCCGCATCAATTCGCAGTCCGGCAAGGGCGGCATCGCCTATATTCTCCAGCAGGATTACGGCATCAACCTGCCGCGCAACCTGCAGGTGGAGTTCCGCGAGGAGATCCAGCGCATTACCGATGAAGAGGGCGTGGAACTACCGGCCAAGCGCATCTATGAGCGCTTTATCGAGCGCTACGTGACGCAGCCCAATGCGCGCATCAAGTTCGTCGATCACCACACTTATCCGGCAGGCGATTTCAAGGGCGTGCGCATCGTGGCTGCCGAAATCACCGATAATGGCGAGGTGAAGCGCATCGAGGGCAAGGGAACAGGTCCGATCGACGGGTTCATCAACGCGCTGTCGGTCTATCTCGGGATCGATCTGTCGGTGAATGACTATTCCGAACATTCGCTGCAGCATGGCTCGAATGCATCGGCCATCGCCTATGTCGAGATGGAGCATCCGGGCGGCAAGCTGTTCGGGGCAGGCGTCAATACGAACATCGTGGCGGCGTCGCTGGAGGCGATTGTTTCGGCGGCCAATCGGGTGCTGGAAGAGCGGGCTAGGTAAGCGGGGTTTGAAGGGTGGGGCTTACCCCCTCTGCCCTGCCGGGCATCTCCCCCTCAAGGGGGGAGATCAGCAAGATGGACTACCCCCGCTTCACTCTCAAACGTCGAGATGGGCGAAACCTCGCCTCTGGTCGATCTCCCCCCTTGAGGGGGAGATGCCCGGCAGGGCAGAGGGGGGTAAGCCCTATCCTCCGCATCACGTCTGCGTTTTATTCCTTCGGCAAAGAAAACCCCAGCGGCCTGCCATTTTCATAAAACACCCGCACATCCTCGAGTCCGATACCCGTCCCCGTCTCATTGAGGCTATGGCGTTCACACGCGACATTCCAGGTGCCGGGTCCGCCGGAAATGTGGAAGAGATTATAGGCCGCGCGCGGTTTTTCGCCGCCGGGTCCCTGGCTGGCAGAGGAAATGCCGACAACCGGGATGTGATCTTCCCCGTGATGGGTGTTCAGCCAGTAGACGGTGTTGAGATGGGTGTGGCCATGCAGCACGAGTTCCGCGCCGCCGACGCCGAGAGCAGCGGCAAAGCGGCGAACGCCGAACATGCGTTTATGGGCGGCAGTGGCGCCCCGGATCGGTGGATGATGGATCATCACGACGCGGAACAGGCCCTGTTCACCGGCTTTTTTCAAAAGCTCCGCCGTTGCGCGCGCCTGCCGGTTGCCGAAATAGCCGGTGGCCGAAAAGGGCGGCGTTGCAATCGAGGTTGAGCAGCCGATCAGCGCGACGGGACCGCGCACCCGCATATAGGGAAAGATCTTGCGGTCGTCGTCCCATTCCGCCGGATCGCCATCGCCGCGCACATAAGGGTACCAGGCCCGCATGGCCTTGTCGTGCGCGCCGGAAACATAGGCGTCGTGGTTACCGGGAACAACGGAGGTTCTTTCCGGATCGCCCACTTCTTCCAGCCAGTCGGCGGCGGCGCGAATTTCAATGCCGGTCGCAAGATTGACGAGATCGCCGGTAATAGCCAGATGATCCGGCGACTTTGTCTCCAGATCGTCGAGCAGCTTTTCCAGCGTGTCTGTGAACAGGTGCTTGCGGCGGTTGCGGTGCCAGTTGACGAAACCGGTGATACGCTTGGATGCAAGTTCCCGGAAAGTGAGTTTTGGCAGTGGCCCCAAATGGACGTCTGAAATATGCGCAAGTTTGAACATGGCGGCAGAGATAACCTATGATATGCGGCACGTCCAATAAAAGCCTGCCGAAGGGGAGATACCAGGGTGAATGACGAGACAACCAAGCGGCGGGCCCGTCCGTTCCACACACGCGTCCTCATCCGTCTGCTTCATTTCGTTTTTCTGTTCACCCGGGGTGCAACGCTTGGCGTGCGTGCGGCCTGTTTTGATGACAGGGGCAGGATTTTTCTTGTGCGACACACATATCTGCCAGGCTGGTATCTGCCGGGCGGCGGGGTGGAGCGTGGGGAAACCCTGCTGATGGCGCTCCACAAGGAAATCCGCGAGGAAGGCAATCTCGAGGCGGCCTCAAAGCCCGAGCTTTTCCATGTCTACCTCAATCTGGAAGGCAGCAACCGTGATCATGTGGCGCTCTACCGGCTGGAGGTTACCCAGACCACGCCGAAAAAGCCGGATCACGAAATTTCCGAAAGCGGCTTTTTCGATCTCTCGGACCTGCCGGAAAACGTGACGCCCGCCACCCGCCGCCGCCTTGCCGAACTTTCCGGCGAAGCGGCCATTGTCGATTACTGGTAGCGGCGGCGTCTTCCGTCAGGCGAGCACCTCGCGCCCGTGCGCCATGGTGAGGTCCAGTTCCGGGCCGATGGGCACGATGCCGGTCGGGTTGATGGTGAGGTGGCTGCGGTAATAATGTTCCTTGATGTGGCGCATGTCGACCGTCTCCGGCACGCCCGATGTCTGGTAGAGATCGCGAAGATAACCCGTCAGATGCGGGTAATCGTGAATGCGGCGGATGTTGCATTTGAAATGGCCGACATAAACCGGGTCGAACCGCACCAGCGTGGTGAACAGACGCCAATCGGCCTCCGTCTGCTCTGAGCCGAACAGGAAACGTTGCTCCTTCAGCCGGCCCTCCAGCATATCAAGCGTTTCGAACACCTTCACGGCATTCTGCTGATAGGCATCCTGGGTGGTGGCGAAACCGGCCTTGTAGACGCCGTTATTGACGGTATCGTAGATGATGTCGTTCAACGCGTCGATCTCTGCGCGCAGCGCCTCGGGATAAAAATCCGCTTCCGATCCGGTGAGATCGTTGAAGGCCACGTTGAACATGCGGATGATTTCGGCGGATTCATTGGAAACGATGGTGCCGCGCTGCTTGTCCCACAAGACCGGAACGGTGACCCGGCCGGAATAATTGGCGTCTGCCTTGGTATAAACCTGCCACAGCGTGGAGAGGCCGAAGAGGTGATCCTCGGTCGCCCCCGGCGTGCGCTCGTCTTCCGGCCTGAATTCCCAGCCGTTTTCCAGCATCAGCGGATCGACGACGGAGACGGAAATCAGGTCTTCCAGCTTTTTCAGCCTGCGGAAAATGAGGGTGCGATGCGCCCAGGGGCAGGCGAAGGAGACGTAGAGATGGTAGCGATCCTTCTCGGCCTTGAAGCCGCCCGTTCCGGAAGGACCGGGCTCGCCGTCCGATGTTATCCAGTTGCGGAATTGCGAGGCGCTGCGCTTGAAGTGCCCCTTGGTTTCCTTGGTGTCGTACCAGACGTCTTTCCATACGCCTTCCACCAGCATGCCCATGACGATCTCCTTGGTTGTTTCCCTGTTGGCGTCGATCCTAACCGTTCCGCATCGTTCCGCGAACCCGCGACGCGTTGAACAATGCGTTTCCGGTCTTGCATCAGCTGAATGGGACAACGTCGAGATTTGTTCTGGACGGGTGCGGATTTTCCTGATAATTGCGATTTTCACAAATCTGAGGAAATTGTCGATTATGATCGAAACACGGATGCTCCGACGACGCTGACGCTCCTGAACGCCCTTACCGGCGCAGCCGTCATCTATTGTCGCATCCGCATTCTGGAAGTTTCGGTCTCTTCATGTCCAAGCACGATCTTGTCTACCTCACCGAGGACGCGTCGCACGACGCCATCATCGAAGTCATCAACGAAGAAGCATTCGGTCCCGGCCGTCACACCCGTGCCGCAGCGCGCATCCGCGAGCAGGGCCCGCATGACCGGTCGCTGTCCTTCGTCTGCGCCGACGATGGCGAGACGATTGCTTCGGTGCGCATGACGCCGGTTCTGGCGGGCGGCGTGCAGGGCCATATGCTCGGCCCGCTTGCGGTTAGGCCTTCGCACAAGAATATGGGCATCGGCCGGGAACTCGTCCGGATTGCGATTGCCGCCGCCAGGCGGAAAGGCTCCGAGGCCGTGATCCTGATCGGCGATCCGCCCTATTATATGCCGCTCGGTTTCGAGAAGGTGGCTTACGCGGCGCTCGATTTTCCCGGCCCGGTGGATATGAACCGGGTGCTGGTCGTGCCTCTTGGTGACGACGTGCACCAGCGGCTGAAGGGCAAGATCGGCTGGCACAAATTTGAGGCCAGCGTGCCTGCTGCCACAGCGGAAGAGGATGGCTTCGAGGAGCCTCTTCGGGTTTACGCCTGACGGATTTCATTTGCGGCGGATTTGCCGTTTCTTGCCAGTGCGCTCTATTTCCCTCATTCCTGTGCTTGTCACAGGAATCCAGCCAGCCCAAGTCCTTGGGCTGAAAGGACTCCTCTCGCCGCGCGAGAGCGGCGTCGGCTAGATTCCTGTGACGAGCACAGGAAAGAGGGCGGTGGGCATGGAGTCGCCCCATATCAGCACGGGCCGGTTATGTCGCTAAGACGAGGCGATGGTATTCTGTCTTGAAACCATGCATCGCACTCCGCAAAATTCAATTCCGTTTCTCTCCCCCATGCGATAGCACTCGAAAGTCGATTTCGACGAAGGGGGCAGGCATATGACGGCAATTACCATGAACGATGCGCTGGAGCGCGCGGGCGCAGGCGCCTATCAGCGGCGGCTGATGGGTATTTTCGGCCTCGTCTGGGCTGCGGACGCCATGCAGGTTCTGGCGGTCGGCTTCACTGCCGCTTCGATTGCCGCGAGTTTTGGCCTGACGGTGCCGCAGGCCCTGCAGACCGGGACGGCTTTCTTTTTCGGTATGCTTCTGGGCGCTGCCGGTTTCGGGCGTCTGGCGGATCGTTATGGCCGTCGACGTGTGCTGATCATCACCGTTGCCTGCGACGCTGTGTTCGGTGTGCTTTCCGTCTTTGCGCCGGATTTCGCCATTCTCCTTGTCCTGCGCTTTCTGACCGGGGCGGCCGTGGGCGGTACTTTGCCGGTGGACTACGCGATGATGGCCGAATTCCTGCCGGCGAAAAATCGGGGGCGCTGGCTGGTCTTTCTGGAAGGTTTCTGGGCGATCGGCACTCTGATCGTGGCGCTCGCCGCCTGGGGCGCGAGCCTTGCCGGCGTTGCTGATGCCTGGCGCTACATCTTTGCGGTCACGGCCTTTCCTGCCGTTCTCGGCCTCGGCCTACGGTTCCTTGTGCCGGAATCGCCGCTTTTCCTGATGCGCTCGGGTCGGTCGGAGGAAGCAAAGGCGGTCGTCAACCGCATGCTGGTGGTGAATGGCCGCGCGCCGCTCGATGCCGGAACCGGGCTTTTCCAGCCCGATGTCACCAAGGGACAGGGGATATTTTCACCGGCGCTCAGACAGCGCAGCATCATGATCCTAGCCATCTGGTTCCTCGTTTCCGTCTCCTACTACGGCGTATTTACCTGGATGCCGGCGAAACTGGCGGGTGACGGTTTCGGCTTCGTGCGCGGTTACGGTTTCCTCGTGCTGGTGGCTCTGGCGCAGATCCCCGGTTATGCGCTTGCCGCCTATGGCGTTGAAAAATGGGGCCGCAAGCCGACGCTGATCGGTTTCTGCCTGCTGTCGGCACTCGGTTGCCTTCTCTTCACGCTTGCCACCGGCGGCGCGATGATCGCCGCCTCGCTTCTCATCATGAGTTTTGCGCTGCTTGGCACCTGGGGCGCGCTCTATGCCTTTACGCCGGAGCTTTACCCGACGGAGTCGCGGGCGACTGGCATGGGGGCGGCAGGCGCCATGGCAAGGCTCGGTGGCCTGCTGGCGCCATCATTGCTGGGCTATGTGATCGCGCAGGGCTTCGGCGTCGCAATCGGCATTTTTGCCGGGCTTTTGGTGCTGGCCGCCATTGCAGCAACCATGATCAATGCCGAAACGCGGCAGGTGGCACTGACATAGGCTGCGGTAATGTGGAGAACGGCCTGACCCTTTCAGTTCAGACCGTCCTGCTTTTTGCTCTATAGGGTCGTGTAGTTGACCGGCAGCCAATCGTAATTGGTGCTGTCGGTGCGCACATGGCCTATGCCGGGGAAGGCGATATGGGCGCCGGCCACCAGATATCTGCCTTCGACCGCCTGCCGGAATGCCAGATCGCGCGCAATGATGGCGGCGTTCTGGTCGACATCGAACTCGATGGCGACATCCGGCTCATCGAACTGGAGGATGTCGCCATGGGTGATATCGCCCCAGAAGACGATTTTTTCCCCTTCGCTTTCAACCACGATACCGCTATGGCCCGGTGTATGGCCGGCATAGAGGATTGAGCCAAGGCCGGGAACGGGTGTGGCATTATCCGCAAATGTCTGGAACTTCCCGGCGTCGATATAGGGCTGGACGCTTTCCTTAGCCTCGACATAACCCTTCTTCAGCGCTTCGGGTGCTGCTTTGGCCTTTGCCTCGTCAAGCCAGAAGGCGGCCTCGCGCTCGTTGACGTGCAGCGTCGCATTGGCAAATACACGTTTGCCCTCCGCTGACAGCCCACCGGAATGGTCAGTATGAATGTGGGTGAGAATAACGTCGTCTATATCGCCGGCCTTGTAGCCGGATGCTTCTATGTTGGCGACGAGCTTGCCGAGGGACGGGCCGAGATAGGTACCCGTTCCGGCATCGATGAGCACCAGCCTGTCTTCTATGTTGACGAGATAGGCATTGACGGAGGTGGGCGTCTGTTCTGGCAGGAAGGCATCCTGCAGGGCTTTACCCGCATGTTCCGGTGTTGTGTTGGTGTAGATTTTGGCAAGCGGCAGGGCGATGACGCCGTCCGACAAGGCCGTAACCTCCATCTTGCCGACCATCAGGCGATAAAAGCCGGGTGCCTGAGTGGCGGCGAGCGGTGCCCTGGCAAATGCGAGGGAGGGTGCAACGAAGGGGGCGGCGAAGATGGCGCTGGCGGCGCCTTTGAGAAGCGAGCGACGTGATGGCATTTTGAGCTCCTGAGTTTTGGGGAAGCCTTGAAAGTTTCCTAACTCCAGCTAAGTGTAGTGAGGCCAGCAATCAAATCGATGTGACTTATGCAAACTATCGATCATTTCAATCTCCGTTCCTTCGACCTCAATCTTCTCATCGCTTTCGATGCGATGATGGAGGAGATGAGCGTCACGCGGGCTGCACGCCGGCTCAAAATCCAGCAGCCGGCCATGAGCCACAATATTTCGACATTGCGGACCCTGTTTCAGGATGAGCTTTTCATTCGAGTGGGGCAGGAGATGAAACCGACGGCACGGGCCATCAATCTGGCCGGTCCCGTGAGGCTGGCCTTGCGGCAGGCGCAGGCAGCGGTTTTGACGGCGGATGTGTTCGATCCGGCGACGGAGCGCCGCACATTCCGGCTCGGAATGTCGAGCGAGGTGGAGCTGCTGCTGCTGCCGGATCTGACCGCGAGGCTGCGCGAGATTGCGCCCGGTATCCGCATCTTGGCGCGCAGCGGGCAGGAGCAGGAAATTACGGCGATGCTGGATACCGGCGTGATAGACATGGCTGTGGGGTGCACCTATTCGAAAGAGCAGCGCCACCATTGCGAGCCGCTTTATTCCTCCAGTGTGCTCTGCTGCTTCAATCCGGCTTTGCTTGATCTGCCAAATCCCGTCGGACTGGATGCCTATATGGAAGCCAAACATGCGGTCATATCGCAGACGGACAGCCTGCATGGCTGCATCAAGGATGCGTTGGAACTGACCGGCGTCGAGATCGACGTCGTCGCGGCTGCGCCGGATTTTCTCTCGGTTCTGGCAACGGCGCGATCCTCGGCGGTGCTGGCGACCGTGTCCTCACGCATCGCGCTGCGTTATGCGCCGATGCTCGGACTTGAGATAAGCCCGGTGCCGGTGACGTTGAAGTTCCCGCCCGTCGCCATGGTCTGGACATTGCAGACCGATGCGGATGCCGGAGCCGTGTGGCTTCGCCAGCAAATCCGCGACGCTATGGGCCGGACCGTTGATTGTGGCCTATCCGGGATCGCGGCCTAGAAGCGTTTCTCGAGCCATGTGATCGACTGGCCTGTGGAAAGCGGCGCAAGCGAGCCGATCTTCGTGAAACCGCAGCGTTCATAAAGCCGCAAGGCATCCGGGTTCATCGTGTCGATATAAGCGCCCATGCAGCCGCGTTTCTTGGCTTCCTCCTCCGCCATTGCCAGCAGCTTCGGGCCGGTGCCCTGGCCGCGCATCGCTTCCGGCACGAAAAGTAGCTGCACGTAAAGCCAGCCGCGAGCTGTATAGCCTACGAGGCCGCCGGTCACGGCGTTCTCGTCATCGCGGATGGTGATGGTGAGGTCGCGTTTGTCGCTTTGGCCGAAACGGGCGAGATTATAGGCCACCAGCGGATCGCGGATGGCCTTTTCAGCGTCTGCATCCGCGATATCGCTCAGAACGAAATTCATGATCATCTTTCCCGGGCCGCCAACGGCGGCCGTTTCTCGTTTTCCAATCCGAGACGTGAAAGCGCGTTACGCCCTCACCGGAAATTCTTACCGTCCCTCGCGCCACCACAGCGCGGAGAAGGCAAGCAGCAGGGCGGCCAGCCCGGCGAAACCGGCAAACAGCGGCAGGGTGTTGACACCTTTCAGCACCGTCTCGTCGGTCATGCGTATCAGCATGCGATCCTCATCGGCAACCCTGATATCGCCTCTGACAGGCAGGATATCGGGCAGTGCCACGCGGCCGGAATTATCGGCGACACGGTGCACGCTGCCTTTGGTGGCATCGGCCAGCGGTTTCAGCGTCTCGGCTGTCGAGATCATCGCCTTGAATTCCGGCGCATCCACTGCGCCGACATGGACGAGCGTGGTGAAATCGCCGTTCCTGATTTCGAAGAGGCCGGTTTCATCCATGCGGCGCTCGATCTTGTAAAGACCCGGCTCCGTGCTGGTGAAGGCCATGTTCTCGGTCTTGCCGGAAGGGAAACGCACGGTTGCCTGACCGGGATCGTCGCCGATGGTCTGGCGGGTGATCTGCAAGGTGCGGCCGTTTGCCCGCGCCGTCAGCGCCTCTTCCTCAAGCTCCGGTTCCTTCATCAGCCAGTGGGCGATGCGGCGGTAAAGCGCCACATGCGGGCCGCCGCCTTCGAAACCGCGCGCCCACAGCCAGCCCTGATCTGACAGCAGCATGGCGACGCGGCCTTCGCCCTGACGGTTCAGCACCAGCAGAGGGTCCTGCCCGTCGCCCAGCATCACGGTCTGGCCCTGCGGCGGGTCGACACTGATGGTGCGGAACCAGCGGCCCCATTGTGGTGGCTCGACGCCCGATCCATCCAGCCCGCGGGTCACGGGGTGTTTCTTGCCGGCTTCCGAAAGGCGGGGGTAAAAGGCGGCCTGATGCACCTGACCCGTCGGCTGCGCCGGCAGCACGGAGGCGAGCGGCGTCATGGCGATCGAATCCTGACCGGCATGTTCCGGCCCGGCGGCGATCAAAAGCGCGCCGCCCTTTTCGACATATTGAGCGATGTAATCGTAATAGAGGATCGGCAGTACGCCGCGATGCTGGTAGCGGTCGAAGATGATGAGGTCGAAATCCTCGATCTTTTCGACGAACAATTCACGGGTTGGGAAGGCTATCAGCGAGAGTTCGTTGATCGGCGTGCCATCCTGTTTTTCCGGCGGCCGCAGAATGGTGAAATGCACCAGATCGACCGAGGCGTCGGATTTCAGGAGGTTGCGCCATGCGCGCTCGCCCGCATGCGGCTCCCCGGAGACCAGAAGCACGCGCAGGTTCTGGCGGATGCCTTCGATCAGGTGAACCGCGCGGTTGTTGGCCGCCGTCACTTCGCCGGGAAGCTCGGCGACGGAAAATTCCATGACATTGTTGCCGCCACGCGGAACCTTGAAGTTGAAGGGGGTCGGCTGGCCAGGCGTGGCTTGAAGCGTGGCGATTTCCTGCCCGTTCATCTTCACCGTCACTTCCGCCGAACCACCGCCTGCGGGGCGACCATCATCGAAGACGCGCAGCGTCAGCTGCTGTTCCTCATTGACGATGCCGAAGCGCGGGGCGCGGACGATTTCGATACGGCGGTCGAATTCATCGGCCTTGCCGGTGATCAGGCCATGCACGGGCGCGCGGAAGCCCAGCGCCTGTTCGGCATTGGGCAGCGCATTTGGAATATCGTGAATCTGGCCGTCGCTGAGGAAAATCGCGCCGCCGACACGAGAGGGTGAAACATCCGAGACGGCGGAGGAAAGGGCCGAGAACAGCTGCGTCGAGGGTGAATCGCTCTCGCCATTGTCGCGCACTTCCACGATGCGCGGCTCGATACGCGGGAAGCGGGACAGCCGGTCTTTCAGCGTCTCCAGCGCCGTATCGGTCATTTGCGGCCGATCCTGCACGTCCTGGCTCTGCGAACGGTCGACGATGACGGGAACGATGGTGGAGAGCGGCTCGCGCTCCTCCTGCGTCAGAAGCGGATTGGCGATGGCAGCCAACAAAGCGGCGAGCGCCAGCCCGCGCAGCCATGCGCCGCGCACGCCGCGCCACAGGCCGATGAAGGAGAGGAGAAGGGCGGCGAAGGCCAGAACGGCGATAACGATCCACGGCAGGAATGGGGAGAAGGTTAATGTCATGTCACTGCCCCAGCCGTTCGAGAAGTGCGGGGACGTGAACCTGATCGGCCTTGTAGTTGCCGGTCAGCATATACATCATGATGTTGACGCCAGAGCGGAAGGCATGCTCGCGCTGCATCTCGTCCGGCGGCACCGTTGGCAGGACCGGCGCACCCTGCGGATCGACGGCCCATGCGCCGGCAAAATCATTGCCTGTTATCATGATCGGCGTCACGCCATCGCCGGAGGAGGAGAGGCCGGATGTGGTCTTGGCCGCCCCCTGGCGCGATTCCACCCAGAGCGGCGAGCCGTTGTAACGGCCGGGAAAATTGGTGAGCAGGTAGAAGGACCGCGTCAGGACGTGGTCTTCCGGCACGGGCTCCAGCGGTGGTATATCGATATTGGCGAGGATCGCCTGCAGGCGTTCGCCGTTAGGGCTGGTCGCACCGGTGTCGAGCGAAGAGAACTGGTCGCGCGTATCGAACAGCACGGTGCCGCCGGCGCGCATATAGGCGTCGATGCGCGAGATGGCGGCGCTCGACGGCATGGGGGCTGAGGCCGACACAGGCCAGTAGATGATCGGGTAAAAGGACAATTCGTCCTTGGAAATATCGAGGCCGACCGGTTGGCCGGGCTCCAGCGTCGTGCGCCAGGTCAGGAATTCGCTGAGGCCCTGCAGACCCTGCTCTGAAATGCGGTCGACATCGTCTTCGCCGGTGCGGACATAGGCGAGATGGGTCGTGTCCAGCCGCTCGAAAATCTGCTCGTCGCCGGGTTTCGGATCGTCGGCGCGCGCATCCGTTGGGGACATCGCGGCAAAGGCGCCAAGCGCCAACAGCACGGTGGCAGCGGTGGCGCTGCGGGCTTTCGGCAGGCGGGCGAAGGCGCCGTTCATGAAGAGCACGATGAGGCTGTCTGCGATCAGCATCAGGAAGGCGGCGATGAAGAGCGCGGGGCGCAGCGATTTCGCCGTTTCGCCGATCAGCGCTTCGCTGGTGGTATTGACACCGGCGACCGATGTGTCGAGCGGGCGAAGCGTGGCGCCAGCCGGCAAAAGATTGAGAGCCACGAAGCCATCCTCAGTGCCATAAAGGCCGGGGGGATTGTCGAAACCGGTGCGGGGCGGCTGACCGGCGCGCATTTCCAGCGGGCGGGCAGAGCCGATTTCGGCCGACAGGGCGCCTTCAGCCGTCAGCAGCCGGAAGGGCGGCAGGGCGGCGGCCGGAGCATTCGCGGCGGCGGAAGCGCCGCCCGCCTTCGACAATTGCACGATACGGCGCAGCATATCGACAAAATGGCCTGATATCGGCAGATCGGACCAGCTTGCCTCGGCGCTGACATGGAAGAGCACGATGCGGCCGGCCTCAACATTGCGGGTGGTGACGAGCGGCGTGCCGTCGGCAAGGCTTGCCCAGGTGCGCTCAGCCAGGTCCGGCGTCGGCTCGGCCAGAACCTGACGCTTGACAAGGACGCCATCGGCCTTCGGCATGCCGGCGAAAGCGCCGAAATTCGGGAAATCGGCAAGCGGCTGCGGCTCGGCCCAGGAGAGCGCGCCGCCAAGCGCGCGTTCGCCCTGTCTGAGTGTTACAGGCACCAGCGGGTCATCGGCTGGGGCTGCGGCAAGGCGCGGTCCGGCAAAACGGATCAGCGTACCGCCACCGGCCAGCCAGCGCTGCATCGGTTCATAGGTTTCCTGCGGCAGACGTCCGATATCGGCCATGACGATGACCGACGGGTTGGATTGCAGGATTTCCGGGATCGCCTGCGCCAGATCGGCCTGCCGCTGCGGGATGAGATCGGCAAACGGCTGAAGCGCGCGGCTGATATAATAAAGCGGCTGCAGCAGCGGCTGGAAATCATTGCCGGTTTCACCGGCGAGCAGGGCCACGCGGCGGCGGCGGAAACCGTCATCCAGAAGATGCACCGCACCCGCCGTCGACACTCCTTCGAGGGAGAGGCGGGCGAAATCATTGCGCAGTTCGAAAGGTGCTTCCACCGTTGCCGTGGTTTCGGCCGCGCCGGGCGCGAAGTTCGCGATGCCGTTGGCGAGGATGCGGCCCTGGCTGTCTTGCGCATTGACGGTCAGCCGGGCGGCTTCCGTTGTGTCGAGCCGCGAGAGCGTGACGCTCATCGCATCGGCATTGTTGGTGGCGCCGGTAATGGCGGCGATGGATTTTCCGTCACCCTTGACGATGCGGAATTCGGCAGGGGAGAGGCTGGCGAGCGTTCTCATCGCGTTTTCATCCTGCGCGGTGGCAACGCCGTCGGCAATATAGGCGAGCGTGCCGGGGGCCGCGCCGTTCAGCGCCTCGGTGATCGCTTCGGCCGTGCGCACGCGGTCGGGCACAAGCGGCTTCGGCTTGGCGGCGGCAAGCTTGTCCAGCGCCACTGCGGTCGTTGCCGGCACGGCGTCATGTTCGACATCGGCGGTGAAGCTGATGGAGACGGGGCGGTCGGCCCTTTCCGCATCGCCGATCAGGGCCTGCGCCGTTGCCACGCGTCGCTCCCAATCGGTTGCGGAGGCCCAGCTATTATCGACCACGAGCACCAGCGGGCCGGTGCCGGCAATGCTGTTATTGCGCGGGTTCACCACGGGGTCAGCAAGCGCAAAAATGACGGCAGCGGCCAGCGCCATGCGCAGCAATGTCAGCCACCACGGGCTTTTGGAGGGCGTTTCCTCGCGCTTCAGCACAGTTGCCAGAATTTTCAGCGGCGGAAACACTTCCGCCTTGGGGCGCGGCGGGGTGAGCCGCAGCAGCCACCAGATGGCGGGCAGCGCCAGAAGGCCGAAGAGAATATAAGGGCTGGTGAAAACGAAGGGCAATGCGCTCATCGACGGCCACCGCCTTGCGCGGGCGCGCCGGACAAATACATGTGAACGGCGACGAGCGCCTCGGAGGCGAGATGATCGGTGCGGTGGAACACGAAGTTCCAGCCGAGACGGCGCAGGGACGAAGACAGCGCCTCACGCCTTGCGAGATAGGCGCGGGTGTAATCCTCGCGAATGGTTTCGGCGCGGCCGGAGACGAGCTTTTCGCCGGTTTCCGGATCGGTGAATTCGGTGCGGCCGGAATAGGGGAAGGTTTCCTCGGCCGGGTCGGCGATTTCTACCACATGGCCGCGTAAGCCCCGCCGCGCGAGCGGCGAAATCCGCTCCATCACATTTTTCGCATCATCGAGAAAATCACCGATGAGGACGATATCGCTTGCACCGCGGATCATGCCCGTTTCCGGCATGCCTGTCGTGAGCGGCGCGTGCATGATGGCGGCGGCCAGACGTTCGGCGGCGTTTCTGGCCGAGACCGGCTCCATGATGCCCGGACAACCGATGCGCTCGCCAGAGCGCGCCAGGATTTCGGCCAGCGCCAGCATCAGCACCAATGCGCGGCTTTCCTTTGAGACCGAGCCAAGCGTGGATTTGAACATCATCGACGGCGACATGTCGGCCCAGAGCCAGATGGTGTGGGCGGCTTCCCATTCGCGGTCACGCACATAGGTATGGTCGTCGCGGGCCGAGCGCCG
Source organism: Rhizobium oryzihabitans (assembly GCF_010669145.1). Lineage (NCBI taxonomy): Bacteria > Pseudomonadati > Pseudomonadota > Alphaproteobacteria > Hyphomicrobiales > Rhizobiaceae > Rhizobium > Rhizobium oryzihabitans. The sequence goes on from NZ_CP048632.1 coordinate 2,913,123, forward strand.
CCAGTCGATGCGCGAGAGGCTCTCGCCTTCGGCATAGGGGCGGAACTGCCAGAAATTCTCGCCGATGCCGCGCTTGCGGCGGCCGTGCCAGCCGGCGGTAACGGTATTGGCGATGCGCTTTGCCTCGACCATGCAGTCCGGCACCAGGGCGGCACGCTGGCGCGCGCGCGCCAGAACTTCGCTACCCGGCGTCTTGTCTACGATCTGGCCGATGGATGCCACATGCACTCCTTTCGCGACGCTCTTCTGGTTTTACGCATGTCCTTGTCCCAAAACTGCTCACATTTTTGGAAGACATGCTCCGGGCCGTCTTTTTAGTTCTTCGCCTGCTCCACGAGGGCTGCGATGACATCGCGCACCGACATGCCTTCGGCGCGGGCCGCGAATGTCAGCGCCATGCGGTGTTCCAGCACGGGCTCCGCCAGCGCGTAGACATCGTCGAGCGACGGCGCGAGCCTGCCTTCGTAAAGCGCACGGGCGCGTGCCGTCAGCATCAGTGACTGGCCGGCGCGGGGACCCGGTCCCCAGACAACGTGTTTGTCGGTCAATTTGTTGCCATGGCCGGGGCGGGCGGAGCGCACGAGTGACAGAATGGCGTCCACAACCTTGTCGCTGACCGGCATCTGGCGAATGAGCGCCTGGATTTCCATCATACGCTCCGCGTCGATCACCTTGCGTGCCTCACCCGATGCGATACCGGTGGTGTCGAGCAGGATCTGGCGTTCGGCGGCAAGCTCGGGATAGTCGACATCCACCTGCAGCAGGAAGCGGTCGAGCTGGGCTTCGGGCAGCGGATAGGTGCCTTCCTGCTCCAGCGGGTTCTGGGTGGCAAGGACGTGGAAGGGTTTCGGCAGCTCATAATGCTGGCCGGCCATGGTGATGTGGTATTCCTGCATGGCCTGCAAGAGCGCGGACTGCGTGCGCGGGCTGGCGCGGTTGATTTCGTCGGCCATCAGCAATTGCGCGAAAACCGGACCCTTGATGAAGCGGAACGAGCGACGCCCGTTTTCATCCTGATCCATGACTTCGGAGCCGAGAATATCGGACGGCATGAGGTCCGGCGTGAACTGGATACGGTTGGCATCGAGGCCGAGAACCGTTCCAAGCGTGGTGACCAGTTTGGTCTTGGCAAGGCCGGGAACGCCGACGAGCAGCGCATGGCCGCCCGACAGGATGGCGAGAAGCGTGTTCTGCACCACTTTTTCCTGGCCGAAGATGACCTTGGACACCTCCGCGCGGATGGCTGCAATATCCGAAAGCGCCTTTTCGGCCGAGGCGACGATGGCTTTTTCGTCGAGGGTTTCGCCGGTATTCATCACGCCCATGTCGCTCTCCTCATACCTTCGCCGCTCTCTGATCCCCACCCGGGTGCTGCTGGTTATCAGCCGGGACGGATTTTGCGCTGCATATAGCTTATTGCTCTCTTGGCCGCTGACAAGCGCCATTCGAATGACTATGTCGTGACTTAGTATTTCCTTATCGGCAAAGCGAGACTCGAATATGGCAGCGGAGACGATAAATTCGGCAGGCGATGCGGCGGGGCTGGCGGCGATGATTTCCCGCGCTGCCGAACAGACCGGCGACGCCAAGCGCGGACCGGCTCCGGTGGATCGCTGGAATCCGCCCTTTTGCGGCGATCTCGACATGGAAATCCGCGCCGACGGCACCTGGTTTTACCTCGGTACGCCCATCGGTCGGGCACCGCTGGTGCGGCTGTTTTCGACGGTTCTGCGCAAGGACGAGGACGGCAGGACCTATCTCGTAACTCCTGTGGAAAAAGTCGGCATCCGGGTGGTCGATGCACCTTTCGTGGCCGTCGAGATGAAGGTAACTGCGGCAGAAAAGGATGGCGAGCCGCTGCTCACCTTCCGCACCAATGTCGGCGATGTCGTGGAGGCGGGGCCCGAGCACCCGCTGCGGTTCGAAATTTTCGGTGAGAACCGCGAATTGAAACCCTATCTTCTGGTGCGCGGCAGGCTGGAAGCGCTCGTTTCGCGGGCGGTGATGTATGATCTCGCAGCACTCGGCGAAGTGATCGAAGTGGACGGCGTCGATATGTTCGCCCTGCGCTCCGGCGGGATTGTCTTTCCCGTGATGCCCGCCAATGAACTGGAACGTCTTTCGCAATGACCATGACGACAACAGATTTCAAGGCTTTCACCGCTGCCGATTTCCGCCGCCGGGTACTGCAGGATGGCGAGGGCGTGGCAGAGCGGGAGAATGGCGACCATGTGCTCAATCCGGGCGTGGTTCTCTCGGGAAACGGCATAAGGCTGAAGGATGCCGCCGTATTGGTGCCTGTCATCGACGACGGTAAAGAAGCGCGGGTGATCTTCACCCAGCGCACCGCAACCCTGCGCAAACATTCCGGCCAGATTTCCTTTCCGGGCGGCGGCATCGATGCCGAAGACCGCACACCGGAAGAGGCGGCGCTGCGCGAGACTGAAGAGGAGATCGGCCTCTCGCGATCTTTCGTCGAAACGGTCGGGCGTCTGCCGGATTATATTTCCGGGACGGGCTTTCGCATAAAGCCGGTGCTGTCGGTCGTTCGCCCCGGTTTCGATCTGACGCTCAATCCAACGGAAGTGGATGAGGTTTTCGAGGTGCCGCTGTCTTTCCTGATGGACCCGGCCAATCACGGGCGCGGCAGCCGCATCTTTCAGGGGAAGGAGCGGTTTTTCTACGAAATGCCCTATGGCGAGCGCTACATTTGGGGCATTACGGCGGGCATCGTCAGGACGATTTACGAGAGGTTTTATTCATGAGCAGCCTTGCCGGGCGGGACTGGTTCGAAAAACCGGCGCTGAAGCGCATATTCGCGCTTCTCAATGCCGATGGCGGCGAGGTGCGGATCGTCGGCGGTGCCGTGCGCAATGCGCTGATGGAACAGCCGGTCGTCGATGTCGACATGGCGACGACGCTCACACCCGATGTGGTGGTGGAGCGGGCGAAGGCGGCGGGCATCAAGTCGGTGCCAACAGGCATCGAACACGGCACGGTGACGCTGGTGATCGATGGCGAAGGTTTCGAGGTGACGACGCTGCGCCGCGATGTCGAAACCAATGGCCGCCACGCGCAGGTCGCCTTCGGCACCGACTGGCAAACCGATGCGGAGCGGCGTGACCTCACCATCAACGCGCTTTACGCCGACGAGAAGGGCGAGATCATCGACCTTATCGATGGTTTGCCAGACATTGAAACCGGCACGGTGCGCTTCATCGGCGATGCGGCGATGCGGATTTCGGAAGATTATTTGCGAATCCTTCGGTTTTTCCGGTTTTTTGCCCATTATGGTTCAGGCCGCCCTGATGCAGACGGCTTGCGCGCCAGTGCACGGGCGAAGGACAAACTTGCGACGCTTTCGGCCGAGCGGGTCTGGAGCGAACTGAAAAAGCTGCTTGCCGCCCGCGACCCCTCCCGCGCGCTTCTATGGATGCGGCAATCGGGCGTTCTGACGGAAATTCTTCCCGAAACGGAAAAATGGGGCATCGATGCCATTCACGGGCTGGTGGCGACGGAACAGGCTCTCGGCTGGGTGGTGGATCCGATGTTGCGGCTCGCAGCCATCGTGCCGCCGGACAGGGACAGGCTCGCGGCCCTTGCTGCGCGGCTGCGGCTGTCCAAGGCCGAAGCTGCATATCTGGCGCAATGGGCGTCCGCCCCCGCGATCGATCCCGAAATGAAGGAGACGGCGCTTGACCGGCTGCTTTACCGGCAGGGCGTTGAAGGTGTGAAGACGCGGCTTAGACTGGCACTTGCTTCGGCCCGGGCCGACATTTCCGCTGGTGATGCGGCGATGCAGAAGGTGGCGCGGCTTTCGACGCTGTTGACGAGAGCGGAAAAATTCCACAAGCCCGGTTTTCCGCTGAGCGGCGCGGATGTAATGGCCGCCGGTGTCGAGGCGGGTCCCAAAGTGGGCGAGGTGCTGAAAAGCCTTGAGGAAAAGTGGATCGACGTCAACTTTTCACTGGACCGGGCAGCACTGACCGCCCGGCTGAAGGATATGCTGGAGAATTGAGATCGCAGCGATGAAGGCATTGCGGCTCAGGCCGCATTCGCCTCGTCGCGGATGCGGGATTTGATATTTTCGATCATGTTCTCGCGGATGACGGTTTCGCCGTGGGCCGATCGCATATGCTCCACGGTGCGGCGCACGACTTCCGCGTCGTCGTCCGCGCGGGTGTGCCAGGCGCAGCCGGGCACAAGCGTTCCACATTCAAACAGTCTCATGGTCTTGCCTCCCTGTTTTAGACAGAGGGACAGCGTGCGAATGCCTGCTGTCCCTCTGACAAGAAACGAACGTTCGCCGCTTATGTTCCAGAGCGGCGTCCGCCGACCCTAATACGGGCCCTATTCGGGCATCGCCCAGCACTGGAAAACAGAGGATGTGCCGGCTGCCGGGATTTTTGTACGAGGCATTTCGTCATTGTCGGCGCGCTTCACCGTTTTTCCGGCAAGCGTGCGTTTTACCTGTTCGACATAAAAGGAATGCGGCAGTTCGCGATCACCCGTGGCACGCATTTCTGCGGCCAGGCGGTCGATCAGATCAGGGGTATCGATGGAATGCGGAGCCTCCTCGGCGGAAGCAGATATAGGCATGCTGTTCGAAGTAATCATGACGATAGCTCCTCCAGTACGTCTGCGGGAGGAGACTACCATTGCCTTGATTTTTCCATAAGTCCTAATTTGCGCTATTTGCGACGAAATGGCTGACGAGCGTCAAATTTGCGTGAGGTTTTTTAAGGCCAGCGCACCACGGGCGGCAGGGAGGACAGGATCGATTCGACGTTGCCGCCGGTCTTGAGGCCGAAGATCGTACCGCGATCGTAAAGCAGGTTGAATTCCACGTAACGGCCGCGGCGGATGAGCTGCTCGTCGCGATCCTCTTCCGTCCAGGGCTGGTTGAAATTGGCGCGGACGATTTTCGGGTAGACCAGATTAAAGGCGCGGCCGACATCCTGCACGAAGGCGAAATTGGCGTCCCAGCCGCCTTTCTCTTCCTCCGGGTGCAGCCAGTCGAAAAAGATGCCGCCGGTGCCGCGCGGTTCGTTACGGTGCTTCAGGAAGAAATAATCGTCGCACCATGCCTTGTAGCGCGGATAATCGGCGACCGGATGGCGGTTGCAGGTGATCTGGAAGGCGCGGTGGAAAAGCTGGGTGTCCGGGTCCTGTTCGTCACGTCTGCGCCCCAGCACCGGCGTCAGATCCGCGCCGCCGCCGAACCAGTGGCTGGTGGTGACGACCATGCGGGTGTTCATGTGCACCGCCGGCACATTGGGATTGACGGGGTGGGCGATCAGCGAAATGCCCGAGGCCCAGAAACGCGGGTCTTCTTCCGCTCCCGGTATCTGCTTGCGGAATTCCGGCGAGAATTCGCCATAGACGGTGGAAGTGTGCACGCCGACCTTTTCGAAGACACGGCCTTCCATCATCGACATCTTGCCGCCGCCGCCCTCGCCATTGTCGCGCAGCCAGTCCTTCTGGACGAATCGTCCGGGCTCCTGGTCGGACAGAGGGCCGGTCAGATCGTTTTCGAGGGTTTCGAAGGAGATGACGATGGTGTCGCGCAGATGCTGGAACCAGGCTTGGGCAACGGCCTTCTTGTCTTCGATGTCCTCGGGCAAGCCCTTCGGCAAGATTGGCCGTTCCATGCATAGTCTCCTTGGGTGAAGTCGATTCCCTGTCGCGTCTAGCAGGTGCCGGCTTCATGCACAAATTCGACTCGCCAAGTTCACATGCGGACACTATCTTTAGCGATGTAGGTGCCAGAGGTGAATATCATGACGAAATTTGCCGGACCGCCGCCCCTTGACGGGCTGAAGCGCAGGATCGCCAATCACCGCAAGGCGCGTGAAGGCTCAGGCGGCGACCAGACGCGCAATGGCATGTTCGTGCGGCAGACCTTCTGTCTTGGCCGTGAAGAGGCCCGCGCCAAGGCGCGCGAATGGTTCGACAGCTTCCCGAAAGCCGCCTACTGGACGGAAGTGGAAAGCTGGCGGCAGCTGGAAGGCGACCGCATCGAATTCACCATGCGGCGGCTTCCTTCCGCCGATTGAGTTTTAGAGCGTCTTCGCTGTTCTTCGAATGGCGAAAACGCTCCAACTCTTTGTTTGTCGTATTTCCGGACGGAAAACGGACCACTTTTCCTGGAAATGCTCTAGGCGCGCGGTTCTGCGTAACGCAGGCGGCTTTCGATCAGCACGCCGCTTTCATCCAGAATGGGGTGGGCGACTGAGACGATATGGGCGTTGATGCGCTTCAGATCCCTGAGCATGTCGAGATGCAGCGAACTGGTCTGCATGCTTTCCGTCAGGCCGTCGCGCAGCCGCTCCAGGTGGCGGTTGGAGGACTGTTTTTCGAGGCGGCGTATATCCACCTTGCTTTCCATCAGCCGGCGGGCAAGATCGAAATCGCCGGTCACCAGAATGCTCTGGGCGGCCCGCAGGTTTTCGATTGTCATGTCGAACAGCGTCTTCAGCTCCTCATAACCGTCGTCGGAAAATTTGAAGCTGTTCAGCACCTTCTTGCGGATCTGCTCGCAAATGCCTTTTTCGATGATGTCGCCGATGTGCTCGAGATTGATCGCGTAATCGATGATGGCGATCGAACGGCGCGCTTCTTCGTCGGCAAGCCCCTTTCGCCCCAGTTGCGAAAGATAGACCTTCACCTCCTGCTGGCGGCGATCGACCTTCTTTTCGAGCAGGGAAACTTCCTGAAGGGGCGCCAGATCATTGTGCTTGAAGGCGTTTTCGGCGCGGATCAGCATGCGTTCGATGCTGTCGCCGACGCTCAAGACCTCACGGGTGGCATTGGCAAGCGCTACTACCGGCATATCAAGCGCCTGCTGGTCGAGGAAATTCGGGCCGTCTTCGGTTTTCGGATCGCCCGGTACCAGCTTGGCCATCAGATCGGATATGAGGCCGGAGAAGGGCCAGGCCAGCGCCGCCAGAATGACGTTGAAGATGAGATGCGCATCAACAGGCAATTTGGCCGGCGAAAGCGGCAATTGCTGCAGCATCGCCGCGCCGTAGGAGGCGAGGGGCATGGCGATAAGGCAGCCGATGGTGCGCACGACAAGGTTGCCGATGGTGATGCGCCGCGCCGAGGCGGGGCCGGAGAGCGTGGCGATGACGGGCGGAATGGCGCCGCCGAGATTGGCGCCGAGAATGAGAACGATGATGAGGCCGGCGGAAAGCGTGCCGGTTGCGGCCAGCGACAGGATAAGCACCACGACGGCGAGGCTGGAGGAAGACACGAAGGCCAGCACGGCGGAGAAGATCAACGCGACGGGCCACGCGCCATCAAGCAGGCCGATGAAGACGCCGAGAGCGGGCGAGGCGCGCATCGGTTCGGTCGCGCCGCTCAAGAGATGCAGCGACAGAAGCATCAGGCCGATGCCGATGACCGCGGTTCCGCCGCCCTGTCTCGCATTGGAGCTGCCTTTTTTAAGCACGATGCCCGACAGGATCAGAAGCGGCGACAGCCATTCCACACCGGCGGCGACAATCCAGGCCGTGACGGCAGTGCCGACATTGGCGCCAAGCAGCACGACCTGCGCCATGCGCGGCCTGATGAGATCGCGTTCGGCGAAGGAGGCGACGGTGAGTGCCGTCGCCGTCGAGCTTTGCAGCGCGACGGTGGCGAAAAAGCCGGAAAAGAAGGAACGCGGCCCGTTCTGGGTGCCGGTCGCCAGCACGCTTCGCAGTTTCATGCCGAAGGCGCGGGTCACCCCGTCCTTGACCTGGGCAAGACCAAAGAGCAGCAGCGCGACTGCGCCGAGAAGGTTGACGATGACAATGGTGGATTGCATGCGACGTCTCCTCACACCCGCCGGCGGATGGTTCCGGCGAGGGCGATTTTTGTTGTCCGGCTAATAAGTATAGGAGCCTGAACGCCTTCGGTACAGGCCGGGTTGCGACAGTTTTGAAGCAAAAACGGTCAATTTTTGTATTTGCACGAAAAAATGGCGTTAAAAAAGGCGCTCACGACCATACGGTCTGGCGGAGGGCCTCGCCGGTGATCATTGCCGCCGACATGGCGACGTTGATGGAACGCTGCCCTGTCATCATCGGGATGATGATTCGCTCCTGCGCCTTCTCATGCACATGGTCGGGCACACCCGCACTTTCACGGCCGAAAAGCAGGATATCATCGCCGCGATAGGCGATCTGCGTATAGGGCAGGGCGGCCTTGGTGGAGGCGAGAATGAGGCGGCGGCCGGTGGTTGCGCGCCATTCCTCGAAGCGGTCCCAGCTGACGTGGCGCGTCAGCGCCGCCGCCGCAATGTAGTCCATGCCCGCCCGTTTCAGGTTGCGGTCGGAAATATCGAAGCCGGCCGGTTCGATGATATCGACGCCGAGACCGAGACAGGCCGCCAGCCGCAGGATGGTGCCGGTATTGCCGGGAATATCGGGCTGATAAAGGGCGATCCTGATGTTGGGCCTGGTCTCTTGCATGGTTTTCTCGTCGCAATTGGAATGTCGGACCGATTATCACGGGCAGGCGGTGCGCGACAGATGCAGCATGAAAACGCCGGTTCGACGCGCTTCGCACAACGGATATTCATTCGCGTGACACACAGGCAGGCTACCCATTAACCAATGTGTCATCAGGCTGATCGGAACGTTCGCTTGGGCCGTGATGGCGTTATCGAGCCGGATTTCTGCGCGCCGCAAAAACAGGAAGATATCATGTCCGAACGGGTGAATTTCGTCCATCTGACCGATCTGCATATTGGCAATCCGCAGGTGCAGGATGATGATCTTTATTCCGATACGTCGGCCACGCTGTCTGCGACACTTGCGCAAATCAAGGCGCTTGTGCCGCCGCCCGAATTCATCGTCGTCAGCGGCGACCTGACCAATCGGGGCGATGCCGGCAGCTATGAGGAGCTGAAGCGGTTGATGGCCGAGGCGGAACTGGATGTCCCGGTGCTTTTTGCGCTCGGCAATCATGACCGCCGCGACGGATTTTATCCCGTGATGCTCGGCCGTCATGAGGATCTGGATGAACCTTACGACCATGCGGAGGTTGTCGCCGGCATTCATATCATCGTCATGGACACCAGCGTTCCCGGTAAAGTCGGCGGGGCTTTCGAACCCGGGCAGATCGAGTGGCTTGAGGAGGAACTCGAAAACCATCCTGACCTGCCGAAGCTTCTGGTGATGCACCATGCGCCGGCGCTCGATTTTGATCGTGCCGACGCAGAGTGGGAATCTCTTTCCTTCGTCGACACCGAGGCTCTGGACGAGGTGCTGTTTGAATACGATGTCATGGGCATCCTGGCGGGTCACATCCACTATGACCGCATGGCTCACTGGCAGGGCATCCCCGTCGTCGTCGGCATCGGCCAGCATTTCGCCACCGATCCGCTGTGGCTGCATGAGGGTGTGCGCATGTTGTCCGGCGCGTCTTTCGTCATCGGCACGCTGCGAGATACGGGGCTGAGCGTCACTTTCGCACCGCAGCCCAGCGATCGCCGGGAACTGAAGCGCCACACGCAGGATGCCATGGCCGAACTGATCGCAGAGTATGAAGAGGGGCAAGCGCAGGACGCTGCCGAGTAGGTCAATCTACCCGCATATTTCGGCCGGCGGGGACCTTGCATGGCAATCTCCGCCCGTCGAGCTTCGTCGGTCGCATTCTGGCGTTTTTCTGGCGCATCTGGTATCTTTCCGGCTGGTCAACGATTAATTTTTACGCTACAAGGCCACATCTTCAACACCAGCTAGGGAGGTTCTCATGCAAAATGACATTCGTATTCACCTCCCGGCCCCAGTAGTGCTGCTGCTGGCCTAGGTGTTACTCCGCGGTTCGACCGCGTTTCCCATACTTCGATTCGTCATGTGGCTGTCACGGCCATATCCAAAGACTTTTCCGTTCCGTCGTGAGCCATATTTGTGTTTGCTCACTTTTCACGATGGGGCGATTGATTGCCGGAGCTTGGCCTATGTTTGGCTGGTTTGAAAAACGCCTTGATCCTTTTCCCTCTTCGACGCCGTCCGTGCCGCCGAAGACGCTTTTGCCGTTCCTGTGGCATTATGTGAAGCCCGCATGGCCATGGCTGCTGCTGCTCGGCCTGATGTCCATGGGTATCGCGGTTGCGGAAGCCATGCTCTACAAATTCCTCGGCAACATCGTCGACTGGCTTTCCACGGCCAATCGCGAGACGTTTTTTGCCGATGAGGGCTGGCATCTGATCGTCATGGCCGGACTGGTGCTGATCGTGCTGCCCTTGATGGGTGCGGTCCATACCATGACCATGCACCAGACGCTTGCCGGCAATTTCGGCATGATCGCACGCTGGAAGATGCATCGCTTCCTGCTGCGCCACTCCATGAACTTTTTCGCCAACGAGTTTGCGGGCCGGGTTTCGACCAAGGTGATGCAGACGGCGCTGGCGATCCGCGAAGTGGCGCTGAAGGTGATCGACGTCTTCGTCTACGCCATCAGCTTCGTCGTCTCGATGCTGTTCATGGTTGCAGCGGCCGACTGGCGGCTGGTCATTCCGCTCCTGGCGTGGCTCGGCATCTATATGTGCATTCTCGCCTATTTCGTGCCGAAACTCGGCCGGCTGGCGCAGGAGCAGGCCGATGCGCGCTCGATGATGACGGGGCGTATCGTCGACAGCTACACCAACATCTCGACGATCAAGCTGTTTTCGCATGCGGGGCGTGAGGAAAGATATGCGCGTGAGGGCATGAATGTGTTTCTTGGAACCGTTCACCGCCAGATGCGCAAGATTTCCGGCTTCAACATCCTGATCGACCTCAACAACGCCGTGGTTCTGTTTTCCACGGCAGCACTTGGTCTCTATTTCTGGATGCAGGGTTCGGTCACGGCCGGCTCGGTTGCCATCGCCATCAGCCTTGCCATGCGCGTCAACGGCATGTCGCAGTGGATCATGTGGGAAGTCACCTCGCTGTTCGAAAATATCGGCACGGTCTATGACGGCATGTCGATGATGACGAAGCCGCACGATATCGTCGATGTCGCGAAGGCTCCGGAGCTTGCTGCACCCCAGGGCGCCATCCGTTACGACAACGTCCGCTTCCACTACGGCAAGAATAAGGGCGTGATCGACGGGCTGACGCTCGACATCAAGCCGGGCGAGAAGGTCGGTCTGGTCGGGCGTTCGGGTGCGGGCAAGACGACGCTGATGAACCTGCTTCTGCGCTTCTATGATCTGGAGGCGGGCAGGATTACCATCGACGGGCAGGACATCTCCAAGGTGTCGCAGGACAGCCTGCGCGAGCTGATCGGCGTGGTGACGCAGGATACGTCGCTGCTGCACCGTTCGATCCGCGACAACATCGCCTATGGCCATCCCGAGGCTACGGACGAGCAGGTGATCGCGGCGGCGAAGCGGGCGAATGCCTGGGACTTCATCGAAACGCTTGTCGACATGCATGGTCGGCAGGGCCTCGATGCGCAGGTTGGCGAACGCGGCGTGAAGCTTTCCGGCGGTCAGCGTCAGCGCATCGCGATTGCGCGTGTGTTCCTCAAGAATGCGCCGATTCTGGTGCTGGACGAGGCGACCTCGGCGCTTGACAGTGAAGTCGAGGCGGCGATCCAGGAGAACCTGTTCTCGCTGATGGAAGGCAAGACGGTGATTGCGATCGCCCACCGCCTGTCGACGCTGACCGAAATGGACCGGCTCATCATCCTCGACAAGGGCCAGATCGTGGAATCGGGCAGCCATGCGGAACTGGCGGCGATGGGCGGCATCTATGCCGATCTCTGGCGTCGCCAGTCCGGCGGCTTCATCGCCGACCATGAGGCGGAAGTGGCCGCGGAGTAAGGAAAGCGTGAGGGCGGGGTATTCCCCGCCCTTTTCGTTAAGGGGTTAAAGCCTCTCTCCCGTCATGCCGGCCTTGAGCCGGCATCCAGCCATGGCGCGTCTGCGCCGCGAGAAGAATCTTTTGCGATCAAGGACTTGATCACGCTGGACCCCGGATCCAGTCCGGGGTGACGGTGTGAGGATACTGCCGATGCGTAAAATATCGATAGGTTGATTTAAGGACGGGGAACATTTCCCGCCCTTTATCATTCCCCCAACGTTACCGAAATATAATCTCTTCCCCAAGGCTCAGCGGCTGTTCCCCCAACGGGAATCCGCCTATATCCGGATCATGGTCATTACGCGCATCTTCGAGTTCTTCGAGAACTGGATTAAGCCCTTCGCCCGAAAGGACGACCTGCGGCCGCCTGAAAGCACATTCGCCTTCATCTGGTTCTATATCTCCCAGGCCAAGGCGCCGTTTTTTGCGATGCTGGTGCTGGGCGGGCTGACGGCCGCCATTGAGGCGGCGCTGTTCTGGTTCGTCGGGCGGCTGGTGGATATTCTCTCGACCGTGAAGCCGGATGAAGGCTGGGCCGGGTTGCTTGCCGCCCATGGCGGCGAGCTGGTCGGCATGCTGGTATTGATCGGCGTCGTGCGCTTCATCGTCGCGATGATCACGGCACTGGTGGATCAGCAGATCATCACGCCCGGCTTTTACAATCTGGTGCGCTGGCAATCCTACATGCATGTGGCGCGGCAATCGCTGACCTTTTTCCAGAATGATTTTTCCGGCCGTATCGTCACCAAGGTCTGGTCGGGCGGGCAGGCGGCAGGCGATCTCGTCACCTCGCTGATGGAAAGCGTCTGGTTCGTCGGCATCTACTCCGTCTCGATGCTGTTTCTGATCGGTGGTCTGGACTGGCGACTGGCGGTCGTCGTCCTCGTCTGGGTGTTGATCTTTTCGCTACTGGCGCGCTACTTCGTACCGCGCATCCGCTACCACTCGAAAGAAACGGCAGAGGCCGCCTCCATGCTTTCCGGCCGCATGGTGGATGCCTACAGCAATATCCAGACACTCAGGCTGTTCGGCCGCGACGATGCCAACGACCGCTACATGCGGCAGGGCTTCGATATCTTCCAGAACGCGACGATGACGTTCACGCGCTTCATTACCGGCGTGCGCGCCTCCATGGCGCTGCTATCGGGCGTAATGATCACGTCGATGGCGGCGCTGTGCATCGATCTTTGGCTGTCGGGCAAGATCAGTTCCGGCGCGGTCGCCTTCACGCTGGCGCTGGTCCTACGCCTCAATTTTCTGCTCGGACGGTTGATGACGCAGTTTAACGGCATCATGCGCAATTTCGGCACGGTGCAGAATGCGGCGGAGCTGATTTCACAGCCGATCGGCCTCGTCGATGCGCCGGATGCGACGGCGCTTGTCGTGAAGAGGCCGAGCATCCGCTTTGAAAACGTCAGCTTCCATTACGGGCGGGCGAATGGCGTCATCGATCATCTCAATCTCGATATCAAGGCTGGAGAAAAGGTCGGCATCGTCGGGCGCTCCGGCGCGGGCAAATCCACGCTCGTCAATCTGCTCCTGCGTTTTTACGATGTCGAAAAAGGCCGTATCCTGATCGACGGGCAGGATATTGCCAGGGTGACCCAGGAATCGCTGCGCGCTCATATCGGCATGGTCACGCAGGATACGTCGCTGCTGCATCGTTCCATCCGCGACAACATCATGTTCGGCCGCACGGATGCCACCGAAGCGCAATTGCTGGAGGCGACGCGCCGGGCCAAGGCGGATGATTTCATCACAAGGCTGGTGGACCAGCGCGGCCGCTTAGGCTTCGACGCGCATGTCGGCGAACGCGGTGTGAAACTGTCCGGGGGCCAGCGGCAGCGCATTGCCATCGCCCGCGTGATGCTGAAGGACGCCCCGATCCTCGTGCTCGATGAGGCGACTTCTGCGCTCGATTCGGAGGTAGAAGCGGCGATCCAGAGCAATCTGGATGAATTGATGCAGGGCAAGACGGTGCTGGCCATCGCCCACCGGCTCTCGACCATCGCTGCTCTCGACCGGCTGATCGTCATGGATCAGGGCCGCATCGTCGAACAGGGTAACCACTCCGATCTCGTCTCGCAGGGTGGCCTTTATTCGGAGCTTTGGGCACGACAGTCGGGCGGTTTTCTTGCAGCCGATGAGACCGTTTAAGGTCGGGCCGGGGCGCGACTAGCCGATCCTGAATGTCGCAAATATAAAATCACTGGTTGCTAATATCTTATATTTATTCGGCTATCGATCGATTTACTCAACCCAAAATTTATAATGGGACGGTAAGCACTTGTTTATCGGTGCATGCAAAAAAAAGTCCGCGGGAGGAATCGCGTTCATTTTTTGTGGATCGGAAACAATGCATCTTTTCAGAATTCGTATTCTTCTGCCGGCATTGTTCGGCATCACCGTCCTCTTCTCCGTCGCCCAGGGGATTGCGAGCATGCGTTCCGTCGCAGAGATGGAGCAGCAGGCCAGCAATATCGTTCGGCGGATGGAGCGGTCGCTCATTGTCGCCGATCTGGGTGACAGGCTTAACGATATTCGCCGCAACTATCTGGCGGTCATGAACGCGGCGTCCCCCGAGGCGCGAAACGCTCTTTTTCAACGGATACTGAAATCGCAGGAGGAGCGCGCGCAGGCATTCGACGCCTATGCTGCGGGCCTGCAGATTCCGTCCGTCATTGAAAAATTCCAGCGCCTGAATGGTATCGTCAAGAACTACGAGACGATGGGTGCGGAGCTGAAAAAAAACCTCGTTGCCGGTGATACGGACGCTGCCAAGGGTCTGATCGGGCGTATGACGCCTGTCGGCAACAGTGCAGGCGCTTTGCTGAAAGAAATAATTGAGGAGAACCGTCAGCGCGGCCTGGCAGACCAGCAGGCGGCGGAAGCCGCGGGTGACTTCGCCTTCATCATGTCGCTTGGCGGCATGCTTGTGGCTGCCGCTGTCGCGCTCGGTGCAGCACTCTTCAGTTTCCTGCGCATCTCGCGTCCGATCAACGACATCACCCGCGCCATGAACGGGCTGGCAGCAGGCGAGAATGAGAGCGCCATTCCGCATTCCGGCCGCAAGGACGAGATCGGCGAAATGGCCGCGGCTGTTGCCGTCTTCCGGGACAATGCCGTCGAGCGCGAACGGCTGGAGCGTGAAACTGAGGCCAATCGCACTCTCAGCGAGCGGGAACGGATCGAACACGAAGCACAGAAGGCGCGCGAGGCGGAGGAGGTCCGTTTCGCGGTCGAAAATATCGGCGCCGGGCTGAAGAAGTTGTCGCAGGGCGATATGACCTGCCGTCTCGACGTCGCCTTTGCCGAGCGGCTGGACGGTTTGCGCGGCGATTTCAACGAATCCGTCGCCACGCTGCAGGCGGCGCTGCGTTCGGTCGGCGAAAACGCGAAGGTCATCGATGCCGGTGCGGGCGAAATCCTGGCGGCGGCAGGCGATCTTTCCCGCCGTACGGAGCAGCAGGCCTCTTCGGTCGAGGAAACCGCGGCAGCGCTCGAGGAAGTGACGACCGCCGTAAAGGATTCGGCCCATCGCGCCGCCGAGGCCGGGCGTATCGTGGAGCGGGCGCGCGAAAGCGCTGAAATGTCCGGCCAGATCGTGACGCGCACGGTAATGGCGGTGCAGGGCATTGAAAAATCCGCGAACGAGATCAGCAATATCATCAGCGTCATCGACGAGATTGCCTTCCAGACCAATCTTCTCGCCTTGAACGCGGGTGTCGAGGCCGCCCGCGCAGGTGACGCCGGCAAGGGTTTCGCCGTCGTGGCGCAGGAGGTGCGCGAACTGGCGCAGCGTTCGGCCAATGCCGCCAAGGAGATCAAGATCCTGATTAACCGTTCCGGTGAGCAGGTGCGCGAGGGTGTCTCGCTTGTCGGCAAGACCGGTGAGGTTCTCGCGGGCATCGTGGACGAGGTGCGGGAGATCAACCGCCACGTCGCCTCCATCGTCATCTCCACGCGCGAACAGTCGACCGGGCTTTCGGAAATCAGCTCGGCAGTGAACCTGATGGATCAGGGCACCCAGAAAAACGCGGCGATGGTGGAGCAGACAACGGCGGCCAGCGGCAGCCTTGCGTCGCAGGCAAGTGCACTCAACGGTCTGCTTTCGCAATTCATATTGAAGGAAGCGGGGGACGCCGTTCTTCTGGCCGGCCCTTCGTCCGTCCCGCAGCCTTCACCGGCGCGTGCCATGGGTCAAAAAATCGCGGCGGCCTTCGGTGGCGGGCGACAGGCGGCTTCGGCGCGGGAGTGGGCGGAATTCTGATCGCGCCCTGCTGTGATGGCTATGGACGGCGGCCTTCGGGCCGCCGTTTCATGTCCGGAGCTACCCGCCAATCATGAAATCCGCCACCAGCCCATAGTGATTGGAGCCGAGGCGGTTGGGCAGGCGGGTGGTTTTCATCAGCGTCGCGGGCTCGCGGGCGAAGATATGGTCGATGGCGATGCCGAAGTGGCCTGCTTTGGTTGGCCATGTGGCAGGCTCCCAGGCGGCTTTCTTCAAGTCGTTGGCGGCAAGAAAATCACGCATGTCGGGGGCGATGCTTGCCGAATTGAAGTCTCCGGCCAGAATGAGCGGCCCGGTGACGCGAAACAGAATCTCGCTGATTTCGTCCAGTTCGTCGCGGTGATAATCGTCGAAATAGGGTTTGGTGATATGTCCGGCGGCGAGCGTCAGTTCCGTGCCGTCGAAATCGATGCTGGCGATGGCGAACCGGTCGCGGCGCAGATCGCTGAGGCTGTGGAAACGGCCTTCCAGCAAGGGCCGCTTTGACAGAATCAAGAGGTCGCAGGTCGGCGTCCCGGCAAAGCAGCCAAGCCTGTACGGGTAGGTTTGCTGCAGGCGCGACAGAACCGATTGCAGTGCCGTTGCCTCGAACAGATATACTGCATCCGCACCTGATTCGAGAATGGTATCGGCAATCGCATCCGCATTGGCGGCGTTATTCATCAGCACGTTGAATGACAACAGCCGGAATGGTCTCGCCCCGGGTGCAGCGGTGGCGGAGGTGGAAAATTCCATGAGCATGGCGATGGCATGGATGGCGAGCGCAAGCGACCAGACCACCAGAACAGCCGAAATCACGTCGCGCGTGAGCCAGAATATCAGGCACGACAGGAGGATACAGACAATGGCGATGTGAAGCTGGAAACTTGTGACGAAGGCTAAAAGCCAGAAATCGGTCACATAACGCAGGCTGGCGATAAAAAGAACGGCAGCCACCACGGTGGAGACCATGCAAGCGAGCTTCGCCGTCATCCGAATCCCTGCTTTCCAAGCTCTCCCTTCGCGTCTCCTAACACGGCGCCGGGGTGCGCACAATGTTGCCCGCCTGCCAAGCCTTATGAAAAAATGAGAAACAAATCGGGTCCCTCAGGCAGAATTACGGCAGCTTTGTGTGCTTTGCTCTTGCCAAGTCAGTCAATATTTTGCGATCAAACAGAATGACGCGGTTTCTTTACGCCGCAGTTGTGTCCAGGACGATGGGACGGAGTTTGTCCTGGATCAAATCATAGCGGGAGGACTCATGCGATTTACGGCAAAAACAGCGCAGAGGATGGTGTAGCGGTGAGCGAGCACGTAACCAATCACGACGCCTCGGGTGAACCGACCCGTCGCGATTTTCTATATCTAGTAACCGGAATGGCGGGCGCCGTTGGTGCCGCTGCAGTCGCATGGCCTTTCATCGACCAGATGCGCCCAGACGCATCGACGCTGGCGCTTGCCTCCATCGAGGTGGATGTCGCGGCGGTCGAGCCGGGCATGTCGCTCACCGTCAAGTGGCGCGGCAAGCCGATCTTCATCCGCAACCGCACGGAAAAGGAAATTGAGGAAGCCAAGGCCGTCGCTCTTGGCGATCTCAAGGATCCGGTGGCACGCAATGCCAATATCGCCGCAGACGCGCAGGCGACGGATATCGACCGTTCCGCCGGTCAGGGCAAGGAGAACTGGATCGTCATGGTCGGTTCCTGCACCCATCTCGGTTGTGTTCCGCTCGGCCAGGCCGGCGATTTCGGCGGGTGGTTCTGTCCCTGCCATGGCTCGCACTACGATACGGCGGGCCGCATACGTAAGGGTCCGGCGCCGCAGAACCTCGCCATCCCGACATTTGCATTCACATCCGATACCGTGATCAAGATCGGATAAGGGGACAGATATTCATGAGTGGCCATTCCAGTTATCAGCCGTCCACCGGCATCGAGAGGTGGATCGATTCGCGGCTTCCCTTGCCGCGCTTGATCTATGACAGCTTCGTTGCCTATCCTGTCCCGCGTAACCTGAACTACGCCTATACCTTCGGTGCGATGCTTTCGGTGATGCTGATCGTGCAGATCCTCACCGGCGTCGTGCTTGCCATGCATTACGCTGCGGAAACGACGGTTGCCTTCAATTCCGTCGAAAAGATCATGCGTGACGTCAACCATGGCTGGCTGCTGCGCTACATGCATGCCAACGGTGCGTCCTTCTTCTTCATCGCGGTTTACCTGCACATCGCCCGTGGCCTCTATTACGGCTCCTACAAGGCGCCGCGCGAAATCCTCTGGATTCTCGGCTGCGTGATCTATCTTTTGATGATGGCGACGGGCTTCATGGGCTACGTTCTGCCCTGGGGCCAGATGTCCTTCTGGGGCGCCACCGTCATCACCGGCTTCTTCACGGCTTTCCCGCTCGTGGGTGAATGGATCCAGCAGTTCCTGCTCGGTGGCTTTGCGGTGGACAATCCGACGCTCAACCGCTTCTTTGCGCTGCATTACCTGCTGCCCTTCATGATCGCGGGTGTCGTCATCCTGCACATCTGGGCGCTGCATGTGACCGGCCAGACCAACCCGACCGGTGTGGAAGTGAAGAGCAAGACCGACACGGTTCCCTTCACGCCCTATGCGACGCTGAAGGATGCGCTCGGTGTTTCGGTGTTCCTGATCGCCTATGCGTGGTTCATCTTCTACATGCCGAACTTCCTCGGCCACCCTGATAACTACATCATGGCGGACCCGCTGAAGACGCCGGCGCATATCGTGCCGGAATGGTATTATCTGCCGTTCTACGCGATGCTGCGCGCCATCACCTTCAATATCGGGCCGATTGATTCCAAGCTCGGTGGCGTTCTCGTGATGTTCGGCGCGATCATCGTGCTGTTCTTCCTGCCCTGGCTCGATACGTCGAAGGTTCGCTCCGCCGTCTATCGTCCCTGGTACAAGATGTTCTTCTGGCTGTTCGTGGTCAACGCCATCCTGCTCGGCTGGCTGGGTTCGCGCCCTGCGGAAGGCCTCTATGTCGTCATGTCGCAGATCGGCACGCTCTACTATTTCGGCTTCTTCCTCGTCATCATGCCGATCCTCGGTCTGGTCGAAACGCCGCGGCGTATTCCGAATTCGATTACCGAGGCCGTTCTTGAAAAGAACGCCGCCAAGAAGGGTGCCGCGCCAGCGGCCGCCCAGATCTGAGCGCGAAGGAAGGATGACGACAATGAAGACGCTTCTCACGAGCATCGCGCTTATCGCCGCCATTGGCTGTTCCGCCGCCGCTTTTGCGGCGGAGGAGAGCCATGATCTCGCCACCAAGACGGAACACGCGATTGCCGGCGGTCACTTCCCGGTCATCAAGCCCGAGGAGCAGAGCTGGTCCTTTGCCGGACCTTTCGGCAAATACGACAAGGGCCAGCTGCAGCGTGGCCTCAAGGTCTACAAGGAAGTCTGCTCCGCCTGCCATTCGATGAGCCTTGTTTCTTTCCGCACGCTCGGGGATCTCGGTTATTCGGAAGAGCAGGTGAAGGCTTTCGCCGCTGAATATGAAGTGCAGGACGGGCCGAATGCCGAAGGCGAAATGTATAATCGCAAGGCCGTGCCTTCCGATCATTTCCCCTCGCCGTTCCCGAACCATGAGGCGGCAGCCGCCGCCAATGGCGGGGCGGCTCCGCCCGACATGTCGCTGCTTGCCAAGGCACGCGGTGTTGAACGCGGGTTCCCGCAATTCATCATCGACATGATCCCCATTATCGGCGGTTATCAGGAAGGCGGCCCGGATTACATCCATGCGCTGCTGACCGGATATCAGGATGCACCTGCCGGCGTTGAAGTGTCGGAAGGCACGCATTTCAACCCGTATTTCGTCAGCGCCGTGGCGCTGAAGATGGCGCCGCCTATCAGTGCCGATCAGGTTACCTATGATGACGGCGCGCCGCAGACCGTGGATCAATATTCCAAGGACGTGTCGGCATTCCTGATGTGGGCCGCAGAGCCGCATCTGGAACAGCGCAAGCGCACCGGCTTCATGGTCATGGTGTTCCTGTTCATCTTCACGGCGCTGATCTATCTCACCAAGAAATCGGTCTACGCCCGCAAGGAACATTGAGCCGGTTTTAAATGGCTGCAATCACTGGCCCCCATGGTCTTGCCCTGGGGGCCTTTTCATGTGTTGAGGGATGTCATGACGGTGATCCGCATCCCGATATCTGCCAGCGACGTCGCGCGCTGACGGTCGTCGGTCCTTTTTAGTTGGTCCGCAGCCGTCAAGTTGATAGGGTGCCCCGAACCTTCTGATCCATTTCCCATTGTAACTGGAAATACCATGACCGTTATCGCTTCGGAGCTTTCCGCTGCCATCCGCTCCATTCCCGACTATCCGAAGCCGGGCATCATCTTCCGGGACATCACGACGCTGCTCGGCAATCCGCGCGCTTTCCGCCGGGCGGTGGACGAGCTTGTGCAGCCCTATGCGGGCACGAAGATCGACAAAATCGCCGGCATGGAAGCGCGCGGCTTCATTCTGGGCGGAGCGGTGGCGCATCAGCTTTCGGCCGGTTTCGTGCCGATCCGCAAGAAGGGCAAGCTGCCGCACACCACCGTGCGCGTGGCCTACAGCCTTGAATACGGCGTGGATGAGATGGAAATGCATGTGGACGCCGTGCAGCCCGGCGAGAAGGTCATTCTTGTCGATGATCTGATCGCGACCGGCGGCACTGCCGAAGGCGCGGTGAAGCTGTTGCGGCAGATGGGTGCGGAAATCGTCTCCGCCTGCTTCGTCATCGATCTGCCCGATCTTGGTGGGCGCAAGAAGCTGGAAGACCTCGGTGTCGAGGTGCGGACACTGGTGGAATTTTCGGGGCATTGAGGCGTGTGGGGGCGCTACCCCCCTCTGCCCTGCCGGGCATCTCCCCCTCAAGGGGGAGATCGGCAAGACGCTCTTCCACCACTTCATTCGCAAAGGCTGAGATGGGCGAAACGTCGCCGCATATCGATCCCCCCCTTGAGGGGGAGATGCCCGACAGGGCAGAGGGGGGTAACGCCCCGCACGCCTTAGAGCGTTCTCGCTTTTTTTCGGATCGGGAAAACGCTCAGGGGTCGGTCCGGGGCAATCGGCAGCAGCCATTTTGCCCCGGTGGGTTTATTCGAACTCCAGAACTCCGCTCTGGAAGGTCATCACGGTTTGGCCCGACTGGTTTACGCCTTCATTGAAGGTGGTGTTCAGCCAGACACCAGCCCTTGATTCCAGCGGGCGGGCATCGAGCAGGGTGACGAAATAGGTCACGTTGTCACCGGCAAAGACCGGTTTCTTCCATTTGAGTTCGCGAAAACCCGGGGAGGGGCCAAGTTTCGGCGGTTCAAGACCCTGTTGTTTCAGTCTTTTGACCTCTTTCGCCCAATGGGAAAGAAAACATTTCATCCAGCCCGCGCCGGTGTGCCAGCCGGAGGCGCATAGCGCGCCGAAAACGCTGTTCTTTGCAGCTTCCGCATCGAGGTGGAAGGGCTGCGGATCGAAATCGCGGGCGAAACGGATAATGTCTTCGGCGGAAAAATGCAGCGTGTCGAGGGTGACGCGTTCGCCGATGGGGGAGAGTTCTGCCAGTCTCATGCTGTAACGCCTCCATCCGCGCGCATGCGGAACATCACGGTGTTTTCGCCGTGTGACACGAGAACGCCGCGCTGGTTATAAAGCTCGTGGCGGAATTTTACGAGGCCGATGCCGGGCCGTGAGCCCGAAGGCCGCTGCTCCAGCACGATGGATTTTCCAGAAAGCGTGTCGCCCGCCAGAACCGGCTTCTTCCAATCGACATAATCGATACCGGGGCTGCCCTGCGAGGTGGAATCGGTGATGTAGCTGTCTGCCATCATCCGCATCAGCAGGCTGCAGGTGTGCCAGCCGGAAGCCGCCAGTCCGCCGAGAATGCTCTGCCGGCCCGCCTCTTCGGAAAGATGCATGGGCTGGGGGTCGAACTCGCTGGCAAAAGCGATGATCTGCTCTGCGGAAAGTGATTGCGGTCCAAGCGGAAATTCCCGCCCGGCGGAAAAATCCTCATAGGCATATGTCGCGACCGGCGCCATGGTTTCCTCCCTTCGTACAGTCAATATCGCCGGCATCTAAAATGATTTTTCCCTTTACGTAAAGGTCAAATCTAGGGTGAGGATATTCTGATGAGGGCAGATGCCGCGTTGTATGGGACTGTGTGGCGCAGAGCCTATACCCCTCCGCCGTCATCCTCGCCCTTGAGGCGAGGATCCATGGCATACCCGCTACAAGAGGTATGGATCCTCGGGTCAAGCCCGAGGAAGACGCGGGATTTGGGGACAGGTTTTCAAACGCCACTCTCCAGAGGCGATCCAGACTTTCTCCGCTCCGCCGAATGGCAAGATTAAATTCGGCGGAGCAAAGCAAATGGTTCCAGAACAGATCAGGTATTGAAGCGGAAATGGATGACGTCGCCGTCCTGAACGACATATTCCTTGCCTTCGTCGCGCCCCTTGCCGGCTTCCTTGGCGCCGACTTCGCCCTTGTAGGCGATGTAGTCGTCAAAGCCGATGGTGAAGGCGCGGATGAAGCCGCGTTCGAAATCGGTATGGATGACGCCGGCGGCGGCGGGAGCCTTGGTGCCGCGGACGATCGTCCAGGCGCGGGTTTCCTTCGGGCCGACGGTGAAATAGGTGATGAGGTCAAGCAGGTG
The DNA here is from genome assembly GCF_010669145.1 of Rhizobium oryzihabitans. NCBI lineage: Bacteria > Pseudomonadati > Pseudomonadota > Alphaproteobacteria > Hyphomicrobiales > Rhizobiaceae > Rhizobium > Rhizobium oryzihabitans. The sequence continues at coordinate 2,935,906 of NZ_CP048632.1, forward strand.
ATAGCCGGCGCGGATCAGCCGGTCGAGACCTGCTTCGGTAAGCCCCAGCGCCGAGAGGAATTCTTCGGCTTCATCGGCAGGAAGCTGCGCGACTTCGGCCTCGATCGCCGCCGAGATGATCACGCATTCCGCGCCCTGTTCCTTTGCCATCGCCGCGACGGCCTCAGTGTGCTCGTTGCCGGACGATGCGTCGGCTTCCGAGACGTTGCAGACATAAAGCACCGGGTGCGACGTCAGAAGGTTGAGGCCTTTGAGGATTTCGATCTCCTCGGCCGCCAGCGTCTTCAAAAGCAGGCGTGCCGGCTTTCCGTCGTTGAGCAGCGCGATGACGGCTTCCATGACAGGCAGCTGGGCGAGGGATTCCTTGTCCTTGCTGCTGGCGCGCTTGCGGGTCTGCTCGACGCGGCGTTCCAGGCTTTCAAGGTCGGCGAGCATCAGCTCCGTCTCGATCGTGTCGGCATCGCCGACCGGATTGATGCGGCCTTCCACGTGGGTGATATCGTCGTCTTCGAAGCAGCGCAGCACGTGCACGACAGCATCGACTTCGCGGATATTGGCCAGGAACTTGTTGCCGAGACCTTCACCCTTCGATGCGCCGCGCACCAGGCCGGCAATGTCCACGAAGGAAATGCGGGTCGGAATGATTTCCTTCGATCCGGCGATGGCTGCAAGCTGCTGCATGCGCGGGTCCGGCACGGCCACTTCGCCGGTGTTGGGCTCGATGGTGCAGAAGGGATAGTTGGCGGCCTGTGCGGCCGCCGTTTTCGTCAGCGCGTTGAAGAGGGTGGACTTGCCGACATTTGGCAATCCAACGATACCGCATTTGAAGCCCATGGCTTGAAACCTGTCCGTTTGAAAGAATTCGTTGAGGAGCCTTTTGCGGAAAGGGCCGGGCAAGGTCAAGCCCGCGGGCCGATTTGGGCGGGCAAAGCCCTGCGAATGGTGCGGAATTTCGCGCGGATGCGGCGCCGGGGTTGTCGATGCTGCGGTTGCGGCGCAATATGTATCGGTCGAGCAACCGATCTTTCGTCATCAACGGGGATTTTCCCCATGGGCTACAATTGAGTGACAATCACGGGCGACAATGATGAGTGACAGTCCTGTCGATCTCAAACCGAAACCGAAAGTCAAACCCAAGCTGGAACGGCCGAAACTTTACAAGGTCATCCTGCTGAATGACGATTATACGCCACGCGAATTCGTGACCGTGGTGCTGAAGGCCGTGTTCCGCATGAGCGAGGACACCGGCCATCGCGTGATGATGACGGCGCATCGTTTCGGCAGCGCGGTCGTCGTGGTCTGCGAACGCGATATTGCCGAGACCAAGGCCAAGGAGGCGACCGATCTTGGCAAGGAAGCCGGGTTTCCGCTGATGTTCACCACGGAGCCGGAGGAGTGAGCTCTTTTATGGCGCAGCGGCAGGCTGATGTGTTCCCTGTTCACCGCACTCCCGGCCGCTCCTCATTCCTGTGCTTGTCACAGGAATCCAGCCAGCCCAAGTCTTTGGGCTGAAAAGAGTCGCCCCGCCGCACAGACGTGCGTCGACTGGATTCCTGTGACAAGCACAGGAATGAGGGAGTGAGGAGCAATTGCAGGTCAATTAATATGCAGTGCTACGGCCTAGTCCCGCCGCACCTGAAAGCCCGTCTTGTTCTGCACAAAGCCGCAGCTTTCGTAAAAGGCCTGAACCTCGGGACGCTGGCGGCCAGTCAGCAGCATTACCTTGTAGCAATTTGCGGCAAAGGCCACCTCGATGGCATGGCGTACAACCGCGCGGCCATATCCCCGGCCGCGATGGCTCGCCAATGTCACCACATTTTCGATGAGGGCATAGGGGCGGGCGGAGCGCGTCAGGTTTGGAACCACCAGAAGCGTGGCCGTCGCGACGGGTTCTCCGCCCTCCGTTGCCAGAAACACGGTAAGGCCAGGTTGGCCGAGCATTGCGTTGAAAGCGGTTCTTGCCTCTTGTGCCGTCAGTTGCGGGTCGGATGGATTGAGCGCCTGGTAAAGTTCAAGCAAGCCGGGCAGATCGGCGGAGTCCGCCTCGCGCAGGGTGATGGTTGCTGAGGACATGCGCGATCTAGTCCTTCTTGCCGAACATCCGCTTCAGCATTTCGGCCATGGGTCCGGTTTCCGGCAGCTTTTTCGGCTGGGCGCTATTGCGTGCCTGATGGATGTGGGATTGCGCGGCGGGCTTGGCAGCTTTTGCCGGTTTTTCAGCTTCCGGCTTGCTGCCGGTGGCAAGCGCCAGCTTGTTCATTAGCTGCGAATCCTCTGATTTCACCAGCATGGCGGCATTGTCGGCAATGGCGTCCAGCAGCGGCTCCAGCCAGACCCGGTCGGACTTGGCAAAATCGCCGAGCACATGGCCATGCACGCGCTCCTTGTCGCCGGGATGGCCAATGCCGAGACGCAGACGGCGGTATTCCTTGCCGCAATGGGCATCGAGCGACTTCAGGCCGTTATGACCGCCATGGCCGCCGCCCGTCTTGATGCGCGCGCGGCCGGCGGGGAGATCGAGTTCGTCATGGATGGCGATGATGTCCGCCGGGGCGAGCTTGAAGAAGCGCATGGCTTCGCCGACGGATTCGCCGGAAAGGTTCATATAGGTGAGCGGCTTCATCAGCAGAACTTTCTCGCCGCCGATCTCGCCTTCGGAAATCTCCGCCTTGAACTTTCTCGCCCAGGGCGAGAAGGAGGGCAGGCGCTGTAGCGCATCGACGGCCATGAAACCGATGTTGTGGCGGTTTCCCGCATATTGCGAGCCGGGATTACCGAGTCCTGCGATGATCTTCATGGAGCATGTCCGCGTTTTGCCTGACGATGCTGTTGTCACCACCCCGAAATCCGTCGGCTGTCAATCATTTTATGAGTTTATGGAGACACTGAAAGGTGTTCAGGGGCTGACGAGTTTGTAGCGGTCGAATATGCGCTGTTGTGTTCCATCGGCGATCAGCCTGTCCAGCCGGGCCTGCAATTTCGCAATGACCGCGTCGGGCACGCTTTTGTTGCAGGCAAGACCCAGCTGTTGCCGCGTGAAGGTTATCACTTCCTTGAATGTGTCGGCGGGCAGGCTTTTGAAGGTGCTCTCCGACATGGGCATCAGGTCGATTCTTCCTGCTCTCAGCTTGTGAAGCGTGATCTGGAAGTCCGCACCGACATCCACCTGCGGGAAACCGAGCCTTTCCAGAAGGGCTTCGGTATAGTCGCCGCGCTGGGTGCCGACCCGGTATTTCTTGGCGTCCTCAAGGCTTGAAACATCGATATTCGCCTCGCGACGCGCCACAAGAATGTTGCGGTCGCTGTGGATCGGCGAGACCCATTTGAAGAGCTTTTCGCGTTCGGCGGTTCTTGCCGTGGCGAAGACGCAATGCATGGGCTGCATCGTCGCCATGGCGATTGCCCGCGCCCAGGGCATGACGGTGACCTCGTAATCGGTGCCGGTTTCCTCAAGCACGATCTTGAGCTGTTCTATATAGACGCCACGTACGCTGCCATCGCTCGCCTGCAGATTGTAGGGCGGGTAGACCTCGGTCGTCAGGAAAAGCTTGGCCGCACAGGCCGGATTGGCGAAAGCAAGAAAGACCAGACAAAAGCGGATCAATCCCATCATCGCTCCCACCGGCTCACGCTTGCCGCGCTACGGGGCGGCTTGCTTCCGAAGCCGCGTCCAATGCGTCCATCACTCTTTCGATGGGTTGCGGGCGTGCAAAGAGATAGCCCTGTCCGTAATCCGCACCGATCTCCGTCAGAAGTTCCTTCTGCTCTGCCGTCTCGACGCCCTCGGCAATGACTGCGCAGTTCATCTTGTGGGAAATGGCGGCAATGCCCTCGACCAGCATGCGGTTGCGCTGCCTTATCTCAATCGCGTCGTCGCAGATGGAGCGGGTGAAGGACTGGTCGATCTTGACTATATCGACCGGAAAACGGCTGAGATAGCTGAGCGAGGAATAACCCGTGCCGAAATCGTCCAGCGCGATGCGGCAGCCTAGCTGATGAATGGCGTTGAGGATCGCCCGGATTTGCGGGTCGTCCTTCATGATGACGGCTTCGGTTATCTCGATGACCAGCCGTTTGGGAAGAATGCCGTGTCGATGCAGCACGCCGGCGATCCGCGTCGGCAATCCCGGTTCGAACTGCAGCGGCGAAAAATTCACCGCCACATAGGTGTGCTCCATGCCGGGCAGGAGCGACAACCTGGCAAGATTGGCAATCGACTGATCGAGGATGACATTGCCGATGCGATTGATGGTGCCGTTTTCTTCCGCAAGGCTGATGATGGCGGCGGGGGAGAGCAGACCTTTTTCCGGGTGGTTGAGACGCAAAAGCGCCTCGAAGCCGGCCGTCCTGCCGCTTGCAAGATCCTGAATAGGCTGGAAATACGCCTCGAACCAGTTTTCGGAAAGCGCCTGCGCGATATCCCGTTCCAGCTCCGCATGTTCGCGCGCCCGGTCCATGATCGAACTGTCGAAAATCTGTGAGCCGTTCCTGCCCGTTCTTTTGCGGCTATACATGGCCATGTCGGCATTCTGCAGCAGTTCGGAGGCACTGGAGGCGTGCAGAGGGTAAATCGCCATGCCGATGCTGGCGCTGAGACGGATGCTGTTGTTTTCGATCTCGAAGGGCGTGTCCAGCATGGTGCAGATGCGCTCGCAGAATTGCAGGGCGCGCTCTTCCACCTTGTCGCCGGCAAGCAGAATGGCGAATTCATCGCCGCCCAGACGTGACGCGCTGTCCAGCGGCGTCAGCAGGGGTTCGAGTTTCATCGTGAATTCGCGGAGTACCGCATCGCCCGCCGCATGACCGAGATTGTCGTTGATCGCCTTGAACCGGTCGAGGTCGATGAACAGGCACGCCAGTTCGCTGCCGTTTTTGTCCGCGTCGCGGATCTGCAGGTCGAGAATTGCCTCGAAGCCCTGGCGATTGAAAAGACCGGTCAGATGATCGGAAATGGCCTGCTGACGGTTACGTTTCTCCGACTGGCGCAGTTCGGTCACATCCGTCATGACGCAGAGGCAGGTGCTCTGCTGCGTGGCATCGCCGGAATCGAGGGCTTTTTCGAGGATGAGGGCGTCCATGGCATCGCCATCCATGCAATGGAAGCGAACAGTGATGCCCGTATGCGGCGCGTCCGGCGACTGCTGGGCTGCCTTGCGCCTCTGGAACAGGGGGCGATCATCCGGGTGGATGAGATCGACGAAATTCAGGCCGAGTATTTTCGCCCGGTCGTAACCGGTCGCCTGCACCCAGTAGTCGCTGACGGCGGCAATCCGGTCGTGCCTGTCGAGCGAGAACAGCATGGCGGGCGTGCGGTTGTAGATTTCGGTTTTCCGCTCATGGGCGTTCTTGATCTCCAGCTCTTCCTTTTCGAGCTGGGTCTGCATCTCGTTGAAGCTTTTGGCCAGCCGACCGATCTCGTCCTTGGACCGCCAGTCGACATGGTGGCGCGAGCCTAGACGTCGTGTCGCCTCTATGGCGGCCGTGAGTCGCATCAGCGGGCGGATGACCATGAAACGGTTGCCGGCGATGGCCGCAAGAACCATGGTGACAATGGCGAGGATGAAAATCGTGATGAAGGACAATTCGGTGCGGCTGAGAGAGGTCAGCAGGCTGACGTCGTCATAATAGATCGTCAGTTGCCCGACCGTAACGGACCCCTTCGTGGTCTTGTAGGTCACTTCGCGTATCGTCGAAGAGGCATCCTGAATGATGTCGCTGCCGGCTGTCTGGACGATATCGAGCTGGCCGGAGGTATCCTTGACCTCGACCATCTTGATCATGGGGTCGGAAACGAGGGTTCCGGTGATCTGGTTTATCGTGTCGTCGTCGAGATCCCATAGGGGACGGGCAAGCGCCTGAGAATTTGTCGACAGCAGGATTTCAAGATGATTACGCTGGCTGCGAACGGCCTCATGATAGGAGAGCGTGAGCAAAAGCGTGAATAGCGGAGCGACCACTGTAAGAAGTGCGCCGGAAACAATCGCGATGAAGCGGCTTTCGACGGAATGAGCCATGTTCGACTGCAGTTACCCTTTGCCCCTGAATTACTGCGTCCCGTTTTTCCACCCGTCCGGTGGTTTTACGAAAACGCAGGGTCATCGTTTCATGGAATTGTTAATCGACGCTGAAACAGGCCCGGCATCATGTGCGGGGCAGAAGGGTTTCTGTCTTTAAAGTTCATAAAAACTAAAAAGCCCGTTCCGAAAACGGAACGGGCTTCAATATTCAAAGCTGTCGGGCCTTGCGGCCGCCGATTATTCCTCGGAAGCTTCTTCGGTCGTTTCTTCTGCAACGCCGCCAGCCGGAGCGACGATCGTTGCGATCGTGAAGTCACGGTCAGCGATGACAGGCGTGATGTTCTTCGGCAGCTTCACATTCGAAATGTGAACGTTGTCGCCGATCTTCAGACCAGCGAGATCAACCGTGATGAACTCCGGAATGTCGTTGGCCGGGCAGTGGAATTCCACCGTGTGGCGAACGATGTTCAGAACGCCGCCGATCTTGATGTCCGACTTTTCTTCGTTGACGAAGTGAACCGGAACTTCAACGTTGACGAGCGTGTTGCCCGAAACGCGCAGGAAGTCGACATGCATGGTGAAGTCGCGGACCGGATCAAGCTGGTAGTCCTTCGGGAGAACCTTGATCTTCTTGCCGTCGACGTCAATGATCGCAACCGTCGTCATGAAACCGCCGGCGTGGATACGCTTGGTGACTTCGTTGGTCGACAGGGCGATGGAAATGGGGGCCTGCTTGTCACCATAGATGACAGCGGGAATCAAACCGTTGCGGCGAAGTTCACGAGAGGACCCCTTACCAACTCGTTCGCGCGCCTCGGCCTTGAGCTCATACGATTCTTTGCTCATGGCAATTCCTTTCGAGGTTATATGGAGAGTTCACGCCAAACAGAGCGGCCTGAACTGGAGAGGCTTTGAAGCCATCCCGCCCGCGTTGCCTCCAAGGGTGTCTACACGGGTGCGGGCGCTATAATACAAACGGGACATAAAGACAAGGGCCGCGTCTTCACCGGAATATCATGCTTTGATTTAATTAGATTATTCTAATTCAAGCATATGGTGAAAGTTTTAATCTATGCTTATCCATGCATATAAACCGGCTGCAAACTTGGCAAATGATAAAGCGTTCCGGAATTCCAATTGTGTAGATGACAATGCTCAAAGTTCTGCAATGCCTCGCCGTCGATCACGACTATCGATATACCGCCGCAGCGGTCTTCGTCTGCATGCTCGGAAGCTTCGTTACAATGCGTCTTTTTTCGAGGGCGCGTCTGGCAACGGGGGTACAGAAGATCAACTGGCTGTTTCTAGCGGGTGTGAATGGCGGCGCGGCGATATGGACGACCCATTTCGTGGCGATGCTGGGTTATGTCGCTGCCGGTGACGTGGGTTACGACCCCTATCTGACGGGGCTGTCGCTGCTCATCGCCATTGTGACCACGACCGCCGGTTTCGGCATTTCCGCCTATGGCGGACGTAGCGTGCTGGTGGAAGCGGGCGGGATGATACTCGGCCTCGGCATTGCCGCCATGCATTATACCGGCATGGCTGCCTACAATGTTCAGGGCATGATTTTCTGGAGCCAGGCCTATGTCATCGCCTCGCTGGTGCTGGGTGCGGTGCTGGGCGCTGTCGCGATCAATCGGGTCGCACGCCCGGTCAACTGGTTCTGCCAGTACAGCGCGGTCACCTTCCTCATCCTCGCCATCGCCTCGATGCATTATACCGGCATGGCCTCGATGTCGTTCGCGTTTGATCCGCGCATCGTCATTTCGGAAAATCTTCTGCCGCCGGCGGTCATGGGTGGGGGGGCCATTGCAGTCACGCTGCTGTTGCTGGCGCTCGGACTTTCCACCTATGTCATCGATGCCCAGTCCACCCAGCAGGCTGTTGCTCGCTATCGCCACCTTTCGCTGCATGATCCGCTGACGGGCATTCCCAACCGGGCGGCCTTTATCGAGCATCTCAATCGCCGCACGCGTCATGTTTCCATGGGTGCGCATACCGCACTTCTGTCGATCGATCTCGACCGTTTCAAGGAGATCAACGACGTGCATGGTCATGCGGCGGGTGATGCCGTGCTGCGCGCCATTGCCGACCGGGCGAGTTCCGTACTGAAAGCCGGAGAATTTCTGGCGCGCATGGGCGGCGACGAGTTCGTGGCGATGACCCATTCCTATTATACCCGCGCCGACGGTGCGGAATTTGCCCAACGTCTGATCGAGCAGATCAGCAGGCCGGTCGAATGGAGCGGGCAGACATTCTGCGTGGGTGCGAGCGTTGGCATATCGGTGCGCAACACCAGCGCCATTGACGCCGATACGCTGATGGCGCAGGCCGACGTCGCCATGTACCGCGCAAAAAGCGGGACGTCGGATACGATCTGCTTTTACGACAAATCCATGGATGAGGCCGCCCGCGAGCGCAACGTCCTTGCGATCGCCATGCGCAGCGGCCTCGCCAATAACGAATTCGAGCTTTATTATCAGCAGCAGAACGACACCAGAAGCGGCAGCATTGTCGGTTTCGAGGCGCTTTTGCGCTGGAACCGACCGGAGCGCGGCATGGTATCACCTGCCGAATTCATTCCGATCGCCGAACAGACCGGATTCATCGTTGACTTGGGCGAATGGGTTCTGCGGGAAGCCTGCGCGCAGGCGGCTCTCTGGAAGAAATCGCTTTCCATCGCCGTCAATGTCGCGCCGCAGCAGCTTGCGGACAATGATTTCCCCGAAAAGGTCGAGAGAATTCTCGCTGATACGGGGCTTGCGCCGGAAAGGCTCGAACTGGAAATCACGGAAGGCAGCATTATCGCCGACCATCGCCACGCGCTCGTCACCATCCGCAAACTCAAGGCGCTCGGCGTCAAGATCGCCATGGATGACTACGGCACAGGCTATTCTTCCCTGTCCACCCTGCAAAGCTTCCCTTTCGACAAGATCAAGATCGACCGTGCCTTCATCGATGGCCTGTCGACCAACCTACAGTCGGAGGCAATTGTCCGCTCGACGCTCATTCTCGCGCACAGCCTCAATATCCCGGTGCTGGCGGAAGGGGTGGAGACCAAGGCCCATATCGAATTCCTGCGTCGCGAAGGTTGCCTGCAAGTGCAGGGCTTCTTCTTTGGCCGGCCGGGGCCTTTGACCTCTATCGCCAATCTCGTTGACGACACCTTCCTGACGGTGGATGACGAGCCGGAAATCGCAGCCGGCCGGCGTTACTTCAAGGCTGTCTGATCGTCCGGCGCAGCCCGCGGTTGCGCCGGGGAGTAACGGTCGCGAAGTTTTTAGTTGAAACGTGAACGCTTCCAGCGCACCATCGCCGAAAAGCTTTGGGAGGAGCGAATGCCGACAGACATCGCCCATGCAGAACGCGTGTATGAGACCGCGCGACAGCGTTCCGCAGCCGCAAGTTCACCGATTATCGCTTCATGGCGCCGTTGCATGGTCAAGCATCGTCTTGCGCCCGAAGAAAATCGCAAGCCCATCTTCTTGAGCGAGTTCGAATTTCGCCGCGCCCGCGAAAGTGCAGCCGGCCTGATTGCCGAAAGCACTGATGAACTCGACCGTATTTTTCACAGCGTCGGCAAGTCCGGCTGCTGCCTGCTTTTGACCGATGCGCAGGGCGTTGCGCTGGAACGCCGGGGTGCCGCCGGCGACGACCGTGATTTTCGCGCGCTCGGACTCTGGTCCGGCGCTGTCTGGAGCGAGGCGAGCGTCGGCACCAACGGTATCGGCACGGCGCTCGTCGACGAGCGTTCGGTGGTGGTCTATCGCGATCAGCACTTCTTCACATCGAATACCGAGCTTTGCTGCACCACCGCGCCGATCCGCGACCATACCGGCAGAGTGACGGGCGCGCTCGATATTTCCACCTGCCGTGACGACATCAACGAGATGACCTTCTCCTTCGTCACCCAGGCGGTGAGGGATGCGGCACAACGCATTGAGGGCAATCTTTTCCGCCGAGCCTTTCCCGGTGCGCGCATCGTCGTGGTGCCGACGAGCTTTGGTGCTGCCCTTTCGCTGCTTGCCGTGGATCAGGACGATCTCGTTCTGGGGGCAACACGTGCGGCACGTCTTGCGCTGAAGCTCGATGACCATGTCATCGCGCAGGGGGTACCTGCCGCCGATATTTTGCAGGAACAGCGCCACGACGGCGGTTCCGACCTTGCGGAAGCGGAGCGTTCGGCGTTGCGCCGCGTTCTTTCGCGCACGAATGGCAATGTCACGCAGGCCGCATCCCTGCTCGGCATCAGCCGGGCCACACTTCACCGCAAGATGAAGAAGCTTGCCGTGCATTGAGAGCAGAACCCTTGAAATAGAGGGTTCTGGCTGAATTCGAGCATCATTTCAGGCGAAAAACGGCTCGATTGGCTGCCAGACCGATCTGTCGCGCGGGTTTGTCGCAGATGTGAGACAATGTGCGATGCGGAACCACGCCGCCCCACTACCCGCCGTTGCCATCTAGGCCCACCTTCCTCCCATGCGGTCCGTCGCGGACCGTTTTCATCAGGGAGGATGAAATCATGAATATTCAGGTTCAGCAGAAAGCCGGCGAAGCGCCCTTCAAGCTGAAATACGGCAACTACATCGGCGGCAAGTGGGTGGAACCGAAATCCGGCCGCTACATGGACAATCTTTCACCGGTGACGGGTCACAAGATCTGCGAGGTTCCGCGTTCCGATGCGGCCGATATCGAGCTGGCACTGGATGCGGCCCACAAGGCACGCGAAAAATGGGGCAAGACGAGTGTAACGGAACGCTCCAACATCCTGCTCAGGATCGCCCAGCGCATCGAGGATAATCTCGACCTCATCGCGCGGGCCGAAACCTGGGATAACGGCAAGCCGCTGCGTGAAACCACCAATGCGGATATTCCGCTGACGATCGACCATTTCCGTTATTTCGCGGGCTGCATCCGCGCACAGGAAGGCACGATCGGCGAAATCGACAACGACACGGTTGCCTATCATTTCCATGAACCGCTCGGCGTTGTCGGCCAGATCATACCGTGGAACTTCCCGATCCTGATGGCCGCCTGGAAACTCGCGCCCGCTCTTGCCGCCGGCAATTGCGTCGTGCTGAAGCCGGCCGAACAGACGCCTGCCTCCATTCTGGTTGTCATGGAGCTTATCGAAGATCTCCTGCCGCCCGGCGTTCTCAACATCGTCAATGGTACCGGTCTTGAAGCCGGCAAGCCGCTGGCGCAGAGCAGTCGCATCGCCAAGATCGCCTTCACCGGCTCTACCTCGGTCGGCAAGGAAATCATGCGTTATGCGGCTGACAACGTCACCAACATCACGCTGGAGCTGGGCGGCAAGTCGCCAAACATCTTCTTTGCCGATGTGATGAACGAAGACGACGCCTTCCTCGACAAGGCGCTCGAAGGTTTTGCCTTCTTCGCGCTCAACCAGGGTGAGGTCTGTACATGCCCGTCACGTGCGCTGGTGCATGAATCGATCTACGACCGCTTCATGGAAAAGGCCATCAAGCGCGTTCAGGCCATCAGCCAGGACGACCCGCTCAATCCGTCGACCATGCTTGGCGCACAGGCTTCGCAGGAACAGTTCGACAAGATCATGAGCTATCTCGATATCGGCAAGAAGGAAGGTGCCAAGGTTCTGACCGGCGGCGACCGTAAGACGCTCACGGGCGACCTGAAGGATGGCTATTACATCCAGCCGACGGTGTTCGAAGGCAACAACAAGATGCGGATTTTCCAGGAGGAAATCTTCGGCCCGGTTGTTTCCGTCACCACCTTCAAGACGGTGGAGGAAGCGCTCGAAATCGCCAATGACACGGTTTACGGTCTGGGTGCAGGCGTGTGGAGCCGCGACACCAATGTCGCCTATCGGGCGGGCAGGGGCATCGAAGCGGGCCGTGTGTGGACGAACTGCTACCATGTCTATCCGGCGGGTGCCGCTTTCGGCGGTTACAAGCAGTCGGGCATTGGTCGTGAGACGCACAAGATGATGCTCGATCACTACCAGCAGACCAAGAACCTGCTCGTATCCTACAGCCCGAACAAGGTCGGCTTCTTCTGAGTTCCTCCCCGGAAGCCGGCGACGGATCGTCACGATCAAGCCGGCGTGTTCCCAGGGGCTCTGGCCCCTGGGAGCCCGGATCGGGTTTTCAGGCAAAATAAAAGGCCGGAGGTTCTGCCTCCGGCCTTTTTGATGACGGGGAGCGGAAAACTTCTCCTCCGTCATCCTCGCTCTTTTTGTGCCGATCAGGCCGCGTAGCGCTGGTCCCGCTGTCGGGCTTCACCCACCGAGAATTGTCCCACCTGCTCGGTCAGGCCATCCGCCTCGTTCGCCAGCGAGAAGGCCGCAGCCGTCGTTTCCTCCACCATCGCCGCGTTCTGCTGGGTGACATGGTCGAGTTCGTTGACCGAGGCATTGATTTCGCTGAGGCGGCCCGACTGTTCGCGCGACGCGGTGGCGATTTCGCCGATCTGGTCGTTGACCGACTGGATGCGTTTCTGGATCTGCTCGAGGCTTTCGCCGGTCTTCAGCACCAGTGCCACGCCGCTTTCCACATCGCCTGCGGACGTGGCGATCAGCGTCGTGATGTCACGGGCGGCGGCCGCCGATTTCTGGGCGAGTTCCCGCACCTCCTGCGCCACGACCGCAAAGCCCTTGCCGGCCTCGCCGGCGCGGGCGGCTTCCACACCGGCATTCAGCGCCAGCAGATTGGTCTGGAAGGCGATCTGGTCGATGACGTCGATGATCTGGCGGATCTTGGCCGATGAGGTCTCGATGCGTTCCATGGCGACGATTGCTTCCTTCACGACGGCCGTGGATTTATGGGCGTCCTGCATCGTGCCCGCCGTTGCCTCGACGGCGACGTTGCAGCGTGAGAGGGAGACATTGACGGCCTGCGTCATGTCTCCGAGTGCGGCAGCCGCTTCCTCGAGTGCCGCAGCCTGGCGTTCCGTGCGCCGCGACAGATCTTCCGATGCGCTTTTCAGCTCACCGGAGCCGGAGCGGATGGCATTGGCGCTCTCGCCGATGCTGGAGATCGTTGCATCCAGCCCCGCGATGGAGTTGTTGAAGTCGATGCGCAGATGGTCGAGCGACGGCACGAAGGACTTTTCGATGCGCAGATCGAGCCTGCCGGCCGCAAGATTGGCAAGACCGGTTGCAAGGGCGTCGACGGCCTCTTCCAGCTCCTGAGCGCTTCTGGCCTTTTCCATTTCACGCTGGGCGCGTTCTTCGTCCAGTTCCTCGCTCTTGCGATGGGACTCGGCTTCCATGTGCTGCTTGTCGAGAATGCCCTGGCGGAAGGATTCCAGCGCGCGGGCCATGGTGCCGATCTCGTCGCCGCGGGAAACCGCCTTGATCTCGATATCGTTTTCACCGCCGTTCAGACGTTCCATCAGCCCGGCAAGGCCGGTCAGCGGCTTGGTCAGGCTGGCGGAAACGAAAATACCGATGAGCGTCATGATGGCAAGGACCGCCAGTGTCGCAAGCGTTGCCCAGAAGGCCAGATCGTTGGCGGCGGCGAGAACCTTGCTCTCCTGCTGGCCGATCGCGAGAAGATGCTTCTGTCCGAAGACGGAGACCGGGCGATAGGCGTAAAAGATGTTGCCGGCAGGCGTCTGCGCCATAACCGTTCCTGCTTCGCTGGTGTTCGAAAGGGCCACGAGGCTTTCGGAAACGGCGGCATCCGCCCCGCCCGAGAGCACGCCCGCCCTGAGTTTGCCCTCGGCGCTCAGAAGAACGGCGTCGTCGATGGACTTGCCTGTCTCCTCGGGCGTCACCACCGCGCCGATGCGGTCGGGCGAAATGCGCATGATGACAGCGCCCTTGCGCTGCAGCTGGCCCCAGTTCGAGACCGCGAGCGGCATGCCGATCATGGCCGAATCATTGCCACTGCTGAACCCGGTGGTGCTGACGACGCCGTCCTTGCCGGTTTCGATGCGATCGAACAATTCCTTGATCGCGCTGTTTTGCGGTTCCGTCACATTGGTCAGGAAGTTTTTGCCCTTGGTCACGGAATAGATAATGAGACCGGTCTTGTCGATCACATAGATGTCGCTGACCCGGGTGTTGCGCCAGACGCTGGCAATGGCCGCGTTGATCGTCGCGTGGCGGATGGCGTAGAGCAACCGCAATCCTTCGCCATTGAAGGAGGCGCGCTCTTCCTCGGATACGCCTTCGCGGCGGAAAGCCTGGATGATCGCATCCTTTTCCGTCGGCACGACGTTGGTCATGGTTTCCAGCGCCTGTGCGATCGCGGCATTTTGCGACAGTTCTGAAATGCTTTGTTCTACGCGCAGCGTATAGGCATCAAGCTGCTTGGACTGGTTTCCCGCAACCGTTTCGAGCCTGATTTCGCTTGCGTCGATCAGGCCAGACTTGCCCATCTCATAGGACAACAGCCCCACGGCCAGACATGAAACCAGCGTTGCGCCCGTGACGAGCGCTGCAAATTTGGCCTTGATTGACAATGATTTAGCTTTGACAGCAGTCGGATTTACACCCGGCATCCTGTTTCCTCCCCCCAAAAAAACGTGGCCGCAGGGTCGCAACAATTGTTTACGGTCGCGTTAAAGCGCTTGAGAATTGTATGATTATTTCCCGCATACCGCGAGAAAATCGCCCCTCGCTGCCGCACAGTAAACCGTAATAAAACTGCAATAGAACGGGCGCATACCGTGCGAAGTTCAACGGCTGTTCATATTCATGCAAGCTTTTCGCGCTCCTTCTCCTGCCACTATCGACGATGTTTGCGGCACACGCGCAGACGGATATGACGGAGCCCCTGTGAGATCGACCCCGGATTTCGCCGTTGTCGTGCCCATGCACAATGAAGAAGCGAGCGTCGAAACGCTTGTCGCGGAGATCGTTGCGGCCTGTCAGCCCGTTGGCCGGTTTGAGATCATCGTGGTGGACGACGCCTCCTCCGACCGTACGGCGGATGTCGCACTTTCACTTGGCGGGCGTTATCCCATGCTGCGGCTGGTGCGGCACGACCGTCAGGGCGGGCAATCGGCGGCAATCCATAGCGGTGTGCAGGCGGCGCGTGCACCGATCATCTGCATGCTTGATGGAGACGGTCAGAACCCGCCGGACAATCTGCCGGCACTTCTCGCACCCCTTCTTACCGCCATTGCCCCGAGCCGGCTCGGGCTGGTGGCCGGCCAGCGCGTCGGCCGGCGCGATACGCTTGGAAAGCGCCTTTCCTCCCGCTTCGCCAACGGCTTGAGGGCGCGGATATTGAAGGACGGCACGCGGGACACCGGCTGCGGCCTCAAGGCCTTCCGCCGCGACGCCTATCTCGCCTTGCCCTATTTCGATCATCACCACCGCTATTTTCCGGCGCTGTTCAACCGCGACGGCTGGCAGGTCGCCCATGTCGACGTCACGCATCGGGCGCGCCTGCATGGCAATTCCCATTACACCAATATCGGCCGCGCGCTTGTCGGCATCCACGATCTGATCGGCGTTGCCTGGCTGTTGCGCCGGCGCAAGCGGGCAAGCTGGGCTGAAACCTTCAAAACGGAGACATCGCCGTGAATACACCGGCCTTATGGTCCATGCTGCATGTCGACAGCTGGAAGGAATTTCTCTGGGTCTGCATCGGCTTCATGGGCCAGATGCTGTTCACCATGCGTTTTCTGGTTCAATGGATTTCGTCGGAACGGGCGAACCGTTCGGTCATACCGGTGGCCTTCTGGTATTTCTCTGTTCTCGGCGGGCTGGTACTCCTGTCCTATGCCATCTGGCGCCGAGACCCGGTTTTCGTCATGGGGCAGGCGTCCGGCCTCTTCATCTATGCCCGTAATCTCTGGTTGATCCATGCAGAACGCCGCCAGCATGCATGATGCGGCGGCGTTGCCCCATGTGCAGGCAAGCGAGCAGCGCCAGTGGATGACACTTGCGCTTGCGGCAATCGTGCTTGTGACGCTGCTGCGCATCCTTGGGCTTGCCTTCAACCGAACCGATCTTTTCGTCGATGAGGCGCAATATTGGCTATGGGGCCGGGAGATGGCCTTCGGCGCCTATTCCAAACCGCCGCTGATCGGCTGGCTCATTCGCGCCGCCAGCATTCTGGGCGGCGGCGAGGGCACCTTTCAGGTGCGGCTGGCAGCACCCGTGGTGCATGGCGCAGCAGCGGTGGCGATCCTTGCTCTCGGGCGCATGATCTATGATAGCAGGCTCGCCGCACTGGCCGCCGTCATCTATCTGACGTTGCCGGCCGTGTCGCTTGGGAGCCTGCTGATCTCCACCGATACGCCGATGATGATGTTCATCGCGCTCTCGATGATCTCAGTGCGCAAGCTGGCGCTTGCACGCGCCGAAGGCAAGGCGGCGGTGCTATGGAGCGTTGCGCTCGGTCTCTGTTTCGGCCTCGGGCTGATGTCGAAATATGCGATGATCTATTTTCTGCCCTGCTTCATCGCCGCCGGCTGGCTTTGCGTCGGCTGGCGCATCCGCCTGCATGACGCCGCGATCGCCCTCGTGGTCTGTGCCGCCGTCATTGCTCCCAATCTGTGGTGGAACGCGGCGCATGATTTCATGACGGCCCGGCACACGGCCGATAATGCGAATTGGCATGGTGTCCAGCTGAAAATCGGTCCGGCGCTCGAGTTTTTCTTCTCGCAGGCGGGCGTTGTCGGGCCTTTCGTTTTTGTCGCCATGATCATCGCGACGTTCCGTGCGAAAACCGCCGAAGCCCGGGCTCTGGTCGCGCTGTCGGTACCGATCGTGCTGCTGATCACGGCGCAGGGGCTGATGTCGCGGGCACTCGCCAATTGGGCGGTGGGAGCCTATGCGGCGGGCGTGCTTCTGGCGGTGCCGGTGCTGGCATCCCGGCGCTGGCTCACCGTTTCCACCCTTGTGCTCGGCGGCATCGTTGCCATCGCCCTGCCCATGATGACGATTGCCGGAACGGAACTGCGTCTGCCGAGCGGCGAGTTGGCGATGAAGCGTTATCTTGGCCGCTCGGAGCTGGTGTCGACAGGCTTTGCGCGGGCGCAGGAAGCCGGTGCAGATGCCATCGTCGCTTCCGATCGTTCCATTCTGGCCGAGCTTTTTTATCAGCTGCGCGACGAGAAGCAGGTCTTGCTTCGGGCGCTGCCGGAAACCGGTGTTCCTTCCAGCCACTATGCGCTTCTTTATCCGCTCAAATCAGGCGAGGCGAAAAACCCGGTGTATCTGGCAATTGCGGATGCCCTGCCGTCCTGCCTTGCCGGCGAAACGCCGCTTTCCCGCTGGGTCGCCGGGCCGGGCTTTCTGGAGGGCAGGGAAATCGGGATCTGGCGCCTGCCGCCGCAATGCATTCCGGGGGTCGCCAATGGACAATGATCTTGCGCATATGCGGATCACGATCTGGGTGACATTCGCCACATTGGCGCTCGTCATCCTGTTTGCGACCTTCCCCTCCGTCGATCTCTGGGTTTCCTCGCTGTTCTTTTCCCCCGAGGGGCGTTTGTGGTCGGGCCGGGAGCCGCTTCCCGAATGGCTGCGCGACACATTGCGCGAGTTGACGGAACTGGCCACTCTGCTTGCCTTCATCGTCTTTATCGGCAACATCTGGCTGGGCTCCTTGCAGCGCACGGGCTGGCGCGTCTGGGCGTTCCTCTGCGGGCCTGTGGTTCTCTGCGCCGGACTGCTGGTGAACGGGGTGTTGAAAGCCAATATCGGCCGCGCGAGGCCATTCAGCGTCAGCGATTTCGGCGGGCAGCAGCTTTTCACGCCGCCTTTCCAGTTCAGCACGCAGTGTTATTCGAACTGTTCGTTTTCTTCAGGCGAAACCGCGCTCATCGCGAGTTTTTTCCTGCCGCTCTGCGTGCTTCTCTGGCACCGCCTGCAATGGCGCGGGCGTGTCGTCATGGGCGGTAGCGCTGCTGGCGCCATCATCCTCATGTCCGGCTTGCGTATCGCGGCCGGCGGGCATTTCCTCAGCGATGTGGTAATGTCGGTTCTGTTTTCCGCCCTGACGACGCTGTTTCTTTACAAGGCGCTGGCGATCTCCCGTCACCGCCAGGTGTTTACCGGCGATGCGGTCACGGCCGATGCGATCAGCCTGTGGCGCAATGGCAGCCATGCCGTGCGTGCCCGCGCCCGGCGCTGGTGGCCGAAAATCAAGGCTGCCGCCACACGCCTGCAACGGCCACCGGATGCGGGTACGGCATCGTCCTGAGCGGTGCGTAATGAATTGTGCGATCTCTGCGGGGGCCGAGATTGCTGGTAAAGTTGGTAGGCTCTCTTCTCGTCACGCCGGTCTTGAACCGGCATTTAGCCATGGCGTGTCTGAGCCGCGAGAAACCAGTCTTTTGCGATCAAGGACTTGATCGCGCTGAACCCCGGATTAAATCCGGGGTGACGGTGCGGATGCAGTGATTTTGCAGATGCGCGAGAGAAACGCTGCTTCAGTCGAACAGGCCGGAAACGGACTGTTCCTGCGCGGTACGGTTGATCGCTTCGCCGAGCAGACCTGCGGTGCTGACCACGCGGATATTATGCGCGGACTGGACGGCAGTGGTGGGCTGGATGCTGTCGGTGATGACGAGTTCGCGCAGCTTCGAGGAGGCCACGCGGGCAACTGCGCCGCCGGAAAGCACGCCGTGGGTGATGTAGGCGGTGACGCTGGTGGCGCCCTTCTTGAGAAGTGCTTCCGCCGCATTGCAGAGCGTACCGCCGGAATCGACGATGTCGTCGATGAGAATGCAATCCTTGCCGGAAACGTCGCCGATGACGTTCATGACTTCGGATTCGCCCGGACGGTCACGGCGCTTGTCGACGATGGCCAGCAGACAGTCGAGGCGCTTGGCCAGCGCACGGGCGCGGACAACGCCGCCGACATCGGGTGAAACGACCATGACGTTGTTGGTGTCGTAGTGGTCCTTCACATCGCGGGCCAGGATGGGCGCTGCGAAGAGGTTGTCGGTGGGGATATCGAAGAAACCCTGAATCTGGCCGGCATGGAGATCAAGGGTGAGAACGCGGTCGGCACCGGCTTCGGTAATCAGATTGGCAACGAGTTTGGCGGAAATCGGTGTGCGGGGGCCGGCCTTGCGGTCCTGGCGGGCGTATCCGAAATAGGGAAGCACCGCCGTGATGCGCTTTGCCGAGGAGCGGCGCATGGCATCGATCATGATGAGCAGTTCCATCAGATGATCGTTTGCCGGAAACGATGTGGACTGGACGAGAAAAACGTCCTCGCCGCGCACGTTTTCACTGATTTCTACGAAAATTTCCTGGTCAGCAAACCGCTTTACGGTGGCATTTCCCAAGGGAACGTTGAGATACTTGCAGATCGCTTCGGCAAGGTGCCGGTTCGAATTGCCTGCGAAAACCTTCATTGCGGCCGCCTGTTTCCATGCCATCGCCTTGCGCCACGGAAAAGTGTTTGCCGTAACCAAGCGTCGTTCAAGGGGAGGAACATCCGGCCGAAAAGCCTTTGCCGGATACGCCTTGTTGCCATGCGCGCCTTAATAGCGCTGTTGCTTCCGATTGCAAGAGGACTCCGCGCTTTCGCAATGATTTTCGTGAAATCTCTGTGACTTCTCCCGTCGTTTCACCTCATCCGCGTTGAGACTGCTTCCATGACGTATAGTCGTTGAGTGTTTTTGCCGCGATATCCTGCATGACCCTGTCGGTCACGGCGGCCCATGGATCGCTGCCTTTGGCTGCTACCGTTTCCTGCCCCTGCAGGCGGTGAAGCCTGACACCATTGGCATCCAGCACATCCCAGACATAGATGACATTGACCTTGCTGCCATCGGCGAAGGCGGAGAAATATCCCTTCAGAATGTTTTCAGCCGAATTGTCGTTTGAAGCGCGGATGGTCAGCCCCTTTGCCCGTGCCTCGGCGCCCAGCTGGCGCGAAAGCGGCGTGACGGCCTGAACGGGCGCGCCGATGATCGGCAGGAAGCGGATGGTGTTGCCGGAAGTGGCGGGGGCAAGAGCCGCCGTCTGCTGTGCCGGCTGTGGCTGGCTGGCAGGCAGGGATTGGGCGGGTGGCTGGCCTTGGCCGAGAGGCTCGCCATATTGGTTGCCGTTGGAAAGCGCCTGTGCCTGCGCCTGCAGGGAGTTCTGCGGCGCATAAGCAGGCACGGACGAGGCTGTTGCCGGAGCGCCCACAGGCGCGCGGTCGGCGGCGGCGGCCATCTGGTCGAGATCGCCCTGCGTCACCGGGCTCGATTGTGAGCCATTGTGGCCGACATCCACCTGCGGCGTCAGCGCTTCAGTCGTGTTACAGGCCGACAGGGCCAGCACCAGCGCCGGAACGACGAGGGCTGGAAAAAAGGGGGTGAGCCCTGTCCGGCTCATGCGACGTTCCCTCTCATGTTCCGCTCCTTCTTGCCCAAGGTGGCGGCAATGTAGGGCCGGTTTTCCCGCTCTGTCAAACCCGGTGGCAATTTAAGCTGTGAGAAGATCGAGGCTATGACGCGAGAGCGGCTCCGGAGCGCCGTCCGTTGTCAGATAGGTCTGGCCGAGCGTCATGGCGGTGCCTGAATCGGAATCCATCACGATCATGTGCACGAACAGCGTCATGTCGCTGGTTATCTCCTGCGGATTACCGGCGTGGAACATCTGGTGCTCCATCCAGGACGGGGAAAAACGTGCGCCAAGCGAATAACCGCAGGAATTCAGCCGGTGGCGGGTCAGCCCGCGTTCATCCATGACACGGGCATGCACGTCGAAGACGTCGCCGAAGGTCTTGCCCGGCTGCAATACGTCCTCGATGGCGGTGAGGTTTTGCAGGCAGGCGCTGTAAAGCTCCTTCTGCCGGAAATCCTGTTCGCCGATCACCACGGTGCGCATCATGGCGGCATGGTAATGGGCGCTTACACCCGCCCATTCCAGCGTCAGCTGATCCTTGTCGTCGAGCCTGCGTCGTCCGGCCTTGTAACGGCACAGCAGCGCGTCGGCCCCGGAGCCGATGATGAATTCATTGGCGGGATAATCGCCGCCGCCCGCCAGAACCGCGCCCTGCATCGCTGCAAGGATAGCGGCCTCATCCGCACCCGGCTTGATGAGTTCCAGCGCCGCATCCAGTGCCTCATCGGCCAATTGGCCGGCTCTCCTGGCATGGGCGATCTCGGCGGGGCTTTTAACCAGCCGAAGCGTGCTGACCAGATAGGAGGCGTCGATCATCTGGCAGAAGCTGGCAAGCTGGTTGTCCAGCAGGCGGGCGACGCGCCCGGTCATGCCGTGGGTGTCGTATTCCACGCCGATCTTGGCACCTAGCAGGTCAAGATCGCTCAGGAGGTTTTTGAGATCGAGCGTGGGATCGGCATTGGGCCGGTCGACCCAGACGAGAATATTTTCGATGGTAGATGTATTGCGCGCCTGGCGCAGATCCGCCGAACGGGTCAGAAGCGTCATCGAACCGTCCGACTTGACCACCAGCGTCTGGAAGAAGCAGTAGCCGAAAGTGTCGTAACCGGTCAGCCAGTACATGCTTTCCTGTGCGAAAAGCAGCACGGCGTCCAGCTTCTCCTCCGCCATCTTCGCAATCAGCCGTTCGCGGCGGGCATCGAATTCCGAGAGCTCGAAGTGCAGGGCCATTTAGTCCTCCAGAATTGCGATTGCGGAAATCTGCCGCCCGTAATCGGGCTCGGCCCGGTGGGTCGTGCGGCGGTAGGAATAGAAACGGTCTTCATCTGGATAAGTGCAGAGGCCGAGATTTTCCGCCCGCACACCCGTCTTGACCAGACGGTCAATTGTAAACTGCTTGAGGTCGAACAGTGCGTGGCCGTCTTTTTCCGAGGCGGTGAAGTAGGCAGCATAGGCGGGATCGAAATCGGTGAAGCGGGCCATATATTCCGGTCCGACCTCGTAATTGGCTTGGCTGATGGAAGGACCCAGCGATGCGGCGATGCGGTCGCGGTTGGCGCCCAGTTTTACCATGGTCTCGATGGTGTTTTCGAGCACGCCGAAGAGGGCGCCCTTCCAGCCGGCATGGGCGGCGCCCACGACGCCGGCTTCCGCATCGGCAAAGAGGATCGGGCCACAATCGGCGCTCAGCACGCCGAGTACGAAGCCCGGCGTCGACGTCACCATCGCATCGGCCTGCGGGCGGCTGCCGTCATAGCTTTCATCGACCACCAGGACATCCGGGGAATGGACCTGATGCACGGTCGCGAGACGTTCCGGGGACAGGCCGAACCATTGCGTGACGCGCCGGCGGTTTTCCTGCACCAGCTCCGGCTCGTCATGGGAGCCGAGGCCGACATTGAGACCCTGATAGAGACCTTCCGAGACGCCGCCCTGCCGGGTGAAAAAACCGTGACGGACGCGGTTTTCGCTGAAGGCGGCGAGCAGGGGGCTCTGGATCGGGAGCGGCAAGGTGTCGTTCTGCATGATGCGGGAGTTCCTTGGAGAATATCGCCGTTGGCCAGTGGGATGGGTCAAGCGAGATGTTTCCTGTTGCCGCTTCGTTGCGCGGCGCGTGTGATGCAGTGTGCCTGCTTCGTGTGTCGCGGCGATGTTGGCCCAGAGGTTATTGCGCTGTCAATCCACCGCGCGAAACGGCAGGAGATGGAGCGCGGGACTTGAAACGGCGATGACCTTGAAAAGTTCCCCATCTTGCCGGCGCCTTCTCCGGCGAGACGGTTTACGGCTTCAGCGATTTCAAGAGTCTGGTCGGGCGTCGCCTTTGCGGCAAGCGCCGCTGCCCGCTCCTTGAGGCCGAGTCCATAAAGAAAGTCGCCCTGTCTCAAGGTGCCATTGACATGCACACCGGTTGCCTCGGCAGTTCTGACGAGGCTTTCGAAATCGACATGGCTGGTGAGATCCGCTTGCCCCGGATGGGCAAGTGGCGGATCAAAGGCATGGTCGCGCATGGCCTGCAATGTGTTACCAAATCCGGCGACCAGATGGCCGTAATCGATGGCGAGCGCCGTGCCGCCATGGATCGACAGGCGCTGGCAGATCGCCGTCATGACGGCTTCGCGGGCGGGAGAGATTTCGAATATGGTACCGACCGGCTGCCGTTCGGGCAGAGGCGGCAGCAGCGTCGGATCGATGCCGGCGAGGCCTGTCGAGAAGACGAGTTCGTCATTAACATCGAGGCTGACGATGCGTTCGCGAAAACCCTGCGGCGTCCTGACGAATTGCCGGATGGGTATGGCGTCGAAAAGCTCGTTGGCGACAACGAGCAGGAAGCCTTCCGGCACATCGTCGAAGCTTTCATACCATGTCAGCCGGTCGGCGTGGGCGGTAAGCGTTTCCTTCTGGATGGCGGAAAGGCGAGGGCTGGTCTCCACCAGATGCACCTGCATCGTCTCGTAAAGCGGCGGTGCTATGCGGCGGATGACGCGCAGCATGTCGGACATCATCGTGCCGCGACCGGGGCCGATTTCCACCAGTTGGGCCTCTGCGGGCGCACCATGCCGCTGCCAGGCATGAACCACGAAAACGCCGAGCATCTCGCCAAAAAGCTGGCTGACCTCCGGCGCGGTGATGAAATCACCTGAGCGCCCGAAGGGTTCGCGGCTCTTGTAATAACCGTGTTCGGGATCAGCGAGGCAAAGCGAGAAGTAATCGGTGACGCTGAGCGGACCGTTGAGCCGGATAAGGGATTTGATACGTTGCGCAAGCGGTGTCGTCATGGCAGGCCATACCGCTTAGGCGCTTTTTGTCGCGCGGCGCGCACGCAGGACTGCCCAGAGGCCCAGAAGGAACATCGGCGTGGAAAGCACCATGCCCATGGTCAGCCAGTTGCCGGCCAGATAACCGATCTGGGCATCCGGCTCGCGGAAGAATTCCACGAAGATGCGCGACAGCGCGTAACCGCAGACGAAGATGCCGGTGACGATGCCGGGTGTCTTCAGCGCCCTGAAGGCGTAGATGGCGATTGCCAGAATGACGACAAGCACGAGGCCTTCGAGGGCGGCTTCGTAAAGCTGGCTCGGGTGCCGGGCAAACGGGCCACCGGTCGGGAATACGACCGCCCACGGAACGTCGGCGATGCGGCCCCACAATTCGCCATTGATGAAATTCGCGATGCGGCCGAACAGCAGGCCGATGGGCGCGACGGCGGCGATGACGTCGAACATGCTCCAGACCGGGATGCCGTTCCTGCGGGCAAAGAGGATCATGGCGATGGTCGTGCCGATGAGGCCGCCATGGAACGACATGCCGCCGTTCCATATCTCCAGCGCCCTTATGGGATTGGCGGCGACGGCGCCAAGATCGTAAAACAGGATATAGCCGATGCGCCCGCCGAGCACGATGCCGCCGGCTGCCCACAGGATGAAGTCGTCAAGATGCTGCGCGGAGATGGGCGAGGTATCATTTGGCCAGAGGCGATCCGTACGGGCAAGGCGGCGGGCATAAAACCAGCCGAGCATGATGCCGGCGACATAGGCAATGCCATACCAATGGATCGCCAGAGGCCCGATGGAGAGGGCGACCGGGTCGATATTGGGAAATGGCATGATGGCAAGTTGGGTGGGAGCGGCTATCAATCCGTATATTCCGTCATCGTTGCTGGGCGGACAACAGAATGATCCATTGCCTCAAGGGGCCGGGCGATGATGCTCACCGGTCTCCCTGACGCCAAGGAAAATGGCGATTGCCGAGGCGGTGGTCAAGGCTAATCTTCGTGAGCGGATTGCAATGCCCGAGCCCCTGCCGAAAGGCCGTCATTTTTCGATTTCGCTTGCAAGGCGGCTGTCGAGTGCCTACCTGAAAGGCATCAACAGCGGGGAGCGGAATGCTCCCTGAACCGACGAAGGAACAGCGCCATGAGCACGACAGGCACCAATCGTTTTCTGGATGAATTCGCAAAGCTGATGACCGATGCGGCAGGCGCGGCGCAGGGCGTGCGCAAGGAAGCGGAGGCCGCCTTCCATGCGCAGGCAGACCGCTGGCTGAACAGTCTGGATGTGGTGCGGCGCGAGGAATTCGACGCGGTGCGCGAAATGGCCATCAAGGCGCGTGACGAAAACGACGCGCTGCGTGCGCGCATCGAGGCTCTGGAAGCAAAGCTTTCTGCCACTAACGACTGATTTTTTAAGCGCGTTTTCCTGATGGGTCCCGGATCGCCTGCGATTCCGGGACTTTTTGTTTGTGGAGTGATGCAACCCGGAATGGTTCCCGGTTGTCCAAATATGCCTGCGCCCGCGAATTTTTTGAGGCCTGTGGACACTTCCAAAAAACGCAATTGCCAGAGTCGCTTATGTATCTCGCCTGAGGTGATGGGGGAGAAGATATCCACTGCTCAAAAAGCAAAAATGGCGACCGAGGGGTGGCAGCAGGACTCGGCCATTATACACTGATTTTAAATGATGATTCGAAACGAACCTGGTAAGCTCCAGACAGGGTGAATGTGTAACTCTTATGGTGTCGGGCAATCGTCTCAAGTGTTGAATCCGGTTTGTGTGTGCGTTTTGTGCCCGGCGTTCAAAACAGAACATTCAGTACTGGCTGAGAAGGTGCCGCATGAGCCTGATGGAATTTGAAATTGAGCGTCAGTCCAATCCCGTGGACATGATCGAGATTGTCGCCGCCTCGAACGACTGGTCGTTCGAGCGTTCCGGCGAAGACGAGATCGCCATGACGGTGGCTGGTCACTGGGCCGATTACCACGTTTCCTTCTCCTGGATGGAGGAATTCGAGGCGCTGCATCTTGCCTGCGCCTTCGACATCAAGGTACCCGATCAGCGCGTCAACGAAGTCATTCGCCTGCTGTCGCAGGTCAATGGTCAGGTTTTGATGGGTCATTTCGATCTGTGGCGGCAGGAAGACGTCGTGATCTTCCGCCAGTCCCTGCTTCTGGCAGGCGGCGCTGAACCGAACAATCAGCAGGTTGAAGTGTTGCTTTCCAGCGCGCTGGAGGCTTGCGAACAATATTACCAGGCATTCCAGTTCGTCGTCTGGTCGGGGCTGGATGCGAAAAGTGCAATCGAAGCGGTCATGTTCGAGACCGTCGGAGAAGCTTGAAGATGGTGTACAAGGCTTCCGGTCCGCTTGTCCTCGTCGGCGCGGGCAATATGGGCGGCGCTCTGCTTTCGGGCTGGCTGAAAAAGGGTGTGCCAGGGTCCCAGGTCATCGTCATCGATCCGCGCCCTTCCGACGCCATGCGGACGACGATTGCTGAAGCCGGTGCCACCCATAAGGAAAGCGTGCCTGAGGGCGTCAAGGCCGGCATTCTGTTCGTGGCCGTAAAGCCGCAGATGATGGACGCCGTGCTGCCGTCTCTGAAACCTCTGTTGGGGCCGGATACGGTCGTCGTGTCGATCGCAGCCGGTACCACAATCGGTACTTTCGTCGCGCATTTCGGCCCGGTTGCCGCCGTGCGGGCCATGCCCAACACGCCGGCCATGGTCGGTCGCGGTGTGACCGGGGCCTATGCGAACGAACTGGTGACGCCGGAGCTTAAAATCGTGGTGGATGGATTGCTGAAGGTCAGCGGTCCGGTCGAATGGGTGGAAACCGAAGGCGATATCGACGCGGTGACGGCCGTTTCAGGAAGCGGCCCTGCCTATGTATTCTATCTGGTGGAATGCATGGCGGAAGCCGGTCGCAAGGCTGGTCTGCCGGCGGATGTGGCCATGCGTCTGGCGCGCGAAACCGTGGCCGGTGCGGGCGAACTGCTGCACCAGTCTTCCGATGAGGCCGCGCGGCTGCGCCAGAACGTGACGTCACCGGGCGGCACCACGGCGGCGGCGCTTTCCGTGCTGATGGCCGAAGACGGCATGCAGCCCTTGTTCGACAAGGCTGTTGCTGCCGCAAAAACACGCGCTGAAGAACTGGCGGGTTGAAGGGCAGGGCATGAGCGGTGAAATTTCCTATGCCGATTTCGAGAAGGTCGATATTCGTGTCGGCACAATCGTCGAGGCAGAGCCTTTTCCCGAAGCGCGCAAGCCGGCGATCAAGGTGAAGATCGATTTCGGGCCGGAAATCGGCATCAAGAAATCTTCCGCGCAGATCACGGTGCATTATACGCCGGAAAGCCTGATTGGCCGGCAGGTGCTGGGCGTGGTGAATTTTCCGCCACGCCAGATCGGCCCGTTCCGCTCAGAGGTTTTGACGCTGGGTTTTGCCGATGGCAATGGCGACATCGTTCTTGCCGCCGTCGAGCAGCCGGTGCCGAACGGCGAGAAAATGTGCTGAGACAGCACAATAGCACGCAACACAGATATTACGCGGAAGGGATGTTTTCTTCGGCCATTCCGGCCTTGAACCGGAGTGACGAAAATGGGCAAAGAGGTAAACCGCGTGAGCGTTTTGCTTCGCTTCTCTACGCCGGGATTTTGACGATTACCCGCAATCCGCCCATCGGGCTTTCATCCAGCGACACGTCGCCGCCATGGCCGCGGGCGATGTCGCGCACGATGGAGAGGCCAAGTCCCGTTCCCGAGGCATTGAGGTTGCGTGCTTCATCCAGCCGGAAGAACGGCTTGAACACATCCTCCCGTGACGCTTCCGGAATGCCCGGCCCATCATCATCGAAGGTCATGATGATCGAGCGCGGCGCCCTGCGTATGTCGATATGGAGATTGCTGGCGTAACGCCGTGCATTCTCCGCCAGATTGGCGACAAGGCGGGAGAGAGCATTCGGCCGCGCGATGATGTTTTCGACGTTGTAAAGCTCGTAGCTGAATTTCTTGCCGTGAAGCTCGAAATCATGGCCGATCTTTTCCAGAAGCGCCGGAAGTTCGAGCGTGCCGACATCCTCCTCGACATCTGTACGGGCAAAGGTGAGATAGGCCTCCAGCATCGACTGCATGTCCTCGACATCCTTGTCGAGGCCCTCGAGGTCGGGATTATCGCCTGCCAAAGCCAGTTGCAGCTTGAAACGGGTGAGGATGGTGCGCAGGTCATGGCTGACGCCGTTCAGCATCGCCGTTCGCTGTTCCATCTGCCGCTCGATGCGTTCACGCATCAATATGAAGGCAAGGCCCGCCCGCCGGACCTCGTCTGCGCCGCGCGGTGAATAGGCGCTGACCTTCTGGCCCCTGCCGAAATTCTCGGCCGCTTTGGCCAGCGCTTCGATGGGCTTGATCTGCCCGCGCAGGAACAGGATGGAAATGGCAATCAGGACCAGCGATGCGCCGACCATCCAGACGAGGAAGATATGGGTGTTGGAGGCATAGGCAGCACTGCGGCTGGTAAAGACGCGCAGGGTCTTGTCTTCCAGCTGGACGCGGATCTCGACCAGCGAACCGTTGCCATAGGTATCGATCCAGAACGGTCTGCCGATCTGCTGGGTCAGTTGATTGGCGAGGATCGTGTCCAGGATGGAAAACAGCGGCTCGGGTCTCGGAGCCGGCAGATCCGCCTTCGGCTCGATATAGACGCTGAGATCCAGTCTTTCGCGGGCGATGCGGATGACGCGCTGATAATCGTCTTCTTCCGGATCGGTTTGCAGAAGCTCGATGATCGCGGCGATATCGCGCGTCACCGCGGCGGAGAGACGTTCCGTCACAAGCTGCCAGTGACGCTCCATGAAGACGGCGGCGACCACGGCCTGAAGCAGGATCATTGGCAGGATGATGATCAGCAGCGAACGCGTGTAAAGCCCGGTCGGCAGCCAATGACGCAGCCATCTGCCGGACAGGCGCCACGCTTTCGCTATGCCGCTTTTCCTGACCGTGCTGAGAAAATCGAGGCTCGCCATGCCGTCAGCCCGCCTTTCGTTTGGTGCTCGTCAGTCCACGCTCAGGCGGTAGCCGATGCCGCGCACAGTTTGCAGATAGACCGGGTTTGCAGGGTCGTCCTCGATCTTGCGGCGAAGACGGTTGATCTGCACGTCGATGGTTCTTTCACCCACTTCCGACTCCGCCTCGACCAGTTCGTGCCGTGGAATGGTGTCACCGGCGCGGAGCGCAAAAAGCAGCATGATCTCCTGTTCGCGGTCCGTCAGGCGGATGGTTTCCGGGCCACGCCGCAATTCCTTTTTGGGAATGGAGAAGCTGTAGGGGCCGAACATGATCTGTTCGATCTTGGGCGTATCGGGCGAAGTGTTGCGCCGCAGGATGTTGTTGATGCGCAGGACCAGTTCACGGGGATCGAAGGGCTTGGCGAGATAATCATCCGCGCCTGCCTCCAATCCCGCGATGCGGGAATCCGCTTCCGAGCGGGCTGTCAGAAGAATGACGGGCACGGATTTGTTTTCGTTCAGCGAGCGGGTGAGTGACAGCCCGTTTTCCCCCGGCATCATCACATCGAGGATGAGGAGGTCGAAACGGATGCCCATCATCTTGCGCCGGGCTTCGGCCGCATCCGCGGCCACGGAGATGCGGTATCCCTTGTCGCCGAGAAAGCGCTGCAGGAGATCGCGGATGCGGGCGTCGTCATCGACGATCAGGAGGTGAGCGGCGTCGTCATCAGCCGGCGGGCGTTTTGTCTGTGCTGTCGCCATTGTCAATCGCCTTCCCCTGGTACCGGGCTTCGCATCTGCGCCAGGAACTTGCGCACGCAGGCGCGGGCCTCGGGTCCAAGCCCTTCCAGCGCCCGGTCGATGCGGCGCGATTGCGGCTCGCTCAGCGCCAGAGCCAGTTCGCGGCCCGTCAGCGTCGGATAGAGCCTGCGCTGGCGACGGTCTTCCGGGCCTGCCATCTGGCGGATGTAACCGTCGTCGATCAGTTGTTTCAGCACGCGGGCAAGGCTTTGCTTGGTGATCTGCAGTGTGTCGAGCAAATCCGCCACCGTCATGCCGGGCTGTCTGCTGACGAAATAGACCACCCGGTGATGCGCCCGGCCATATTCCAGTTTCGACAGAATGACGTCGGGATCGGAGACGAAATCGCGATAGGCGAAGAACAGCGCCTCGATCGTGTCGAAGTCAATCTTGCCGTCGTCAACCTTCGGGAGTGCCGGTGTCTGCCTAGTGGCTGCGGTTTTGAGCGATTGCGGTGGCACTGCGGTTCCTTCATATTCTGCGGCTGACATGCGTCGATGCGCCAATATTCTGTAAACATAGCCGAAAATGCGTCCGCTCGGGAGAATGCCGCCGATCATTTTCTGTTGCGGTGGATAATATGCTGCGGGTGCAGGTGCAACTGGAATCCTGAGCGGCCTACCGGAAATAGAAAAGAGCGCGGAAAGCCCGCGCTCTTCATTGGTTGGATACCATCTATCCGGCTTCGTGAATGCCGGCCGGTTCTACTGATAGACGTAGACGATCCGGTGCGTCGATGGTTCGACCAGAACCGGCACGTCGTTCACCCGGACATAACGATACTGGTAGTCGGGGACTTCGACCAGGCGGGTGTCGGAGGGCAGGGTCGTGCCGACGACGACGTCGCCATCGAAGGTGACGGTGTCCGCAGGGTGCTCGTCCATATAGGTGATGACGGCTTCGGGCGGGGTAATGTCCACATCGCCAACACGGCCGAGGTTCGGGTCGCCGGGATTAGGTTCCGCCTGCACGCTCGAGGTTTTCTCATATGTCACGACCGGCACGCTGAGTTCCGAGCGGCGCTGTTCGAGAACGACGGGCGAGCCCTCATACATGACATTCAGATAATCGGCATGGGCCCAGCCGCGCAGGCCGTTGACTTCGATGCGGCACCAGCTGCTGCCTTCCATGCAGCCGTCCAGAACCGCATTGCTGCCACGGGTGGCAAGGCCGAGTTCGGGATAGTCTTCACCCGGGCCTGAGCGAACGGAAATATCCGATGCGGTGGTGGCGACCATGGCGGCGTTTGCATAACCGGCCATGAGGGCGAAAGCGCCGCCAGCCATGAGCATTTTAAGCGTCTTGTCCATGTGTCTCACTCCTTTTAAGACTGGAGCTACAACGTCGAAGCCACTCGCGCGTTCCACATTTTTCGTCGGAAACTCATCAAAGCATCCTGGGAATTTCCGGTATATAATTGAATTATATAGATATTTTCAGAGAGATAAAGGCTGCTGGAAAGCAATGGGTTTCCGTCGCCATTGTGCCGAAACCAGCCGCAGGCTATAGGAAGCAGGATTTGTCAGACAAGGAGATGCGAGAAATGGGAAAGTTGCAGGCGGGCATTATTCCGGTCACCCCGTTCGAACAGAACTGCACCATTCTCTTCGATCAGGATACCAAGGAAGGGGTCGTGGTTGATCCCGGCGGGGACGTGGACGTCATCCTTCAGGTGGTCTCCGAAAACGGCATCACCCTCAAGGAAATCTGGCTGACGCACGGGCATCTCGACCATGCCGGCGGCGCCGATGAATTGCGCGAAAAGCTCTCCTTGCCGGTAATCGGTCCGCATGAGGACGATCGGCCGCTGCTGGAGAGGGTCGAGGCGCAGGCCGAAAAATACGGCATCAGCGGCCTTCGCAATGTTTTGCCGGACCAATGGCTGAAAGAGGGTGACAAGGTTTCCTTCGGCGATCATGTGTTCGAGGTCTATCATTGCCCGGGTCACGCTCCGGGCCACGTCATCTATTACAATCGCGACCAGCAATTTGCCCATGTCGGTGACGTGCTGTTTGCAGGATCGGTCGGCCGCACGGATCTGCCGGGTGGAAACCATGAGCAATTGATGGCATCCATTCGCGACAAGCTGCTGCCGCTCGGCGATGATGTCGGTTTTATCTGCGGCCATGGGCCGGGCGGGCGGCTGGGTGAGGAGAGGCGCGCCAATCCCTATCTCAAGGGTATCTGAGTTACGGCATCTTGGTGCCTGTCGGCTGCGCGCAAAAAAACCCGGCATTCCTGCCGGGCTTCAACTAGAAAAGAAAGCCGTTTTAGGGTCAGCCAGCAATCTGCAGATTGACTGCCTTCGGGCCCTTGCCGCGACGATCCGGTTCCGTGTCGAAGCTCACTTTCTGATTTTCTGAAAGTCCGGACAGGCCGGAAGCCTGTACAGCAGAGATGTGAACAAAGATATCAGCGCCACCATTGTCTGGCTTGATGAAGCCGAAGCCTTTGTCTGTATTGAAGAATTTTACGGTGCCAGTTTCGGCCATGCATCAGGTCCTTTTCGCTCTGCCCGCGTTCAGCTACAGGCAGCATTACAGTTTTGCCCCGCGAGGGCGTTGGCAGGCAGTTCTTGACTATTGAGAAAAAGGACCTTCACAGCGGGAAGTAATGGCGTTCTCATCCAACGTTTTTCGTCCCACCGCCCGAGGTTTATAGCGTCCCCAGTGCGCAAATTTATAGGCCTTCCCATGCTCGCAAATTGCCCGAACCGCGGTAGAGTGATGCGTTTATTTAAAATTGGCAAGCAAAAGTTTTCACGGGCTTTTTGTCAGATAAAAAACCTGCGGTAGAATTACTGCGTGGAATCGCATATTTTTTTCGCATAATCGATTGTTGATGAAATAATTGCCGTTCACCTTTGGTTTTCCCGGCAAAATTTGAATATCGAACCTCGATTTTTCAGCGAATGAGAAAAATACGTTCTTTTGGCGTCAGGCCGTTCCAGCCATGGATTTTTGCCGCTTTCGCGTCAGCTCCGGCACCAGTTCGACGATCAATATGGCGACGAAAATGATCAGGCAGCCGACATAACCTGCGTTGGAAATGGTTTCCTTCAGGAAAACCGAGGCCAGCAAAGCGCCGAAAAGCGCCTCTGAGGACAGGAATATCGCCGCCTGCGGCGCCGTCGTGTAACGCTGGCCGATGACCTGCAGCACAAAGGCGAGGCCGGAGGAAACGAGGCCGACATAGAGAATTTCCGCCAGCGATGCCTCGATGGACGCCATGCTGATGGGTTCGAAGACCACCCCGATCATGCAACTCAAAAGGGAGCAAACCGCAAACTGGGTGCAGGAAAGCGCCAGAGGCCGCTCGCTTTCGGAGACGAAACGGCCCGCGAGCGTGATCTGGATCGCCCAGAAGAAGGCGCAGATGATGCTGAGAATATCGCCGCGCGTCAGCGTTTCGAACGCGCCGCCGGAGAGCAGGAAAATGCCACCCAGCATCATCAGGGCGCAGGGCCAGACGATCCAGTGGGGGTGGCGCCGGTAAAGGACGACGGCGATGACCGGAACGAAGATGACGTAGAGCCCGGTCAGGAAGCTGGAATTAGTGACGGTCGTGGTCAAAAGCCCGACCTGCTGGGTGGTGGCGCCGCCAAACAGGGCGAGGCCCACGAGAATGAAGCTGCCAATCTCCCTGCGGCGCGGCGGCGATTTTTTCGAACGGGTTTCCATCATCGCAAATGGCAAAACGGCGATGGCGGCAATGGCGAAACGCAGGCCGACGAACCAGAACGGGCCGATCGAGGCCATGGCGGAGGATTGGGCGACAAAGCCACCTCCCCAGATCGCTGCGGCGAGCAGAAGCAGCATATTGGCCTGAATACGCGTCATGATTGGCACCAGCACAGCAGGGGCCGGAAGATCATTCAGTCACGGCCTTGGAAATTCGGGGATTTTTTGAAATGTCGATCCGACGGTTTCGCTGGTGCTTTAGCAGCAAGCTGCCGATGCCGCAAGTCAGGGGAGATGGCCACAGCGGGTGCGGGAGCCGATGCCACCCTTTATGGTGGCGGCCTATTTGAAGCGGCGGGCTTCATCCTTCAGGCTTCGCCGGGTGAGTGTGAGGCCGCCTATGCCGAGGCCGATGAAGGCTGCGGCCGACAGAATGATAAGCAGCATGTGAGGACCCGCCTGCGATGTTGTCGCCACCTGCGGGATAGCGGATGTGTGCAGGGTATCGACCGCCTGAGACGCTGCATTTGCCGAGGTTGCAATGCCGGCTGCCATGGTGACAATGACAAGAAACGCCGCGACCGCCATCCAGAGCGAGAACAGCGTTCTCTGCGCCCTTAACCTTTCAACGGAAGTCCGATCGTTGGTAAACATGGCGATTGCCTCTTGTCCCTGTTCCTGAAGGATAAAAGAGGCTTCGAAATGGACGGCTTGGAGACCGAATTCTGGCGTTCCAGAGTATTTATTGTGGCGATATTGCGGCAAGGCCGCTTATGGGGCCGTTGCCGCCGCCAATGGCGTCAGAGGCCACGTTTTCCGAAGGTCCGGGTCTGGCGCAGCGGATGCGCTTCAGGCGTGCGTTCGTCCCGGGAAAATGCCGGTGCGGCCGCGTTCCTGTCCGCCCTCGGCGAAGGGGAAAAATACTCGCTGCCGAGTTCGGGAAAACGTGCGTCGAATGTTGTCGGCGCGAGCTCGGGTTTCGCCAGAACGTAACCCTGCATCAGCAGGACGCCCAGTTCCTCGCACAGCTCGACCTGCCAGCTGGTTTCCAGCCCTTCGAAGACTGGCTCTATTCCATCGTTGCGAAACTGGCTGACGATGACGCGCAGAAGGGCGGCACCCGCCGAATTCTGCATGAAATCACGCACCCAGCCCGCTTCGAATTTCACATAGTCCGGCTTGATGAGTTTTACCCGGTCAATGTCGGAATCGCCGGCGCCATAGTCGTCCAGCGCCACGCGAAAGCCGATGTCATGCATGTGGTAGGCGAAGTCCGCGACCATCTGGGTGTCGGACGCCTTTTTCTCGGAGATTTCGCAGACGATGCGGTCTGCGGTCATGCCGGCTTCGTGGGCGGCCAGCCGCATGCGTTCAACCTCCTGCCGCATCTTGGTCGGGGTCTGGAACAGGCCGGGATGGAAATTGACGAAGATGCGGGCGCGGGAGCGATTGAGCCTGCCGGTATTGAGGATGTGGATGGTGCGCAGGATGCTGTCGATATTTTCGATATCTTCAGGCGCCACCAGCGAGAAGAATTCACCCGGCGTCACCGGTTCGCCGTTGCGGTGGGGTCGTACCAGACCTTCGAAGGAATCGATGTCGAGCGCACCGCTCATCGTTCGGCGGAAAATGGGCTGCAAGGCCGATTTCAGGTTGAAGGGGCTATAGGCCGTGGACCATGTGCCATCGACCTCGCGGACAAGACTGGAAAAGATGCTTTTGGGCGCCATTTTTCAACCAGCTATAGAGACACGATCCCTAGGCTCGCTAATGTAGCGGATCAAGCGTTACTTCCGGGTTAAGCAAGCTTTAAATTCTTCGCTATGTCACATATGCCGCTTTTGGCCTTGAAAGAGCGTCTGTCTTTCGACATAGAAAATGCCGCAGAAGATGGGATTTTCTGCCTCTGCCGATGTCAACCACAACAGGACCGATTAAAAATGGCCTTCCTTGCCGACATTCTCTCCCGCGTAAAGCCATCCGCCACCATCGCTGTTACCCAGAAAGCCCGCGAGCTTAAAGCGAAGGGCCGTGATGTGATCAGCCTTGGCGCGGGCGAGCCGGATTTCGATACGCCCGAAAACATCAAGGAAGCGGCCATTGAGGCCATCAAGCGCGGCGAGACGAAATACACGCCCGTTTCCGGTATTCCGGAACTGCGCAAGGCCATTGCCGACAAGTTCAAGCGCGAAAACGGCCTGGACTACAAGCCGGAGCAGACGATTGTCGGCACGGGCGGCAAGCAGATCCTTTTCAACGCCTTCATGGCCACCCTCAACCCGGGTGACGAAGTCGTCATTCCCGCGCCTTACTGGGTCAGCTATCCGGAAATGGTGGCGATCTGCGGCGGTACGCCCGTATTCGTCGACACCACTCTGGAAGACAATTTCAAGCTGAAGCCGGAAGCGCTGGAAAAGGCGATCACGCCGAAGACCAAGTGGTTCGTGTTCAACTCGCCGTCCAACCCCTCGGGTGCTGCCTATTCGCATGACGAGCTGAAGGCGCTGACGGACGTGCTGGTCAAGCATCCGCATGTCTGGGTGCTGACCGACGACATGTATGAGCACCTGACCTATGGCGATTTCAAATTCGTCACGCCGGTCGAAGTGGAGCCTTCGCTCTATGACCGCACGCTGACGATGAATGGCGTCTCCAAGGCCTATGCCATGACCGGCTGGCGTATCGGCTATGCCGCCGGCCCGCTGCCGCTGATCAAGGCCATGGACATGATCCAGGGCCAGCAGACCTCAGGCGCCAGCTCCATCGCGCAATGGGCGGCTGTCGAAGCGCTGAACGGCACGCAGGATTTCATTCCGACCAACAAGAAAATCTTCGAAGGCCGTCGTGACCTCGTCGTCTCCATGCTCAACCAGGCCAAGGGCATCAATTGCCCGGCACCGGAAGGCGCATTCTACGTCTATCCGTCCTGCGCCGGCATGATCGGCAAGACCGCGCCGTCGGGCAAGGTCATCGAGTCGGATGTGGATTTCGTCTCCGAGCTTCTGGAAGCCGAAGGCGTTGCCGTCGTGCAGGGATCGGCCTTCGGCCTTGGCCCGAACTTCCGCATTTCCTACGCCACGTCGGAAGCGCTGCTGGAAGAGGCCTGCAAGCGCATCCAGCGCTTCTGCGCTGATTGCCGCTGATCGGTTGTTGTGATCTTGAAAGAAGCCCGGCAGCGATGCCGGGCTTTTTTTGTTCGGTGGGGCCCTTCGCACACTCCACGTCATCCTCGGGCTTGACCCGAGGATCCACAACCCGGGGCGATGGATCCTCGGGTCAAGCCCGAGGATGACGGAGGAGAGGTTTCGGTGACGCCTTGTCGGATGCTGGAAGTCCAGGCGCGACGCTCGTTTTTAAAGCCCGAGAAACAGCAGCATGATGAACGTGGCGAAAAGGATGAAATGCGTCATTCCCTCAATCGCGTTGGTTTCACCGTCATTGAGATTGATGGCGGCGGCGATGAGGGTGATGAAGACCATGACGGTCTGAACCGGCGTCATCGCCATGATGAAGGGTTGGCCGGTGTAAAGCGCGATGCCTTCCATGACCGGGACGGTGAGGATGACTGTCGACAGTGATGCGCCCATGGCAATATTGACGACGGCCTGCATGCGGTTGCGCAATGCGGACCGGAGGGCGGTCAGGATTTCAGGTGAGGCGGAGATCGTCGCTACCACGACCGCCATCAGTGCCGGTGGCGCGCTCGTGCCTTCGAGGCTCTCACTCAGGAAGGCCGCCATGAATTCCGCCAGCACGCCGATCAGCACCACACCGGCGATGATGAGGCCGATGGAGAGGGAGACGCTGCCTTCCTCCTCCTCTTCTGCGTGGCTGTCGGAAGGTTGACCGGCCGGATGCGCCTTGCGGGGATAGGCGTAGCTGAAGAAATAGCTGTGCGGGCCGACCTGCATTTTCAGGAACAATGCATAAAGCGCGATCATTGCGACGATGGTGAAGGCGGAATAGACATGCCAGCTTTCATCGGGAATGAATTCCGGCACGATCATCGAGATACCCATGGCAGTCAGGATCATGACGCCATAGGTCTTGCCTGAATCGTCATTATAGGGCTGTTCGCCGTGGCGCAGGCCGCCGAGCAGGGCGGCCAGACCTAGAATGCCGTTGATGTCGATCATCACGGCGGAATAGATCGTGTCGCGCACCAGGGTTGGCGAGCTGGATTCGCTCATGATGATGGCAAGGATCAGCACCTCTACCGCCACTGCCGACAGTGTCAGGATCATGGTGCCATAGGGATCGCCGACCTTGGCGGCAAGGATTTCGGCGTGATGGGCAACCCGCATGGACACCAGAATGATCATGCCGATGAGTGCGATGGCGGCTATGAGAGACGCCGTTTTGCCCGCCTCGAATATTGTATGTTCGGCCATATAGGCGACGATTGTCGCCGGTATTGCCAGGAGCAGCATGCGCTCCTGCTTCAGAATAGAACCCGCCATCGATTTCCCTTCCCCGTGCCAGTCCCAGGCTGTGACGTATCGTCCATCAGATCAAGCAGGATTTGCGCTTGAGTGCTTTTGGTAGGATAGTGGTGTTGCAGGACATGCTGCTCATGCCGTGGTGTTCCCGTCGGATGCAATGCTTGAAACGCGGTTGTGGTTGCCATGTCGCCTACTGAAACAGGAGGAACATGCATGACCAAAGTGGTCTATGAAATCGTCGAGCATGACGGAGGCTTCGCCTACCGCATGAACGGCGCTTATTCAGAAACCTTCCCTTCCTATGCCGATGCGGTTGAGGCTGCACGCATCGTTGCTGCCGAGCAGCAGGTGGAGGGTGATGACGAGGAAATCAGCTATCAGGACGAGCGCGGCCAATGGCACGAGGAATATAGCCAGGGCGGTGATCGGCCGGAAGCCGAGGTGGTCGACAAGACTTCATCTCCGGCCAGACCTTTTTGAAAAACAGACGTGAACAGTCCTAGCGCCGTTGCGGCGGAGCGTTCGGATCGGTTTCCTTGAGATGGAGCTTGAGGCCTTCGACAAGGGCGCTGAACACGGCACGGCATCGCGGCGAGGTCTTGAGATTTTCGTGCATCGCGACCCAGGTGTGCAGTGGAATGTCGATTTTCGGAAGGACCTGGACGAGACGTGGGTCCTTGCGTGCCAGACCGATCTGACAGACGCCAATGCCTGCGCTGGCGCGGATCATGGCAAGCTGGGCGAGATTGCTGTCGGCGCGGATTTCGAAGGAAATCTCTTCAATATCAGGTATTTCCGGATCGAGCGAACGCATCCGCTGAATAGCCGCCCGGATAAAGGGCGTCTTGCGGTCGAAACCGACCATGCGGTGGTGGTTGAGGTCCTCCATGCTTTCCGGGGCGCCGGCTTTTGCCAGATAATCGCGCGTCGCATGAAATCCCAGGCGAAAATTGCCGATGTAGCGCATGACGATCGCATCCTGCTGCGGTTCGGTCATACGAATGGCTATATCGGCCTCACGCCGTAAAAGGTCTTCCAGCGTATCGGAGAGCGAAAGCTCGATTTCAAGACGCGGATGAACTTCCTGCATGGCTGCGATGATCGGCGGCAGCATTTCCACACCGATAATATCCGATGCGCTGATACGCACGGTGCCTTCGATCTTGCCCACCTCGCCCGAGGCCGCGCGCATGAGGGCTGCGGTCGTCGCTGCCAGATTTTCCGCATAGGGCCGCAGTGCCAGCGCTGCTTCCGTCGGCATCAGGCCGTGCGGCGAGCGGATGAAGAGCGGAAAGCCGACAGCCTCTTCCAGCGCGCCGATATGGCGTCCCGCCGTCGGCTGGGTGATGCCGAGTTCGCGGGCGGCGGCGGAAAGCGAACCGTCGCTTAGCACGCTGAGGAAGGTGCGATAGAAATCCCAGCTGATGTCACGGCTTCTGGTCATAATATTTTGTATAGCTGCTCCACTGATTTCGATAATTTCGTATACCACGGAACGGGACGATACTCCAGCCCATAACAAGGAGTACGGCGATGATATATGAAAACCAGGCAAATGCGGCTGAGAATGCCACGCCACTGGCCCTGATCGTCGGGGCGAATGGCGGTGTCGGCAGCCAGATTTCGAAGATGCTGCTGCAGCGCGGCTGGCGGGTGAGGGCGATGACACGTCAGCCGGCACAGACTGCTGCGGCGGACGGTGTGGAGCGCGTGACTGGCGATGCCATGAACAGGCAGGACGTGGTGGGGGCCGCAAAGGACGCGAAGCTTATCGTCCATGCGGTCAATCCTCCCGGATATCGCAACTGGGACAGGCAGGTGCTGCCAATGCTCGACAATACCATTGCCGCCGCCGAGGCCAGCGGTGCGAGGATCGTATTTCCGGGCAGCGTCTATAATTTCGGTCCGGACGCCTTTCCGCTTCTGACGGAAGACAGCCCGCAAAAGCCGTTTACCCGCAAGGGCACCTTACGTGTCGAAATGGAGCGGCGGCTGAAAATGGCGTCAATGCGCGGCATTCCCGTTCTGATCGTCCGCGCGGGTGATTTTTTCGGCCCGGACGCGAAAAACAACTGGTTTTCGCAGATGCTGGTGCGGCCGGGCAAGCCGGTTCGCAGCGTCCAGAATCCCGCAGCGCCCCATGCCGGGCATCAATGGGCCTATCTGCCTGACGTAGCCGAGACGATCGGACGGCTGCTTGACCGCGCCGAGGAGCTTTCGACCTTTGCGGTCTATCACATGGAGGGTTTCTGGGATTTCGACGGGATGCAATTGACCGGTGCGATCGAACGGGCCGTCGGCCATCCGGTCAAGCGGCGGCGGCTATCCTGGTTGGGCATTAAGCTGGCGGCGCCCTTCGTTCCCCTGTTCCGGGAGGTGCTGGAAATGCAATATCTCTGGCAGATGCCGATCCGGATGAGCAACCGCAAGCTCACGGATTTTCTCGGAGCGGAACCGAAAACACCCATCGATGTGGCGGTATCCGCGACATTGGCAAGCCTGGGTTGCCTTGAAGAGGTGCCGAAAGCGGCGGGCCTTCACCATCCGGCCGATGCCGGGGGCAGGGTGTGATGGCGACCGCAGTGAACGGGATGTCCGCTCGGCGCCGACTATTCGCCGTGATTTCGACGATCGTGCCGGTGCTGATTTTTGCGCAGGTGCTGCTGGCCGGACTGTCGATCTATTATGACGGATCGCTGATTTCGCTGCACAAGGGGCTTGGCATGTTGATCGCCATTCCCATCGTGTCGCTGGTGGTCCTTGCCCTGCGTTACGACGAGGTGCGGCCGAACCTTGCCCGTGCGGTCGCGCTGCTGGCTCTCTACTGCCTCCAGGTGGCACTGATGAGCATCGGGCGGGAAACCGGAAATGGCCTGCTGCAGGCGCTGCATGTGGCCAACGCCTTCGTCATGGGTGCGTTTTCTGATTTTGCGGCGCGGCAGGCGCGCAGCCTGTCCTGAAACGGCAAACGCCGCACTGCTTTGAAGCAGTGCGGCGTTTTGGATTTGTCGATGATTATCAGCCAAGAGCCGGATAGTCGGTATAGCCTTCAGCCCCGCCACCATAGAAGGTCGGCTGATTGGGCTCGTTCAGCGGCGCGTCGTCCTTCAGGCGGCGCACCAGATCCGGATTGGCAATAAAGGCCTTGCCGAAGGCCACGGCATCCACCCTGCCGCTTTCCACCGCCTCGATGGCGCTCTGGCGGTCGTAGCCGTTGTTGGCGATCCAGAGGCCCTTGCCGCCGGCATTGCGATAGGCACCCTTGAAGGCGGCGTAATCGAAGGGTTTGTCGCCTTGCTTGAAGTCGCGTGGACCACCGGTTGCACCTTCAACGACATGGATGAAGGCGAGGCCCCGCTTGCCGAGTTCTTCCGCAACATAGTTATAAAGCGGCTGCGGGTCGGCCTCGAAAATATCGTTCGCCGGCGTGACGGGGGAAAGGCGGATGCCGGTGCGGCCCGCGCCGATCTCTTCCGCAACCGCGTCAACGACTTCGAGCAGGAAACGGGCGCGGTTTTCGATCGAACCGCCATATTCGTCGGTGCGCTGGTTGGTGCTGGATTTCAGGAACTGCTCGATCAGATAACCGTTGGCGGCATGGATTTCGACGCCGTCAAAACCGGCCTCAAGTGCTGCGCGCGCGCCGGTGCGGTAATCTTCAAGGATAAGGCCGATATCGTCGATGGTCAGTGCACGCGGCTCGGAGGTTTCCGCAAAGGCGCCGGTGCCGTCATCATTGATGATATAGGTCTTCGATTTGGCGGGGATGGCCGAAGGGGCGACAGGCTGGCCGCCATGCGGCTGGAGCGACGTGTGGGAAATGCGCCCTACGTGCCAGATCTGCGCGACAATCTTGCCGCCTGCCGAATGCACGCCGTCGGTGATCTTTTTCCAGCCTTCGACCGCTTCCTGCTTGTAGAGGCCCGGAACATCCGCATAGCCCTGACCCTGCTGGGAAATCGGCGTGCCTTCCGTAACGATCAGCCCGGCCGTTGCACGCTGCTCGTAATAGGTGGCGTTGAGGTTGTTGGGAATTGCCCCCGGCGAACGGTTGCGGGTAAGGGGGGCCATGACGATACGGTTGGCGAGTGCGATATCGCCGGCCTGTGCCGGTTCGAAAAGACTTGTCATGCGACTTCACTTTCTTGTCGGTTGGCGAATTGCGCGGGGGACGCGCTCTCTGTTTGTTTCGGGCATCGAACCCTTGAAAACCGGATTACCGTCTTCGGTTCGATGCCCTGGTCTTGAAGCTTGGGAGGCTCAAAGATTGGCTTGCAGATAATTGCGGAAGGCGTCGATGGTTTCCTCGTTGCGTTCGAAAAACACCCATTGCCCAACTTTCTTCGACCTTATCAGGCCAGCCGCCTGCAGAACCGCCAGATGCGACGACACGGTCGATTGCGACAGGCCGCTGATCTGAAACTGGTTGGCGCATACACCCATGCTGAGCGGATGATCCTGGCAGAAGTGATTTTCCGGGCACTTCAGCCATTCAAGGAACTTCAGCCTTGCAGGGTGGGAAAGGGCTTTGAGGATTTCCTCCGGGTTCATCTACGCTTCTCTAATATCTGGTGTGATCGATATGTATATCGATGTTTTTCGATATACAATTCACGTATCCGTGAAGGCCGGTCTGTCGCCGCCTTGTGGCTTCCAAAAAAGAAGGCCGCTGGATTTCTCCGCGGCCTGACAAGTTTGAAGGTCAAAACCTCCAGAGGGGAACAGCTGTCGCGTGCATAGGCAAGCGTGACAGCTGATTGAAATATGGGAGTAGCAATAATGCAAAACAAGGTTGCATCATGCGATATTTCGCCAAATTGGGGAAAATTCTTGCGGGTAAAAAAAGAGGGCCGCCGGATAGATCCAGGG
Organism: Rhizobium oryzihabitans; assembly: GCF_010669145.1. NCBI lineage: Bacteria > Pseudomonadati > Pseudomonadota > Alphaproteobacteria > Hyphomicrobiales > Rhizobiaceae > Rhizobium > Rhizobium oryzihabitans. Next base: position 2,978,280 of record NZ_CP048632.1, read on the forward strand.
CCCTTTAAGTGTGAAGGTCAAAAACCTCCAGAGGGGAACAGCTGATGCGGTGGAACTGGGAGGAAAAGCCACCGTGTGCATCAGCTGAGTGCGATATGGTGCTTTTTTGTGCACGAAACAACTCTTTTTTGTGCAGGTCAGGCATGCGCACCGCGCAGGTCTGCATATTTCCGGTATATTTTCTGTGCAAAGCTGGCGTGGAGCGCGCCCGGCGCATGGCTGCGCCAGACAGGCCAACTCCATGAATTAGTATGATGTTTTGTGGCGTTGGCCTATTTAAACGTCAGAAATTCCAGTTTCGTGCTTTTGCCACGACGAAGTCTCTGAAGGCTTTCAGTTTCGCTGCGTTTTTCATCTCGTCCGGGTAACAGAAGTAGGTATCGAACGAGGGAATATCTGCGGCGAGGGACAACTGAATCAATCCCGGATCGCGCCCGACGATGTAATCCGGCAAACAGGCGATACCGATTCCCAGCAGGCAGGCGCGTTTGATTGACGTCTGGCTGTTGATCTGCAGATGCGGCGTGCGCGTATTGTCGGAGGAACGTCCGGCATTTTCCAGCCAGTTGACATCCAGCAGATAGTTGGGCGCGGGTTCGCCGAAGGAGATGATGCGGTGGTTGTCCAGATCCTCGATCGACTGCGGCTCGCCATGGCGGTTGATGTAGGACGGTGCGGCATAGACGTGCATGTGGACCGTGAACAGCTTGCGCTGGATGAGGTCCGATTGCTGCGGCTGACGCAGGCGGATGGCACAATCGGCGTGCCGCATGTTCACATCCAGCTCCTCGTTGTCGAGGATGAGCTGGATCGACATTTCCGGATAGAGTTGCAGGAATTCCTGCACCTTGTCCGTGAGCCAGCCCTGGCCGAGACCAACGGTCGTCGTCACGCGCAGCTTGCCGCTCGGCTTCTCCGTCGTCTCCGTCAGTTGCATCTTGACGGTTTCGAGCTTCAGCAGCACGTCATGGGCGGTGCGATACAGCAGTTCGCCCTGCTCGGTGAGGATGAGACCTCTGGCGTGGCGGTGAAACAGCTTCACACCGACATCCTGTTCCAGCGCGCTGACCTGGCGGCTGATGGCCGACTGGGACAAATGCAGCTTGTCGGCAGCGTGGGTAAAAGACCCCGCTTCGGCTGCGGCATGAAAAATGCGCAGTTTATCCCAGTCCAATGGCATTGCCATGCCTATCCTGCCTTTCGGTTATTCCGCTGCGACCGCGAGCGGTTGTTGCGCGGTGAGATAACGTTCGGCCTCCAGGGCGGCCATGCAGCCCATGCCGGCGGCGGTGATCGCCTGACGGTAAATGTCGTCGGTGACGTCGCCGGCCGCGAAAATACCTTCCACATCCGTTGCCGTGGAATCGGGCGCGGTCCACATGTAACCGTTGTCTTTCAGCTTCACCTTGCCCTTGAACAATTCGACAGCCGGAGCATGGCCGATGGCGACAAAGACGCCGTCGATGGGCGTATCGCTGATCACACCGGTGTTGGTGTCACGCAGCCGCACACCCGAGACGGAGGGCGGCATCGGCGGCTTGGCGGGAGCGCCGGTGATTTCGGCGATTTCCGTGTTCCAGAGGATCTTGACGTTTTCCTTGGCGAAAAGCCGTTCCTGGAGGATCTTCTCCGAGCGGAAGCTGTCGCGGCGGTGCACGACGGTCACGGACTTGGCGATATGGGCCAGATAGAGCGCTTCCTCCACGGCGGAGTTTCCACCGCCGACCACGATCACATCCTTGTTGCGATAGAAGAAACCGTCGCAGGTAGCGCAGGCCGAAACGCCGAAGCCCTGGAAATGTTGTTCGCTCTCGATGCCGAGCCATTTCGCCTTGGCGCCAGTGGCGATGATCAGTGTGTCGGCAGTCCAGACCTCACCGGAATCGGTCTTGACCACGAAAGGCCGTACATCGGTCTCAACTTCGGTGACGAGGTCACTGACGATTTCCGCGCCCACATGGGTCGCCTGCTTCAGCATCTGGTCCATCAGCCACGGACCCTGGATGGGATCGGCGAAACCGGGGTAATTTTCGACATCGGTGGTGATCATCAGCTGGCCGCCCTGTTCCATGCCGGCGATCAGCACGGGTTTCAGCATTGCGCGGGCCGCGTAGATCGCCGCGGTATAACCGGCGGGACCAGAGCCTATGATCAATACCTTCGTATGGCGGGCAGACATGGAAACATTCCTTTCAACAGCGGGGACTTTACGTAGCGGTGCCTTTCGGCACCAGGCCTTCCAGCCGCAAGACGGCGGACAGGCCACAACCCCTTCATTGCCCGGTATTTAAGGTTGTCTAGTGTCTTTATTCAAGGGCAGCCTTGCGTTACCAACAAGGCAGTTGTGGATGCGCGCGCAATTTTGTGACCGGCCGGCGGCATATTGTTGCGAATCCTGCGCCGAATAGTACAAGGAAGTTCCCCAGCTTAACGAGGAACGTCTCCGTGACCAGCGTCGAACTCGATGCCATCGATCTGAAAATCCTGCGCGAATTGCAGCGCGACGGGCGCATGACCAATGTGGAGCTGGCCGAAAGGGTCGGAATTTCGGCTCCGCCGTGCCTCAGGCGCGTCCGCAAGCTGGAAGAAGCCGGCGTGATCGAGGGTTATCACGCCATGTTGAACGCGCCGAAGCTCGGTTTCGATCTCGTGGCCTTCTGCATGGTCGGCCTCAAGCGCCAGTCGGACAGCAATCTGAAGGCGTTTGCGGCGGCGACAGCCGGGTGGTCGCTGGTGCGTCAGGCCTGGATGGTATCAGGCGAAAGCGATTTCCTGCTGCATTGCGTTGCCAGAAACCTGACCGAGTTCCAGGATTTCGTGATCGAGGTTCTGACGGCCGACGAGAATGTCGATACGGTGCGCACCATGCTTACCATCCGCCAGGTCAAGCGCGTCGGCCTCGTGGAAATCTGACCCTTCCGTCATTCCGGCGTTGAGCCGGAATCCAGCCAGCCCAAGTCCTTGGGCTGAAAAGACTCTCTCCGCCGCGCAGACGCGCATCGGCTGGATTCCGGCTCAGGGCCGGAATGACGGAAGGAGGGAGATGCCTGCATATGGAATTTTGTTGGGTATCGTGGCGCTCAAAAGCGCGCACGGCGTTTTATCCGCGCCGCAGCGCTTCATAGACTTCGCCGAGGCTTGTCGCCTCTTTTTCCAGGGGAAAAGTGCTGCGCACATGCACAAGTCCGGCATTTGCGTGGCTTTTGGCCAGAGCCGGATTGGCAAGGTAGGTCTTTATCGCATCCCGCAGGGACGCGTAGTCACCGGCTTCGACGACCGCGCCGGTCTCGCCCTGAACGATCATTTCCTCGTATGCGCCGGCATTGCTGGCAACGACGGCGGTTTCGGACGCCATGGCTTCAAGCGGCGTCAATCCGAAACCCTCGTTGCGCGACGGTGCCACATAAAGCGTCAACCGCCGGTACCAGGGCTTGATGTCGTCGACTTCGCCCTGAAACACGATCCGGTCCGAAAGGCCGGCCGCCGCAACATCGGCGATGAGCTTGTCGGCGAAAGCCTTGTGCTCCGCTGTCACGCGGCCCGAAACGACTGCTGTCCATTCGGGATAGTCAGGCAGAAGCTCGATCATGGCGCGCACGAAGAGGTCAGTGCCCTTCTGGTGGCGCACTCGGCCGAAGCAGCCGATCAGATATTGCCCCGGCAGCCCGGTCGAAGCGATCGTATCCTCGGGGCCGGTTGCCGGATGAAACAGGTCGGTGTCGACGCCATGCATGACGACGCGATGGGGAACCTGCAGAAACGAGCCGGAGCGGCCGTTTGTCGCGACAACCGCATCCATCTTCGAAATCAGAAAGCGGGTATAGGCGGAATGCCGCCTCTGTGCTGCCGAAGTAAACAGCAGCTTGACCTTCATGCGCAGCACGTCACGCATGAGAATGCCGGGCAACATTTCAAGATTGCGACGGGCGTGCCAGATGCGGGGGGTGCCCAGAGGGCCGTTTTGCCAGAGCTGCCACAGATCACGGAAGCGCACATGCGGCAGGTGCTGCGGCAGGCCGGGCCCGATGACCGCCACCTTCTGGCCCAGCCGGTTCTGCACCGGAATAAGCTGCACGATGGTGGAGGTGACGCCGGAAAGCCTGCGCTTGAAGTTCGGCGCAAGCACCTGCACATCTTTCAGACTGGCATGGGGCAAGATGGGCTTCCGTCTTTACGGCTGGAGCGTGATTTGGAAATTCAACACGTCAGAAAGCAATGCGCCCGCAAGGGCGCACCGCATGTCAGGGCAATCAGCCCCACTGTACCGCGAGAATTTCATAGCCCTTTGCGCCGCCCGGCGCGTTGACTTCGATACTGTCGCCAACTTCCTTGCCGATGAGGGCACGGGCGATGGGTGAGGAAATGGAAATGCGGCCTGCCTTCACATCGGCCTCCTGGTCGCCGACGATCTGGTAGGTCTTTTCCTCGTCGCTATCCTCGTCGATCAGCTTTACCGTGGCACCGAACTTGATCTTGGAACCGGACATCTTGGAAAGGTCGATGACTTCCGCGCGCGCGGTCAGGTCTTCGAGCTCGGTGATGCGGCCTTCATTATGGCTCTGAGCTTCCTTGGCAGCGTGGTATTCGGCGTTTTCCGAAAGGTCGCCATGGGCGCGCGCTTCGGCAATCGCCTCGATGATACGGGGACGTTCCTCCTGCTGGCGAAAGCGCAGCTCCTCCTGCAGCTTGACGAATCCACCCTGAGTCATCGGTACTTTTTCTACCATTTTTTTATCCTTCGCATTCCGGTCGCTTTACTTGCAGACACAAAAAGAAACAGGTTCCGGAGAGGAACTCCGGAACCATGCCAAAATCAGAACTGAGCCGACTATATCAGAAGACGACAGCGAAATGCCAGCAAATTTGAGACGGGCATATTTCTCCATTCATTCAGGGCCTTAACTGATAAGATTGACATTTTTCAATAGAACATATAGTGAACATGGCCATGAAGAAGTCAATCAGGCAACGGCTGGCCATTCTCTCCGATGCGGCCAAATACGATGCGTCCTGTGCCTCCAGCGGCACGACGAAACGCAGCTCTGCAGCTTCCGGCGGACTTGGGTCCACAGAGGGGTCCGGCATCTGCCATGCCTATGCACCGGATGGGCGCTGCATTTCGCTCCTGAAGATCCTGCTCACCAATTTCTGCATCTATGATTGCGCCTATTGCATCAACCGTTCCTCCAGCAATGTGGAGCGGGCGCGGTTTACCGCCGAGGAGGTGGTGTGGCTGACGCTGGAGTTCTACCGGCGCAATTATATCGAAGGGCTATTTCTCTCCTCCGGCATCATCCGCTCGTCTGATCACACAATGGAAGAGATGGTGCGGGTGGCGCGGGAACTGCGTGTCACGCATGGTTTTCGCGGCTATATACATCTGAAATCCATTCCGGAAGCATCGCCAAAGCTGATTGAGGAAGCGGGGCTTTACGCCGACCGGCTGTCGATCAATATCGAATTGCCGACCGATAGCGGCGTCAGCCTTTTTGCGCCGGAAAAGCAACCCGCCAATATTCGCCGCTCGATGGCCGATATCCGCTTGAAGATTGAGGAGGCGGGGGAACCAACCGTCAGAACGCGAAAGACCAAACGCTTTGCGCCTGCCGGACAGAGTACGCAGATGATCGTGGGGGCGGATGGGGCTGATGACAGCACCATTCTTTCCACCAGCGCCCGGCTTTATGGCAGCTATGGTTTGCGGCGTGTCTATTATTCGGCGTTCAGCCCCATTCCGGATTCCTCCAAAAACCTGCCGCTTATCAAGCCGCCCTTGATGCGCGAGCACAGGCTTTATCAGGCGGACTGGCTCTATCGTTTTTACGGCTTCGACATTGGTGAAATAACCGCGATCGGCGGAGACGGCATGCTCGATCTCGATATCGACCCGAAGCTTGCCTGGGCGCTCAAAAATCGCGACCGTTTTCCGGTGGACGTCAATGCCGGGGATCGAGAAATGTTGCTGCGCGTACCCGGCTTCGGCACCAAGACGGTCTCTTCAGTCCTGTCATCGCGCCGGTTTCGGCGGTTGCGGCTGGAGGATATCGCCCGCTTCGGCGTTTCGCTGAAAAAGGTGAAGGCCTTCATTGTTGCCGAAGGCTGGACGCCGGGCAAACTGACCGAGCGCCCGGATCTGCGGGCGATGTTTGCCCCGCAGCCCGAACAATTATCGCTACTGTGATGTATGGCCCGGTTCTGGAAGGGCGGGGTGATTTCGGCGAGTGGCGTGATGCGGCACGTGCCGCGCTCGCCGCGGATGTGCCGCCGGAAGCGATTGACTGGCGGCTGCGGGATGAGGGGGCCGGGTTTCTCGATTTTGCCGGAGAGCCGTTGCCCGTGTCCGGTGCAGGGGGCGCGCAGGTGTCCGTTCCGGCCTCTTTCGTGGCTTTGGCGCAAGCCATTATCTGTCACAGTGATCCAGGCCGTTTCGCACTGCTTTACCGGCTGCTGTGGCGGCTGAAGCGGGATCGCGCGCTCTTGCAATTCAAGTCCGATGCGGATGTTTCCGAAGCCCGGCGGCTTGAAAAATCCGTTCGCCGCGATTGTCACAAGATGACGGCCTTCGTTCGCTTCAAGGAAATACCCTTGCCGCAGGGGCAGGGCGGGCGGCGGCGCTTCGTCGCATGGTTCGAGCCGGATCACTTCATCGTCGAGCGCACAGCGCCGTTTTTCCAGCGGCGGTTTACCGATATGGACTGGCTGATCGCCACGCCGAACGGCTCCGCGCAGTGGGACGGACACGTGCTGAAGACATCGCGGCAGGCGGCGCCGAAGCCTGAACTGACGGATGAGACGGACGAGCTCTGGCGGACCTATTATGCCAACATATTCAATCCGGCGCGTCTGAAGATAAAGGCGATGACGGCGGAGATGCCGAAGAAATACTGGAAGAACCTGCCCGAAGCCGACCTTATTCCCGGTCTCGTTCTGGGGCCGAGGCGCGGGTGCTGGAAATGGCGGCAAAGGCGGCAAGCCAGCCGCAACCGTTTCACCATCGCCTGCAGGCTGCAGCCTCGGCGCGGGAAGAGCCGCAACCGGTGCCGGACGGCACGTTCGCCTCGCTGGCGCGGGAGGCTGGCCAATGCACGCGGTGCGCCTTGCATTGCAAGGCAACGCAGACGGTCTTCGGTCAGGGGCCGGAGAATGCGAAGGTCATGATCGTCGGCGAACAGCCGGGTGATCACGAGGATTTGGCCGGACAACCTTTCGTCGGTCCCGCCGGCCAGCTGTTCAACCGGACGCTGGCTGAAACCGGCATTGACCGCAAAAAGCTTTATGTCACCAATGCCGTCAAACACTTCAAATATGAGGCCCGCGGCAAACGGCGCATTCACCAGCGGCCGGATGCGGGCGAAGTGCAGCAATGTCGCTGGTGGCTTAACCAGGAAATTGCGCTGGTGCGACCGAAGCTCATCGTTGCCATGGGCGCCACGGCGCTTTACGCGCTGACCGGCGGCAAGGAAAAGGTCTCTGATGTCCGAGGCCGCCCGATACCGATGCAGGAGGAGCGGACGCTCTTTGTCACGGTGCACCCATCCTATCTTCTTCGCCTTCCCGATTCGCAGCAAAAGGATGCGGAAATGCAGAATTTCAGGAATGAAATTGAGTTTATAAGGTTATTTGAATAGATTATTTTGTATGTTTGTATATTATTATAGATGAGCATTTTAATTTGCGTAAATGTAATTTACTTTTTGTTTATTGGTTATTTTTGTTGAAATTTTATACTTAATACTATAATTGCATCCGTTCTATTTATTTATTGTGTGGGCGTATGATGCTTGGCGAACTGGATCTTGCAACAGTGATACTGATGCAAAAGTGTTCTTACATTGTTGGGATGCTGAGTTTTATATATCTGAAGCTCACAAACCGCGGTTTGCGCGGTCCGACGGCTCTTGCTGCGGGTTTTGCAGCCATGGCGATCGGCTCCACGCTCGCCGGTTACGGTGAGTGGGGCATCATGTCGCCGGCCCTGTGGCAACTCGGCAGCATCATCTTCGGTATTTTGGGTTATGCACTGATCTGGCTTGGCCTTAAAATCCTGAGTAACGGACGCTCTGCCGGCAGGAGGACCATATTTGTCGTCGGCCTCATTGCCCTGCTGGCGATTGTCCTTGCGCAGCAGGTGGCTGACAACAACACATATCGTGCGGCCTTGTTCAACGGTTGTGCCGCTCTGGCCTATCTTGCCGGGGCGGGCGGGCTTTTCGCAAGGTGGCGCAAGGAGCCGCTCCTGTCCCGTCTGGCGCTTGGTGCGATCACCGGTGTTTCGGGCCTGATTTCGCTGTCGGTGGTGAAGAGCGTGCTTTTCCCCGACTACGCCACCATCAATCTGGTCGATGCGTTTTTCTTCATCATCATGTTGAACTTCGCGATCGCCCTGTTCGTGATGATGCTGGTGGCTGAGCGGTCCGAGCGGAAATTGCTGGTTCTCGCCAACACCGATCCGCTGACGGGCGTGAAGAACCGCCGCTTCTTCTTCCAGGCCATGCCGGCGGTGCCCGATCCCACCGATGCGGCCATGTTGCTCGACGTCGATCACTTCAAGTCGATCAATGACCGCTTCGGACACGCCGTCGGCGACAGCGTTCTTCAGGAAGTGGCAAAGCGCATTGGCGGCAGCATTCGCGGCGGCGATGTGCTGGCGCGTTATGGCGGCGAGGAATTCATCATCTTCCTGCCCGGTGCGGGCGTCCAGAAGGCCTGCATGATCGGCGAACGCATTCGCGATGCGGTGTCTGTAACCGAGGTCGATTGCGGTGGTTTGCGTGTGGGCGTGACCATCAGCATCGGCGTCGCAACCACCGGCGAAATGCGCTGCGATCTCCAGACATTGGCGGAGATGGCGGATCGCGCGCTTTATCGGGCAAAGACCGAGGGGCGCAATTGCGTTCGCGAGGCGCTCGCGGCCTAGCACAAGCTGCAGCGGTGCATCGCATACACCGGCGTCTCCTCAGCCGCTGGCAGCTCCGTCAGGTCGGGTTGGCGTATCGTTCTCTTCATTCGCCGTGGCGCGCTGGCAGAGGGCTTCTTTCAGCAGAATCTCGATCAGCGCGTTGATACTGCGCAATTCATCGCTCGCCGCGTGCCTGATCCTGTTCAATAGAGCGGGTTCGATCCGCAGCGGAAAGGCCACCCGCTCCGGTCCCGGGGACGCCCTGCCATCGCTCAACTCCGCAAAACGATGTTGACCACCGACGGAGCGTTCCCGTCGCCCGTTGGCATGATCAGCAGGTCCGAGATCACGGCGGTGTCTGGCCGCGGCAGGACGGCGCCGGTGATTTCGCACGCAGCGCCATGGCTGCCAATGGCTGAAGGCGGTTTGTCGGCAATGGATAAGGACATCATGGGTCTCGCTGAAGGATGATGTCTTTTTGCTAACGGACCGGGATTGCAGCCCGATTACGCAAAACCAAAACGCCGCAGGCATTTTAATGACCTGCGGCGTTTGTTTTGTTCTCTTGCGATCAGCTTACTGGAAGTAGCTCTGCAGCGGCTTCACTTCCAGATTGCCGGCCTTCAGGGCCTTGATGGCAAGGGCTGCAGCTTCCGCACCGGCCATCGTGGTGTAATAGGGCACCTTCTGCATCAGCGTTGCGCGGCGAAGCGACTTTGAGTCGGAAATCGCCTTGTTGCTGTCGGTGGTGTTGATGACGAGCTGGACCTGACGGTTGCGGATGGCGTCCTCAATATGCGGACGGCCTTCCTGCACCTTGTTGATCTTTTCGGCGTTAATGCCCTTTTCAGCGAGGAAACGCTGGGTGCCGCCGGTTGCCAGCACCTTGAAGCCGCTTTCCACCAGAATGCGGATGGCCGGCAGAACGCCTTCCTTGTCGTCGTCACGCACGGAGACGAAGACCGTGCCGGAGCGCGGCAGGTCGACGCCGGCGCCAAGCTGGCTCTTGGCAAAGGCCAGCGCGAAATCCGTGTCGAGGCCGATGACTTCGCCGGTCGAGCGCATTTCCGGTCCGAGCAAAATGTCGACGCCGGGGAAGCGGGCGAAGGGGAAGACCGCTTCCTTGACGGCGATGTGCTTCAGGTTGCGCGGATCGGGCTTCTGGCCATAGGCGGCAATCGCCGGCTCAAGCTTCTCGCCGGCCATGACGCGCGCGGCGATCTTGGCAATCGGCGCGCCGATGGTCTTGGCGACGAAAGGCACGGTACGCGAGGCGCGCGGATTGACTTCGAGAACGTAGATGGTGCCGTCCTTGATGGCGTATTGAACGTTCATCAGGCCGCCGACATTAAGCGCTTTTGCAAGCGCCGTCGTCTGGCGCTCCAGCTCGTCGAGGGTTTCCTTGCTGAGCGACCGCGACGGCAGCGAGCAGGCCGAGTCGCCCGAATGGATGCCGGCCTCTTCGATATGTTCCATGATGCCGGAGACGAAGACGTTTTCGCCATCGCACAGCGCATCGACATCCACTTCGACGGCGTTGGTCAGGTAGCTGTCGAACAGCAGCGGGTTCTTGCCGAGCAGGGTGTTGATCTGGCCGGTCTTGTCGTTCGGGTAACGCTGCTTGATGTCCTCGGGCACCAGGCCCGGAACCGTGTCGAGCAGGTAGGTCTGGAGCTGGCCTTCCGAATGGATGATCTGCATGGCGCGGCCACCCAGAACGTAGGAAGGACGCACGACCAGCGGGAAGCCGATTTCGGAGGCGACGAGGCGCGCCTGCTCGACCGAATAGGCGATGCCGTTGTTCGGCTGGGCGAGATCGAGCTTCATCAGGAGCTTCTGGAAGCGGTCGCGGTCTTCGGCAAGGTCGATCATGTCAGGCGCAGTACCGAGGATCGGGATACCGTTCTTTTCCAGCGCTTCGGCGAGCTTCAGCGGGGTCTGGCCGCCGAACTGCACGATGACGCCGACCAATTCACCCTTTTCCTGCTCTGCGCGCATGATCTCGATCACGTCTTCGGCCGTCAGAGGTTCGAAATAGAGGCGGTCGGAGGTGTCGTAGTCGGTGGAGACGGTTTCCGGGTTGCAGTTGATCATGATCGCTTCGAAGCCGGCATCCTTCAGCGCGAAAGCGGCGTGGCAGCAGCAATAATCGAACTCGATGCCCTGGCCGATGCGGTTTGGACCGCCGCCGAGGATGACGACCTTCTTGCGATCCGAAACCTGCGCTTCAGAGCGGGCAGCACCGACGAAGGGAATTTCGTAGGTCGAATACATGTAGGCGGTCGGCGAAGCGAATTCGGCTGCGCAGGTGTCGATGCGCTTGAAGACCGGACGGACGTTCAGGCTGTTGCGCAGTTCCGCCACTTCCTTCGGGCGCTTGCCGGTGAGGCTTGCGAGGCGGGCGTCCGAGAAGCCCATGGCTTTCAGCATACGCAGGTTTTCGGCATCCTTCGGCAGGCCATGTTCGCGGATGCGGGCTTCCGTATCCACGATGGCCTTGAACTGGTCAATGAACCAGGGGTCGATCTTGCTGTTTTCGTGAACTTCTTCCGCCGTCATGCCCATGCGCAGAGCCTGTGCGACCATGCGCAGGCGATCCGGGGTCGGCGTGCCGATGGCGGCGCGGATGGCGTTCTTGGAGCCTTCGCCCTCTTCAAAGCCGGGAATCTCGATTTCATCGAGACCGGTGAGGCCGGTTTCCATGCCGCGCAGGGCCTTCTGCAGCGATTCCGCGAAGGTGCGGCCGATGGCCATGACTTCACCGACCGACTTCATGGCGGTGGTGAGGATCGGCGAGGCGCCGGGGAATTTCTCGAAGGCAAAACGCGGGATCTTGGTGACGACGTAGTCGATCGACGGTTCGAACGAGGCAGGGGTCGCGCCGCCGGTAATGTCGTTTTCCAGCTCGTCGAGCGTATAGCCGATGGCGAGCTTGGCGGCGATCTTGGCGATCGGGAAGCCGGTCGCCTTGGAGGCGAGAGCGGACGAGCGCGAGACGCGCGGGTTCATTTCGATGACGACGAGACGGCCGTCCTTCGGGTTGACGGCGAACTGCACGTTCGAGCCGCCGGTTTCCACGCCGATCTCGCGCAGCACCGCAATCGAGGCGTTGCGCATGATCTGGTATTCTTTATCCGTCAGCGTCAGCGCCGGCGCAACCGTGATCGAGTCGCCGGTGTGGACGCCCATTGGATCGATGTTTTCGATGGAGCAGATGATGATGCAATTGTCCGCCTTGTCGCGGACGACTTCCATCTCATATTCCTTCCAGCCGAGAACCGATTCTTCGACCAGCACTTCCGTCGTCGGCGAGGCGTCGAGGCCGCCCGACACGATGTCGAAGAATTCAGAGCGGTTATAGGCAATGCCGCCGCCGGTGCCGCCAAGCGTAAACGACGGGCGAATGATGGCGGGCAGACCGACATGATCGATGGCCTGTGCAGCAATCGCCATGGCATGGGCCATGTAACGCTGCTTGCGGTCGGTTTCGCCGAGGTTCCACTGGTTTTCGAGGTCGTCCAGCGCCTTGTCGAGATCGGGCCGGAAAGCTTGCCCTTCAGCTCGGTGCGGGCGGCTTCGTGTTTCTTGCGGTCGGCGTCCTTGATCTCGGTGGCGTTGGCCAGCATCGATTTCGGCGTTTCGAGGCCGATGCGCGCCATTGCTTCGCGGAAGAGCGCGCGGTCTTCGGCCATGTCGATGGCTTCGGGCTTTGCGCCGATCATTTCGACGTTGTAGCGGTCGAGAACGCCCATGCGCTTGAGAGAAAGCGCGGTGTTGAGCGCGGTCTGGCCGCCCATGGTCGGCAGAAGCGCGTCCGGACGCTCCTTGGCGATGATCTTGGCGACGACTTCAGGCGTGATCGGCTCGACGTAAGTTGCGTCGGCAAGGCCCGGATCGGTCATGATGGTCGCCGGGTTGGAGTTGACCAGGATGACCCGGTAACCCTCTTCCTTCAGCGCCTTGCAGGCCTGCGTGCCGGAATAGTCGAATTCACATGCCTGACCGATGACGATCGGTCCCGCGCCGATGATGAGGATGGACTTGATATCTTGGCGCTTCGGCATGGCTCTCTCGTTCCGCGTTTTGGTTGCGCAAAACACCAGCCAGGGTGGAAGATCACCGGCCGGGGCGCGCAATTCAAATGTTTTCAGGCTAGAAGCGGCTTATAGGCAAATGTTTTTGAGAACGGAACCCCATAAATTCCGGAATCGACAGAAACTCTTAACCGGCAGGGGCATGCGCGGCGAAACGGGCCTGCACCGCCGCATTATGGGAGCGGCTGACGGGGATTTCCGTGCCGTCTTGGGTCATCACATGCAGGCGACCAGCCTGCTTGCGCAGTGAGACGACGTCGGCATCGGCAATCCAGTGCGACCGATGCACCTGCAAGCCCTGCGTCTGGCCAATTTCGTTCATCGCATCGGCAAAACGTAACAGAACCAGCTGACGTCCCCGCGTCGTCACCACTTCGGTATAATGATCCTGCACGGAAAGACGCAGCAAGGTTCCGCGCCGTTCCGGCCCTAGGCGATCAAGAATGGCGGGACGCTCCTTTTCGGACGGCGGTGGCGCGGTTTCCGCTTCCACCTCTCTTGTCGCACCGGCCGTGTTTGCGGCGCCGGCTGTCAGGCAACTGAGGAAACAGAATATAAGGCAAAGCGGCAGAGCAGCCTGCGCATCTTCCCCAACCGAGGCGATATCGAAGGATTGTCCGAGGAATAGATGGTTGGCGAGAGTTATCATGGCGCCGATCGGCAGGGCGGCGACGATCGCCCCCACCATTGCCCGCGCAAGCGAGCTTGAAAATGTCCGTGTCAGCGCGGCATTGGCGAAGGCAGAAAAACTGGTTGTGATGATCCAGCCCGTGCCAAGCAGTAGCGTCCAATAGGCAGCCCTTGGCCAGAAGGTCATTTTCTGGCCGGTGCCGTAGGGGCCGGTCACGATGAACAGAACGACGATGGCGACGAACATGCTCCACAGCGAGCGGGAGCGCCCCAAGGCTTGCAATTGGCGACGCGTGGATTGCACGACAGTGCCGTTCACGAAATTCTCCCGCTGTTTGCGCCATTCCGGTTGAGCCGCGTCATGTTTCGCTGAAATTGCCGCCAAATTCAACCGGGTGAGAAAAATGTCCCTTCAACCTCTTCTTGATGCGCCCTTCGCCGTTCAGCTGCATGTGGCGACAGTCATTCCCGCCGCCATCATCGGCGCGGTGGTTTTGTTTTTTCCGAAAGGCACGCCTCTACACCGGCTGCTCGGCAAGATCTGGGTGGTGCTGATGGTTGTCACGTCGTTCTCGACATTCTTCATACATGAGCTGAATGTTTTCTACGGCTTCAGCCCGATCCACCTCATGTCGCTTTTCACCATATATGGCTGTCTGCAATCCGTGTATTTCGCACGCCGGGGTGACATCAAGCGCCATATGCGGATCATGCAGGGTGTCTATCTTGGTGGCATCGTCATTGCCGGCGGCTTCACCTTCCTTCCCGGGCGCATCATGAATGGCGTTGTTTTCGGCAATGGCGGGCAGGATTTTCTGACGCTGTCAGTCGGGGGGCTGCTGTTTGTTTTCCTGTTCGTTGTGGTTTTCAGGCAAAGGCGGCGCGCCGCCTGAGACAGGCCAAGCTTTCTTCCGGAACAAGATGTATTATAGTGCCGTTATAAGGCAGCTTGTTGAGGCGACGTTCGCCGGGAGAAAAGCATGGAATGGAGAGGGCGTCGCCAGTCGGACAATATCGAGGACCGGCGCGGCATGTCAGCGGGATCGGGCTCATCGGGTAACGATCCTTTTTCCCGTGGCGGGATGCGTGTGCCGATCGGGCGTCGCGGTGGCGGCATTGGCATCGGCGGTATTCTGGTCATTCTGGTGATCAGCTGGGTGCTTGGCATCAATCCGCTGACGCTGCTTTCCGGCGGCGATATTTCACTGGATGGCGGCGGCACGACGCAGCAATCCGGCACCCAGCAATCCGGTACGCGCCCGCAGGGTCAATCGACCGATGAGACGACGGCTTTCGTGCGGACCGTGCTGGCTGAGACCGAAGATACGTGGAGCGGCATTTTCCAGTCCGCCGGCGAGACCTATCAGAAACCGACGCTGGTGCTGTTTTCGGGCCAGGTATCTTCCGCCTGCGGTTATGCTTCGGCCGCCAGCGGACCGTTCTATTGCCCGGGTGACCGTAAGGTCTATCTCGACACCAGCTTCTTCAAGGAATTGGACCAGCGTTTCGGCGCGGCCGGCGATTTTGCGCAGGCTTACGTGATTGCGCATGAGGTGGGCCACCACATCCAGAACCTGACCGGCGTCCTGCCGGAGTTCAACCGCCGCCGCCAGTCGATGAGCCAGGTGGATGCCAACAAGATGTCGGTGCGTGTGGAGCTTCAGGCGGATTGTTATGCCGGCATCTGGGGCAAGTTCACCGAACAGAAGGGTATTCTGGAAACCGGCGACCTCGAGGAAGCGCTCAATGCCGCCCACCAGATCGGCGACGACACCCTGCAGAAGCAGACCCAAGGATATGTGGTGCCTGACAGTTTCAACCACGGTACCTCGGCGCAGCGCATGGAATGGTTCAAGCGTGGCTTCCAGAACGGACGTGTCGAGGATTGCGACACCTTCTCGGCGAATATCTGAGCATACGAAAAGGGGGCTTTCAGCCCCCTTATTTGTTCAGCGCATCAGCAACGCCACGGCATACATGCCGAGTGCGAAGATCGTGTGTGCAACGAGGTTGAGAACACGAACCTTGGTGGGATTGGGCGTTTTCGACGCTGCCCAGCCGATGCCGAGACCCGGCTGCAGCAGGAACCAGCCCGCGCCGACCGTCACGATGCCGACGATCCATGGCTGAATGAAGGATGGTTCGGCAAACCATGCGGCCGGCACTATCAGTGCCAGAAGGATGCCGTAGAGAATGCCGACGGCATAATGCGAAATCCAGCCGAGCGCCAGTTCATGCTCGTAGGGTGCGGCCGTGGCGATGCTGTCGTGAAATATCCTGCCCTTCGGCACGTGCCAGAACCAGCGACCGACCGGCGCCCAGTTGGGCGCGGACTGGCCGAAAAAGCGGTGCAGCACGATTGCCCATATATCCATAAACACGGTGCCGCCAATGCCCATGGCAATGCCGCGCCAAATCAGTTCCAGCATAGATCCCTCCGAAAATCATGATCGATCAAGCTCTATCGGATCGAGCCGGTGGAGAGAACCGCGTATTGTTCGCGCGGTAAATAAAAATGGCCGGATCGCTCCGGCCATCATATTGCGCAAAAGCGCGAAACCTCTCCTTCGTCATGCCGGACTTGATCCGGCATCCAGCCACGGCGCGTCCGCGCCGTGAGGAGAGTCTTTTGCGATCAAGGACTTGATCGTGGACCCCGGATCAAGTCCGGGGTGACGGAGTCTGTGGGTCTCGCCTGTGAGCTATTCTCACCTTAAGCAGCACGCCCATATTCCGCCTGCCGGCGCGTTGCCGTGGCGAGCTGGAATTGCGCAAGCAGATCATTAAGCGCCGCCGCTTCCGAGGCGAGGCCATGGCTTGCCGCCGTCTGTTCCTCGACCATGGCGGCATTCTGCTGCGTGCCCTGATCGATGGTGTTGATGGCGGTGTTGATTTCCTGAAGGCCGGTCGACTGTTCGCGCGACGATGTCACAATGGCGTCGATGTGGCGGTTGATCTCCTGAACTTCGCGAACGATGGTTTCCAGCGCCTTGCCGGCATTGCCGACGAGATCGACGCCGGATTGAACCTGCGATGTCGAGGCGTTGATCAGCGTCTTGATTTCCTTCGCCGCATTGGCGGAGCGCTGGGCGAGTTCGCGCACTTCCTGTGCGACGACGGCAAAACCCTTGCCCGCTTCACCGGCGCGCGCGGCTTCCACACCGGCGTTCAGCGCCAGAAGGTTGGTCTGGAAAGCGATTTCATCGATGACGCCGATGATGTTGCTGATTTCGGACGATGATTTTTCGATACCTTCCATCGCGCGGACGGCGTCTCCAACGATGACGCCCGACTGTTCCGCATTGTTTCGCGTGCGGTCAACGAGACGGCCGACTTCCTCGGCCCGGCGGGCGGAGTCCTTCACCGTCGTGGTGATTTCCTCAAGTGCCGCCGCAGTCTCTTCGACGGAGGCTGCCTGCTGCTCGGTGCGTCGAGCGAGATCATCGGCGGACTGGCGGATTTCTCCAGCGCCGGCATCGATTGCCCGCGCATTCTGGCCGACGGTGCTCAAGGCCGCATTCAGCTTGGCGACGGAATTGTTGAAATCGTCGCGCAGCCGGTCGATGCGGGCCACGAAAGGTGTGTCGATGCGGTAATTCAGATCGCCATTCGAAAGATGTGTCAGTCCCTTGGCGAGCGAATCCACCGCGAACTGGATGTCTGCCGCATCTTTCGCAGCCAGTCTTTCGCGGTCGTTGCGCTCCTGTTCGGAAAGCGTGCGGTTCTGTTCGGCGTCCCCTTCGAGGCGCAGGCGTTCCACGGCGTTCGACCTGAAAACCGCAACTGCCGCCGCCATCGAGCCGATCTGATCGCTGCGTTCCTGGCCCGGAATGGCAACATTGAGATTGCCGGCAGCCAGACCTTCCATGGCGGCGGTCATCTGCGTGACGGGGCGAACGATGAAACGGCTGAGAACGGTCGCGAGCAGGCCGATCATGATCGCAGCGGCGAGAATCGTGGCGATGGTTGCTGCAAGGCGAAATTGGCCGATTGCGCTATAGGCAATATCGGAATCGACGACGAAACCGAGATACCAGTCGACCGAAGGCAGGCCGGCGACGGGGATGAAGCTGGTGATCTTGCCCTTGCCGTCGATCTCGGTTTGCGAAATCGCGGAGGAAATCGCCGGCGTGTTGACCTTGAAGAGATCGGTGAGCGGCTTGTCGACAAATTTCGGATCGGGATGAATGAGGATCTTGCCGTCCTTGCTGACGAGGAAGGCGTATCCGTCCGTGCCGGCATCCACGGCCTTGATCATGGTTACCAGCGAATCCAGCGAAAAGTCGCTCCCCGTCACGCCGGCCAGCTTGCCGTCGACGGAAACGGGAATGGCGGCGGTGATGATGAGGCCGCCGGTCGAGGCGTCGCTATAGGGCTCGGTCAGCACCGGCTTTCCGGCCTTGACGGCATCCAGATACCAGGGGCGCTTGCGCGGATCATAACCTTCCGGCAACGGCAATTTCGGGAAGGTCGTAAAGCTGCCGCTTTCGGCATTGCCGAAATAGGTGGACATGAATTGCGCCGTCAGAACATCGTTCTGCAGGAACTGCACCTTGGCATCGTCGTCGGAAAGCTTGGCAAATGTCTTCGCCACCGTGTCTGTCAGCATGATACGGCCGTTCAGCCAGTTGGCGATGCTCTGCGCCGCCTGCTTGCCGGACGAATCGATGTTTTCCGCCACGGCTTCCGTCGTTACCCGGTGCTGAAGACTGTCGATGTAGAAGGAAAAACCTGCAAAGGCGGCGACGACGAGCGATGACGCCGCAAACAGGATGCGCGTCATGAGATTGGTTTTTTTGGGCAAGCTACACGTCCTTGGGGCCAGATGCGCCCATTCGGCTCATCTTGGAAAATGGTGGGAAAGACATGCCTCAATGGCGGGAATATTCTGCGTCATGCAGCTTATGGTTTGAAAGAACTTCGCGATATTCTAATGGGTAAAGTGAAATGGTAAAATTCGGCTAAATTTGTTTTATGTCATGTCATTTCAGCTGATCTTGAGCCGATGGCGGGCTCAAGGTTCCGGTTTGCGTAAATTTTGATCATTGATCCGCAAAGGTTGCGTGCAGGAAGGGAATATTTTATTCATCAGCCTGCTGCCGTTGCGCAATTCGCGGGCAACGGCCAAAATTCAGGTGAATTACAATGTCTTCGTCGGTTGTTGCAGAAACCGTTCCCTCCGGATCGGGGTCGTGGCTTTCGCATTTCAAGGCTACGCTTGCTCTTGGAATTCCGCTTATCGGTGCGCAGCTCGCGCAGCTTGGTATCCATACCACTGACATGGTCATCGTCGGCCAGCTGGGGCGGAAAAACTGGCGGCCATGGTGCTGGCCGGGCAGTTCTTCTTCGTCGTTTTCATTTTCGGCTCGGGCTTTTCCGTGGCCGTCGTGCCGATGGTGGCGCAGGCTTACGGGCAGGGGGATGCGACGGCGGCCCGCCGTTCGCTGCGCATGGGCATGTGGGTGGCAATCGCCTACTGGGTCCTTGCTCTGCCGATATTCTTCAATGCCGAGCGCATTCTGATCTATCTAGGGCAGAACCCCAATGTCGCGGCGCTGACCGGCCACTATCTCGCCATCGCCAAATTCGGCCTGCTGCCGGCGCTGCTCTTTTACGTGCTGCGCGGCCTTGTCAGCGCCATCGGGCGTGCCGGCATCATTCTTTATGTCACCATCATCATGCTGGTGATGAACGGCATCTTGGCCTATGCGCTGGTGTTCGGCCATTTCGGATTGCCGGCGATGGGCATGAATGGTGCGGCCGTCGTTGCCGTCATCGTCAATGCTTTCAGCTTCATCTTCATTGTCGCTTATGTGCAGACGCGTGAGGAAACGAAGAAATACGAGTTGTTCGTGCGCTTCTGGCGGCCGGACTGGCATGCGCTTTTCGAAGTGCTGCGCCTTGGCCTGCCTATCGGCATCACGATCCTCGCTGAAGTGACGCTGTTTGCCGCCGCCTCCATCCTGATGGGGCAGATCGGCACCGTGCAGCTGGCGGCACACGGTATCGCGCTCCAGCTTGCGTCCATTGCCTTCATGATCCCGCTTGGTCTCGCCCAGGCGGCAACCGTTCGCGTGGGCATAGCGCGCGGTCAGGGGGATTTCAAAAACCTCATTCGCGCCTCCATCATGATTTACGCGATTGCCTGCGGCATCGCGATCTGCGGCGGCATCCTGTTTGCGGCCATTCCGGAATTTCTGGCGAGCTGGTTTCTGGATGCGAAATTGCCGGAAGCGGCGGAAGTGCTCGCCTATGCCAGCAGCCTCGTTGTCATTGCCGGCATATTCCAGCTGGTTGACGGCATTCAGGCCGTGACGGCAGGCTTGCTCCGCGGATTGAAGGATGCGCGCATTCCCGCGATGCTGGCGCTGATTTCCTATTGGCCGATCGGGCTGGCGCTTGCCTGGACCATGGCCTTTCCGCTCGGCTTTGGCGGGCGCGGCGTCTGGTTCGGTTTCGTGATCGGCCTTTCGACGGCGGCGGTTCTGTTGACCGTGCGCTTCGTCATTCTGGTGAAGCGTGAAATGAAGACGGCCCGCTTTTAGCGGGCCGTGATCGTTCTGCATGTAACTCTGTGTCATCATCCTTGCCCTTGAGCGAGGATCCATTCCCCCGGGCCCTGATGGATCCTCGGGTCAAGCCCGAGGATGACGCGGAGTGTGGGGATGGTCTATCAGCGCTCGGCGAGCGCTGCCTCGCCTTGTCTCTCGCGCAGCAGGTTGACGAAGCGGCGGAAGAGATAGTGGCTGTCCTGCGGGCCGGGCGATGCTTCCGGGTGATGCTGGACGGAGAAGACCGGCTTGCCGACGATGCGCAGACCGCAATTCGTGCCGTCGAACAGCGAGATGTGGGTTTCCTCAACGCCATCAGGCAGCGACTTGGTGTCGACCGCAAAGCCGTGGTTCATCGAGACGATTTCCACCTTGCCGGTGGTGAAGTCCTTGACCGGATGGTTGGCACCGTGGTGGCCCTGGTGCATCTTTTCGGTCTTTGCGCCGACGGCGAGGCCGAGCATCTGGTGGCCGAGGCAGATGCCGAAGATCGGCAATTCGCTCTCGATGAGGTTCTTGATGACCGGAACGGCGTATTCGCCTGTCGCGGCCGGGTCTCCCGGGCCGTTGGAGAGGAACACGCCATCCGGCTTCAGCGCCAGAATGTCTTCGGCCGAAGTCTGGGCCGGAACCACCGTCACCTTACAGTCGAGACCGGCGAAGAGGCGCAGGATGTTGCGCTTGACGCCGAAATCTACGCAGACGACGTGGTACTTCGCATCGGCTTCGCCGAGCGTGCCGTAACCCTTGTTCCAGACCCAGGGCGTTTCCGTCCAGGTGGAAGACTGACCGGAGGTCGCTTCAATGGCGAGGTCGAGACCGACGAGGCCGCTCCATGCCTTTGCTTCCGCCTTCAGCGCCTCGATGTCGAAGACGCCGTTCGGGTCATGGGCGATCACCGCGTTCGGCGCGCCGTTTTCGCGGATCCATGCCGTCAGGGCGCGGGTGTCGATGCCGCAGAGGCCGATGACGCCGCGGGCCTTCAGCCAGGCGTCCAGATGCTTGACGGCGCGGAAGTTCGACGGGTCGGTGATGTCGGCCTTGAAGATGACGCCGACGGCGCCGCGGCGGGCGGCGGGTGTCAGGTCTTCAATGTCTTCCTCATTGGTGCCGACATTGCCGATGTGGGGGAAGGTGAAGGTGACGATCTGGCCGAGATAGGAGGGATCGGTCAGGATTTCCTCATAGCCGGTGAGCGCCGTGTTGAAGCAGACTTCGGCCTGTACCTTGCCGGTTGCGCCGATACCAGTTCCCTCGATCACTGTGCCATCGGCAAGAACAAGCATTGCGGTCGGTTTGCGGGTAGTCCAGGGCGCTGTCTCGGTCATCTCGTTCCGTTTCTGCCGCTTCGCACCCCGCCTCTTGAAAGGCAGGGGGTAAGGGGCCATTTTTGTCGCAGGCTTCGTGACATAAAGGGGCGCGCGATAAAGCTCGCGTTCCGACCCTTCGTTAAAATCTCGTGCAGGTGCCGGAAAATAACGAAAGCTGCTTTGGCGGTCAACCGCAGGCTCAAGATTTACGCGGAATTAAACCTTCGTACATTCAAGGGCTTATGCATTTGATTTGCTTGAGCGGGTTTGCTCGGATATGTCGTTTCGAAAAATAAGGTGGAAAGTTTCCGTATCAAGAAGCTGCGGAACGTGCTTTCCCAAGGAGAAGAAGAAATGCTGCGCGACGTGTTCGCTAATACTTTGAAGGAATCGCTGAAGGCTCGTGATGCGCGCCGCACATCGACCGTGCGCCTCATCCAGACGGCCATCAAGGACCGTGACATTGCCAATCGCGGCGTGGGCAAGGATCCCGTCAGCGATGAGGATATCATGCAGATCCTGACCAAGATGGTGAAGCAGCGGGAAGAGTCCGCCAGCATCTATGACGGCGCCGGCCGGCCCGAGCTTGCCGCTCAGGAACGCGAGGAAATCGTCATCATCAAGGAATTCATGCCGGAAGAGATTCCGGCCGAGAAGGTGCGCGAACTGTGCCAGGCCGTCATCAGCGAGACCGGCGCGTCCGGCCTGCGTGACATGGGCAAATGCATGAATGCGCTGAAGGAACGCTATCCCGGCCAGATCGACTTCGCGAAGGCCTCCGGCGTCGTCAAGGATCTGTTGAAGTAAGGATTTGCTGAAGCGGGCTTTTGCCATTCAGAAGAATTAAAGGCGGGGCAGCCACAGGTGCCCCGCCTTTTTTGTGCTGACGACGATATATCGCGGCAGATCAAATGCTGTCATGCGCAGGTATCAAGGGCCGCGTAGAACCCGGTCCGGACGCGTCAAAGGGGCATCGCGATAGCGCCTTCTGCCTGTCACATCCCGTAAGGCCTCCTCGGCGCAGGACATCAATAACGGAGCACTTTTTTTGAATTTCAGCCTCGATGTAGCATCGCCAGCCGATGCATCCGTTTTCCAAAACCTGATGCAGTTATATACGCATGATTTTTCCCAGTTCTGGGCGGGGACGCCGCGTGGGGAACTTGAGCAAAATGGCCGATTTCCCGACTATCCACTCGATGCTTATTTCGATCGTCCTCACTGGTCGGCCTTCTTGTTAAAGGCAGATGAAAGACCTGTTGGCTTTGCACTCATAAATGACGCGAGCCATTCGACGTTGCCTACCGACTATTCCGTCGCCGAGTTCTTCATCGTGCGTAAGTATCGTGGTCAGGGATTTGGGCTGATTGCGGCGCAAAGACTTTTTCAACAGCATCCGGGAGCCTGGGAGGTCGCTGTCGCCAGAAAGAACGTTGCTGCACTGAGATTCTGGCAAGGTGCGATCCGCAAAAGTGCGGTTGAAAACAGCATGTCCGAGTTGGACTGGGATCGTCCCGAATGGAATGGCGCCATCATCCGATTTCATGTCGCGGCATAGGACGGAGCATTGCTAGTCTGGCACCGAAGGACTGCAAACGGATGCTTCCGCATGTTGAGAAAAGTAAAGGCAGGGTAGCCATGGCTACCCTGCCTTTTTTCTGCCGACGAAAGCGCATTCCGGCGGATCAAAATGCGGTCCTTCACAGGCTTTTTTCGGGGGACGTGCCTGCGGGCGTCGGCAGATTTATGCGGAGGTTCAAGCACTGCCTTCAGGTATGTTTTTACATTGCCGCAGCGGGCGGCTCAAATTACAAAAACATAATTTTTAGTGATGGTGCGCTGCCACAAATTTGCCGAAAGCGGCGGCAATGGCGGCTAGGGTTTCATCGTCATGGCCTGTGAATATCGGGTATTGTCTTTCTTTGGGTTGGTGCTCACGCCTTTCTGCGCTTATATGAAAGACTGGCCTCGAACAGGTAACCCATGCGCTTTTCCAATTCTTTTCTCGATGAGATACGCGACCGCGTGAACATCTCCGATGTGATCGGCCGACGTGTGTCCTGGGACAAGAAGAAGACCAACACGCCGCGGGGCGATTATTGGGCCTGCTGCCCGTTCCATGGCGAGAAGAGCCCGAGCTTTCACTGTGAGGACCGCAAGGGGCGCTACCATTGCTTCGGCTGTGGCGTTTCCGGGGATCATTTCCGGTTTTTGACTGATCTTGAGGGCCTGAGTTTTCCAGAAGCCGTTCAGCAGATCGCCGATATGGCCGGCATCTCCATGCCGCAGCCCGATCCGCAGGCCGAAAAGCGAGAACGCGAACGCACGTCCTTGCAGGATGTCATGGAAATGGCGACGCTGTTCTTTCAGGACCAGTTGCAGACGGCGCTTGGCGCGCGGGCGCGGGCCTATCTGCGCGATCGCGGGCTGACCGGGCGCACCATCGAAACATTCCGGCTCGGCTTTGCACCTGATAGCCGCAACGCTCTCAAAGAACATCTGGCGAGCAAGGGTGTGGCGCGCGAACAGATGGAAGCCTGCGGACTGGTGGTGCATGAGAACGTGCCGGTCTCCTACGACCGGTTTCGTGACCGCATCATGTTTCCGATCCTGTCGTCACGCGAAAAGGTGATCGCTTTCGGCGGCCGCGCCATGGCGGCGGATGCGGTGGCCAAATATCTGAACTCCAACGAGACCGAGCTTTTTCACAAGGGCAACGTCCTTTATAATTTCGCCCGGGCGCGGCGTGCCTCGCAGGCCGCCGGCGGCACGGTCATCGCCGTTGAAGGCTATATGGATGTCATCGCGCTTTATCAGGCGGGCGTTGAAAATGCTGTAGCACCGCTCGGTACGGCGCTGACGGAAAGCCAGCTCGATCTCCTCTGGAAAATGTCGCCGCAGCCGATCCTCTGCTTCGATGGCGACGGTGCCGGCATTCGCGCCGCCAATCGCGCGGCGGATCTCGCCCTGCCGCATATCAAGCCTGATCGCTCCGTCAGCTTCGCGCTTCTGCCTGATGGCAAGGACCCGGACGATCTCGTGCGGCTGGAAGGCCGCGCGCCTTTCGACAGAGTGCTTTCCGAGGCAAAGCCGCTCGCCGCGATGATCTGGAGCCGCGAGACATCATCGATGACCTTCGATACGCCGGAAAAACGCGCCCAGCTTGAGAGCCGATTGCGGCAGATCGTGGCCGTGATCGGCGATGAGGCCGTGCGGCGGTTTTACCAGCAGGATATGCGCGACAGGCTGAGTGGTTTCTTCCAGCCGCGTTTCCAGTCATCCGGGTCGCAGGGTGGAAATTTCCGCCGCGATGGCGCTCAGGGAGCCGGTCGCGGTTTCCAGCGCAACACGTCTGGCAGGGGTGGGGCCATGGCCGCGCCGGCGAGCAGCATCTCGGACCGGTTGGCGCAGTCTGGTCTCGTCAAGGGACATCAGACCAAACCTTCGCTCAGGGAAAGCGTTCTCGCCATCACCATCGTCAATCACCCCGAGCTGCTGCTCGAGGAATATGACGAGATCGCCGCGATCGATTACGAAAACCGCGATTTGCAGCGGCTGTGGTCAACGGTGCTGACCTTTGCGGCGGAAAGTGCTGCCGACATATCGCGGGCAGGCCTGATCGAACGCCTGTCGCTGCAGGGTTTCGAGGTGCTTTTGAAGACCATGGATCAGCAGGTGCGCAATGCCCGCCTGTGGACGGCCACCGAACAGGCCGCAATGGAAGATGCGCGGGAAGGATATGTGCAGGCGCTTTCACTGCATAAAAGGACGAAGTCCCTGCTCTGGCAGAAACGGGAGCTGGAGCGGGAAATAGCCGAGGCGACGGATGACGAGCGCGGCACGCTTCTGGTGCGGGCGCTGGCGGAAGTTCAGCTTGAAATCGGCCGTATGGAAAATCAGGAGGCGATCATCGACGGTTTCGGGGTCATGTCCGGGCGGGTAAAGGGCCCTGCATTCGGCCACGGGTAGGTGCGGTCGGGAATAATTGAAAGACGTGTGGGGTTGCCTTTTGCGGCAGGCGTCCTAAATAGGGGGTAGTCTGGTGATAACCCGCAAAATGCGGCCTTTTTTACGAATTTCCTTGGCTGTCTCGCCCGCAAAGGCTTGACGCGACGGGAAATAGCGGGAATCACCATTTCAGGAAAAGTAAGGTGGAATGGGCCTTGGCGGATAGAAATTGCATGAGCAAGCATTTCCGGGTGCACTGTCTTTGCATTCTGCCTGAGGCTGCCGTGGTTAATCGGCAATTAAAGATCACTCCGTTAGGTGTCTGACAGTG
Source organism: Rhizobium oryzihabitans (assembly GCF_010669145.1). Taxonomy (NCBI): domain Bacteria; kingdom Pseudomonadati; phylum Pseudomonadota; class Alphaproteobacteria; order Hyphomicrobiales; family Rhizobiaceae; genus Rhizobium; species Rhizobium oryzihabitans. The sequence goes on from NZ_CP048632.1 coordinate 3,004,043, forward strand.
ATTCGCGGCAATCCGCCGGATGCTCAAGGGGCGGACGGCGATGCGGCGGAACAGGTGTTAGCGTCAGGGAAAGCGACGAGATAGATGGCAACCAAAGTCAAAGAAAACGAAGAAGCAGAAAACGAACGCGACGGTGCGACGGACGGTCCGCTTCTCGATCTTTCGGATGACGCGGTCAAGAAAATGATCAAGGCCGCCAAGAAGCGCGGCTATGTGACGATGGACGAGCTGAATTCCGTTCTTCCGTCCGAAGAGGTGACGTCCGAGCAGATCGAAGACACGATGGCGATGCTGTCCGATATGGGCATCAATGTCATTGAGGACGAGGATGCCGAGGAAGCAACCGCCAGCGACGACGACAGCGATTCCGACGGTGAAGAGTCCGAAGGCGGCGAACTGGCCCCTTCCGGCGGCACAGCACTTGCGACAGCAAAGAAGAAAGAACCGACCGACCGTACCGATGACCCGGTGCGCATGTATCTGCGCGAAATGGGTTCCGTCGAGCTTCTGTCGCGCGAAGGCGAAATCGCCATCGCCAAGCGCATCGAGGCCGGCCGCGAAACGATGATTTCGGGCCTGTGCGAAAGCCCGCTGACATTCCAGGCGCTGATCATCTGGCGCGACGAACTCAACGAAGGCACGACGCTGCTGCGCGAGATCATCGATCTCGAAACCACCTATTCCGGCCCGGAAGCGAAGGCTGCGCCGCAGTTCCAGAGCCCGGAAAAGATCGAGGCGGATCGCAAGGCTGCCGAAGAGAAGGAAAAGACCCGCAAGCTGCGTGCGCCGACCGGCGACGAGGATGTAACGGATGTGGGCGGCGACGGCCTTCCGCCGGAAGAGGAAGAAGAGGACGACGACGAGTCCAATCTTTCGCTTGCCGCGATGGAAGCCGAACTGCGTCCGCAGGTCATGGAAACACTCGACACCATCGCCGACACCTACAAGAAGCTGCGCAAGCTTCAGGACCAGCAGGTTGAGGCGCGTCTTGCCTGCACCGGTACCCTGTCTTCCGGCCAGGAGCGTCGTTACAAGGAACTGAAGGATCAGCTGATCACGGCCGTCAAGTCGCTGTCGCTGAACCAGAACCGTATCGACAGCCTTGTCGAGCAGCTCTACGACATTTCCAAGCGTCTGATGCAGAACGAAGGCCGTCTGCTGCGCCTTGCCGAATCCTACGGCGTCAAGCGCGACAGCTTCCTCGAGCAGTATCATGGTGCGGAACTCGATCCGAACTGGATGAAGTCCATCGCCAATCTGGCCGCGCGCGGCTGGAAGGAATTCGCTCGCGAAGAAAGCAACACGATCCGCGAAATCCGCCAGGAAATCCAGAATCTCTCCACGGAAACGGGCATTTCCATCGCCGAATTCCGCCGCATCGTGTCGATGGTGCAGAAGGGTGAGCGCGAAGCGCGCATCGCCAAGAAGGAGATGGTCGAGGCCAACCTGCGTCTGGTGATCTCGATTGCGAAGAAATACACCAACCGTGGCCTGCAGTTCCTCGATCTCATTCAGGAAGGCAATATCGGCCTGATGAAGGCGGTGGACAAGTTCGAATATCGCCGCGGTTACAAGTTCTCGACCTATGCGACCTGGTGGATCAGGCAGGCGATCACCCGTTCGATCGCCGACCAGGCCCGCACGATCCGTATTCCGGTTCACATGATCGAGACGATCAACAAGATCGTTCGTACCTCGCGCCAGATGCTGCACGAGATCGGCCGCGAGCCGACCCCGGAAGAGCTGGCGGAAAAGCTGGCCATGCCGCTTGAAAAGGTGCGCAAGGTTCTGAAAATTGCCAAGGAGCCGATTTCGCTCGAAACCCCCGTGGGTGACGAAGAGGATTCGCATCTCGGTGACTTCATCGAGGACAAGAACGCGCTGTTGCCGATCGACGCCGCCATTCAGGCGAACCTGCGCGAAACGACCACGCGCGTTCTGGCCTCGCTGACGCCGCGTGAAGAGCGCGTTCTGCGCATGCGTTTCGGCATCGGCATGAACACCGACCATACGCTGGAAGAAGTCGGCCAGCAGTTCTCGGTTACGCGCGAACGTATCCGTCAGATCGAGGCGAAGGCGCTGCGCAAGCTGAAGCATCCGAGCCGTTCGAGAAAGCTTCGCAGCTTCCTCGACAGCTAAGCTTTTGCTTCCTTTAAAATTGAACCCGGTCAGTCACCTCTGGCCGGGTTTTTTGTTTCACGCACTGGCGAACTCTGCGACAAGCCTTATGTGTGAAAACAGGCATTCCGCTTTTATCGGAAATGCTCCGGTTCGATTTGGTTCGATGAGATGCAACAGGTGTCTGTAAGTAGATGGCGTGGGAAAGGATGGGCAGTGCCCGTCTCCGTGCTGCTGCATCTTGCCGTTGTTGCGATTTTTCTTTTCGAATTGCCCGAGCGGATAGCCGAGCCGCAAGAGCCGGAAAGCATCAGCGTCGATCTGGTGCCGCCGCCCGAGGAGAAGAAAGCGGAGCAATCTCCGCCGGGCGCAGAGAAAGCGAAAGAGGAAAAGCCACAACCTCCGCCACCACCGCCCGCTCCTCCGGCAGAGGAGGCGAAACCTTTGCCGCCCATGCCGGCGACGCTGCCCGCTATCGCCATGAGGCCTGAGCAGACGCAGGCCGACCCCGAGGATAAGCCGGGCAAGGTGGAGGAAGCGGAAAAGACGGAGCCCTCCGAGCAACCCGAAAGTCAGCCTGAAAAAACGGCTGAGGAGAAGCCAGCGCCGGCTGCCGCCAATAGCGACCTTCAGGCTTCCGCCGAGCAGGGGAAATAGCGGTCTCACCGGTCAAGGAGGAGACTGAGTCAGATCGGGCGCCCGTGCCGCAGGCGAAGCCGACTGAGGAAAAACCTGCAGAAGCGGCGGAGGAAAAACCTGCGAAACTTCCGGCCGCTAAAAATCTCCTGTCTTCAACGGTTCTTTCACCGGCACAGAGACGGCAGATGTTTGGTGATCTGCCGCCGCGTCGCCGTATCGTTCAGCTTTGCAGCACGGAAGCCCTGGCCCAAATTCAGGGGCGGGCTTTGCCGCCAGAGGGATGATTCCCTATTCGGACACGGGGGCAGGATTTCGGGAAATTCGATCGATGCTTCCGGCGGCGCGTTCAATACGGGCAATGGCTGGCATGACGTCTCGTTCCAGTGTGAGGTCGATCTGGAAAATTATACGGTGACGGAATTCCGATTTAAAATCGGCAACGCCATATCGCCCGAAGATGCAAAAAAGCGGGGCTTCACGAGATTTCAGTGAGGGTGGTTCTCAATTCGTCCAGGCTATCGATGAAGGCGTCCAACCTCTCCATTGTCATCCTCGGGCTAGACCCGAGGATCCACAACCCGGCGCAAGATGGATCCTCGGGTCAAGCCCGAGGATGACGTCGAGTGCGGGGAGGCGTTCGGCGAAAGTTACCGACGCCCGCGCGCCTTTACACCCGCTCCGTATCGCCCACCAGCAACCCAATGCCCGCCATCAGCGCATCCTCATCATAGGGCTTCCTGATAACCGGCACGTTGCCGAATTCATCCGGCACCATGCTGCCATCCGCATAACCGGTGGCGAAGAGGAAGGGGATGCCGCGGCGGTGGAGTTCGCGGGCGACGGGAATGGAGGTGTCGGAACCGAGATTGATGTCGAGTATGGCCACATCCGGAACGTAGTTCTTCAGTTTTTCAATGGCCATGGCGGAGGAGGTTGCCGTTTCGATCGTCTTGATGCCGTTGTCTTCCAGCATGTTCTCGACATCCATGGCGATCAGCATCTGGTCTTCGACAAGTAATATTTTCAAACTTTCCTCCCGGTTGTAGCGTCTGGGCTGCGGCGCGGTTTCGTCCTCGGTTTTTGCGTCGGAGGCTGTCATCGTTGCCGAAACGTGGCGGGATGGCAGGAGAATTTCCGCCTCCAGCCCATCCGGCAGATATCGCATCGTGCTGCGCCCGCCGAGATCGTAAGGGATGCTGCGGCTGATGAGTGCGGTGCCGAAACCGGCGCGCGACGGTGTCGGGAGTTTGGTGGGCAGAATTTCGCGCCATTGCATGGTGCAGTCGCGGTTCTCGTTGATTTCCCAGTGCACATGCAATTGTCCGCCGGTCTGCGCCAGCGCGCCGTATTTGGCTGCATTCGTCGCCAGCTCATGCAGGACCAGAGCCATGACGGAGAATGCGCGCGAATCGAGCGTTACCTGTGGTCCGGCAAGCTTCACCACGGTTTCGGGCGAACGATGCGGCGACAGTTCGGCATCCAGCAGATCGCGCAGCGAGCCGCCGCCTTCACCGCGAATGATCTGGTCATGGGCAAAGGATAATGCCTGAATGCGGCCCTTCAGCGCACCGACATATTCCTGCAGGGTCTTGCCTTCCTGCGAGGGATTGCCGACCAGCGACTTGATGATGGCGAGAACATTCTTGACGCGGTGGTTGAGTTCCTCGTTCAGCATGCGCTGGCGTACTTCCGCACGCTCCCTTTCGCCGGCCATCAATTCGCTATGATGGAACGCGACCTCGACGAGCGCAATTCTCGCCGCTTCGGCTATTTCCCGGTCCGCTTCCGACCATGGCTGCGCCTGCAGGCGAACGGTTTCCTTCCAGATAGCAAAACTCTTGCGCGGGTGAGACGATCGCCCATCGGGCCGGTCTCATAGGATTTTTCCGGATTTCCGGCCCAGTTGAGGTTTTGCACGATCTCCTTGCGGAAAAACAGGAGATAGTCGTTCTTCACCTGCGATAGCGGAATGGCGAGCATTCCGGCCGCGGTATCCGCATAGATTTCCGCTTCAGGAATGGCTTGGGACAGCGCATGGGTGGCCCAGACCTTTCCTTCCGAAGCCGAGGCGACAAAGCGCGCCAGTCTTGGAATTGCCTCATGCGGGGGCGTCGCGCCGTGGCTGTGCCAATTGTTGCCAACCCAGAGCCCAACACCGTCGCACGGCATCAGATCGGCAAAGTCCTGGAAACTGTCGACGAGCAGTTCTTCTATGTGGGAATGATGCGCGGCAAGCCGCAGAAAACGGTCCAGCGCGGCATGAGCCTGGTTGACCGTATCGAGCCTGCGTTTCTGTTTCAGCACCTGCAAATGCATGGAGAAGAACTCGCCGAACATCTCGGCGGCGATCCTGACCGGCATCGTCAGAACGCGCGGTGAATAGTGGTGGCAGGCGATGAGGCCCCAGAGCGCGCCATCGACAATCACCGAAATCGACATGGAGGCGCCAACGCCCATATTGCGCAGATATTCGCAATGGATGGGCGAGACGCTGCGCAGATGCGCGAAGGACAGATCGAGCGGTTCACCGGAGGCATCGAGGGCCGGCAGCACCGGCACCCGCGCCCCGCTGGCATCGGAGATGATGCGCAGCGTATTCTTGAGATAGAGCGCGCGGGCCTGCTGCGGTATGTCGCTGGCGGGAAAATATTGCCCGAGAAAGCTTTCCAGTTCCGGCTGCTTTGCCTCCGAAACCACCTTGCCGGCGCCGTCTTCCTCGAAACGGTAGATCATCACCCGGTCGTAACCTAAGGTTGCCTTTATCAGCCGGGTCGTTCTCGAAATCAGGCTTTCGACGCTGTCCGCCTCGCGGATGCGGTCCACCATTTTGCGTGCCGTGCCGAGCGGCTGCGTCTCGCTGCGGGATGGTTCGAATTCGATGATCGTGGTGGATTTGTAGCGGTGGAGGGAAATATCAAAATTGCGCCCATCGCGCATTTCCATGTTCGGCAACATGGCGGGACGCGTGTTCCTGCCTGTCACCGTGAGGGCGTTGCGAAGATCATGGACGACGTCTTTGCCGAGCACCTCTTCGGCGGTCTTGCCGTTGATATCGCCATCGAAGCCTAAAAGATTGAGGCAGTTTTCCGAATGCCGCACGATCATGCGCAAGGCGTTATCACACGCGATCAGACAGCCATGCGGCTGGATATAGCCTGGAATATGAATGGGTTCGCGGTCGCAATTCGTCAGGTCGACATTATAGTCAGTGGGTGCCATGAATCAGTCTTTCGCACCCTGTGCCTGTCTTGCGATGGATATTTCGTGTCCGCGGAAAGATGAGCAAGCCTGAATAATTCATTATGATATTGCCAACCCTTCCCCGTTTCTTGCAACCGTGACGTCGGTTTTCCGTTCTGCTGTTATAGGCCGCAGTCATTTGATTGTCGTATTCCTATCGTCATCGGACACAATTTGACATGGCACAACGTTCTCAGTGACGATTTTGTTCCAAATTATTTGAAGGAAAAAATGTGCCGCAGAAGAAAATGACCATCGCCACGCAAGGGCAGGGCCTCTACGAATTTACAGCCGAAGCCAGTCGTTTCGTAAGGGACACCGGTATGGATGAAGGCCTGCTCACCATCTTTGTCCGCCACACATCCTGCTCCCTGCTTATCCAGGAAAATGCCGATCCGGATGTAAGGCGCGATCTCACGATGTTTTTCTCCCGCCTCGTGCCGCCATCGGATGATGCCTCCATGCGCTGGGTGATCCATACGCTTGAGGGGCCCGACGATATGCCCGCCCATATCAAATCGGCGCTGACGACGGTTTCCATCGGCGTGCCGATCAGTGGTGGCAGGCTCACACTTGGCACCTGGCAGGGCCTTTATCTTTTCGAACACCGCGATCAACCGCATCGCCGTGAAGTCGTGCTGCATATCTCCGCCTGATTTCCCGTTAACATCCATGAACGTATGCTGAATATGCGGTTCGGTCCGCGTTCAGGCGGGCGGGTCTAGGGTCTCGTCAATCGCCGGGGACATTCCCTGCCGGCGCAGAAACAAACGGAGTGAGTTCATGTTCAGCACCTTTGCAAAAGCCGGCCTGGCTGCCCTCATCGCCCTTGGTGGAATTTCGGTCACGGCTCCCGCCGCATCAGCCGGCTCGGATGTTCAGTTCAGAGTTCAGGTTCAGGATGGATATGGCCACGGCCACCGTCCCGGCTGGGGACGCCCGGATCGCCCGCGTTTCGGTTGCTCGCCGCGGTTTGCGGAAGAAAAGGCAAGCCGCATGGGTCTTCGCCGTGCGCGCGTGGTTGACGTATCGCCGCGCCGTGTCGTGGTAGCGGGTTTCGACCGTCACGGCCGTGACCGCATCGTTTTCGCCAATGAGCGCGGCTGCCCGGTAATCCGCCGCTAAAAACGGCCGATATTGATCCGCCGAAATCCCCCGCCCTTCGGGCGGATCAAAAAAATGCCCCTCGCTCGTCCGGAAGGACGGGCGAGGGGCGTTTCTTTTTGTGCATTGCCCACGGCAGCTTTACGCCACCTTGGCGGCAAATGGCGGGCGACGGGCAATGCCGCCGCCCGCTGCGATTTATTCGCCGAGCGCGAAGGTGACGTTAACGACCACGCTGTAGCTGTTCTCGCCCGAAGCGATTGGAACGCTGTCGGCTTCCTTCGCCATTGCGGCGCGCATCATGCCCTGCGGCACCGGCATCGGGCGCTGCATGTTCTCGCTGATCTGGATGACGCGGCCAAGCTTCACGCCTGCTGCTTCCGTCAGCGTTTTCGCCTTGGCCAGCGCATCGGCCACGGCCTGCTTGCGGGCTTCGGTGACGGTTGCTTCCGGCTTGTCATTGGTGAAGCTGATATCGCCGCCCTGGTTGATTCCGAGCTTGACGGATGTATCGAGGATCGTGCCGAGCTTTTTCAGGTCGCGCACGCGCACGGTCAGGCCGTTGGAAACCTGATAGCCGGTAATCTCAGGCGCGACATAGACACCGTCCTTGGGCTCATAATGCTTGTAAAGCGGCTGCACGGAGAAATTGCTGGTCTGCAGGTCCCGATCTTCGATGGCCGCTTCTTTCAGCGCCTTCAGAACATCGGCAAGCGCCTTTGAATTTTCAGTCAGAGCCGCAGCCGCCGTTTCCGCCTGCTTGACGACGCTGAAGGACAGGATCGCCATATCCGGAGCGATGGCCGCCTGGCCTTCACCGGTAACGCTGATGGTGGCTTCGCGCGGGGTGGCGTCCTGCGCAAGCACCTGACTGGTGAGCGGTATCATTGCCGCCGCGGCCAAAGTTGTGAGTGCGAAAAGGCGGACCTGTTTTGTCTTCATGGTGTTTCCTCGTTGATTGTGTCCCTTTAGAGGGTATTGCCTTAGATTGTGTAGCTAATACGGCAGCGCCCACTCGCGATAGCATCAATGGCTTGTCGGGCTCAAAAAATTACGTTAGAGCGTGACCCACCGGATTCGAACCATTGCGAAGCCGGTATTTCGGATCACCTTGTTCCGATAAGGGCCTGTAGCTCAATGGTTAGAGCCGGCGGCTCATAACCGCTTGGTTGGGAGTTCGAGTCTCTCCGGGCCCACCAAAACCAAAATTCCTCAACAATATCAATGACTTAGCACTAAATTCGGGACTCGAACCCGTTGGTGTTTTTGTTGCTTTTTCGCCATTGCCTCGGCGCTAAAAGTGCAGCAGAATCAAGATGTTGTTGAAAATCTGCAACCGAAATTCCCCGTACTACCCCCAGAATCCCGACTGATCCCAGCGGTGTCTTTCTGGGGGTATTTTCAGGGGTGTCGAAATTCGAGTCCCACCCGATACCCCCAATTCGAGTCCCAACCTGAAAATCAGAACTTTCAAAGGGAGGAAATTTGACTGCCTACTACAACGAAATTGACCCCTACGCGGCTCAGTGGCTGCGCAATTTGATCGACGCCGGTCACATCGCACCCGGCTTTGTTGACGAGAGAAGTATTGAAGACGTAACCCCAGATGAGCTTTCCCAATATACCCAGTGCCACTTTTTCGCCGGGATCGGCGTGTGGTCTCTCGCCCTTCGAAGAGCTGGTTGGTCTGACGATACTCCCGTCTGGACAGGTTCGTGCCCTTGCCAGCCTTTCAGCGCGGCAGGCAAAGGCTCTGGGTTTGATGACGAGCGCCACCTATGGCCGTCGTTCTTCCACCTCATCGAGCAGTGTCGCCCTCCAGTCGTCTTTGGAGAGCAGGTTGCAAGTAAGGACGCAAACCCTTGGATCGACCTTGTACAAGATGACTTGGAAGCCGTGGGTTACGGAGTCGGGGCGGTCGCGTTTCCGTCTGCGAGCGTCGGTGCTCCGCACATCCGAGACAGGCTTTACTGGCTGGCCGACACCAGCAGTGATGGACACTTTGCCGCCGCGCAGCGACGAGAAGTTGGCGAGAGCAAAGTCAATAGCCGGATGCTCGAATCTCAAAGACGTTTTACCGAAACCCTCTTATGCCGAGATGGAAAGATGCGTCCGTGTGAACCCGGCTTTACCCCGTGGGTTGATGAATCTCCCTCAGTGCTGGGACGCCTGCGCGCCTACGGCAACGCCATCAACGCGGAACAAGCGAAAGTCTTCATCGAGGCGGTCATGGACGTTCGGGTGGAACGAAGATGTCATGGTTGAACTGCTCGGCCTCTCCATGGCAACAGGTAGACTGGAAGCCGTCTAGTTTCCTCGCACCGGATGGTCCACGAGCCGACCAACCTTTTTGATCGTTGCTCGCCGGAAACCGTCCTTGTCGGCTCCGTGATGGAAACGACGGTGGCACGTCGGGCAAGCTGCAACGGCATTGTCGGCGCTGTCAGGCCCACCCTCTGCCAAAGGGCGAACGTGATGAACCTCTAAGTACGGCTCGCCGTCTTCTCGTTTGAAGGGGGCAGGGCTGTCGCAGGCTTCGCACACGCCGCCAGCATTCACGGTCACCCATGCGATGACATTCGGGTCACGTATGAAGCGTCGACTGGTGGCTTCGACTCTGACCGCAATCTCTGACTTCACCGGAAGCGAGGTGAGCGTTCCGGTCTTGATCTTCTTACGTGCGGACTGGATTCGCGTTTGGAGTTCTTCGGGGTCAGCGGTGGGAATTTCGGGAGCAGCCTCGCGTTCCCAAATATCGTTGATTATCGCCACGAGCTTCGCGGTGACCCGAGGGCCGACATTCCGTCGCGGGGTATATCCAGGCAGGATCGGTAGCCCTAGGTCTGATACCACCGACGCGATATTCGCCATGCGGTATTCGTATGACCCAGCCGAACGGGCTTGAAGTGATGTCGCAAGCACTTCGTTGCGCTTGGCGGTTTTGTTGATCTTCACACCTGCCTGATCGGCAAGTTGCATTTCTCGGTAAGCTATCACGCAGGCCCGCAACTCATCGTCAGTCCAGTCCTGCGGTTTCCCAACCTCGTCTGCCATGCCCGTCCCCCAGCCGACTATCCACTCTCCTTTTAGGTGTCAGCAGACCTCGGGGCAACCGCGTCAATTTGACTCAATATCGTCCAGAAACGTCCCGGTGCGCCCCTAATCTCTGGGGGTATGACCGGGGGTATCGTGCCACTCAACGAAACATTAATTGCTTGAAATCGTTTCCAAAATTGGAAGAATTCGGAGTCCTCCGGGCCCACCATTTTCCTCATATTTGAGTGAATTAGGGCGATTCGGCACGGCAAGCCGGTGCTCTTCGGGATTTCTCTCTCGCGCATCCCACAAAAAAATCCGACCAGCCATTCAGACTGATCGGATCATCCATTTCGAATTTTCAGCTATGCGGTCAGTTGCAGACCCGCATGCTTTCGGTGTGCCAGCCGCCGTCATAGGAATTGGGAACGCGGCGGTCTTCGAACCAGCAGCGCGGGCGGGGCGGCGGTGGCGGTTCGTAGTAGCGGGGGCCGTTATTGCTGTTGGCGATTGCGCCACCGATCAGGCCACCGATGACACCTGCGGCGAGGCCGCCGGCAATCGCAGCACCGTCATTGTGGCGGCGATGTTCGCGGTAGGGCGGCGGGGGTGGGCCGCCACGGTCGTAACCACGGTCATAGCGCGGGCGATAGGGATAGTCCTGAGCCGAGGCTGTGCCGTAGGATGCGAAGACGCTGCCGGTGGCGACCAGCGCGGCAATGGTGGAAAGAATTATCTTTTTCATCGAGGGCTACTCCATAAGCCTGCCTTGGGAGATAGAGGCTCATTATGCCCGCATGATGGCATGGGCCTGCTGAACGGTCCGTGAATGTCTCATTTCTGCGGGGTTCATATTTTTCGTCCCGCTAAAATCAATATGTCTGAAACGGTACGAGCTTCCAGGCGTGAAAAAGCCCGGCGGATGGCCGGGCTTTTGGGGATGATATTGCTTGGTAGGGATCAGAATTTCACGCCGAGACCCACCTTGACGGTATGCTGGTCGAAATCGGTGTTGACGCCGAAGATGTCCTTGTCGCCATAGTCATTGTAGCGATATTCCAGCCTGCCGAACACATTGTCGGTGAAGGCATAGTCCAGACCCGCGCCGACCGTATAGCCGTTGAACGTGGTGCTGTCCTTGCCGGCGCCGGGCGTTTCGATGAAACCGCGCGTGGCTGTCCAGCCGGCGGTACCATAGAGCAGGGCACGGTCGAAAGCATAACCGACGCGGCCGCGGACGGAGCCCTGCCAGTCGGTGCCGATCTGCACGCCGGCATAGTCATTGTCGTTCCAGTTATAATCGACGTCACCCTCGATGCCGAGGACCAGATTATTGTCGAACTGGTAATTGTAACCGGCAAAGGCGCCCAGAACGCCGCCGTCGAAACTATCCGACGCAACGGGGCCGCCCGCCGAAAAATCGCCATTCGCCCAGCCCGCGCCGCCCTGGATACCAAGATAGGGACCAGACCAGGTGAAGACCGGCAGGGTTTCCTGCGCAACCGGAGGCGCCGGATTTTCGTAGACGGCATCCGCAGCCATTGCGGTGCTGGCCGACAGGGCCAAGAGTGACGTTACGATCAGCGTTTTCATTGTATTTCTCCCTGAGCTGATTGACCTTCATAGCATATATTAGGTGCATTTAATATGGGTTGGGGTTCAGCCGTTCCAAGAGGTGTCCTGTCCTCGTTTAATGCCGGCCAATCCCACCGTGATCGCGGCGCTTTTTATCGCCCCGCCATGGTGTTCTGATGCGGCGAACGTGTTGAGCGGTGTTTGGTTCCCTTTGCGGTTTCGCCGAATATCCGTCGGCGTGGTGAGTTGGTGTCACGCTTGGTTGTCTTGACAGAGGGGGGCACGACCATAGAGTTGTGCATGTCTGCCGCGATGCGGTTGCTTCGGCGCGGCAATTGCGCCGCACCCGAAACGGCATTTTGCCGGACAGACGCGCACGGGAGGACAGGATCGCATGAGGGTTAGTTTTTACCGGGGAGGGACGACGTGATCGTCGGAGCCGTTCTCAGTGCCATTCTTCTTCTTACTCTCATCGCCTTTCCGCGGCATCTCAAACCCGTCGTCATCTGCCTGCTGCTGATCTGGGCGACCACCGCCGCTTTTGTCATTTATGACTGGTGGCGCGGCAGCCAGAGGCTCGAACATGTCGTTGCAACAGCCAGTTTCGATGCGGCTTGCCCGGATGCGGCGTTGCCCATTCGCGTCAGCTTTCGCAATGACAATGATGTCGCCGTGCAGCGCCTGACTTACACGCTGGAAGGGTTCGAACCGGCCTTCCGCGCTTCCGTCGCCTTCGATCCCTATCAGGTAAGCGAAAGGCGGATCGAGGCTGGCGAAACATTTGCGGCGTGCCGCGCATTCCGGCTGCGCAATAATGAAAGGGTGGAACCGCAACGTCTGGAATGGCGCGTCACCGTCATTTCCGCCGAGTTCGACTGAGCGGGGCCACCCGGCTTCCGGCCATCACGGTATTTTGAGAATTTCCGCGCTATCGCGCACCTTTCTGATAAGCCCTGCAATGCAAAGGTTTCATGCGGCAGGCGGGTCTCCCGTCTGCCGCATCAGGGCGGTGGTGGCCGCTGCCCGACTTGTTTTCGCCCGTTTGCGATGCCATCTGCCACCCCGTCCGATGAATATCGCGGGTTGACGTTTTGCGTATTGTTCTGAAGTTTTTGAAAATCACGGCCATCGGCCTTGTCGCCCTGCCGGTTCTGGCCGGCGCGCATATGGGCATCGGTCAGCTGACCGGAAATTTTCACGAAGTCATACCCGGTGAGCTCTACCGTTCGGCTCAACCGAGCGGCAAGGACATCACGGCCTATGCCAAGGCCTATGGCATCAAGACCATCATCAATCTGCGCGATGAGAAACGCGAAGGCTGGTATGACGCTGAAAGCCAGGCGGCAAAAAACAACGGCATCCGGCTGGTGGATTATCCGCTGAGTTCCAGCGAAAAGGTCTCGGTGGAAGATTCCGAAACGCTGGCGGCCGTGCTGCGCAATGCCGAAAAACCGATCCTGATCCATTGCGAACACGGCGCGAATCGCACCGGGCTTGCGTCGGCGATCTATGTGGGTGCCGTTGCCGGAAAGAGCGAGGCCGCCGCCGAGTTTCAGCTTTCGCCCTATTACGGGCATGTGCCGATCCCCGGCATCGGCCGCTATGAAATGTACCAGTCGTGGGACGATTTCGAGGAAACCATCGGTTTTTGAGGGTTTTGCGATACGCCTGCTTACCCCGTCATCCCGGACTTGATCCGGGGTCCAGCGTGATCAAGTCTTTGATCACGTAAGGCTTTTTTTCACGGCGCAGACGCGCCGTGGCTGGATGCCGGATCAAGTCCGGCATGACGGAGGCGTCAGGCGCTTCAATAAGCCCCGCCGCTTTCCTTGATCACCTTCGTCAGACTTCCCGTTGCCGGGAAAAGCGGGATAAGGCACGCCTGAAGCGCGTGGTAGATGTCGCCCTTGCCGGGGAACAGCGTATGGGCGGGAACCAGATCTTCCGTCAGTTCCTCATGCCACCCGCCATTGTCGTGATCGATGAAGTTGTTGGCGATCGTGCTCCAGATACGGCGGTAGCTGTCTTCGTAGAATTCGTCCGCCGGCAGGTTTTCGTTGAGGAAGTGGGCTGCACCCGCCGCCTCGCACATGGGCCACCAGAGCTTTGCCGTCTTGTCCGGATTGTCGTTCCAGTCGAGCGTGTAAAAGAAGCCGCCCTTTTCCCGGTCCCAGCCGAGCGTCATGGATTGCACGAAGAGCGATTTGGCCGCCACCGGCATCCAGTCGTGGCGACGTTCACCCAGCACCCATAATTGCAGGATCAGACGCGCCCATTCCAGCCAGTGCCCGGGGGTGGAGCCGGAGGGGCGGAACATTTCGTTGCCGCGATAGTCCTTGTCGAGCGTCCAGTTTTCGTCGAAGTGCTCCGGCACGCGGAAATCCAACTCACCGGCGCGGCGGCGGATGACGAGGTCGGCGATGCGTTCGGCCTTGGTCAGATAATTGCTGTCGCCCGTCGCCTCATAGGCGGCCATCAGCGCCTCTGTCAGGTGCATGTTGGAGTTCTGGCCGCGATAATTGTCGATGGGCGACCAGTCGCGATTGAATTCCTCGGCAATTGCGCCGTGTTTTTCTTCCCAGAAACGGGTTTCGAGCACCTCGGTAATGTCGGCCAGCATCTTGTCGGCAAGGGGGTGGCCGACGGTCTTGGCGGAAGAGGCGGCCAGAAGCACGAAGGCGTGGCCGTAACCCTGCTTGGTGGAATCGAACGGGCCGCCATCATTGACCTGCCAGAAATAGCCGCCGTGCTCGCTGTCGCGATGTTTGTTCCAGAGATAGGTCATGCCATGGTCGACAATATCGCCGCAGCCGGGCCGGCCGAGCAGGTGGCCGATGGAGAAGCAGTGCACCATGCGCGCCGAGGCGTGGATGCCGCGCACGGAATCTTTTCTCTGCAACGGTGCGCCTTTGGCGTCGAGATCGAAGAAGCCGCCGGCGGCATTAACGGCGCGGTACTGGAAGAAATCGAAAAGGCCCTCGGCCTGTTTGACCAGCCATTGGCGATGCCACGGCAGGGCATTCCAGTTCCGGTTGTTATGGTCGTCCTCGGGCATTTCGTCCTCCATACGGTTTGCTGCTTCGGCTTATATCCTTGCCGTATAAACCTGTCATCTGTCAGTGAAATTTCGTAGTCTGCCGCAACGACGCAAAGCCATGCCTGCCCCTTGAAGATATATTGACATAAACATATCTTTATGTGACTTGACGGTTTGCGATCTTGCAAATCGAAATGAGGAGTGTGCCCGTGTTTGACGATCTGTTTGGTCCCGAAGGGGCAAAGCGCGACGGCGCGGAAATTTTCAAGGCGCTGCGCGACGCTGCGAGCGAACGCATCCTCATTCTCGACGGCGCCATGGGCACGCAGATCCAGGGGCTGGGATTTGACGAAGACCATTTTCGTGGCGATCGTTTTATCGGCTGTGCCTGTCACCAGAAGGGCAATAACGACCTTCTGATCCTGACCCAGCCGGACGCTATCGAGGATATCCATTACCGCTACGCCATGGCGGGTGCGGATATTCTCGAAACCAACACGTTTTCGTCCACCCGCATCGCGCAGGCCGACTACGAGATGGAAAATGCCGTCTACGACCTCAACCGCGAGGGTGCCGCGATTGTCCGCCGCGCCGCCCAGCGTGCCGAGCGCGAAGATGGTCGCCGCCGTTTCGTGGCGGGCGCGATTGGCCCGACCAACCGCACGGCCTCCATTTCGCCTGACGTCAACAACCCCGGTTATCGCGCCGTCAGCTTCGACGATCTGCGTATCGCCTATGGCGAGCAGATCGACGGCCTGATCGACGGCGGCGCGGACATCATCCTGATCGAGACGATCTTCGATACGCTGAACGCCAAGGCGGCGATCTTCGCCTGCGAGGAGCGTTTCGAGGCCAAGGGCATCCGCCTGCCGGTGATGATCTCGGGCACGATTACCGATCTTTCCGGCCGCACGCTTTCCGGCCAGACGCCGTCTGCTTTCTGGAACTCGGTGCGCCACGCCAACCCCTTCACCATCGGCCTCAACTGCGCGCTGGGTGCCGACGCCATGCGTCCGCATCTGCAGGAGCTTTCGGATGTAGCCGATACCTTCGTCTGCGCCTATCCGAATGCCGGCCTGCCGAATGAATTCGGCCAATATGACGAAACGCCGGAGATGATGGCGCGTCAGGTGCAGGGTTTTGTCCGCGATGGGCTCGTCAACATCGTCGGTGGCTGCTGCGGCTCCACGCCGGAGCATATCCGGGCGATTGCGGAGGCTGTCAAAGGCTATAAGCCGCGCGAAATTCCCGAGCACAAGCCCTTCATGTCGCTTTCGGGCCTCGAGCCTTTCGTGCTGACCAAGGACATTCCCTTCGTCAACGTGGGCGAACGTACCAACGTCACCGGCTCGGCCCGCTTCCGCAAGCTCATCACCGCCGGCGATTACACGGCGGCGCTGGCTGTTGCCCGCGATCAGGTGGAAAACGGCGCGCAGATCATCGACATCAACATGGATGAGGGCCTGATCGATTCGCAAAAGGCGATGGTGGAGTTCCTGAACCTCATCGCAGCGGAGCCGGATATTGCCCGCGTGCCTGTGATGATCGACTCATCCAAGTTCGAGATCATCGAAGCCGGTCTGAAATGCGTTCAGGGCAAGTCGATCGTCAATTCGATTTCGCTGAAGGAAGGCGAGGAGAAGTTTCTCCAGCAGGCGCGGCTCGTCCATAATTACGGCGCGGCGGTCGTGGTCATGGCCTTTGACGAGGTCGGGCAGGCGGACACCTATCAGCGCAAGGTGGAGATCTGCTCGCGCGCCTACAAGCTTTTGACCGAGAAGGCGGGCCTCTCGCCGGAAGACATCATCTTCGACCCGAACGTCTTTGCGGTGGCGACGGGTATCGAGGAGCACAATAATTACGGGGTGGACTTCATCGAAGCCACCAAGACCATCCGCGAAACCATGCCGCTGACGCATATTTCCGGCGGCGTTTCCAACCTGTCCTTCTCCTTCCGCGGCAATGAGCCGGTGCGTGAGGCGATGCATGCCGTGTTCCTCTACCATGCCATTCAGGTCGGCATGGATATGGGCATCGTTAATGCCGGGCAGCTTGCCGTTTACGACAACATCGATGCCGAACTGCGCGAGGCCTGCGAAGACGTGGTGCTGAACCGCCGTGACGACGCGACGGAGCGGCTGCTTGAGGTGGCCGAGCGTTTCCGTGGAACGGGTGAAAAACAGGCGAAGGTGCAGGATCTCTCCTGGCGCGAGTTTCCCGTTGAAAAGCGGCTGGAGCATGCACTGGTCAACGGCATTACCGAATTCATCGACGCCGATACGGAAGAGGCGCGCCAGAAGGCCGCCCGTCCTCTGCACGTTATCGAAGGGCCGCTGATGGCGGGCATGAACGTGGTTGGCGACCTGTTCGGCTCGGGCAAGATGTTCCTGCCGCAGGTGGTGAAATCCGCGCGCGTGATGAAGCAGGCCGTCGCCGTGCTGTTGCCCTACATGGAAGAGGAAAAGCGCCTGAATGGCGGGTCCGAGCGGAGTGCTGCCGGCAAGGTGCTGATGGCGACCGTGAAGGGTGACGTGCACGATATCGGCAAGAACATCGTCGGCGTCGTTCTCGCCTGCAACAATTACGAGATCATCGATCTCGGCGTGATGGTGCCGACGACGAAAATCCTTGAAACGGCGATTGCTGAAAAGGTCGATGTTATCGGTCTTTCCGGTCTCATCACGCCTTCGCTTGACGAGATGGTGCATGTGGCGGCGGAAATGGAGCGGCAGGGTTTCAACATTCCGCTGCTGATCGGCGGCGCAACGACGAGCCGTGTGCATACGGCGGTGAAAATCCATCCACGTTATGAGCAGGGGCAGGCGATCTATGTCACCGATGCCTCGCGCGCGGTGGGCGTCGTGTCAGCACTTCTCTCCGCCGAGCAGAAGCCCGCTTATATCGATGGTATTCGCAGCGAATATGCCAAGGTAGCGGAAGCCCATGCCCGCAACGAGCGCGAAAAGCAGCGCCTGCCGCTTTCCCGTGCCCGTGAGAATGCGCACAAGATCGACTGGTCGAGCTATAGCGTCGTCAAGCCGCAATTCTTCGGCACCAAGGTTTTCGAGACCTATGACCTTGAGGAGCTGTCCCGTTACATCGACTGGACGCCATTCTTCCAGACCTGGGAGCTGAAGGGCCGCTACCCGGCGATCCTCGAAGATGAGAAACAGGGCGAGGCCGCGCGGCAGCTTTACAGCGACGCGCAGGCGATGCTGAAGAAGATCATCGACGAAAAGTGGTTCCGGCCGCGTGCGGTGATCGGCTTCTGGCCTGCCAATGCGGTGGGTGACGATATCAGGCTGTTTACGGATGAGAGCCGCAAGGACGAACTGGCGACCTTCTTCACGCTTCGCCAACAGCTTTCCAAGCGCGATGGACGCCCAAATGTGGCGCTTTCCGATTTCGTGGCGCCGGTCGATAGCGGCGTTGCCGATTATGTCGGCGGTTTCGTGGTGACGGCGGGTATCGAGGAAGTGGCGATTGCCGAGCGCTTCGAGCGGGCCAATGACGATTATTCGTCCATTCTCGTCAAGGCGCTGGCCGACCGTTTCGCGGAGGCCTTTGCCGAGCGCATGCATGAGCGGGTGCGCAAGGAATTCTGGGGTTATGCACCGGACGAGGCTTTTGCCGGCGAGGAGCTGATTGGCGAGGCCTATGCCGGCATTCGTCCGGCACCCGGCTATCCCGCCCAGCCCGATCATACCGAAAAGAAGACGCTGTTCGCCCTGCTCGATGCCACCAATGCGGCGGGCGTGGAACTGACGGAGAGCTACGCCATGTGGCCGGGCTCCTCCGTCTCCGGCCTCTATATCGGCCATCCCGAGAGCTATTATTTCGGTGTCGCCAAGGTGGAGCGCGATCAGGTTCTCGATTATGCGCGGCGCAAGGACATGCCGGTGGAAGAGGTGGAGCGCTGGCTTGGGCCGGTGCTGAACTATGTGCCGACGAGCGGGGCCGAGGAAATAGACAGCGCGGCGTGATGTTCCGGCCACCGTTGTTGCAATAAAAAAGCGCGGGTCTTGCCCGCGCTTTTTTTATTTCGTCGTTGGGCTTACGACCTCAACGCCGCCAGTTCCTCGATGCCGACATGGCTTTCGATCTCGCTGCCGCGCAGATAGAGATAGAGGCCGATGCAAAAGGCGAGGACGGCGATGAACACCAGATACCATGCATGCGCCATCGGATTGACCGCGAGCGCCGTCGTCACCGCAATCGGCGTCAGCCCGCCGAAGATGGCATAGGAGACGTTGTAGGCGAAAGAGAGGCCCGAGAAGCGGACCGATGCCGGGAAGGCGCGCACCATGACATAGGGCACCGCACCCGCCATGCCGACCGACAGGCCCATGACGCCATAAAGCACGAACATGGTCTCGAGCGATTCGCCGGCATAGCTGTAGAAGGTGAAGGTGGCGATGCCGAAGAAGATGCTGGCGGCCATGAAGAAGATGCCGGAGCCGACACGATCGATCAATGCGCCGGCGATGATGACGCCGAAGATGAGGAACAGCGTGCCGAAGCTGGTGCCGGCCAGCGCCTGCGTCGGTGTGTAGCCATAGAGCTTCTGTAGGAAGGTTGCCGTCATCAGCGTGGTAACGACGATGGCCGCCGACAGAACCCAGGTGAGCAGGGCGGAAATGACGACACCGCGCATATGGTGCTTCAGGACGAGGCCGAGCGGCAGCTTGTCCGTCAGCGACTTCGATTTCTTCATCTCGGTGAAAACAGGTGTTTCTTCCAGCCACCGGCGCAGATAGACGGCGATCAGGCCGAAGATGCCGCCGAGCAGGAAGGGAATGCGCCATGCATAGGCCGCCACATCTTCTGCCGAGAAGAGGGAATTGATGGCGAAAGCGATCAGCGAGCCGAGCATGATGCCGAAGGAGAGGCCCGACGTCAGAAAACCGCAGGCGAGGCCAACGCGGCGAAAGGGCACGTGCTCTGCAACGAAGGTCCAGGCCCCCGGCACTTCGCCGCCGATGGCCGCGCCCTGGAGCATACGCAGGATGATGAGCAGGATGGGTGCCGCCACGCCGATCATGGCATAGGTCGGCATCAGCGCCATGCCCAGCGTGGAGAGCGCCATCAGCAGGATGGAGAAGGCAAAGACGCGCTTGCGGCCGTAACGGTCGCCATAATGCGCCAGCACGATGCCGCCCAGTGGCCGCACCAGATAACCGGCGGCGAAGATGCCGAAAGTCTGGATCATCACCAGCCAGTCGGGCATTTCTGGCGGGAAGAACAGATGGCCGATGACGGTGGCGAAAAACACGAAAATGATGAAATCGTAAAATTCCAGCGCGCCGCCGAGGGCCGAAAGGCCAAGAGTTCTGTAATCCTGGCTGTTCAGGGGCCGGGCTGCCGCCGGCGTAGTGGTGGGAGACATAAGCCTGCTTCTTTTTCTAATTCACATGTTGCTAATGGGAATGCGGCAAGCGCGGCGCGATTTCAAGCCTTATCGATGTTCAATCGCTGAGGTATTTCGACGGACGATCGAGGAAGCGCCGAAGGAAGGTGATGTTCTCCAGCTCGTCATAGAGGCGCTCGGTGACGCCATCCTCGTCGAAATAATAAATCGTCGCCTCGGGAATGGCCAGGAGGACCGGTGAGTGGGTGGCGATGATCAGTTGACCGCCACTATCAGCCGTGTGACGGACGATTGCCGCGAGCTCCAGCTGTTTTTGCGGCGAAAGCGGGCTTTCGGGTTCGTCGAGAAAATAGAGGCCTGCGCCATGCAGCCGCTGCTGCATGATGTCGAGAAATCCCTCGCCATGCGAACGCCGGTCTATGACGTTGTTTCTGACGATATGCATGAAAGTGTCCGGCGTTTCCTCCGGAAAATCCTCGCCTCTTTTCAGGGCTTTTTCCCGCTCCCAGCGAAAGTCGTCCAAGGTCTCTTCATTCTGCTTGCGGATGTAGCCAAGCACATCTTCCGCACGCATGAACATGCGGATTTTCGGATATTTCTTGCGGGCAAAATAGAATGCCTTCGCGACCGTTTCCGCGTGCTGGAGGTAGAGGTCGCCGGCAACCTGGCCATGATTGCCGATGGCATAGGCCGTCATTCCCGCTGCCAGCCCTTCCAGCAGCGTCGATTTGCCGGAGCCGTTATTGCCGGCAAAAAAGGTGATCGGTGTTTTGAATTCGAGGCGTTCCAGCTTGCGCAGCGCCGGAACGGAAAAGGGATACTCGTCCCTTCGGTCCGGCGCTTCCTTCATGGTGACGCTGTCGAGAAACAGCATGTCGCGTTCCTTGCTTCGTCGTTGATTTGAGACGAGGGTTTCGAGCAAAAACCGCTTACGCTTTTCCAATCCCAGTGTGAAGAGTGGCACCTTGGCGGAGTGGCCATGTTTGAGCCTGGTGCGGCTGCCTGTGTTTGGAGTGCGACGCGGCGCTGTACCAATGCACAACGAAAATCGCCATTCTTATGTATAAATCAGTAATATTAATTTTGAATATTATAATATAATTATTCATATGTATTTGTTGCGTCGATTTTTATTTCTATAAGCTTCATTTATTACTTAAAATATTTACAAATATATTTGTTATATAAACTTTGCATTAATATAGACATGGCAATTGTTATTCATTATCGTTATTGTTTTGAGTTGTGGATGAATTACATTGCATTGTTTTTTGCCGTTGCTCTATTTTCTTCAATGGCATCCACGCATGCGCAGGCTCGAAAAGCCAGACTATTTGCCATTCCCGGATTTGGTAGCGGTGAAACGATCGATCTCGTCTATGATCTACCGGACACTCCGATGTTCCTTCGAGATGGAAAAGCGTTTGATCTCGGCTATCTGAACAGCAGCAATGGCAACGCTTATGTTCTTTATAACGGTGACCGCTACACGAAGCTCAGCGACGCGGACATTGCGAAGCTGAAGGCGACGCTGGGTTTCGACCCGACGACCAAACACCGCATGGAACGGGTGGAACGCGATGCCGAAAATACTCGCTGGGGCTTCGTGATTTTGATATTGGTGTGGATTGGCGGTCTTTTCGCGCTTCTCCGTCTGGCCCTGCTTATCTACCGATGGTTGTGCGATCATTGACGAGCCCCGCGATTACTGGAAATGGCTCAACGGAGGCGGTTGATACGCCGCTTGAGATCCGCAAGAAGCAACTGGTCAATCGTCACTGGAGCGATACCCAGACCAATCACGACGGGCGCACCTCGGCGGCTTCCGCATCTTCTCACGCAGGCACTGTGGTCAAGACTTTTGGACGCAGGAGCGGGTGACCTGCGCCGAGACTCCAGAATCCGAAATCGCCGCGAATATCTGACGGTTACTCGAACCGATCAATGATGCTGATGCCACTTTCCTGGAAACTGTCCATAGCGGGCAGGGCGGCGGCGGCTTCTGTCAGCGAGATGTGGCGGCCGATCAGTTTTTCGGGCGCAAGCTTACCGCTTTCGATCATCGCCAGCATATCTTCGTAGCGCCATGCCTGCATGCCGTGGCTGCCGTAAATCTCCAGTTCGTGGGCAATCACCCTAGCCATGGGAATGGCGGGCATGGCGTGATCGGCCAGCATCAGCCCTACCTGCACATGGCGGCCGCGCCGGCGCAGATTGCTGATGGAGTTGCAGCAGGTCTGCGGGTGACCGAGCGCATCAATCGAGACATGCGCGCCGCCACCCGTCACGTCGCGTACCGCCTCGGCAACATCGGCAACGGAGCGGCTGTTGATGGTGGCGGTCGCGCCGAGCTGGCGTGCAAGTTCGAGCTTGTCTTCGGCAATGTCGATGGCGACGACCTGCGCGCCGAGACCTGCGCCGATCATGATGGCGGAGAGACCCACACCGCCGCAGCCGTGCACCGCCAGCCATTCGCCGCCCTTCAGGCGGCCCTGGTCAGTGACGGCCCGAAAGGAGGTGGCGAAACGGCAGCCGAGACCGGCGGCGGTGGCGTAACTCATCGTATCAGGCAGATGCACGAGATTCTGATCGGCATAATCGATCGCGACATATTCGGCGAAGGAACCCCAATGGGTGAAGCCGGGCTGGAACTGCGTTTCGCAGACCTGCTGGTTGCCGGAGCGGCATTCATGGCAATGGCCGCAGCCGGAAACGAAGGGCACGGTAACGCGGTCGCCGGTCTTGAAGCGGGTGACGTTTTTGCCGACAGTGGCGATGACGCCGGCAAATTCATGGCCGGGGACATGCGGAAGGCGAATATCCGTGTCATGCCCCATCCAGCCGTGCCAGTCGCTCCGGCAGAGGCCGGTTGCCTTTACTTCGATGACCACGCCGCCATCGGTCGGTTCCGGATCGGGCAGGGATGCGACAATTGGGGTCTCGCCGAACAGTTCGTAAAAAAGCGCGCGCATCATGGCCTCACATAGTTGGTATGCAGGTTCGAAGTCATACCTGCTCTACCATGTCCCGCAAATGGGCGGAGCGGTTTTGCGTCTGGAAAAGCGCTTTAGTCCTTGATCACCATAAGATCGCCCGCTGCGAATTTGAGCGTTACCTGTTCGCCAAGGGCGGGTGGTGCTGTGCCGGGATCATTGAACATGTCGAAAGACAGGGTCGAACCACCGAGATCAAGACGGGTGCGGATGACGGAGCCGAGGAACTGGCTTGAGGTGACGACGCCCGAAATAGCGACATCGCCCTTCGCATCGGCTCCGAGCGCGCCTGCTTCCGGGCGAAGCGCGAGGGTGATTTTTTCACCGTTTGCCGCATCGACAGGTTTGTGGAGGGTGATCTGCTGCTCTCCGACACGGATGGCGTTGGTCGAGGAATCGATGACTGTGGCGTCGATCAGGTTCAGCGTGCCGACGAAGGAAGCGACAAAGCGGGTTGCGGGTTTGTTGTAGATTTCAAAGGGCGAACCGATCTGGTCGGCGCGGCCGGAATTCATGACGACGATGCGGTCGGAGATCGACAGGGCTTCTTCCTGATCGTGGGTCACGAAAATGGTGGTGATGCCGAGCTTCTGCTGGATCTGACGGATTTCCTCGCGCAGCGACACGCGGATCTTGGCGTCGAGCGCGGAGAGCGGCTCATCCAGCAGAAGCACTTCCGGCTTCGGTGCCAGGGCACGGGCGAGTGCCACGCGCTGCTGCTGGCCACCCGACATCTGATAGGGGTAGCGGTCCGCGAGATGCTCCAGATGGATAAGCTGGAGCATTTCCTTCACGCGCGCATCGATCTCGGCTTTCGGCTTGCCGGCGACTTTGAGCCCGAAGGCGACATTCTCGTAGACATTCATGTTGGGGAACAGCGCATAGGCCTGAAACACCATGCCGATATTGCGCTGGTTTGGTCTGAGCGTCGTCTGGTCCTTGCCATTGATGACGATCGATCCGCCAGTCGGGATTTCAAAACCGGCGATCATGCGCAGCACGGTGGTCTTGCCGCAGCCCGACGGGCCGAGAAAGGAGACGAACTCGCCCTTTTCGATGGCCATGTCGAAATCATGCACGACCTGCACGGAACCGAAGGATTTCTTGATGTTGCTAAGTGTCAAAAAGCTCATGAAAATCTTGTCCTCAGGCCTTGGGAGGCGCGCCCTTCTGGTAGCGTGAAACGAGTTGGATCAGACCGAGGCAACCCCAGGTGATGCCGAAGGAAATCACGGCAAGTGCCGCCGGTTCATAGGCGCGGTTGGCGCCGAGCAGCTGCATATAGGGGCCGAAGGCCGGGCGGTTCAAAAGGGCTGCCATGGTGAATTCACCGATGACGATGGCGAAGGTCAGAAATGCGCCTGACAGCACCGCGACCAGAACATTGGGCAGGATGATGCGCGACAGGATGGTCGTCCAGCCGGCACCCAGGCTTTGCGCAGCCTCCGTCAACGTCGCGACATCAATGGTTCTGAGACCGGTATCCACGGCGCGGTACATATAGGGCAAGGCGAGCGTGGCATAACCGAACATCAGAAGCAGGTTGGTGCCGAAGGTCGTGCCGGTCAGCGGCAGCCAGCTGGAGGTGTTGTAAAGCCTGATGTAACCGAAGACGATGACGATGGCCGGGATGACCAGCGGCAGGAGCGTGATGAACTCGATATAGGGGCGCAGGTGCGGCAGTTTCAGGCGTACCCAATAGGCGGTGGGCACGACCAGCAGAACCCCGAAAACGATGGTGAACAGCGCCATCACCACCGAATAGCTGAAGGTTTCCTGAAAACGCGGGTCGGTGAGCACCTTGCCATAGGCGTCGAAGGAATATTCTCCGCGCCGCATCTTCAGGGAGAAGTTGGTCATGCCGATCAGCGGCAGAGCGAAATAAAGAAGGCCGAAGACCAGCGCGCCCCAGGCGAAGAAACGCTTCATTTCAGCCACCTTTCGCTGCGGGCTCGCAGCCAGATATAAAGCGCATTGGCAATGCCGGTGACGACGATCATGCCGAAGGCGAGCGCGTAACCGAGATGCGGATTGCCGAGAACGTCACCACGGATCTGCGCGAAGAGCAGGATCGGCACGATGTTGAGCGAGGAGCCGGTGAGCGCGATTGCGGTGGCCACCGCGCCGAAGGCATTGGCAAACAGCAGCGACATGGTGCCGAGCAGCGACGGCAGCAGGATGGGGAAGGCCACCATGCGCCAATATTGCAGGCCGGTCGCGCCAAGGATTTCCGCAGCCTCGCGCCATTCGCGCTTCAGCCCGTCCAGCGCCGGCGTGATGATGAGGATCATCAGCGGTATCTGGAAGAACAGATAGGTGACGGTCAGGCCCCAGAAGGACAGGATGTTGAAGCCGAGCAGCCGGAGATCGATGCCGATCTGCGTCTTCAGAAACACTGTGAGCAGGCCGACCGGGCCGAGCGTCGCGATAAAGGCGAAGGCAAGCGGCACGCCGGCGAATTGCGAGGCGACGCCCGAAAAGGTCAGAAGCGGTCCGCGAATGCGCTGCGGCAGGCCACCAAGCACCACGGCAGCGGCGACGGCAAAGCCGATCAGGCAGCCGAGAGCCGCCGAGGCGAGGCTGATCTTGATCGAAATCCAGTAGGCCGCGAGAATGGAAGAGGTGAAAAGTCCGGCAATGTTTTCCAGCGTGAAGCTGCCATCGGTACGCTGAAATGCGCCGATGACGATCTTCATCGTCGGCATGATCAGAAACAGCAGAACAAAAACGGCAAAAGGTACGACGCCAATCCAGTGCAGCGGCAGTTTCCTGCCCGCGTCGGATGGTCCGCCGGTGTTGGTTGATGGCATCCTTGTCCCCAAACGCCGTTTTCAAACGGTCTGTATATAAAGGTCTACATCATAAAAGAAGCACCCCGGCTTTTGACCGGCCGGGGTGCGTTTTCAACAGTTTACTTCACGTTTGCGCCGACGACGCTGTCCCAGCCGCCGGTAACGGCAGCCTTGTTGGCATCGACTTCCTCGAGCGTCGGGAAGATCGCCTTTTCATAGGCTGCTGCCGGCGGCAGGCTGTCGATCAGTTCCTGCGGAACCTTGCCGGCCTTGACCATGGCGTTGAAGCGGATCGGGTGGCAATAGCCCTTCAGCCAGCCAAGCTGACCGTCGTCGGAGTAGAGGTGTTCCATCCAGAGCTTGGCAGCGTTCGGATGCGGGGCGTAAGCGGAGATGCCCTGAACATAAACGCCGGCCAGAACGCCCTTTTCAGGAACGACAACTTCTGTCGGCGGGTTGTCGTTCAGCGTCTTCTTCCAGGACAGCGCGTTATAGTCCCAGGCAACGATGATCGGCGTCGCGCCCTGCGCCAGCGTGCCGGCCTTGCCGATGACCGGCAGGAAGTTGCCAGCCTTGTTGAGATCGGCAAAATATTTCAGGCCAGCTTCACCGGCTTCCTTGCCGGACTTCGCGCCCGTGGCAAGACCGGCGGCGAGAACGCCGAGGATAGCCTGGTTGGAAGCGCGCGGGTCACCGGCGAGCGCTACCTGACCGGAATATTCCGGCTTCAGCAGGTCGGCCCAGTCCTTCGGTGTGTTCTTGACGAGGTCCTTGTTCACGAACATCGACATGACGCCGTAATAGTCGCCGTACCAGTAACCGTCGGCATCCTTGACGTTGTCAGGAATTTCCGACCAGGTGGAGACCTTGTAAGGCTGCAGCAGGCCTTCGGCCTTCATCTGCGGGCCGAAGGCAAGACCGACGTCGATCACGTCAGGGGCCTGCGGGCCCTTGTTGTCCTTGTTGGCCTTCACCGCTTCCACTTCGTCGGCGGAGCCGGCGTCGGGGTTCAGTTCGTTGACGGTGATTTCCGGATATTTCGCCTTGAAGGAGGCGATCACGTCACCGTAACCGCACCAGTCGTGCGGCAGCGCGATGGTTGTCAGCATGCCTTCCTTCTTGGCGGCAGCGATCAGTTCGGCGCTCGGCTCAGCAGCAGCGATCGCGGTGGAGGCGATGACCAGTGCGGTGGTGGTAGCAAGCAGTCGGCGGCAGTGAGAGATCACTTTTTTCTCCTCTTCGTGTTCTCATATTGCGGACGCTGATACGGATTGTAGATGAAGCTAATGTGACGGTTGGATTGCAATTTATTTATCCGGATTCCGTCACTTTACGCCCATTTTCCGCCATCGTCAGGCTTTATGCCTGCAATTGCGGGAGAATCCCCTCATCATCCTATCGGCAGATATGTTCCCCAGCTTGGTCATTTATCCTGTTTTATCGTGCTGGTAGCGATTACAGGTATCCAATCAGCGAGTGGCATCCGCGTCAAGCAAGATGCCGGCTATATAGTTTTCAAGTCCGGTCCGGTCTGCGGAACAGGCGTGTCTGCTCAAACAGACCCTCTAGCGCATTCATGCGCTCTTTCGTTTCATCCCATGTGCCGCTCTGCACCGCTTCGATCAGGGCTTCGACGACAAACAATGTCACGACCGAGGAATCCCATGCCGAGGGCGCTTCGATCTTCACACGGAATGTGTGGAGCGCGTGACGCGCGACGGGCGACGTCCATTGATCGGTGAAGAGGATGATCTGCACGCCGTTTGCTTTCGCCACTTCGGCGAGCGTCGTCATGTCGTGTTCGTAGCGGCGGATGTCGAAGATGACCAGCACGTCGCCAGCGCTCATATTCAGCATATATTGCGGCCAGGCGCTGGAATTCGACGACATCAACGTCGTTTTCGGGCGGATCACCTGCATATGGGTGAAGAAATATTCGGCGAGCGCGCCGGTGATGCGCCCGCCGACGAAATAAATGCTGCGCTTGCGGTCGGAAAGCAGTGCCGCGGCATTGTCGAAGACGGCGGTGTCGAGATCACCAAGCGTATCGCGCAGATTGCCGGTGATGGCGTCGGCAAAGCGGTTGAGAATATGCAGGCCCGGGGCATTGGTGGCCCAGCGGTCATGTTTCGCAATCGGGCCCGATATCGTTGCTTCCAGTTCCTGGTGCAGATGCGCCTGAAACTCCGGGTAACCCTTGTAGCCGAGCTTCTGCACCATGCGCGCCACTGTCGGCGTCGAGACGCCGGCATTTTCCGCGATGGTGGTAATGCTGCCAAGGCCGGAGACGGGGTAGTTGCCGAGCAGGCTCTCCGCCAGCCGTTTTTCCGAACGGGTCAGCGCGTCGTAATGGGCATGGATGACATCCGACACGGTCGCCGTCGTGCTGCGCAAATCTTTCCCCTTCCGGTCTTTTTGCCGGTGTAACCGCTAAAATAAACATCTGCGCCAGCTATCGAGTCAATGGCAAAATGAAGAGAAAATTTCAAAATTCCATTTGACACTCGCAATAATGTGAAGAATTCTTTTCGTCATTGGTGGAGCGACGGGGTTCCGGGTGGGGTTCGTGCATGACGGTGCGTTCACGGTTTTTCACAGAAGCGGAAGGGCAGGCCGTTGGCGTCGAGAACGCCGCAGCGAAGGGCGACGTCCTTCTTGTCTGCGAGCACGCATCCGCCACCATTCCGGAAAAAATCGGCACGCTCGGTCTTTCGCAGGAGGTTCTTTCCAGCCATGCGGCTTGGGATCCGGGGGCTCTGGCCGTTGCGAGGCTGCTGTCGCAAAGCCTTGATGCAACACTCGTGCATCAAAGGTTTTCGCGGCTTGTCTATGATTGCAACCGTCCGCCCGAATCACCTTCCGCCATGCCGGTGAAAAGCGAAATCTATGACATTCCCGGTAATTTCGATCTGAGCGAAGCGGAGCGTTTCGCCCGTACCTCCGCGCTTTACGTGCCGTTTCACGACCGTGTGAGCGAGATCATCGCCGAGCGGCAGGCGGCCGGCCGCCGAGTGGTGGTGGTGACCATTCATAGTTTTACGCCGGTCTATCACGGTAAATTCCGCGAGGTGCAAATCGGCATCCTGCACGATACCGACAGCCGTCTGGCCGATGCGATGCTTTCGGATGCTGAAGGCTCCGCGCTCACGGTCCGGCGCAATGATCCCTATGGTCCGGAAGACGGGGTGACGCATACGCTGCGGTTGCACGCGCTGTCGGACGGACTTTTGAATGTGATGATCGAGATCCGCAACGATCTGGTCGCCAATGAGCAGGACCAGTCGGCCATTGCCGGCTTCCTAAACGAACTTATGGGGAAGGCGCTCTCATCAATCGATGAGTGAGGGAGCAAGGGCCGGCCGACGGTGAAAACACCGCGGCCGGCCGTCAAAACGAGACTGCCGCCATCGAATAAAAGCCGGCCATGAAGCCGAAAAGACATGCAGCGGCAAGGGAACAGCAAGTGCGTGCGGCACAGGGCGGGAAACCTCGCGAAGGTGCTGAAAACTGGGGCACAATCGGCCAATAATGGCTGACTGGCTTGTTTTTTTCTTATTCAGGAGAGAAGGGCATGGACAGTTCATCATCAGGCGTCAGCTACAAGAAGGCTGATGCATCCTATTTCGAAAAACGCGGACTTTCCCGTTATGCGGGCGTGTGGTCGCTCTGGTCGCTCGGCGTCGGCGCGGTTATTTCCGGGCATTTTTCCGGATGGAATTTCGGCTTTTCCACTGGCGGCTGGGGCGGCATGCTGGTGGCGGGCATCATCATCGCCATCATGTATCTCGGGCTGACATTTTCGATTGCGGAAATGAGCCCGGCATTGCCGCACACCGGTGCGGCCTATTCCTTCGCCCGCACGGCCATGGGCCCATGGGGCGGCTTCATCACCGGGCTTTGCGAGAATGTGGAATATGTGCTGACGCCGGCGGTCGTCGTCACCTTCATCACGGCCTATGTGAACTCCATTCTTGGGCTCGATCCGGCCTATTCACCTTTCGTGTGGATAGTCTTTTATGCAATTTTCCTTGCGCTCAACGTCTTCGGGCTTGAGCTTTCCTTTAAGGTCACGCTGGTCATCACGCTGATCTCGCTCACCGTTCTGGTGTTCTTCTGGATCAGCGCCATTCCGAATATCGATTTTTCGCGTTTTGCGCTCAATATCGGTGTCGGCCCTGACGGCAAGGCGGTGGAGCTGCCGGAAGGTGGCGGTTCCTTCTTCCCCTTCGGTTTTTCGGGCGTTCTCGCCACGCTGCCCTTTGCAGTCTGGCTGTTCCTTGCCATCGAGCAGCTGCCGCTGGCGGCTGAAGAATCGGTCGATCCGAAACGCGACATGCCGAAGGGCATCATTCTCGGCATGGTGACGCTGATGGTTTCGGCCTTCATGATCGTATTGCTCAACCCGTCCCTGCCGGGCGTCGGCGCCTTCCATCTCAGCTCCTCGCTCGAGCCGCTGCTTGATGGCTTCAAGGCGATCTATGGCGATGGCGGCGTGGTGGTGCTCGGTCTCGTTGCCTTGACCGGCCTGATCGCCAGCTTCCACACGATCCTTTATGCACAGGGCCGGCAGATCTATTCGCTGTCGCGTGCGGGTTACTTCCCGACCTTGCTGTCGATCACCCACTCCAAATACCGCACGCCTTACGTTGCCAATATCACCGGCGCGATTGTCGGCCTTGCGGTCATGCTGGTCATCTGGTTCTCGCTGGGTGCGGAAGAGGGCGGCAGCATCATCGGCAGCGTGCTTTTGAACATGGCCGTGTTCGGCGCCATGTTCTCCTACATCATGCAGGCGATTTCCTTCATTCTGCTCCGGAAGAACCTGCCGCATATCGAGCGGCCGTTCCGCTCGCCCTTCGGCATTCCGGGCGCGGTGCTGACGGTCATCATCGCCATCGTCACGCTGCTTTACCAGATACAGGATCCGAACTTCACCAAGGGCGTGCTCTGGGTCGCCGTATGGTTCGCCGTGGCGATCGCCTATTTCGCCTTTGTCGGACGCCACCGCCTCATCCTGTCGCCGGAAGAGGAATTCGCGCTGGAGCACAAGCAGGCTGCGGTTGCCGCAGCCGCTGCAAAGGCCTGATGCTCAAACGAAACGGGCGGCCGCATCCCGGCCGCCCGGTCGCCACAATAAGAGGGAACGGACAAAATGACGAGCTACACATTCGACGCGCTTAAAATGGATGTCGCCGAGGGGCGCATCGACACGGTTCTGGCCTGCCTTGTCGACATGCAGGGGCGTCTGATGGGCAAACGGTTCCAGGCGGAATTCTTCGTTGAAAGCGCCTTTGAGGAAACCCATAGCTGCAATTACGTGCTCGCCACCGACATGGAGATGGAAACCGTTCCCGGCTATAAATCCTCCAGTTGGGAAAAGGGCTATGGCGACTATGTGCTGAAGCCCGATCTTTCGACGCTGCGGCGCGTGCCGTGGCTGGAAGGCACGGCGCTGGTGCTGTGCGACGTGCTCGATCATCACACCCATGAAGAAGTGCCGCATTCGCCGCGCGCGCTTTTGAAAAAGCAGGTGGCGCGGTTGGAGGCCATGGGGCTGAAGGCCTATATGGCGACCGAACTGGAATTCTTCCTGTTCGACCAGACTTTCGATGCGGCACGCGCCAACGGCTACAAGGGTCTGAACCTCGCCAGCGGTTATAATGAGGATTATCATATCTTCCAGACGACCAAGGAAGAGGATGTCATGCGGGCGCTGCGCAAAGGCCTGCAGGGCGCAGGCATTCCGGTTGAAAATTCCAAGGGCGAAGCGTCCGCAGGTCAGGCGGAAATCAACGTGCGTTATGCCGATGCGCTGACCATGGCCGACCGGCACGCCATCATCAAGAACGCCACCAAGGAGATCGCCTGGTCCAAGGGCAAGGCGGTGACGTTTCTCGCCAAGTGGAACTACAACGCCGCCGGCAGTTCCTCGCATATTCACCAGTCGCTGTGGAGCGCCGATGGCAAGACGCCTGCTTTCCTCGATAAGGACGCCAAGCACGGCATGTCGGAACTGATGCGGCATTATGTTGCCGGGCTTCTCGCCCATGCCAGCGAGATCACCTATTTCCTCGCGCCCTATATCAATTCCTACAAGCGGTTCATGGCCGGCACCTTTGCGCCCACCAAGGCGATCTGGAGCCTCGACAACCGCACGGCCGGATACCGCCTCTGCGGCGAAGGCACCAAGGGCATCCGCATCGAATGCCGCGTCGGCGGCTCCGACCTCAATCCCTATCTCGCCATGGCGGCTTTGCTCGCGGCAGGCATTGACGGCATCGAAAATAAACTCGAACTTGAGCCCGCTTTTGTCGGCGATGCCTATGGCGGCAAGGACGTGCGCGAGATACCCAAGACACTGCGTGACGCCACTGCCTTTCTGGACGGATCGAAAATGCTGCGCAACGCCTTTGGCGACGATGTGATCGATCATTACGTCCATGCCGGACGGTGGGAGCAGGAAGAATACGACCGCCGCGTGACCGACTGGGAAGTGGCGCGCGGTTTCGAACGGGCCTAATCATTACGGGAAAACATCATGACCATGATCCAGAATATCTCGCCCATCGACGGCTCGGTTTATGCCGAGCGGGAGGCGATGTCGCTGGAGGCGGCGCGGGCCGCCGTTTCGAAAGCGCGCAAGGCGCAGAAAGACTGGGCGCGGCGTCCGCTTGAGGACCGCGTTCAGCTGGTTCTGAAGGGTGTCGCCCGCCTTAACGAAATGGTGGCGGAAGTCGTGCCGGAACTGGCGCATATGATGGGCCGTCCGGTTCGTTACGGCGGCGAGTTCAAGGGATTCAACGAACGCTCCAACTACGTTGCCTCCATCGCTGCCGATGCGCTGGCGCCGCTCGTCATCGAGGAAAGCGGCAATTTCGAACGCCGCATCGAGCGCGAAGCGCATGGCGTGGTCTTCGTCATTGCGCCGTGGAACTATCCTTACATGACGGCGATCAACACCGTCGCGCCCGCCCTGATGGCCGGAAATACGGTTGTCATCAAACATGCGGCGCAGACGCTGCTGGTGGGCGAGCGCATGGTGCGGGCTTTCGTTGAGGCCGGCGTGCCTGACGATGTCTTCATCAACGTCTTCCTCGACCACGGCACGACTTCGGCGCTGATTTCCGAAGGTCTTTTCAATTTCGTCAACTTCACCGGTTCAGTGGAAGGCGGCCGTGCCATAGAGCGCGCCGCGGCCGGCACTTTCACCGGCCTCGGTCTTGAACTCGGCGGCAAGGATCCCGGCTACGTGATGGAGGACGCCGATCTGGACGCCGCCGTCGACACGTTGATGGATGGCGCCACCTATAATTCCGGGCAGTGCTGCTGCGGTATCGAACGTATCTACGTCAACGAGAACCTCTATGACGCATTCGTCGAGAAGTCCGTGGCGTGGGTTTCCAACTACAAGCTTGGCAATCCGCTGGAGCAGGAAACGACGCTCGGGCCGATGGCCAACAAGCGTTTCGCCAAGGTGGTGCGTGCGCAGATCGCCGATGCTGTTGCCAAAGGCGCGAAGGCGCTGGTCGATTCGAAGCTTTTCCCCGCCGATGACGGCGAGAGCGCTTATGTTGCGCCGCAAGTTCTCGTCAATGTCGATCATTCGATGGAGTTCATGACCGAAGAAACCTTCGGCCCGGCCGTCGGCATCATGAAAGTGAAGAATGACGATGAAGCCATCGCGCTGATGAATGACAGCAAATATGGCCTCACCGCCTCGCTGTGGACGCAGGATGCCGCCCGCGCCGGGCGCATCGGTCGCGAGATCGAAACCGGCACCGTGTTCATGAACCGCGCCGATTATCTCGACCCCGCCCTTTGCTGGACCGGTGTGAAGGAAACCGGCCGTGGCGGTTCGCTTTCCGTGCTTGGTTTCCAGAACCTGACCCGACCGAAATCCTACCATCTGAAGAAAGTCACGAAATGAATATCGTCGCCAACTGGAGCTATCCCACCGCCGTCAAGCTTGGCCGCGGCCGGATCAAGGAACTGGCGGAAGCCTGCAAGACGCTCGGGATCAAAAAGCCGCTTCTCGTGACGGATCGCGGCCTTGCCAATATGGCGATCACCGCGCATGCGCTCGACGTGCTGGAAGAGGCTGGCCTTGGCCGGGCGATCTTCGCCGAGGTCGATCCGAACCCCAACGAAATCAACATGGAAGCCGGCGTGAAAGCCTATCGCGATGGCGGCCATGACGGCGTTGTCGCCTTCGGCGGCGGTTCGGGCCTCGATCTCGGCAAGACCATCGCCTTCATGGCCGGGCAGACACGCCCGGTCTGGGATTTCGAGGATATCGGCGACTGGTGGACACGGGCGGATGCCGCCAAGATCGCGCCGATCGTCGCCGTGCCGACGACGGCCGGTACCGGCTCAGAAGTCGGCCGCGCCAGCGTCATCACCAATTCGCAGACCCATGTGAAGAAGATCATCTTCCATCCGAAGCTCTTGCCCGGCGTCGTCATCTGCGATCCGGAGCTGACGGTCGGCATGCCGAAGGTCATCACGGCCGGTACGGGCATGGATGCCTTCGCCCATTGCCTCGAGGCCTATTCGTCGCCGTTCTTCCATCCGATGAGCGCTGGTGTTGCGCTAGAGGGCCTGCGGCTCGTTAAGGAATTCCTGCCGCGCGCCTATAAGGATGGCACGGATATCGAAGCGCGCACCAATATGATGGCAGCGGCAGCGATGGGGGCGGTTGCCTTCCAGAAGGGTCTCGGGGCCATTCACTCGCTGTCGCACCCAATCGGGGCAGTCTACAACACCCATCACGGCATGACCAATGCCGTCGTCATGCCGGCGGTGCTGCGCTTCAACCGCCCGGCCATCGAAGACAAGATTGCCCGTGCGGCCGCTTATCTCGGTATCTCCGGCGGTTTCGACGGCTTCTATGACTATGTGCTCGAGCTTCGTAAGGAACTCGGCGTGCCGGAAAACCTGACCGCCATGGGCATCAAGCCTGATCGCATCGACGAACTGACGGCGGAAGCGATCAAGGATCCGAGCTGCGGCGGCAATCCAGTGCCGATGACGCTGGAGAATACCAGGAAATTGTTTGAGGACTGCTTTTAAAGGGTCGTTATGGCAACGATGAGAGTTTCAGTCTTTTCGCCATTGCTTGCAGTGGCGTTTTTAAGCCTACCCCTTGTGGCGCAGGCCGCTTCTTTCAAGGAGCTTTCCGGTCAGGGTTACAAAGTCGGAGCTCTGTCGAGCAATAAAGCAGGAATCCGGGGATGGAATTTGTCCAAGGGCTCAGACCGCTATTTCTGTGAAATGCGCGCGACTATGGCGTATTCCGGAAAGAATGGCATGGTGTCCTTCACCAGTGCCGGACGCATGATCACGCTTGATCGTGCAACCGTTGAGAAAAGGCTGGGCAGCTCCCTGAATTTGCCGAAGTACGAAGATCTCAAAGCCGGCCGCCTTAGGACGGATGATGTGGGGTCGTACCGAAAGCTGGTGTGATCAATCAGATGTCAGAAGCCCGCGATTTATCGCGGGCTTTTTTGTTGTCCCCAAAAACGATCTTAGTCTTTTCTTAACCATGTTCGTTAAGGTTATAGAAAGCACCATGATCGGCTCGGTGCGTGAATGAGCATGAAATGGCTCTGATCAACAGGGGATATCATGCCTGTCATTACTTTTGCCAACACCAAGGGCGGCGCGGGAAAAACCACTGCCGTGCTGCTTCTGGCAACCGAACTGGCCCGCAGCGGCCACCGCGTGACGGTTCTGGATGCCGATCCGCAATTGTGGATTTCCCGCTGGCACGATCTGTCCGGCGAGATCGAAAATCTCTCGGTGATTTCGCATGTAACGATGGCTTCGCTTGAAGGCCATATTCGCGAGAATAAAACCAATACCGACTGTTTCATCATCGATCTGCCGGGCGCGAAAAGCCCGCTGCTGACCATGGCGCTCGGTATTTCAGATCACGTGTTGATCCCGGTGCAGGGCTCTGCCATGGATGCGCGCGGCGCTGCCGAGGTTCTGGATCACATCGAATTTCTGAACCGCAAGATGGGCAAGGCTATCGCCCATTCCATCGTGTTGACACGGGTCAACGCCATGGTGGCGACGCGTTCGCTGCTGCTGGTCAAAATGCTGCTGGCGGAAAAGAATGTCTCGGTGCTCAATACGCCGATTGTCGAGAGAGCGGCCTATCGCGATATTTTCGACTATGGCGGCACGCTTCTCTGTCTTGATAAGGACAAGGTCAGCAATATTGACAAGGCGGTGGAGAACGCGAAGGCCTTCGCAGGCGAGGTGCTCGGCCTTCTGCCGAAGCGACCGTTGAGGCTCGGCGCGCAACCTGCACGCCTTCTTACGCGCAAGGCCGCCTGAACGGCATTCCTGATGCCTGGGCCGTTTGCGGTGCGGGCATTATTTTCGCTTGATTTGGAAATGATCGTTTCCTATATTGCCGCCATGACCACTATTGCCCGACCCAAAACTCAGGAACAGCGCCATCGCGGCAGGCCGCGCGAGTTCGATATTGACCGCGCGCTTGATGGTGCGATCCGGGTTTTTTCCAGACGCGGTTACCACGCAACCTCCGTCGGTGATCTCACCGATGCGATGGAACTGGCGCAGGGCAGTCTTTACAAGGCTTTCAAGGACAAGAAGGCCGTGTTCATCGCCACGATGGAGCGTTACCGGATCATACAGACCGAGCGCTTCGAAGCTGCCGTTGCCGGTTACGCGACTGGTCGTGAGCGACTGCGGGCCGGCCTGATGTTCTATGCGGAGCGGTCACACGGCGGCTCGGGTTCCGATGGATGTTTGGTTGTCGGCGCCGCTGCCGATCTGGCGGCCCTGGACGAGGACATCGCAGTCGTGGTCGAGCGGGCGGTGAAGGCGAGGGAGCGCATCGTCGCCCGGCTTGTGGCCGAGGGCCAAAAGGATGGTTCCGTCCAGTCGAAAACCGATCCCGATGATCTGGCCCGGGCAATGTTGTGCATGATGTACGGCATGCGCGTTGTGGGAAAGACGGGGCGGAGTTTGGAAGAAATGACGGCTGTGGTGACTATCGCCATGAAGCTCGCCGAATGATTTTGTGACTATTTAGGAAACATTCGTTTCCATTTTGGAGAAAATGATGACGACGCGTGTAGTTGAAGGGGAGGATGTTTTCGAGACATCCATTTCCCCGGCCCTGACTTTTTTGCTGGCGACAGCCTGCGGATTGATCGTGGCCAATCTTTATTATGGCCAGCCACTTGCCGGCATTATCGGGCGGAGCTTGGCCTGTCTGCAGGCGCAACCGGTCTGATCGTGACCCTGACGCAGATCGGTTACGGCGTCGGCCTGTTGTTCGTCGTGCCGCTCGGCGATCTGGTTGAAAATCGCAAGCTGGTGGTCAGCACGGTTTCCATGGCGGTGCTCTCGCTTCTGGCGGCGGCATTCGCACCGCATGCGGCACCGTTTCTGATTGCCGCATTCCTGGTTGGCGTCAGTTCCGTGGCGGTGCAGGTCATTGTTCCCTATGCGGCCCATATGGCGCCACATGCCTCCCGTGGGCGGGTGGTCGGCAATGTCATGAGCGGGTTGATGGCCGGCATCATGCTGGCAAGGCCGGTCTCCAGTCTTTTGTCCGAAGTGGTGTCCTGGCGCGGTGTCTTCATGATATCGGCGGGTGTCATGGCCGTCCTTGCCGTCGTGCTCTTTCGGCTTTTGCCGCCTCGTGTGCCTGAGGCGAGGCTTGGTTATGGCGCGCTGATGGCCTCGATGGGCAGGCTGGCTGTGCATACGCCGCTCCTGCGGCGGCGGGCGATCTATCATGCCTTCCTGTTTGCCGCGTTCAGCCTGTTCTGGACCACGACGCCGCTTTATCTGAGCGGGCCGCATTTCAATCTCAGCCAGGGTGAGATCGCGCTGTTTGCGCTTGCCGGTGCGGCGGGCACCGTCGCCGCGCCGATTGCGGGGCGCATGGCCGACCGGGGCTGGACCTATGCGGCCACGTTCCTGGCATTGGTGGCGGTGGCGCTGTCATTTGCCGTCACCCATCTTGCGCCCGAAGGATCACATCTTGCGCTTGGGATATTGGTGATTGCGGCCATCGTTCTGGATTTCGGCGTGACCACCAATCTGGTGCTCGGTCAGCGCGCCATCTTCACGCTCGGAGCAGAATTCCGCAGCCGCCTGAACGGCATCTATATGGCGACATTCTTCATGGGCGGGGCGATCGGCTCGGCCGTGGGCGGCTGGGCCTATGCGGTCGGCGAGTGGCAAGCCGCCTCGTGGATCGGTTTCGCCTTGCCGGTGGCCGCCCTTCTATATTTTCTCACGGAAAAGCGCGGCTGAAATTCCAACAAAGAAAAAGCCCGGCGGACCCAACCGCCGGGCTTTTTCTTTTTTACTCTGGTCGATCCTATTCCGCGAATTCGACCACGACACCGGGGCGGACCATTTTTGCCAGCTCCGTCGCGTCCCAGTTGGTGAGGCGGATACAGCCGTGGCTATTGGTCTTGCCGATCTTGGACGGCTCAGGCGTTCCATGGATGCCGTAGGTCGGCTTTGACAGCGCGATCCAGACCGTACCGACCGGGCCGTTCGGACCCGGCGGGATCTGCAGGATCTTGTCGTTCTGACCCTGCTTGAAGTTGATCTTCGGATTGTACGTGTAGCCCGGATTGAGCGCGATGCGCTCGACCGTGTGCG
Organism: Rhizobium oryzihabitans; assembly: GCF_010669145.1. Lineage (NCBI taxonomy): Bacteria > Pseudomonadati > Pseudomonadota > Alphaproteobacteria > Hyphomicrobiales > Rhizobiaceae > Rhizobium > Rhizobium oryzihabitans. Next base: position 3,042,602 of record NZ_CP048632.1, read on the forward strand.
TGCCGCTCGGCGAGGGCGTATCCGTGGAACCAATGGTGGCCGGGTAGGCGGCGATCAGGTTGCCGTCCTGCCCGTAAGCGAAGACCTGCTTGATGCCCTTGTGGGCGACGATGCGGGCGACCTGGCCTTTTTTCGCCTCACCCGGATTGACGACCTTGATGATGGTGCCGGGCACGGAGAAATCGATGCCGGGGTTCAGTTCCTTCAGATAGTTTTCGTCCATATGGAAACGTTCGGCGAGCGCCTCCGAGGTCTTCGTGAAGGAGAGGGCGGGCAGCTGCGATTTCTCGGCATAGTCATCCGGAATGGAGGCGACATAGGGACCTGCGGCATCGGCCGCGGTGATCGTGTAGTCCACGATCGGCATGCCGCCGGAGGCGCGCAGGCGCTCCAGAATGTCATCGGAATTGTTGGGGTCGAGCTTTTCGCCCGTCATGTCCTGCCAGGCGGCAATGGCCTTGTTGACGTTGTCACCCATCTTGCCGTCGATGACGCCGGGCGAGATGCCCTCGCGATCGAGGAAGGTCTGGAGCGCGACGATTTCCTGGCGGGAACGGTTGACCGGTGTGGTCACCGGTGTGTGGCGCTCGATCAGGTGCTCCGGCTGCGGAACGGCGGCCGTGGTGCTTTCACCGGGCATCGGCTGGCCGAGCGGGCCGCTTTCTACCGCACCGGGTGCGGGAACGGAGCCGGTGTAGACATTGTCGTCGGAACCATTGCCGCGATATTCGCGATAGTCGCGTACGCTGCCATTGTCCTGATAACCGTAGTCACGTTGCGGCTCACGATACTGGCCGCCGGGGCGGGCGGGTAATAGGTGGTGTCGCGCTGGCGCGCCTGCTGGCGCCGTTGCTGCTGGTAACCCGAGGGCATTTCGGTCGCCAGCAGATTGCCGTACTGGTCGTAGAAGACAGTACGGCCCATCGCGTCGCGGCTGATGACGATATCACCGCGTTCGGGAACGAAATCGAGAACGCGGCCATCCGGCGTCACCAGAACCGGCTGCTCATAACCATAACGCTGCTGCGCGCCAGCCTGTAGCGGGGCGAAAACCGACGCAACGGCGACCGTCAGACCCAGAGCTGCGTTAAGAAACTGTTTCACGATTCTGCTATCCCTTACTTCGTTCACCGATAAACACACCGCAATCTTGACCCTATTGTGAAAAAGGTGAATTCGCGGTTAATGCAATCTTAATTTCCGTCACGGTTAGTAGCGTTTCCGTGAGTTATGCGTTTTTACTGCCACAGGGAGGTTGTCTTGCGCTCGTTTCAGGCTGGCAAATCGCCACGCATTTTCCTCGATGAAACCTCCGTTTTCGATATTGGCTCCTGTTTCGTCGACGGCATCGATATCGCGCCCGGCCGCGCCATTCCCGACGATGGCGATGCGCGCATCGACCACTCGCTGGAAGGCTTCCTGTTCACCTGCGGTCCCGATCATATCCGCCACCCCGAGCCGATCGATGGTGATGGAGAGGGGCGTCGATATCCGTTGCACGGGTCGTTCTCCTCCCATCCCGCAAAGATAACGGCCTTTGAACTCAATGAGTCCAATGCGCTGGCACGGGCCGAGGTTCCCGTGAACCTTGCCGACGGCGGCACCGCCCTGCTGGAACGGACATGGCGTATTGCCGGTGAAAGCGGCGAAGTCAGCCTCGATGACCGAATCGTCAACACGAGTGCGCGGCCGATGCCGGTCTTTCTCATGTACCACATGAATGTCGGCGCACGCCTTTTTGACGACGCCGTTCGCCTTGAAGGTGCGATGCTCGATGACGGTGGCCATGGCTGGCGGTTCGGCGAGGAGCCGGGCACGGTATTCTGCGTGCCCGCCGGCAAGGACGAGTGGGCGTCACTTACGCTTGGTCCGATTGCGGCCATTGGTGGCAGGACGCTGACCGTGCGTTTTCGCACGGAGACGCTGCCCGATCTCCAGATGTGGCGCAACCAGAAGGAGCCGGCCAATGTCCTCGGCATCGAGCCGGTTTCGCATCGCTGGGTCGGGCGCGGGGAGCTGGAGGCTTCCGGCGAGTTCAACATGCTGCAGCCGGGAGAAAGCCGCTCCTATGGGCTGCGCTTTTCCATCCTCTGAATGGCGTACCGAATGAAGACGCCGTATCATTGACGCAGGGGTTTTGACCGCTTACATCGGATGCGGATTTCAGACGGTGGCGAGAGCGTGCCAGCGGCGCGGAGGCGCCGGTTTCAGCGGAGGCATTAAGATGGATATCAGGCGTATAGACGACGAATATTCGGTCACGGGACAGATCAGCGTTGCCGATCTCGACGAGGTGAAGGCACTCGGCTTCAAGTCGATCGTCTGCCATCGCCCGGATGGCGAAGAAGAGGGCCAGCCGCTTTTCGCCGATATTGCCGAGCGTGCCGAACAGCTGGGCCTCACCATCATGCATGTGCCGGTCGGCCGCTATGGCGTCGATGCCGATGCCGTTACCGGCATGGTGGATGCGCTGGACGAATTGCAGCGCCCGATGCTCGGCTATTGCCGTTCCGGCGCGCGCTCGACGGCGATTTACGAAAAGACCCATCACCTGCGCGGCTGATTTTCCGCGCGTCATTCTATTTTAAATGCCAATCAACAGGAGTTTTCCATGACCATCAAGCGTATCGAGCCGGGCAAGCGCATGAGCGGCGCCGTCGTTCACGGCAACACCGTTTATCTGGCCGGCCAGGTTGGCGAAGGCACGAGCGTTACGGAACAGAGCAAGTCCGCTCTCGCCGAAGTCGACCGCCTGCTGGCTGCTGCCGGTTCGGACAAGTCGAAGATCCTGCAGACGATCATCTATCTCTCCGACATGTCCACCTTCGGCGAAATGAACGCCGTCTGGGAAGGCTGGATCGACCCGGCAAACCCGCCGGCCCGTGCCACCAGCGGCGCACCATTGGCGACGCCGGATTACAAGGTCGAGTTCATCGTGACCGCTGCTCTCTGAGCATCCGTCTGAGTTTTTAAGAAAGGGCCGGGTCGCGGAAAGCGGTCCGGCCTTTTTTGATGGGAAATTCGAAACGTTCGTTTCGTCATCCTCGGGCTTGTCCCGAGGATCCAATCACCTATCGCAAATTGATAGGCAGCAGATGCTCGGGACAGGCCCGAGCATGACGGAGGAGAGGGGATTGTCCCAGGTTTGTGAATCGCTTGGGCACGTCACTTCAAAAGCTAAGCAAGCGCCTTCTCAAACTGCTTCAACGTCGTCACCCGCTCCGCAAACCACAGCCTGGCCAGATCGCTCGCCGAGGCGAGATCGATGCCCTCAGGGTCGATGGAGGTGATCGTCCAGCGGCCAGTCTTCGCGCCGGCGAGAACAGCAAGCCGGGCCGCTTCGCCCTTGATGGCGTTAAGGTGGATCGCTTCGCTTTCCGCCGCCGCCATCAGTTCGTCTGCGCCTGACAGATCGGTGCGCAGATCGGCCGAGGTGATGTTGCTGGCATTGCGGGCCGGGCCGCCATTGATCTGCACACCTTCCGTCCGCAGCCGGTAAAGCCTCGTATCGGGAAGGGAGAGATAAAGTTTCGCCTTAGGATAACGGTCGATGTAGCGCTGTCTGGCGAGCGGCACTTCCTCGGCATCCAGCAGTTCAGCCTTGCCCACCAGTGTCAGCCGCGGCAACGTCAGCGCGTCGCCCTTGCCGAAGGGGGCAAGTGTCAGCGAGATGCGCGGATCGGCCTCCATGTTGCGGGCATGCAGCGTTAGGCCCGCCGCGAAGAAGAACGGGGTGCCATCAGGCTGGATGCCGATATTGGTGGCGGTCGTATAGGGGTAACCGCTGAGCGGATCGAGCGTTGCAAGCGCCGCCGTGCGGGACGTGTGCAGGACATCCCGGGCCACGCGCACGGCCTCGAAAGGCGCGCCGGCCGAGGGTTCGATCCTTGCGCCGCGTGGGGTGATGACGGGAGTGGCTGCATCCGGCATGTTATTTCCTAACCTGTATGTTCTAGTCAGGATTTACACCATGCCGGAGCCGTGTCCATGCGTAATATCAGCTTCCGGTTCTGATCTGCGTCAATGTGCGGGTGGGTGTGATCGCCTCGGCATCCAGCTTCACCTCGATGATGGCGGGCTTGCCGCTGGCCCGTGCGCGTTCGAAGGCGGCGGCGAAGTCTTGCGTCTTTTTGACCGTTTCGCCGTGGCCGCCATAGGCTTTGGCAAAGGCGTTGAAATCCGGATTGACAAGATCGGTGCCGCTGACACGGCCGGGATATTCCCGCTCCTGATGCATACGGATCGTGCCGTAGGTGCCGTTATTGACTAGGACGGTGATGATCGGCAGGCCGTACCGCACGGCGGTGATGAATTCCTGCCCGTGCATCATGAAGCAGCCGTCGCCGGCAAAGCAGATCACCTCGCGCTCTGGGAAGAGGTGCTTGGCGGCCACGGCCGCCGGCAGGCCATATCCCATCGAGCCAGAGGTCGGCGCGGACTGGGTGTTGAAGCGGCGGAAGCGGTGGAAACGGTGGACCCAGGTGGCATAGTTGCCCGCGCCGTTGGTGAAGATCGCATCATCGGGCACATTGGCCTCGATCCAGTCCATGATCGGACCCATCTGCACCGCGCCGGGGCCGGTCTGCGGTGGGGTTGACCAGGTGAGGTAAGCAGAATGCATGCTGGCCGTGCGGTCCGCCCAGGCGGCATTGGCCGAAAGCGTGACGGAGGAAAGGGCGGCGACGAAATCATCGGGCGAGGCGCAGATTGCGAGATCGGGACGATAGACGCGGCCAAGTTCTTCGGCTTCCGGATAGATGTGGACGAGTTTCTGCGACGGGTAAGGAATGTCGAGCAGCGTATAGCCGGAGGAGGGCATTTCCGAGAGGCGACCGCCGAGCAGCACCACGAGATCGGCTTCCTTGATCTCCTTGGCCAAGGCCGGGTTGATGCCGATGCCGACATCGCCCGCATATGATGGGCTCAAATGATCGAACAGCATCTGGCGGCGGAAGGAACAGCCAACGGGCAGTTTGTTCTTTTCCGCAAATGCCTTGAAGCCTGCGACGCTTTCCTCGGACCAGCGCGTGCCGCCGATGATGAAGATGGGCCGCTTGGCCTCGCCCAGCATTTTCGAGAAGGCGGCGATCTGCGACGGACCGGGATGCGCTTCGACCGGGGTGTAGGGCTTTGCTTCGGGTGCCTCGACCTCTTCCACCAGCATGTCTTCGGGCAACGTCAGCACCACGGGGCCGGGGCGGCCGGAGGTGGCGACGGCAAAGGCGCGGGTGACGAATTCCGGAATGCGGCGGGCATCATCGATTTCACCCACCCATTTGGCAAATTCGGTGAAGGCGCGGCGATATTCCACTTCCTGAAACGCCTCGCGCTCGCGGGCCTCGCGCTGCACCTGGCCGATGAACAGGATCATCGGAATGGAATCCTGCCTTGCGATATGCAGGCCGGCCGAGGCATTGGTGGCGCCGGGACCGCGCGTTACCATGCAGATGCCGGGTTCGCCCGTCAGCCGGCCCCAGGTGTCGGCCATCATGGCGGCGCCGCCTTCCTGGCGGCAGACCACGGTTTCGATGCCGCTTTCATAAAGCGCATCCAGCACGGCCAGATAGCTTTCGCCCGGAACGCAGGAAACGCGGGAGACGCCATTGGCTTTCAGCGCTTCGACGATCAGTTCTCCGCCGGTTCTTTTCATTCCGGTCCCTTTCATGGCGTCGTGGTCCTTTCGATGTTTTCCAGTTCGGCCAGCACCTGTGCCTGATGCTCACCGAGCTTCGGGCTCGGGCGTTCGTAATGCAACGGGGTCTGGGACATGATAATGGGTGTCCGCACGCCGGGGATGACGGTGCCATCCTGTGCCTCGAGATCGACGCGAAGGCCGCGGGCCTTCACCTGTGGGTCGGCGAACATTTCCTCGATGGAATTGATTGGTCCGGCCGGCACGGCATTTTTCTCGCAGGCGGTCAGAAGATCGCGCTTCTGCCATTTCAGCGTCTCGGTGGACACGATCTGTCGCACGTCCTGCTTGTGCGCCACGCGGGCCTTGTTGGTTGCAAAACGCTCGTCATCGGCAATCGCGCCGATGCCAAGAATGTTGCAGAGACGCCGGAACTGGCCGTCATTGCCGACCGCAAGGATGAGAAAACCATCGGCCGTCGGCACCACTTCATAGGGGGAAATATTCGGGTGGGCGTTGCCGAGCCTCACCGGGGCCTTGCCGGAAATCAGGTAGTTCATGTTCTGATTGGCAAGCACGGCCGATTGCACATCGAGAAGCGCCATATCGATATGCTGGCCTTCGCCGGTACGGATGGCGTGGATCAGTGCGGCCTGAATGGCTGACACGGAATAGATGCCGGTGAAGATATCGGCAACCGCCACGCCCGCCTTCATCGGCTGGCCGTCGGCTTCGCCCGTTATCGACATGAAGCCGGACATGCCCTGCACGATATAATCATATCCGGCGAGATCGGCATAGGGCCCGGTCTGGCCGAAGCCGGTGATGGAGCAATAGATCAGCTTCGGATTGAGCGCTCTCAGGCTCTCATAATCGAGGCCGTATTTGGCAAGCCCGCCGCGCTTGAAGTTCTCGATGACGACATCGGCGGTGCGCACGAGGCGGCGCACCAGCTCGCAGCCTTCCGGTGTTTTCAGATCGGCAACGATGGAGCGTTTGCCGCGATTGGTGGCGTGGTAATAGGCGGCGGAGAGGTTTTCGCCATCTGCCCCTTCGACAAAGGGCGGTCCCCATGTGCGGGTGTCGTCGCCACCCTCGGGGTTTTCCACCTTGATGACATCGGCGCCCATATCGGCCAGCATCTGTCCTGCCCAGGGACCGGCCAGAACACGCGCAAGTTCAATGACGCGAATGCCGGAGAGCGGCGGTTTCCTGTTCGGCATTTCGGTCATCTGTCCCCCGGTGTCTTCATCCTGCCGGTTTATAGACGTCTCCTTGCCCCGCCGCATGTGATTTTATCTCATGGACTTATTCCGTTTCGGCAAAGGCCCCTCAATCGCCGACGATGCGGCCGCACCAGGCGGCAAAGTCCGCCGCGACGGCCTGCCAGCCGATCTCGTTCAGCGTCTCGTGCCGCATGCCCCGGTAGATCGTATGTTCGACATGGCTGAAACCCGCCTGGCGAAAGCGCTCGGCAAGCCAGACGATTTCCCTGCCATCATTGGTGGCGGCGTCCTGATCACCGCTGACGAGCAGCAGCGGCAGGGTTTTCGGCAGGCGCTCGATGAGTCTTGGCCCGCGATAGGAAAGTTGGAAAACATCCTGCCAGAGAGAGACGCTGGCCTCGAACTGGCAAAGTGGATCCTCCGCATAGGCGTCCACCGCCGCCTTGTCGTGGCTCAGCCAGTCCGCATGGGTGCGTTTTTCCGGCATTCTGGCATTCCATGCGCGGAAGGTCGCCTTCGGCAGGATGGCGCTCGGCACGTCCGAGCCTTTCAGCATCTTTTCAAGCCGCAGCAAAACCTGCGCAACACGGCCCATGAGGCCGGGATTGAGGTTGGAATTCCAGATGGAGAGGCCATCGAAGGCATCCGGGTGGCTGACGGCGGTGTTGAGGGCCACTAGGCCGCCCATGGAATGGCCGAACAGGATCGTGGGCAGGCCGGGATGTCTTTCGCCGACCATGCGGCGCATGGCCATGACATCGGCGACGACCTTGTCCGCTCCGTCCTTCCAGGCGAAGCGACCGAGAGGCGCGTCGGCAGCCTTCGTGCGGCCATGGCCGCGGTGATCGTGCGCATAGACTTCGAAACCCTGCTTCGACATGACGTCGGCAAGACGGCGATAACGTCCGGCATGGTCCACAAGCCCATGGCAGATCATCAGCACGCCGCGCGCCGGGGTAAGAGCGGAGGGCTGGTGGCGAAAGGCGATGGAAGCGCCGGAGGAGGCCTCCAGCCTTTCAATCCGGCCGAAGGCGAAGTCGTCCGTCGTGTCGTTCGTTATCGCGCCTGCCATAATGTCCCTTGTCATAATCATGGGGTCATAATCGTGCCAGAGGTTGCCCCAAGGTCCTATTTACCCTACATAGCGGCAAATTTCCCGATACGTACTCTTAAAAATCCGATGTGGAGCATTCGCTACAATGGCACGTCAATTCATCTATCACATGGCCGGGCTGAACAAGGCCTATGGCGCGAAGAAGGTTCTGGAGAACGTTCATCTCTCCTTCTACCCCGACGCCAAGATCGGTATCCTCGGCCCGAACGGCGCCGGTAAGTCGACTGTTCTGAAAATCATGGCCGGTCTCGACAAGGAATATACCGGTGAGGCCTGGCTGGCCGAAGGTGCTACGCTCGGTTATCTCGAGCAGGAGCCGAAGCTCGACGAAAACAAGACCGTGATGGAAAACGTCATGGAAGGCGTGGCGAGCAAGACTGCGATCGTCGACCGCTACAACGAATTGATGATGAACTATTCCGACGAAACGGCGGATGAGGGCGCGAAGCTCCAGGACATCATTGACAGCCAGAACCTGTGGGATCTGGAAAACCAGGTTGAAATGGCCATGGACGCCCTGCGTTGCCCGCCCGGCGACTCGGCCGTAACAGGTCTTTCGGGCGGTGAACGCCGCCGTGTGGCGCTCTGCCGTCTGCTGCTGTCGCAGCCGGACCTGCTGCTGCTCGACGAACCGACCAACCACCTCGACGCGGAAACCATTGCGTGGCTTGAAAAGCACCTGCGCGATTATCCCGGCGCCGTGATGATGATCACCCACGACCGCTACTTCCTCGACAACGTCACGGGCTGGATTCTCGAGCTCGACCGTGGTCGCGGCATTCCATACGAAGGCAACTATTCCGCTTACCTGCAGGCGAAAGCCAAGCGCATGCAGCAGGAAGCCCGTGAAGATGCCTCCCGCCAGAAGGCCATCAGCCGCGAAAGCGAGTGGATCGCCTCCAGCCCCAAGGCCCGCCAGACGAAGTCCAAGGCGCGTATCAAGGCCTATGACGAGCTCGTTGAAGCGGCGGAAAACCGCCGTCCCGGCGATGCGCAGATCGTCATTCCGGTTGCAGAGCGTCTCGGCCGCGTGGTTATCGAGGCCGAGAACCTCACCAAGTCCTATGGCGACCGCGTGCTGATCGAAAACCTTTCCTTCAAGCTGCCGCCCGGCGGCATCGTCGGCGTCATCGGTCCGAACGGTGCGGGTAAGTCCACGCTGTTCAAGATGATCACGGGTCAGGAACAGCCGGATAGCGGTTCGGTCACGGTTGGTGAGACGGTGCAGCTCGGTTATGTCGACCAGAGCCGCGATACGCTGGCGGGTGACAAGACCGTCTGGGAGGAAATCTCCGGCGGCAACGACATCATCAAGCTCGGCAAGTTCGAAGTGAATTCGCGCGCCTATTGCGGCGCCTTCAACTTCAAGGGCGGCGATCAGCAGCAGAAGGTCGGCAACCTCTCGGGTGGTCAGCGTAACCGCGTGCACCTCGCCAAGATGCTGAAGGCCGGCGGCAACGTTCTGCTGCTCGACGAACCGACCAACGACCTTGATACGGAAACGCTGGCAGCGCTCGAAGAAGCGCTGGAAGCCTTCGCCGGCTGCGCCGTTATCATCAGCCACGACCGCATGTTCCTCGACCGTCTGGCAACCCACATCCTTTCTTTCGAGGGTGACAGCCACGTGGAATGGTTCGAAGGCAACTTCGAAGACTACGAAAAGGACAAGGTCCGCCGCCTCGGCCCGGAAAGCATCAAGCCCGGCCGCGTGAGCTACAAGCGCCTGACGCGCTGATCCCTTTTACGCATTCGATCAAAAAAGGCCCGCCCCAAAGCGGGCCTTTTCTCATGCAATAAATGGGACCGAAGGAAAGCGAGCAGCAAAATGCGCTTGCATCCGAAGTCGCATCGACATAAAGATATCTTTATATGTTGATTAGCTTGCGAGGTGCGGCAGACGTGGCGTTCGGTTTGGACAAATTGGTGGATCTCTTGAAGGCGGCCGGAGAGCCGACGCGCTTTCGCTTGCTGGCGCTTCTGGCGGCCGGCGATCTGACAGTCACCGATCTTACCGAAATTCTCGGCCAGTCGCAGCCGCGCATCTCCCGTCATCTCAAGCTCTTGACGGAAGAAGGGCTGATCGAGCGTTATCAGGAAGGGGCCTGGGCGTACTTCCGCTTGCGGCAGGATGGCGAGCCAGCCGTCGTCGTCAGGCAGCTGCTTGGCGCTACATCGCCCTCCGACGCCGTGCTCCAGCGCGATGGCGAGCGCCTTGCTGCCGTCAAGCGGGTGCGGGCGGAGCGGGCGCAGGATTATTTCAGCCGCAATGCATCCGCCTGGGACGAGCTGCGCCGCCTGCATGTGAGCGACGAAGCCGTGGAAGGCGCGCTCTTGAAGCTGGTGGGCACCACGCCCATCGATTCGCTTCTCGATCTCGGCACCGGCACCGGCCGCATCCTCCAGCTTCTGAGCGGCATCTATCGCCGGGCAATCGGTGTGGATGCCAGCCGTGACATGCTGTCGGTGGCGCGCGCCAATCTCGACAAGGCGGGCGTGATCAATGCATCCGTTCGCCATGGCGATATTCTCAACCTGCCGCTGGAGGGCCAGGATTTCGATCTTATCGTCATCCATCAGGTTCTGCATTTTCTCGACCAGCCGGAGATCGCGCTTTCCGAGGCAGCACGCATGCTGCGTCCCGGCGGCCGGCTGATCGTCATCGATCTTGCGCCGCATTCCTTCGAATATCTGCGCGATGAACATGCACATGTTCGGCTCGGCTTTTCGCATCCATTGATGGAAGAATGGCTGAAAAAGGCCGGGCTTTCTCTGGAGCGCGCTGTCGATCTTCATTCTGAACGAGCGTCCGACGAATCTCTGGACGTGACAATATGGGTTGCCCGCGACCAGCGGCTGCTGATGGCAGACGATGTGGTGCAAGAGGTGGTTTTACTTGGCTCCGGGAGGGCATGATATGTTGAGGTCGGAAACCGCGCGCCGCGATGGCGATATCCGGTTGTCTTTCGAATTTTTCCCGCCCAAGAATCCCGAGATGGAAACCCACCTCTGGGAGACGGTTGAAGAGCTGAAAAAATGGAACCCGGATTTCGTCTCCGTCACCTATGGCGCTGGCGGTTCCACCAAGGCGCCGACGCTGGATGCGGTGCGTCGGATGATCGGGGACAGCCATCTGCCGACCGCCGCGCATCTGACCTGCGTGGATGCCAGCCGTGACGATGTGCATCAGGTCGTCGAGGAGTTTCGCAATGCCGGCGTTCGCCATTTCGTGGCGCTGCGCGGCGATCCCTCGACCGGCATCGGCACGGCCTACAAGCCGCATCCGGAAGGTTACGAGAACGCTGCCGCATTGGTGAAGGGGCTGCGCGAGATCGGCGATTTCGAGGTCTCCGTTTCCGCCTATCCGGAAAAGCACCCTGAAAGCGCGAGCGAGGCAGTCGATATCGATATGCTGAAGCGCAAGGCGGATAATGGCGCTACCCGTGCGCTGACACAGTTCTTCTTCGACAATGACGTGTTCGAGCGTTATATGGAGCGGGTGACAGCGGCCGGCATTACCATTCCGGTGGTGCCGGGCATCATGCCGATACAGAACCTCACCCAGCTCAAGCGTTTCGCCGGCCGTTGCGGCACCAGCGTTCCCGGTTTTCTGGATGAGCGTTTTGCCGGCTATGACGACGACCTCGAAGGACGCGCCCGCGTGGCTGCGGAAGTTGCCGCCGAGCAGATCGCCGACTTGCAGCGGCGGGGTGTCAGCGAATTCCACCTCTACACCATGAACCGTGCGCCGCTGGTTGATGCGGTGCTTGAAAATCTCGGGCTGGAGCGTCTGCGCCGCAGCGCCGCCTGATGTCAATCAGCGGATTTCCGCCATGAAAAAAGCGCAGGTCCCTCAGGGCCTGCGCTTTTTAAATTCGTGTCATCTACGGTTCTTAACTGCGTTTGGTCTTCACGTCTCGTCAGATGAAAAGCATCATCGCTACGAACAAAAACGCCAAACCGACTGCCAAGGCATTGAGAGATTTTGTAAGTCCCATGGGTGCCTCCTGTTGTTGACAGGTTCGATAATATGACCGTTTTGTGGCAGTTGAAAAGCGGTTTCTGTGACGCAGTGCAGCACGCTTTGGCGCGGCGTAAAAAGGATACTCGCGTAACAAATTGAAATTAAATGATTATTTTCTTATCACGCAGTGCTTCATATCTTTAAAAAAAGTAAATGACCGGGGTGTTATCCCCAGTCATCCGGTCGAGATTAACGATTTCCGCCTTGATTCCGGCCCACAGATTAAAGGCCTGACAGCGCCGTTAAGATTGCTTAAAGCGCCTGCAGAAGTTCTGCCGACGGCCAGCCATCTGCGGGTATTCCGAGACGCTGCTGTTCCTTCTGGATAGCAACGCGGGTGCCGGAACCGAGAATGCCATCCACCTTGCCGACATTGTGGCCGCGCGCTTCGAGCTTGGTCTGAAGTTCCTTCATGGTCGCGTCGTCGAAGCCCGGCTCGGGTTACCCTTGTTATAGACGGGGGCGCCCATCAGGCGGGTGGCGAAATAGGCGGCCGAGGTCGTGTAGATGAACGACTGGTTCCATTCCAGATAGATGTTGAAGTTGGGGTAGGTGATGAAGGTCGGTCCCTTGCGGCCCTGCGGCATGATGAGGGCTGCGGGCAGGGAAGCGAAATTCCTGTTGCCGTCGCGCGGCGTCACGCCAAGCGCAAACCAGTCGCCGGCGGTGAGCGAGCCACCGAGGCCTGATTTTTCCCAGGGCAGGTTTTCCGGCACGGAGACTTCCTGGATCCAGGGTTCGCCCTTCTTGAAGCCGAGATGCTGGATGAACTTTGCAGCCGTCAGGATCGCATCCGGGCCGCTGCTCTTGACGTTGATATGGCCATCGCCGTCGCCATCGACGCCGAAAGCGATGATGTCCTTCGGCAGCATCTGTACCTGGCCGATTTCACCGGCCCATGCGCCAGTATTGGCGGCGGGATCGAGATCGCCGTGCTGGACCATTTCGATGAGCGCCAGCAATTGCGGACGGAAGAGTTCCGGGCGGCGGCAATCATGGGAGAGGGTCACCAGCGCGTTGCGGGTGTTGAAATCACCCTGAACGGCGCCGAAATCGGTTTCCATGGCCCAGAAGGCGGCGATGACGCCGGCCGGTACGCCGAATTCATTTTCAGCGCGGGCAAAGGTCGAGGACAGTTCCTGAAGCTTCCTGCGGCCGATATCGAGACGGGCCTGGCTGACGGTGCGTTGGGAGAATTCCAGGAAGGTCTGGCGGAAGACGCCCTGGGCGCGGTCACGCGACAGGACCTTGGGATCGATCTGCGCGCCGGCGAGCGCCTTCTGGATCGCATCGGCTGGAACGCCCTTGGCTGCGGCATCGGCTTTCACGCCCTCAAGAAATGCGCCGAGATCGCCGCCGCAGGCCACCTGCTTGGGATCCTCAGGCGAGGCCACGGGTGGCGTGGCGAAAGCCGAGCTGGAAGACAAAAGCGAGAGAGCGGCGGCAAAAAGGATGCTGCGCGACCGGAACGTGGGCATGGGAATTTCCTCAATAGGTTGTTGGCCCGCTTTACCCATATGTTTGCGACAAAAAAACGGACCGAGCGATCTGACGTTGCACAACAACGCCGATTTTTCGAAAGTGTTGCTTCTTGGCCGTCTTATTTGGCGGAAGCGATCCATTGACGCCAATTTTTCTCCGTACCGGCAAAGACATTGATGTCCGTTGGGCCGTTGACGCCGGGCACGACGCCGGTTGCCGTATATTGCCAGAAGGCCCATTTCCGGTCCTCGTAAATCTTGGCCGGATGGGCGGCGACGGAGCGCACCCAGAAATGGTAATCCTTGAACTGGCCGACGAGATTGTCACGGTGGAAGTCGACCGAGGTATAGATGATCGGGCGCTTGCCGTAGTGGGCTTCGATGCGATCGAGGAAACGCTGCATCTCCGCGCGAACGATGCCAGGTGCCGGGCGCGTCTTGCAGGTGGGCGAGGAGGGGTTCCACTCCACGTCGAGAACCGGGGGCAGGGTGACGGCATCTTTCGGCACGTTGCGAATGAACCAGTCGGCCTGAGCGTCTGCCGTCGAGCAGAAATAATAGAAATGATAGGGCGCGTGCAGAATATCCGCAGCTGCCGCGCTGCGCCAATGGTCGCCGAATTTGGGATCGATGCGGTCTGACCCTTCCGTCGCCTTGATGAAGACGAAGGAAACGCCGGATTTGCGCACGGTACGCCAATCGACATCACCGTTCCACTTGGACACGTCGATGCCGTGCACCTCGTGGCGATGCGGGTTGTTCATGCCGAAATCCTGCGGATCGGTATCGGAAAATTTCGGCTTGGACACGGACGCGGTTTCAAGCAGGTCGTAACTCGTGGACGTGCAGCCGCCGATCAACAGCAAAGCCGACAGTAGTGCCGATAAACGCAGCCGCATTGGAACCCTGAATGAAAGTGTTGCCCATCCCGCAGCCGCAAATGGCGCGCTGCATCTCCCGATTTACCCATAACATGGTAAACAAGCGGTTATGGCAAGGGGTAACCGCTTTTTTCGACCGCGCAAGCCGCTGTATTTGAAGCGATTTGCAGTCACAAGGCTGGGATGACGGCAAGAATTCCCGAGTGGGAAGCCCTGGTCGCAGCACCACACCTGCCTTTGCCGAGACGCCGGAAGCTCTTCGAGGATCAGGCGTCGGCGAGGATGCGACTGATTTTCGGCTGTGTTTCGGTGACCGGAAGCGTGATGACGGCCCGCCAGGCGTAACCCCGTGCGATTTCCTCGAATTCGAGATTGCCGTCAAAGCGGCCGGCCATATTGGCCAGAACATAACGAAGATTGGCACGGGGCGTGACGTGAAAACGGGTGAGCCATGCCTGCAGAAGTGTGCGGAACCACTTCGGCAATTGTTCCTGCTGGCCGAAATCGACAATATGCAGGGAGCCGCCGGGCTTGAGCGCGGAAAGAGCCTGTTCTATCGCCTTTTCCCAATCCGGTATCATCGACAGCGCATAGGGGATCATGACGCGGTCGAAACCGTCGGGCTGGCCGAATTCGGCGGCGCGGAAAGCGGTGGCGTCGGCCACACGCAGAATGGGTCGCTCTGCCTTGCCGACAAAATTCTCGGATGCGGTCAGCAGCATTTCGGAGGAGATATCGAGGCCGAACAATCTTGCCTGCGGAAACTTCCGGCTGGCCAGAAGCAGGTTGCGGCCGGTGCCACAGCCGATTTCAAGCAGCGTGCCGTCTTTTGGCACGTCCAGGCCGGAAATGGTCCTGTCACGGCCGAGAAGGTAGTATTTGCGGGTGATATCGTAGATGTGCCGCTGGTGGCGATACATGCGGTCCATCAGGCCCGCATGGGCTTCATCTGCAAGACCCACATTCTCGCCGACGGTTTTCATGCCATAGCCCTCTGATAGATATGGAAGCCGCCATAGATGGCTGAGCGATCCATGGCGTTCAGTTCCTGGGAACGCTCCTCGAGATAGACCCACTGGTTGCGGATGTCAGTGGAGAGCCTGCCTTCGATGACGCTCTTTTCGGCGGCGGTGCGGAAGATGACACGCGCACCGGGAGCGGCGGTGCGGCTGATCTGCGACCACAATTCGTTGAGCTGCACATCCGTCATCCAGTCCTGCGCGTCGAGGAGGATATAACGGTCGACGCCGTTTGCCGGCTTCTTGGAAAGAAGCTCGGTATAGGTGGCGTGATGCACCGCGACGCGGGCGGTGTTGTTGCGGATCGTCTCGTAATATTCCGGCTTGAGATAGGCGGGCAGGGCACCCTCGTGCGGCTCGGGATAACGGCGTGCGAAGGCCTGCCAGGCGAAATAATTGTCGCTAAGCGGGAAGTTGCAGGCGAGCTTTTCCAGCCGCTCCTTGAGCACGGAGGCAACCGTGCCATCGTTCGAAAGGCTTGCCAGCTCGTCATATTGCCGGGGCGGAATGCCGAGGCCGAAAAGCGAGCTTTTGCGCTTCGTCAGCCAGCGTACCACGGGCTTGTCGAATAGCGGCGCGACCTTGCTGTCGAAAAACTGGCGCTGTTCGGCAATTGAGCGGCTTTGAGCCATTTCCGTCAACTTGACGCCGTGCAGGCGGGCCATGAGATGGCCGGCACCGATGAAACGGCCGAGCAGGCCGGTGCGGTAGATGTTCCGGTCAAAGACCGAGATGCGACGACGGCCGGACAGCGTACGCTTCGACCAGTAGGCCTTGGTCGTGTCATCGAGATGGTCGGCGATGAAGCGGTCATAACCATGGCTGTTGCTGCGCGTATTGGCGCGGCCGAACTGGCGAACAACGTCCTGATGGGCGGGCAGATGGCGGAAGGCGGCCAGCTTCAGCTTGTTGAGAGCGATGTGATGCGGGTTCAAATCCACCACATCGATGCTGGCCGGATTGCGGGAGAGATAGGCCAGCATGTTGCAGCCGCCCGAGCCGATGGTGACGATGCGGTGGCCTTCGCCAAGCTCCATCGCTTCCATGTCGATTTCCGGGTCTTCCCAGATCTGCGGATAAACGAGGCCGGAAAACAGGACGCCGAAGAACCGTTCGGAAAGACCGCTTTTCGAGAGTGCCTTGTGCTGGAGCAGCGCGGACTTCAGTTTTGTGTTTTTGCTGAAGCCGGTCTTGGGTGCCGCACTCGTCATATGTTCACCTCTCAGTCGATTGAGAGGCGTCTACAGCCGTGACGCTACAGTTTGATGACAGGGGCTGTGGGCGGAAGCAACGAATCGAAAAGACGCATGAAACGGATCGACTTTGCAAAGCGCTGAGGGTGTTCTCACCGGTCGTGGCGCCATCCTCGGGCGTGACCCGAGGATCCATGAGTACGTCGAAATCGTTAATCCTCGGGTCAAGCCCGAGGATGACGGAGAGGTTTTTCGGCGCTTTTCGCCGCCAGTATCAAGAAACCAGCCTGATCTGGATGGTGTTCCCGATGCAGCCTCGAAGCAATCACTTGCGCAGAACGTGCAGCATGCCCTTGCGCTTGGCGTCGTAGTAATAACCGCGTGCATAAAGACGGACTGCGTTGTCGCGGTTGCTATCGGCCACAAGCCATGCGCCACGCAGATATTTGACGGCGTATTTGAGGTTCGTTTCGGCGTCGAACAGGCCGGAAGCGGGGCCATCAAAGCCCATGGAGCGGGCAGTGGCGTGCTTGATCTGCATCAGACCGAAGTGGCCGCCATTATAGGCGCCGGGATTGTACATGCTTTCACGCTGGACCACGCGGTGCACCAGATCTTCCGGCACATTATACATGACCGCATATTTCGAAATCAGCCCACTCAGTTTTTCGCGCCCGGCAGGTGCCGACTTGAGAGGAGCCGTCACGGTTTCATTCTGCCGGATGGCGGCAAGGGCGGCATTGGTCGGGCCCGCGGCATAGGCGAGAACCGTGCTGTCAGGCTTCGGCAGCGGAATGACCTTGCGCTCGGCCGTCAGTTCGGTGCCGATCGATGGGGTGCCAGGTGGCGGCGGCGCGGGCGGGAAGCTGCCCTTGACGGCAACCACCTGCGGCAGATCGGCGGCGGCGTTGTGGGTGGACGATTGTGCTGCGGCTCCAGCTGTCTCGATCGCGGTTGCTGCCGGCGTTGCGGCATGGGGTGCGAGAGCAGCCGCTGTGGCCGGCGCTGACGTCGTCACGGTCGCCAGCGCCATCTCTGCCGGTTGCTGCATCTGGGCGCTGATCGCCGCTGCTGCTGCGATTTCAGAGGCTGGCGGCAGGGCCACACGGCCACCCTTGACGGCGACGGCGGTAGGAAGCGTTGCAGGTTGCGAAGCGGTGGCGGCGTCTGTCGCCGGTGCGGCCGGCGTTACGCCTGCTGCGGTTTCAGCCGTTGCCGGCTGTGTCGATGCCTGCGCAGGAGCGGCAGTGGGGTTGACTGCCGCAATTTTCGGGCCGTCCGGCCCTTCCTTGGCGGTATATTCGACACTTGTGCATCCAGCCAATGCCAGTGCGAGGCCCACGGTGGAAGACAGAAGAACTGCACTTCTTCCGCGGAATTTGCCCGAATTTCGCATGTTGCCGCCTTCGTTATGCCTGTCTCTCGATACCCCCGCGTCAAGCGAAGCAGGCAGTGTCCCGTCGAGCCTTCATTAACCTATTGTAAGGATAGCGGCAAGCCGGGACGTGGCTCCCCGGCTTTCAGGCGGTTTTTCAGGCCGCGATGCGCCTGTAGCCGGCGCTGACGGCGCGGCCGGAAATGAAGTGGGTGCGGTATTTCGGCCGGATTTTTTTGTTGCCGGACATGCGGCGCACCAGCGAAAGCGTGGAGCTGAAAAACAGCGCCTGCAGGGTGAGAACGGCAAGCGCCACCAGCATGATTGCGGCCTGAGCCGTGGCGAATGTTTCGATGGCATTGCCGGAGGCGGAAACAAACTGCGGTAACAGCGCCAGGAAGAACGCGAAATAGCGCGGGCGCAACGCGGCCATGGCGTAGCAGTCGCGGAAAATGCCGCTCCAGGACTTGCCCGGCAGATTGTCGTTATCCGCATTGGCCGCCTGGGCTGCGGGCGTGGCAAAGGTCCAGAGCAGGAACAGCATGAGCCAGCCAAGGCCGGCCCATTGAACGATCTCCACGAAGGATTGCGGCAAATAGGTGAGCCCGGCCACCGGAATGGCCGAAATCGTCATGGCCGTGACAATACCGAGCGCTCCGCCGCTGACGGAGGCGAAGACCGTTTTCCTGCCGCGAATGCCGGCATAGGAAGCCACGGAGAATACAAGGGGAGAGGGAAGTGCGAACACAACGGCACATGCTGCACAAAAAATCAGCCAGGCCTGTCCAGACATTCTCTTCCTCCTTGCCCTCCCTGTCACCGCATTAATTAGCCTATCGTAAAATTAGGCCGCTGTGAACGGTTGACCGACGTGTTCCATCACTTCGGTAAACCATTTTGCAGAAAGGTCGAAATGCTTTCCGCCCTTGATACGCGGAAACTCGATGGTCCGCAATTTGCCGTTCTGGTCTTCATCATGGCCGGTGACGCCCGAGACCTTGTTGAGCGCGCTTTCGACGGCGAGATCAACCATGCCCTGGATGAGGCGCAGATCGTCGCCATTGGCGGGCGCGGAGCGCGCGAAATAGCCAGACTTCTGCACCATGGAGCGTTCGGCGCCGATGAGGCCGGCAAACTGCTTCTGGAACCAGCCGCCGACATTGATGGTGTCGATCTTCACATGCCCGAAGGCATCGCGCTTGACGGCCTCGCCGGAGGCTTCACGCTCGGCAACGATGGAATCGAGGCCAGCACCTTCGGAAACGAACAGCGTGACATAGCCGTGCCTGTCCATGATGGCCTTCAGGCGTTCGGCTTCCGCCTCGATGTCGAAGGCCATTTCCGGCAGGTAGATGCCGTCGATATTCTTCATCTGCGTGTTCATCATCAGGCCTTCGACATATTCATTGCCGCTGGTCTTCTGAATATAGGCGCGCGCGGTCGCGGCCGTCAGCCAGCCACAGTGACGGCCCATGACTTCGTGGATGACAAAGGTCTTCGGGGCAGCGCTCTGTTCGTTGCTGACATTGTCGAAGAAGGAAGCGCCGACTTCGGCGGCGGTCCAGGCGCCCAGCGACTGCTTGATCGGCACTACGTCATTGTCCACCGTCTTCGGCAGGCCGACGACGGTCAGGTCATAGCCGTTCGCGCCGAGATAGGCGGCAAGGTCGGCGGCCGTCGTGTTGGTGTCATCGCCACCGATGGTGTGGAGAATGGTGATACCGTCAGCGGCCAGCCGTTCGGCGGCGACGCGCAGCGGGTTGTCACCCTCTTTCACCAGTCCGCGCTTGGCGCAATCGGCGGCATTGGTGAGCTTGACGCGGCTGTTGCCGATCGGCGATCCGCCGTAACGGTGCAGCAGCGGGGCCTTTTCGCGCATGTCCTTGGTGATTTCGATGCGGTCACCCAGAAGCACGCCCTGGTAACCGGAGCGATAGGCCACGATGTCGATCTCAGGCGCAATGTCGCTGTAGCGTTCGATCAGGCCGCCAACGGCGGAAGAGAGACAGGGCGCAAGGCCACCCGCGGTCAGCATTGCGACTTTCTGTTTGGCCATCGTGGCTCTCCTTTTGCGTATATTCAAAGACATGTCTGGCAAATGGATGCGACAGCCACGTGTAGGTGTAAAGTGAATTTATCAAGAAAAACGCCGATTTCTCGCGGTTTTTCAGCGGCTTGAGGAAGGAGTCCGAATATAATCGTTTCAATCCGTATCGTCTGTCCCGTGTTCGCGCAGCCTGTGGAAAACTGCAGTCGTGTCGGTTGCCGCGCTCTTGTTCCTGAAGCAAAACTGTCGCAAAGATGAATAAAAGTTAATGCCGCAGCGTTGCGGGGCATATTGCATTCGCGGCAATATCCCGTCATGCTTGTTGCATGATGTTCGATTTCGCCTGTCTGCAAATTTCATCCCTGTGGGAGCGGCTGCTCGGCGCAATCGGCGACGCGGCAGGTGGCGCGCTCGGACGCGTGGTGGAAGCTATCCGCACCCTCTTCGAGGGAGATCCGGAAACCCGCCGCAAGGTTTCATTCTCGGTTGCAATCATTGCACTCTCCGCAAAGATGGCGAAGGCCGATGGTGTCGTCAACGATGCCGAGGTGCGCGCTTTCCGGCAGATCTTCGACTTTCCCGAAGAAGAAGCTAGAAACGTCGCGCGTCTTTATAATCTCGCGCGACAGGACGTTGCCGGTTATGAGGCCTATGCCGAGCGTCTTGCCGGTCTGTGCGGTTCCGGCCATGACAATTGCGAGATGCTGGAAAGCGTCATTGACGGTCTGTTCCACATCGCCAAGGCTGACGGGCTGATCCACGAACGGGAGCTGGCTTTCCTCGGCCGTATCGCGGAAATCTTCCATATCACCGAAGATCACTTTGAAACGATCATGGCGCGGCACGTTCACATGGATGGGCGCGATCCCTACCGCGTGCTCGGCGTTTCGCCCTCGGACGACTTTCTGGATATTCGCAAGCGTTACCGTTCGCTGGTCGCCGAGCATCATCCGGACAAGCTCATCGCACGCGGCGTGCCGATGGAATTGCATGCCGCCGCGAATGAGCGTATGGCGGCCCTCAATGCCGCCTATGCGGCCATCGAGAAAGAACGCCGCGTCGCATGAGTGAATTTCTGCCGGACTTCAAGGGCGCAGCCGTTGCGCCTTCGCCCAACCATGGCGAAAGACAGGGCGTGGCAGGCCCGGATATCATCCTCCTGCATTATACAGGCATGACGACCGCCGATGGCGCGCTTTCGTGGCTCTGCAATCCCGAAAGCCAGGTCTCCAGCCATTATTTCGTCTTCGAGGACGGGCGCGTCATTCAGATGGTTCCTGAAACCCGCCGTGCCTGGCATGCGGGCAAAAGCACCTGGGCGGGCGATGAGGACATCAATTCCCGATCCATCGGCATCGAAATCGCCAATCAGGGGCATCCCGGCGGCCTGCCGGAATTTCCGGAAAAACAGGTGGCCGCCGTCATCGAATTGTGTCGCGATTGCGGCCAGCGCTGGAATATCGCCCCTGAAAGGGTGCTTGCGCATTCGGATGTGGCGCCGATCCGCAAGGTCGATCCGGGTGAAAAATTCCCGTGGGACATCCTGTCGCAGCACGGTGTCGGCCATTGGGTTGAACCCGCGCCGATCCGCGGCGGACGCTTTTTCCAGCGCGGCGACCATGGCCAGCCGGTGGAAGCGTTGCAATCGATGCTTTCCATATACGGATACGGCGTTGAAATAACAGGCGCTTATTGTGAGAAGACGGAGGGTGCCGTGGCCGCCTTCCAGCGGCATTTCCGCCCGGCGCTGGTGGATGGCATCGCGGATTTTTCCACTATTGACACGCTTCACCGGTTGATTGCCAGCCTGCCGAAATTTTCGGCCGCTTAAACGCGAATTCTGGAAAATAGTTCCCCGTTTTCGGGGCGTTCAAGTCGCTTTTTTTGATGTGCCACAGTTAATCCGCATTGAGGAAGTCTAAGAACGGCACTGGACGCGGTGCTGTTCTTCAGGGGAACTTGCCGTCAATATCAATCAAGGAGACTGGACTGTGGAAGGTCGTGATCGACTTTCCACGCGCTGGACATTTGTATCGTTTCATTGTTCCGGTTATCCGATCTGGAGACTTTTTCAGCATATGAACAGAGTTTTTGTTGCTGTCGCAGCGGGCGTTGCTATGCTCGTTTCGCAGGCGGGGATTGCTTTTGCCAAAGACGAGGACGTCAAGACCAAGACCGTGACGCTGGAGACCTTCTTCCGCAAACCCGGTTATCCCATTCCGGAAAAGAGTCTGCCTTCGTCGCTCAAGAATGATTATTCCGATCTGATCGTCAAATATGCCAAGCGTTACGGCGTTCCCACCAATCTGGCGCATGCCGTCGTTTCTGTGGAAAGCAGGTTCAATCCCAAGGCCCGCGGCAGCGCAGGCGAGGTCGGGCTGATGCAGATCAAGCCGGCAACGGCGCGCATGATGGGCTTTCGCGGCACGACCAAGGCTCTTTATGATCCCGAGACCAATATTCGCTGGGCATGCAATATCTGGCGACCGCCCATCAGCTTGGCGGCGGCGAGGTTTGCAGCACGATCCTGCGTTACAATGCCGGCCATGGCGCCACCCGCATGAACCCGGTGTCCAAGCGTTATTGCGGCAAGGTGCAGGCGCTTCTGGCCAGCTGAGGCCTTTCGCCAAGGCGTGCGATCTTTCAGATTCGCGCGCCACATGCTTCGGACGTCACGGAAATCGATTCCGGTTCATGCCCGCATGCTGTAGTCAGGAATAAATCTGATACGGAGCATGGCATGCCGGATTTCAAATATATCGTCGTCGGGGCTGGAATGATGGGTGCGGCGGCGGCGCGGCACCTTTCGGCGCAAACGGATGGCGTGGCGCTGATCGGACCGGACGAACCCGCCGATCGCAAAACCCATACCGGCGTGTTTTCAAGCCACTACGATGAAGCGCGCATCACCCGTGGTTTCGACGGCGATCCGGTCTGGGCGGAATTGGCGCAACGCTCCATCCGGCGCTATACGGAGATCGAGGCAAAAAGCGGCATCCGTTTCTTCACCGAAGCGGGCTGCCTGTTTACCGGAAATGGCAAGGGGCTTGCCGGAGACTATGTGTCGCGCGCGCTTTCCTCAGCGGGCCGTCTCGGTCTTGGCGTGGAAACGATCGGCAGCGACAGGCTTGTCGGCCGCTTCGCGATGTTTTCCCTGCCTGCCGATCACAACGGTTATTTCGAGGCGCGCAATGCCGGGCACGTCAATCCACGCGCCCTGGTGAAGGCGCAATGCACCGTTGCCGCGGCGCAGGGCGCGCGGCTGGTGCGCGAGACGGCGGCGCATATTCGCGATACCTCCAAGGGTGTGGAGGTTTCGACCCGGGAAGGGGCCGTGCACACGGCTGAAAAGGTCATCGTCGCAGCCGGCGGTTTCACCAACATGGCCGATCTTCTGCCGTCGCCGGTCGATATGGCGGCGGCGGGCCGCACCATTGCCTTTTTCGAGCTTGATGACGCAAGGCAGGCCCTTTTCGGCACCATGCCCTCGACCATCGTGCTGGCGGAGACTGAGGACGATATCGTCTATATTCTTCCGCCCGTGCATTATCCCGACGGCAAGGTCTATCTGAAGATCGGCGGCGAAAGCGAAAAGGGCAGGCTCGAAACGCTTGCCGAGGCTATCGACTGGTTCCATTCGGACGGCACACCTGGCGAGGTCGAGTTCCTGAAAAAGCGGGCGCTGTCGCTGATGCCGGAACTTGCGGGTTGCCCGGTGACATCGGGCTCCTGCGTCGCCTCCATCACCCGCAGCGGCTATCCCTATATCGGCTATACGCAATCTTCCAACATCGCGGTTCTGACCGGCGGCAATTTCGTTTCCGCCAAGTCGTCGGATGAGATCGGGCGGCTGGGCGCGGTGCTGCTTCTGGACGGCCAGCTGACCGAGAATGATTTTGCCGCCGAAATGTCGCCGGTTTTTATCTGACATCCTTCTGTGGAGCGGCTACAAGGTTGCGACTGAACAGAGCGGATGAAGAGGGCGGCATGTCGGGGCATTTCAAATATATCGTCGTCGGTCGCGGCATGATGGGTGCCGCCGCCGCCCGCCATCTGGCGGAAAAGGTGGATGGCGTCGCGCTGATCGGCCCCGGTGAGCCTGCCGATATCACGTCGCATCAGGGTGTTTTTGCCAGCCATTACGATGAAGCGCGTATTACCCGCACCATCGACAGCGATGCCGATTGGGCCCTGCTCGCCAATCGCTCGATTGCACGCTACGCCGATATAACGGCAAGGAGCGGGGTGGAGTTTTACGCGCCTGTCGGCTGCCTGATCGTTGGGCCGGGACGGGGAGGCGACAATCCTTTTATCGGCAATGTCCTCAAGGCGGCGGAACGGCTTGGCGTCTCCACGGAACTCATGAATGATGAGAGCCTGAGAAATGACTTTCCCTATTTCTCCTTCGAGCCGGGCAGCGAGGGCGTGTTCGAAAAGGACAATGCGGGTTACGTCAATCCGCGCGCGCTGGTGAAGGCGCAGAGCGTTCTGGCAGATAAAGCCGGCGTCACGCTCGTCGACGATGTCGTCGTATCGACGCGGGAAGAGGCTGGCAGGGCAATAGTGGAGACGGCCTCGGGTGCGGTCTACGCGGCGGACCGGGTGCTGGTCGCGGCTGGCGGTTTTTCGATCACGAAGGATCTTCTGCCGCAGCCGGTTGCTCTCAATGTCCATGCGCGCACTGTCGCTTTCTTCGAGATCGATGAAGCGGATCTGGAGCAATATGCGGGCATGCCGTCGCTGATCTATGAGCCTCACGACACGACGAAACATATCTATCTGCTGCCGCCCGTGCGGTATCCCGACGGCAAGTTCTACCTGAAGATCGGCGGCGATCCCGACGACAAGCTCGTCGGCAGCGATCCCGAGATCCGCGCATGGTTCCGCTCCGGCGGGCGTGAAAGCGCGCGTGACCATCTCTCGGACATCGTCGCGACTTTGGTGCCGTCCATCGACCGCTCGCGCATTTCCATGGCTGCCTGCGTGGTTTCCAAAACGCCAGGCGGTTATCCGGCCATCGGCTTTACGACGTCACCGCGCATTGCGGTTCTGACCGGTGGCAACGGCACGGCGGCGAAGAGTTCCGATGAGATCGGGCGGCTCGGCGCTGCGCTGCTGCTAGACGGAAAAATCGGCGACGGGGCTTATGCCGCGGATTTCAAGCCGGCATTTCTTTGATCTTTCATTGCGCTTTTCGGTGGCTTTCGCCCCGGAACATGGTTATGCAGCCCAAGCCAGTTGGCCGGGCAGCCGCGCTTTACCAATGTCGAAAGACGGTAAGGTGAGGAAAGTCCGGGCTCCACGGAAATACGGTGCCGGATAACGTCCGGCGGGGGCGACCCCAGGGAAAGTGCCACAGAGAGCAAACCGCCATGCCTGGCATGGTAAGGGTGAAAGGGTGGGGTAAGAGCCCACCGCGCCGCTGGTGACAGTGGTGGCAAGGTAAACCCCACCGGGAGCAAGACCGAATAGGGATGACATGGGATGGGCGAAAGCTCGTTTACAGCCGGTTTCCGGGCCCGTCATCCGGGTGGGTTGCGAGAGGCGGCATGCAAATGCCGTCCCAGATGAATGGCTGCCACGTTCCGGGTCAAACCGGGGCCATACAGAACCCGGCTTACAGGCCAACTGGCGAATTTTCCTTCCGATCCGTATGCGGGCACCGCGGTATCGTGCAATCATTTCATTGTTTTAAAACAGAAAAACCGCGGTTTCACCGTGCCTTCGTGTACGGTGAAAAAGCATCGTGCTGTGTGAAGTAAACCATTCGTTAAACTTAACGGCTTATGAATTTCCGATGCGAAGTCGGCATCGTGCGGGCTTCTCCCATTGACGCCCATAGTGTCCCATGGTATCCCAAATGCACACCACATTGGGTCGTGTTTTTGACCCGCAATCGCTGAAACGAGTGAGGAGCCTGCGAGGGGCTGCTGCAGGGCATGTCGCCCTGGCGCTTGGCGATGTGTCGTGCGTACCGGTGTTGTCTGCGGGGCGGATGTTTCGCTTTGCGGAATGCGGTTTTGGCGAGTTGAGTAATGGACCGCTTTTTATCGAACGTGACGAACAGGATCGACGCCAAGGGGCGCGTTTCGGTTCCGTCTCCGTTTCGTTCGGTGCTGGCCAGGCGCGGCATTCAGGAGCTTTATTGCCTTCAGGATTTCGCCTTTCCGGCAATCAGCGTTGGCGGTCCGGATTTGCTGGAGCGCTACGAGCGGCAGATAGCGTCCATGGATGCCTTCTCGCCGGAGGCGAACGCGATGTCGCTGCTGGTTCACGGCGGCGGCGTTTTCATAAAGCTCGACCAGGAAGGTCGGTTGATGGTGACGGATTTCGTGCGGGAATTTACCGGCATATCCACCGACGTCACCTTCGTTGGACGGGCGGATCATTTTCAGCTTTGGCAACCGAATGCGTTTTTGGCGGCGCAGGCGGAAGCAAGAGCGGGGCGCGGTTTT
Organism: Rhizobium oryzihabitans; assembly: GCF_010669145.1. Classification (NCBI taxonomy): domain Bacteria; kingdom Pseudomonadati; phylum Pseudomonadota; class Alphaproteobacteria; order Hyphomicrobiales; family Rhizobiaceae; genus Rhizobium; species Rhizobium oryzihabitans. Next base: position 3,069,046 of record NZ_CP048632.1, read on the forward strand.
TCGGCTGCTCGCCCCGCATAGGACGGGGACACGGGATGGCGGCGAATTCTGGCGGACGATCTTCTGATGCCGGTGGCGGACCTCAACGCCACATCCCGGTTCTTCTTCGCGAAGTGATCGCCGCGCTTGAGCCCGCATCCGGAAAGATCATTCTTGACGGCACCTTCGGGGCCGGCGGCTATACCCAGGCCATTCTTGACCAGGGCGCGAGCGTGATCGCGCTTGACCGCGATCCGACAGCGATTGCCGGCGGTCAGGCCATGGTGGCCGCCAATGGCGGCAGGCTTTCGCTTATTCAGTCGCAATTTTCCGATCTGGCCAAACACGCGCCGCAAGGTGGCCTTGACGGTGTTGTTCTCGATATTGGCGTCTCCTCCATGCAGATCGACGAGGCCGAACGCGGTTTTTCCTTCCAGAAGAACGGCCCTCTCGACATGCGTATGTCGAGTTCGGGCGTTTCGGCGGCGGATGTCGTCAATCGCGCCAAGGTCGGCGATCTCATCCGCATCTTCGGCTTTCTCGGTGAGGAAAAACAGCCGGGCCGCATCGCCCGCGCCATCGAGAAGAAAAGGGCGGAAGAGCCTTTCCGCACCACGCGCGATCTGGCCGGTCTGATCGAGATCGTCACGCCACGCAAGGCGAAGGACAAGATTCATCCTGCAACACGCGTGTTTCAGGCGCTTCGCGTTTTCGTCAATGACGAACTGGGTGAGCTGGCGCAGGCGCTGTTTGCCGCCGAACAGGCGTTGAAACCCGGCGGCCGGCTTGTCGTCGTCACGTTCCATTCGCTCGAAGACCGTATCGTCAAGAAATTTTTCGCGGATCGGTCGGGTAAAGCCGCCGGTTCCCGGCATCTGCCGATGGTGGAAGACAGGCCCGCCATTTTCGACACTATCGGCAAGCCGATGATCGCCGCCAGTGACGAGGAGGCGGAACTCAATCCGCGTGCCCGTTCAGCCAAGCTGCGCGCCGGTCTGCGGACCTCAGCGCCGGCGCGTGCTGCGGATTTTTCTATTTTCGAGCTTCCTGATCTCGCCAGCCTTGAAAAGATGGGAGGCTGATATGCTGCGTACATTCGATATCGTCTTGGTGGGGGTCATGGTCGCTGCGGCTGTTGTGACCTATTCGATCAAGCACAAGGCCGATCTCAAGCTGGAAGAGGTTCGCAAGCTCGAGGCTGAAATCAAGCTCGAGAAGGATACGATCGATCTTCTCAGGGCCGACTGGGCGCTGTTGACGCAGCCCAACCGCCTCCATCGTCTCGTCAATGCCTATCAGAATGAGCTCGGCCTTTCGCCGACGATGCCCACGCAGCTGGCGCAGCCGCGCGAACTTCCGATGCTGCGGTCGCAATTGCCGCAGCCGCCCGAGCCGGAAGGCATGAGCGTGGAGGACGTCATCGCCGCGGCTGTCAACGGGTCGAAGCCGGGCGCCACGCTCGGTGGAGCGTCCAAGCCGAAATCGCCGCCGGCGGGCCAGATCGCCGCCAATGGCGCCCCGATTCCGACGCCCAGGGCGCGTGTTTCCCGTCCCCCAGCGGCTCCAGCCCTCTCCGCCGTCGCAGGCGATGAAGCCGACGACATGGATGACACGATAACAGGATCGGTGAACCGCTGATGTCTTTTCTCTCCCGTGTCATGGTTTTGAAGAGCAAGGCTCATTTTTCCGCCAGCACCACCGGCGTCTATACGGATCATGCCGCCTTTGAGGGCGCGCGCAAGAAAAGGGCGGCCCAGGCGAAAAGCCGGGTCGGCCTCATCATCTTCGGTTTCGTCGCCTTTTATGGCGTCGTCGGCGGGCGTCTCGTACAATATGGCATGGCGGAACAGGAAACGGTTTCGAGCATCGCGCCCGCAGACCGGCTGATGGCATCGCGCCCGGACCTTCTCGACCGTAACGGCGAGGTTCTGGCCACCGATATTCGCACCGTCTCGCTGTTTGCCGAGCCGCATCGCATCGTTGATATTGACGAAGCCATCGAAAAACTGCGCACCGTGCTGCCCGACCTCGATCAGCGCGCCACCTATCAGAAGCTTTCCTCCAATTCGCGCTTCCAGTGGCTGCGCCGTCAGCTGACGCCGAAGCAGCAGAGCCAGATTCTTGCGCTTGGCATTCCCGGCGTCGGTTTCCGCCCGGAAAAGCGGCGCTTTTATCCCGGTGGACCGACAGCGGCCCATATTGTCGGTCACGTCAACATCGACAATCGCGGCGTTGCCGGTATGGAGCGTTATGTCGACAGCCAGGGGCTTGCCGATCTCACGGCGCTCGGCATGACCAGCGACCAGCCGCTTGAGCCGGTGAAGCTTTCGATCGATCTGCGCGTGCAGTCCATCGTGCGCGAAGTCGTGACTTCGGCGATCGCCAAGTTCCAGGCGATTGGCGCCGGCGCCGTGGTGATGGATGTGCATACCGGCGAAATTCTCGCCATGGCCTCGGTTCCGGATTACGATCCGAACAATCCGGCCGAGGGTGCGAAAGAGGGCTGGCTCAACCGCATGTCGAACGGCACGTTCGAAATGGGCTCCACCTTCAAGTCCTTCACAATTGCCATGGGCCTCGATTCGGGCCGCGTGCGTCTGAGCGACAGTTTCGATGCCCGTTATCCGATCCGGATCGGCGGTTTCACCATCAAGGATTTCCACGGCAAGAACCGCGTTCTGTCGGTGCCGGAAATCTTCCAGTATTCGTCCAACATCGGTACGGCCAAGATTGCCGATACGGTGGGCACCGAAGGTCATAAAGAGTTTCTGACGAAGCTCGGGCTTCTGACCCGCATGCAGACGGAACTGCCGGAAGTGGCAATGCCCTCGCAGCCGCGCGAATGGAAGAAGATCAACTCCATCACCATTTCCTTCGGTCACGGCGTTTCGACGACACCGCTGCAGACCGCGGTTGCCGGTGCAGCACTCGTTAATGGCGGCAAGCTGATTGAGCCAACTTTCCTGCCACGCACCCGCGAACAGGCTGATCTGGTGGCCAAGCAGGTTCTGAAGCCCACCACCAGCAAGGATATGCGCTTCCTGTTCGAATGGAACGGGGTCAATGGATCGGGCCGTAATGCGCGTGTCGACGGCTTCAACGTTGGCGGCAAGACCGGCACGGCGGACAAGGTCGTCAATGGCCGTTATGTGCGTGACAAGAACTTCAACGCCTTCCTGTCGGCTTTCCCGATCGACGACCCGCAATATGTGGTGCTGACCTTCATTGACGAACCGAAGACGGACAAGGGTAATGGTGCGGCTCTTGCTGGTACGTCTGCGGCGCCGATGGTGCACGATATCATCACCCGCACGGCGGCGGTGCTGGGCGTGAAGCCGAAGTTCGGCAAGGATGGCTCGGCCTTGCTCGTGTCTTATTGATTGTTAGAGCTTATGATGTTCCGGCGATTCGCGCCGGGGGGACAAGACGGACACAGTCGATGAATTTGCGAGATATATCCGGAAACGCGTTTCCGGAATTGAATGAATTGCTCCTGTCTGAGATCGGGGCGATCGAAATCGGGGGATAACCGCAGACAGCCGCAGGGCGCAGCCCGGCAGCCTGTTCGTGGCGGTTGCTGGCACCAAGGCGGATGGCGCGGCCTATGTGAAGGATGCGGTTGCCAAGGGCGCGGTCGCCGTTGTTTCCGGGCATCCCGTGGATGCCGATGTGCCGGTGCTTTCGGTTACGGACCCACGCCTTTATCTCTCCCTTGCCGCTTCCCGTTTTTACGGAAAACAGCCCGAAACCATGGTTGCCGTTACAGGCACGGCGGGAAAGACCTCCGTTGCCTCCTTCGTACGGCAAATCTGGGCTTTCGCGGGCCATGCCGCAGCACAGATCGGCACGACAGGTGTGATTGCACCCGGCCGCGAAGACTACGGCGCGCTCACCACGCCCGATCCGGTGACGCTGCATGCGCTTCTGGCCGAGCTTGCGGCCGAAGGCGTGACCCATGCGGCCATGGAGGCTTCGAGCCACGGCCTCGATCAGCGCCGTCTCGACGGCGTGAAGCTTGCAGCGGCCGGTTTCACCAATCTCGGCCGCGACCATATGGATTATCATCCGACCGTCGAGGACTATATGGCCGCGAAGATGCGGCTCTTCGATACGCTGATGGAAAAGGGTGCGCCCGCCATTATCTTTGCGGACGATCCGTGGTCGGAAAAAGCAATCCGCGCGGCGCGCGAAGCGGGTCTCGATGTCCGTACCGTCGGTCGCAAGGGCGATTATCTGGCCTTGAAGCGTGTTGAGCACTTCCGTCACAAGCAGATGATCGAAGTGCATCATGACGGCGAGATTTATGAAGTCGACATACCCTTGGCGGGTGATTTTCAGGTTGCGAACGCTCTCGTCGCCGCCGGTCTTGCCATGTCCACCGGCGTTCCGGCGGCAACCGCGCTGAAGGCGCTCGAAAAGCTGATCGGCGCTGCCGGCCGTCTGGAGCTTGTCGGCCAGACGAAAAACGGCGCGCTTGCCTATGTCGACTATGCCCATAAGCCGGATGCACTGGAAAATGTGCTGACCTCGGTCAGGCCTTTCACCTCCGGCCGCATCATCACCGTGTTCGGTTGCGGCGGCGACCGTGACAAGGGCAAACGCCCGATCATGGGCGAGGTGGCGACGCGCCTTTCCGACATCGTCATCGTCACCGACGACAATCCGCGCTCGGAAGATGCCGCAACGATCCGTTCCGAGGTGATAGTGGCGGCACCGGGTGCATTGGAGATCGGCGACAGGGCAGAGGCGATCCGCCATGCGGTATCGCTGCTTTCCAACGGCGATACGCTCATCGTCGCGGGCAAGGGGCATGAAGAGGGGCAGATCGTCGGTTCCGTGACGCTGCCGTTTTCCGATCATGAACAGGTGCGCGCGGCACTCGCAGGGCTGGAAGGATTGAAGATTTGAGCTGGTTATGGACAGTCGCCGACATGATCGCCATCACGGCAGGACGCCCCGTTGGCAACCTGCCGACCGGAATCACCGGCATTTCCATCGACAGCCGGACCGTCAAGGCGGGCGAAGCCTTCTTCGCCATCAAGGGTGATCGGGTCGACGGCCATGATTACACCAGTTTTGCCGTTGCCAATGGGGCCGGCCTCCTGGTCGTTGCCGAAGCCAAGCTACCGGCTCTCGGCCGGCTCACCGTGCCCATGATCGTGGTCGAGGACGTGCTTGCCGCACTCGGCAAACTTGCCATTGCGGCGCGCGAGAGAACTTCGGCACGCATCATCGCGGTGACTGGCTCCGTCGGCAAGACGACCACCAAGGAAATGCTGCGGCAGGCTCTGGAGCCGTCGGGCCGGGTTCATGCGGCGGTCGCATCCTTTAACAATCACTGGGGTGTGCCACTGACGCTGGCGCGTATGCCGGCGGATACCGAGTTCGGCGTTTTCGAAATCGGCATGAACCACTCCGGCGAAATTCGCCCGCTGGTCAAGATGGTGCGTCCGCATGTGGCGATCATCACGACCATCGCCCCCGCCCATCTCGGCAATTTCAAGAATATTGAAGAGATCGCCGCGGCCAAGGCGGAAATATTCGAAGGGCTTGAGGAGGGCGGCTCCGTCATCCTCAACCGCGACAATGCCCAGTTCGAGCAGCTTGAAGAGGCTGCGCAGGAACAGGGTATAGAGCACATCCTGACCTTCGGTCAGCACGCCAAGGCCGATTTCCGGCTCGCCGACTTTGAAAGCACGCCTGCGGGTTCGACCATCTGGGCGATCCTGAACGGCGAGACCAGCGAATTGCATCTCAATGTTCCCGGACGTCACATCGCCGACAACGCCATGGCCGTGCTCGGTGCCGTCGCCGTGACGGGCGCCAATCTCGACCGCGCTTTTGAAGCGCTCGGAACGCTCGAGGCTGTGAAAGGACGCGGTCAGCGCCACCGTCTGACGATTGAAAGCGGTTCGTTCCTGCTGATCGATGAAAGCTATAACGCCAACCCCGCTTCCATGCGCGCGGCGATTGCCGTGCTGGCGGAAACGGAAACGCAGGGCCACGGCCGGCGCGTTGCCGTTCTTGGCGACATGCTTGAGATGGGCGAATTTTCCGCGCAGCTGCATGAAGAGCTGGCCGGGCCGCTGCTTGCGGCCGGCATCGAGCATGTTTGGCTCGCAGGGGAGGCGATGGCGGCGCTGCGCGATGCGCTGCCGGACAGCGTCACCGTCATCTGGTTCCCGACGACGGCGGAACTCACCGATTTTGCGCTGCAATGGGTGCAACCGGGAGACGCGCTGATGATAAAATCGTCACTTGGCCTCGGTTTCGGCAAGATTGTCGCCGCCCTGCTTGACAAGTATCCGGCATTCCCCGAGACGGAACGCCAAGTCTGAAATAGCCTTTTGAAAGGGCAATTATGCTGATCTGGCTCGTCGAACTGTCGGATAAAGTTCAAGTCTTCAACCTCTTCCGCTACATCACCTTCCGGGCGGGTGCGGCGATGTTCACCTCTGCGTTGATCGTCTTCCTGTTTGGACCGGCGATCATCAACTCGTTGCGCGTGCGCCAGGGCAAGGGCCAGCCGATCCGCGCCGACGGGCCGCAGACCCATTTCAAGAAGGCCGGCACGCCGACCATGGGCGGGCTCATGATCCTTGCCGGCATTCTCGGGGGCTCGCTGCTGTGGGGTGACCTGTCGAACGTCTATGTCGTTGCCGTGCTGATGGTGACACTCGGTTTCGGAGCCATCGGCTTTTACGATGATTATCTGAAGGTCACGAAACAGAGCGACAAGGGCTTTTCCGGTAAGGCGCGTCTCGGCATTGAATTCCTCATCGCAGCGATTGCCGTCTTCTTCATGATGAAGATGGCGCTCGCTTCCGCCCCGCATGGCGGCACGCTCGGCAGCTCCATCGCGTTTCCGTTCTTCAAGGAATTCGTGATCAATCTCGGTTATTTCTTTGTGCTCTTCGGTGCTTTTGTCATCGTTGGCGCGGGTAATGCCGTGAACCTGACGGATGGTCTCGATGGTCTCGCCATCGTGCCCGTTATGATCGCGGCTGCTACCTTCGGGGTGATCGCCTATCTTGCCGGTAACGCGGTTTTCGCCAATTACCTGCAGATCAACTTCGTGCCCGGCACGGGTGAACTCGCCGTCATTGTCGGCGCGGTCATCGGCGCGGGCCTCGGCTTCTTGTGGTTCAACGCACCGCCCGCCGCCATTTTCATGGGCGATACGGGTTCGCTGGCGCTTGGCGGCCTCATCGGTTCCATCGCTGTCGCGACCAAGCACGAGATCGTCATGGTCATCGTCGGCGGTCTGTTTGTCATGGAAACGCTGTCGGTCATCATCCAGGTCTTCTGGTTCAAGCGCACCGGCAGACGCGTTTTCCTGATGGCGCCTATCCATCACCATTTCGAGAAAAAGGGCTGGACGGAAAGCCAGGTGGTGATCCGTTTCTGGATCATCTCCGTTGGCCTCGCGCTGCTCGGCCTCGCCACCCTGAAGCTGAGGTGAGCGATGATCCCGGTCACGTCGTTCAGAGGTAAGAAGGTCGCGCTTTTCGGGCTTGGCGGTTCGGGTCTCGTCACGGCCCGGGCGCTGGTCGCGGGTGGGGCGGATGTCGTTGCTTTCGACGACAATCCCGACAGTGTCGCGAAGGCCGAGGCCGAAGGCATCAAGACGGCGGATCTCCGGACGATTGACTGGCCGAACTTCTCTTCCTTCGTTCTGGCGCCCGGCGTGCCGCTGACGCATCCGAAACCGCATTGGTCGGTCGACCTTGCGAAAGCTGCGGGCGTCGAGATCATCGGCGATATCGAGCTTTTCATCCGTGAGCGCCGCGCTCATGCGCCGGATTGCCCTTTTATCGCCATTACCGGCACCAACGGCAAGTCCACAACGACGGCGCTAATTGCGCATATTCTCAAGGCATCCGGCCGCGATACGCAACTCGGTGGCAATATCGGTACGGCGGTGCTGAGCCTCGATCCGCCGAAGGCGCAACGTTTCTACGTGGTTGAGTGCTCGTCCTACCAGATCGATCTCGCGCCAACGATCAATCCGACCGCCGGAATTCTTCTTAACCTGACGCCCGATCATCTCGACCGGCATGGCACGATGCAGCACTATGCCGACGTCAAGGAGCGGCTGGTGGCGGGCAGCGGCACGGCAATTGTCGGTGTCGATGACAGCCATTCGACATTGATCGCCGACCGTATCGAGCGTGCCGGCGTGAAGGTGGAGCGCATTTCCAAGCGCAATGTCGTTTCCGAAGGTCTTTATGCCGAAGGCAGCCGCATCCTGCGGGCGCATGGTGGCACTTCCGCGCTGCTGGTTGATCTCGATGGTATCCAGACCCTTCGCGGCAGCCACAATGCGCAGAATGCGGCGGCGGCAATCGCCGCCTGCCTTGCGGTCGGCGTTTCCGAAGAGGAAGTTCGCGCAGGCCTGAAATCCTTCCCCGGCCTCAAGCATCGCATGCAGCCTGTCGGACGCCGTGGCAACGTCACCTTCGTCAATGACAGCAAGGCGACCAATGCCGATGCTGCTGCACCGGCACTTTCAAGCTTCGACCGTATCTACTGGATCGCCGGCGGCCTGCCGAAAGCGGGCGGCATCACCAGCCTTTCGCCGCTCTTCCCTCGCATCGCCAAGGCCTATCTGATCGGCGAAGCGGCAGCCGAATTTGCAGCGACGCTGGGCGAGGCAGTACCTTATGAAATATCCGGCACGCTGGACAAAGCCATCCAGCATGCGGCGGCGGATGCGGAAAAAGATGCGACGGCCGGCAATATCGTGATGTTATCCCCGGCTTGCGCAAGCTTCGATCAGTATAAGAACTTTGAAATCAGAGGTGATTCGTTCGTCGCGCAGGTTGCGGCGCTCGATGGCATGACGATGCTGGTTGACTCTGGAAAAGGGGCTGAAGGCCATGGTAAGCCGAGTTGATCGCGGTCCGGTCGCGGAATGGTTCTGGACCATCGACCGTTTCTTTCTGGCGGCGTTCATCGCATTGATGGGCATCGGCCTGATGCTGTCCTTTGCGGCGTCGCCGGCGGTTGCCGAACGCATCGGTCTCAACAGCTTCTTCTTTGTCGAGCGCCAGGCGATGTTCATGGTGCCGTCGCTGGCGATCATGGTCGGTCTTTCCTTTCTGTCGCCCCGTCAGGTGCGCCGCGTGGCAGTCATCATGCTGATTGCCTCGCTGCTGATGATGATCTTCGCGCTATTCTTCGGCATCGAGGTCAAGGGTGCGAGACGCTGGATTTCCATCGGCACTTTTTCCATCCAGCCATCGGAATTCATGAAGCCGGCCTTCGTGATCGTCTGCGCCTGGCTATTCGCCGAGCGGGCACGCCATCCTGAAATTCCGGGCAATCTCTTCGCCATCATCACTTTCGGCATTGTGGCTGCGCTCCTGATCGCCCAGCCGGACTTCGGCCAGACGATCCTGACCTCCGTGGTCTGGGGCGGCATGTTCTTCATGGCCGGCGTGCCGTGGTTCTGGATCATCATGCTCGGCGGTCTCGGCGTCGGCGGCATCATCTCCGCCTATCTGCTGCTGCCGCACGTTGCCGGCCGTATCGACCGTTTCTGGACGGGCGAAGGCGATACGTTCCAGGTGGATACGGCGCGTGAGGCGATCATTCGCGGCGACTGGTTCGGACGCGGACCGGGCGAAGGCATCGTCAAGCGTATCATTCCCGACAGCCATACCGACTTCATCTTCTCGGTGGCGGCGGAAGAATTCGGCATCGTTTTCTGCATGTTCCTGGTGGCGATCTTCGCTTTCATCGTGCTGCGCGGCCTTTCGCACGCCTTCAAGGAAAAGGACGACTTCTGCCGCTTCGCCGTGGCCGGCCTCGTTTTGCAGATCGGCATGCAGTCGATGATCAATATCGGCGTCAATCTGGAACTGATGCCCGCTAAGGGCATGACGCTGCCGCTGATTTCCTATGGCGGTTCGTCGATGATGGCGATCTGCGTGACCGCCGGCTTCCTTCTGGCGCTGACACGCCACAGACCCGAAAAGCGGGCACAGGAGCGGAGTTTCTTCCGCGTCGGTTCCGGCGTTCCCGCGGAGTAAACGATCATGAGTAAGGGTATTGTTCTTCTTGCCGCCGGGGGAACCGGCGGTCACGTGTTTCCAGCCGAGGCCTTGGCGCATACGCTGAAGGAACGCGGTTATCAGGTGCATCTCGTCACCGACAGCCGCGCCGAGCGTTATGCCGGCAAGTTCCCGGCGGATGAAATTCATGTGGTGCCGTCTGCCACGATCGGTTCGAAGAACCCGATTTCCGTGGCGCGTTCGCTGTGGAAACTATGGACGGGGCTGCGTTCAGCGCGCCGGCTGGTCACGAAGCTGAAGCCGGTCGCGGTTGTCGGCTTCGGTGGTTATCCCACCGTGCCGCCGCTTCTGGCATCGACCGGGCTTGGCGTGCCGTCGATCATTCACGAGCAGAATGCGGTTATGGGCCGCGCCAACAAGGCGCTGGCAGGCCGGGTGAAGGCAATCGCCGGCGGTTTCCTGCCGCCCGCCAACGGCCAGTATTCCGACAAGACCGTGGCCACCGGCAACCCCGTTCGCCCGGCGGTGCTGGCGGCGTCGGAGATACCCTATACGCCGTCGCAGACGGATGAACCGTTCCAGCTCGTCGTCTTCGGCGGCAGCCAGGGCGCGCAATTCTTTTCCAGCGCCGTACCGGCAGCGATCTGCCTGTTGAAGAACGAGCAGCGCAAGCGCATCGTCGTCACCCAGCAGGCTCGCCCCGAAGACAAGGACAGCGTGATCGCCTCCTATCAGAAGCTTGGCGTGAAAGCGGATGTTTCGCCCTTCTTCGGCGACATGGCCTCACGTATTGGCGAGGCCGATCTGGTCATCAGCCGTTCCGGCGCTTCGACGGTGTCGGAACTGTCGGTGATCGGCCGTCCGTCGATCCTCGTGCCCTATCCGCATGCGCTGGATCACGATCAGGCCGCCAATGCGGCAGCGCTTTCGGCAGCGGGCGGCGCAAGCGTCATCAAGCAGGCCGAACTATCGCCGCAGAAGCTTTCCAGCCTTCTGTCCTCGGCGCTTTCCGAGCCTGACCGTTTGAGCGCGACGGCGGCAGCGGCGAAGGCCACCGGCAAACCGCATGCGGCTGATGTGCTGGCAGATCTGGTTGAGGCGATTGCTTCCGGCCAGTCCGTACAGGAATTCAAGAAGAATGAAGGAGTTGGGGCATGAAGATGCCGAAAGCCATAGGCCTTGTCCATTTCATCGGCATAGGCGGGATCGGCATGAGCGGCATTGCCGAAGTGCTTCACAATCTCGGCCATCGCGTTCAGGGGTCGGATCAGGCCGATAGCGCCAATGTGCAGCGCCTGCGCGACAAGGGTATCGAGGTTTTTGTCGGCCATACGGCGGATAATATCGGTGATGCCGAGGTCGTGGTGGTTTCCACCGCCATCAAGAAAAGCAATCCGGAACTCATCGCCGCGCGGGAAAAACACCTGCCGATCGTTCGCCGTGCCGAAATGCTGGCCGAGCTGATGCGTTTCCGCAATGCCATCGCCATCGGCGGCACCCACGGCAAGACCACGACCACCTCCATGGTCGCGACGCTGCTCGAAGCCGGCAATCTTGACCCGACCGTCATCAATGGCGGCATCATCAATGCTTACGGCACCAACGCCCGCATGGGCGAGGGCGAGTGGATGGTGGTGGAGGCCGATGAATCCGACGGCACCTTCCTGAAGCTGCCGGCCGATGTGGCCGTCATCACCAATATCGATCCCGAGCATCTGGATCACTACGGCAATTTCGATGCCGTGCGCGCCGCTTTCCGCCAGTTTGTCGAGAATGTGCCGTTCTACGGTTTTGGCGTCATGTGCCTCGACCATCCGGAAGTGCAGGCGCTGGTCGGCCGGATCGAGGACCGCAAGGTCATCACCTATGGCGAGAACCCGCAGGCCGACGTGCGTTTTTCGAATGTGCGCATTGACGGCACGCGGTCGATCTTCGACGTGGAAATCCGTCGCCGCCGCACCGGCAAGATATTCTCCTTCAAGGACCTCGTCCTGCCGATGCCCGGCCGCCACAATGTGTCGAATGCGACGGCCGCGATTGCGGTCGCCAATCGTCTCGGCATTTCGGAAGCCGACATCAAGAAGGGGCTTGCCTCCTTTGCCGGCGTCAAGCGCCGCTTCACGCTGACGGGCGAAGCCAACGGCGTACAGGTCTTCGATGACTACGGCCACCACCCGGTCGAGATCAAGGCCGTGCTGGCGGCGGCGCGCGAAGCCTGCAAGGGCCGCATCATCGCCGTGCACCAGCCGCACCGCTACAGCCGGCTTTCCAGCCTGTTTGACGATTTCGCGCATTGTTTTAACGATGCGGACACGATTATTCTTGCTCCGGTCTATGCCGCGGGCGAAGATCCGATTGAAGGCGCAAGCTCGGAAGCGCTGGTTTCGGCCATCAAGGCCGCCGGCCATCGCGACGCCCGTTTTCTCGAAAAACGGGAAGATCTCGCCTCAGTGGTTGCAGGCATTGCGAATCCGGGTGATTTCGTGGTTCTCTTGGGGGCTGGGAATATCACGCAATGGGCAGCAGCGCTGCCTTCGGAATTGAAGAGCATATCAGGAAAGTCTGAATGAGACAGGTCGATGGGGTTAAATTGCTGGGGAGGCTCGGCGACGGGGTAAATGAATTGCGGGGACGTCTGACACCGGATGCGCCCATGGACCGCGTGACGTGGTTCAGAGCCGGCGGTCTTGCGGAGGTGATGTTCCAGCCGCACGATGCCGACGATCTGATTACCTTCCTGAAAATTCTGCCGGAAGACGTGCCGTTGACCGTGGTCGGCGTCGGCTCGAACCTTCTGGTGCGCGATGGCGGCATTCCCGGCGTCGTCGTTCGCCTCTCCGCCAAGGGTTTTGGCCAGGTGGAGCTTGCCGGTGAAAACCGCATCAAGGCCGGCGCGATCTGCCCGGACAAGCATATTGCGGCCATGGCCATGGATAATGGCATCGGCGGCTTCCATTTCTATTACGGCATTCCCGGCTCCATCGGCGGTGCGCTGCGCATGAATGCGGGCGCCAATGGTGGCGAGACGCGCGAGCGTGTCGTGGAGGTCTATGCGGTCGACCGTCAGGGCAATCAGCATGTGCTTTCCAATGCCGACATGGGTTACAGCTATCGCCATTCCGGCGCGGATGCGGGCCTGATTTTCACCGGCGCGCTGTTTGAGGGTTATCCCGAAGACCGTGCGAAGATCCGCGCGGATATGGACGCCGTACGCCATCACCGCGAAACCGTTCAGCCGATCCGTGAACAGACCGGCGGATCGACCTTCAAGAACCCCGAAGGTCATTCCGCCTGGGAACTGATCGACGAGGCCGGTGGCCGTGGTCTGGTCATTGGCGGCGCGCAGATGTCGTCGCTGCACTGCAATTTCATGATCAATACTGGCCATGCGACCGGTTATGATCTGGAATATCTTGGTGAGACCATCCGCAAGCGGGTGTTCGAGAAGTCGGGCATCCGGCTGGAATGGGAAATCAAGCGGCTGGGGCTTTTCATGCCGGGCCGTGAGGTGGAGCCGTTTCTAGGGAGCTGATGTTTGCTTTTCCGGCCGGGTGTTTATCGTAACGCCCGGTCAACACTTATGTTTTATTGTCAGGCGACAAGAATAGCTGGGTTCATTCTCCAGATTTTTTGGTATTTTAGGCGATTTTAACTCACGCGACATCCAAACCCGTTGGGGGTTAAGTTGGGTCTCTGGCATAAACTGATCCAAAGCATAAGTTTTTCGGTTGCGACGCCTGAAGGCCGCCAGCGGCTGGAACCGCTCGACTTTGCGCTGCGTGTCGCCGTTCTGGTTACCGCTATTGCTGTCATCATCGATATGGCGGGGCTGTTCATTCTGTCGAAGTTCGGGCTGGTGACCGATCTTGTGAACGGGCTGATGCTCGGCGTGACCCTGACGGTGACGACCGCATTTTCGATAACCTTGCTGGTCTGCTGGCTCAATGCCCGTGAGGTGAAGCTCCTTGCCCAGTCGCATGAGCGGTTTCTGCATCTCAGCCACACCGACGCCCTGACCGGTCTCAACAACAGGCTGGGACTTTACGCCAATTGCGTCAATCTCGATACGCAATACTGCGTCGCGTTCTTCGATATCGACCATTTCAAGTCGGTGAATGACAGGTACGGTCATCTGGCCGGCGACATGGTTATTTCCAGTGTCGCCACCATCATACGCGATAGCTTCGACGAAACCGCGCATGTCGCGCGGTTGGGTGGTGAAGAATTTGTCGTGGTGCAGGCGCTTGCTCCGCAGTACTTTCTGGAAGAGTGCGAAAGGGTACGTGCAAGGATTGCTGCCTCGGCTGTGGATTTCCAGGGCATGCGGATCAATACCACGGTCTCGATTGGAGTGGCTTTCCGGGAAAACTGGGAGATTTTCGAGAGGGTATTGCACAATGCCGATACGGCGCTTTACGAAGCGAAACGAACAGGGCGCAATCGCGTCTGTCTTGCGGGCCATAAAGTCAGCCGCCAGACCGTTGCCTAGGTTTTGATATCGAAATGCAAAAGGCCCGCGAAACAGGTGTTTCGCGGGCCTTTTGCTGTCGAGATTTTATGTGGTTCAGACTTCGTCCTTGCGGGAAAGCAGGATGCACGCCAGCGTGATGATGGCGGAGACGCAGAGGTAATAACCAACATATCCCATGCCGTAATTCACCTGCAGCCACGTGGCGATGTAAGGCGCCAGCGATGCGCCGAAGATGCCGGCCATGTTGAAGGTGATGGACGAGCCGGTGTAGCGCACGCGGGTCGGGAAGGGAGCGGCGAGCGCCGTTCCGATCAGACCGTAGGTCATGCCCATCAGCGTCATGGCAAGGGCCGCGAAGATGAAGATCGAGCCCTCGCCGCCAGTCATCAGGCTGGGCAGCAGGAAGGAGAACAGGCCGATCAGCACCGTCGTCAGGATCAGGATCTCACGACGGCCGAATTTCTCGGCGAGCTTGCCGGCGATCGGGATGAAGATACCGAAGACGATGGAGCCAACGATCTGCACTTCCAGTGCGTCGAGGAACGGAATTTTCAGAACCTTGACGTTGTAGGAAAGCAGATAGGCAGTGCCGATATAGAACAGAACGAAGGTGGCCAGCGCCACGAAGGTGCCGAGCACGAGGCTGCGCTTGTGGTTGCGGAACAGTTCCGCGACCGGCACGGCCACACGCTCTTCCTTTTCGATAGCCTTCTGGAAGTCGGGCGTTTCGGTGATCGACAGGCGAACCCACATACCGACTGCGATCAGGATGATCGAGGCGACGAAGGGAATGCGCCAGCCCCAGCTCAAAAGGGCCTCCTGCGACATGAAGTGCAGGAGGATCCAGAAGACGCCCGAGGAGAGGAACAGGCCGACAGGTGCGCCGAGCTGCGGGAACATGCCGTACCAGCTGCGTTTGCCGGGAGGAGCGTTTTCCGTAGCGAGAAGAACTGCACCGCCCCATTCGCCGCCAAGGCCGAAGCCCTGACCGAAGCGGCAAAGCGCCAGGAACAGCGGCGCCAGAACGCCTGCCGTCTCATAGGTCGGCAGAAGGCCGATCACGACCGTCGACACGCCCATCGTCAGAAGGGCTGCGACAAGCGTGGTCTTGCGGCCGACACGGTCGCCATAATGGCCAAAGACGACCGCGCCGAGCGGACGGGCAAAAAAGGCGATGGAGAAGGTGGCGAAGGATGCCAGAAGCGCCGTCATCGGATCGTTGTTCGGGAAGAACAATGCCGGGAACACGAGCACTGCGGCCGTGGCATAAACGTAGAAATCGAAAAACTCGATGGTCGTGCCGACCAGGCTGGCAGTGAGAACTCGTGCAGGCGAATTTGTCTTTACAGCGTTCGAATTGCCAGCTGTCGACGATACCGAAGATATCGCGTCAGTCATGGTTTGGTTCCATTTCAGAGGAGTGGAATGTAGTGCCTTGGGAGGCGATGACTGCGTTAACGCAATTTTTGTTCCTATGGAATGCTAAAAAAGAAATATTGCAAATAATGTGATCTATGAATGCGACAGTTGCTGTTGTGCCTTCCTGAAGCGCGATCCGGCGATTGAGAGACTGATTCAGGCCATCGTTTTAAAACGCTGAAACGGCAGATTATTTTCGCTGGGGAAAGCGCCTCCCGTTAACGTTTCGGTCTTGCCTTCATCGGGTAAAAGCGGGCGCAGCGCTGCCATTTTATTTCCGATCATTGAAAAGCTGCATGTTGCAATCCGTGCAACTCTCTGATTCCAAGGAGGGAATCCGGATCGATGCTGATTCTTTAACGGAACTCGGCATGTTGGGCGCGGCGGTTAACGAAAGTAAACGATTCATTAACCTTAATGGCGTTTAACTGATCTCAAGGATCATGTGCCAGAATCACCGTTCGTAAATTCGGTCGGTCTGGGCGTGGTTTGTAACGGAGAGTTGGTGTCAGAGGTATCGATGAGCGGCAAGCACGTAGCTGTTCTTATGGGTGGGTTTTCTTCGGAGCGGCCGGTTAGCCTGTCGTCGGGGAACGCTTGCGCGCTCGCCCTTGAGGGTGAGGGGTACAAGGTTACCCGTGTCGACGTGGGCCGCGATGTCGCCGCCGTGCTCGATGAATTGCGTCCCGACGTCGCCTTCAATGCCCTGCACGGGCCTTTCGGTGAAGATGGCACCATTCAGGGCATTCTCGAATATCTTGTCATTCCCTATACCCATTCCGGCGTGCTTGCTTCGGCGCTCGCCATGGACAAGGCGCAGGCTAAGAAAGTGGCCGCGGCTGCCGGTGTTCCGGTTGCAGTCGAGCGCGTCATGAACCGCTTCGATTTCACCAGCGAGCATCCGCTTTCGCCTCCCTATGTGGTGAAGCCGGTGCGCGAAGGTTCGAGCTTCGGTGTTGTCATCGTCAAGGAAGACCAGTCGCATCCGCCGCAGATTCTTACCTCGTCGGAATGGCGTTACGGCGATCAGGTGATGGTCGAGCGCTATATTCATGGCCGCGAACTGACCTGCGGTGTGCTTGACGGCGAGGCGCTTGGCGTCACGGAAGTGGTGCCGCTCGGTCACAATTTCTATGATTATGACGCTAAATACGCTGCCGGTGGCTCAAAGCATGTCATTCCGGCAGAAATTTCACCGAAAATTTACCAAAAAATTCAAACACTGGCGGTTATGGCACATCAGGCGATCGGGTGCCGTGGCGTAAGCCGTTCAGACTTTCGTTACGACGACCGCTTCTCAGAAGATGGCGAAGTTATCTGGCTTGAAGTGAATACGCAGCCGGGCATGACGCCGACCTCCCTGGTGCCGGAAATGGCGGCTCATGCTGGCCGCTCCTTTGGTAACCTTGTCAGCTGGATGGTGGAGGACGCTTCGTGTTTGCGGTGATCGGCAAAAAGTCGACGGCAAAAAAGCGCGAGCAATATGCGGCGGCGGCCAATGCCGACGATCGCAGGGTGCTGCCGCGTCCGATGCGTCGCGTCGTGCGCTTCTGCGTCAGCCTCGCGACCGGGCGCATTCACATTCCGGCCCATACCGGCACCATTTCTGCCGTCGCCTTCTACGCGGTGACCGGGCTTTACGGTATGTCGCTCGGTGGACACACCAATATCGTTACCCAGACCACAACATCGGCCGCTGGTTTTGCCGTTGAAGACGTCAAGGTTTCCGGCAATTTGCAGACTTCCGAAATCGAAGTCTTCCAGCTTCTCGGCCTCGACGGCAGCACCTCGCTGATTGCGCTCGACATCGATGCCGCGCGTCGCAAGCTCGTCCAGCTTCCCTGGGTGGAAGATGTCGATATCCGCAAGGTGTACCCCAAGACCGTGGAAGTCCGGCTGAAGGAGCGTGAGGCCTTCGGTATCTGGCAGCATGGCTCGGAACTGTCGCTGATTGAAAAAAGCGGCAGCGTGATTGCGCCGCTGCGCGACAATAAATTCGCCGCCCTGCCGCTTTTCGTCGGACGTGATGCGGAAACGGGCGCTGCCGGCTTTGTCCAGCAGCTGGCCGACTGGCCGGAAATCCGCACCCGTGTCCGCGCCTATGTGCGCATTGCCGGGCGCCGCTGGGATCTGCATCTCGATAACGGCATCGTCGTCAAGCTGCCGGAAGAAAACCTGCCGCAGGCGCTGCAATTGCTGGCGCGGCTCGATCTCGAGGAAAAAGTCCTGTCCCGTGATGTCGCCGCCGTCGATCTGCGGCTGGCGGATCGCACGACGATCCAGTTGACCGAAGGCGCGACAGCCCGTCGCCAGACCGCGGTGGATGCACGCACGAAGGCACTCAAGAAAGCGGAGAAGAACACATGAGCTTTTTTGGTTCTTCCCATTTCGGCCTGCCTCGTCTGAAGCCGCTTTCCTCCAAGCGCAGCCATATCGTCTCGGTGCTCGACATCGGCTCGACCAAGGTCGTGTGCATGATCGGACGGCTGACGCCGCGCCAAGAAAGCGAAATCCTGCCCGGCCGCACCCACAAGGTCGAAATCATCGGTATTGGCCACCAGCGTTCACGCGGCGTGAAATCCGGTGTGATCGCCGATCTGGACGCGCTGGAAGGCGTTATCCGTCTTTCGGTCGATGCGGCCGAGCGCATGGCGGGGCTTACCGTCGACAGCCTGATTGTCAATGTTTCGGCAGGAAGACTGGCGAGCGATATCTATACCGCGAGCATCGATCTCGGCGGCCAGGAAGTGGAAGCAAGCGATCTGCGCAAGGTTCTGGTGGCGGCAAGCCAGCAGTCCATGCGTCAGGATCGGGCGATCCTGCATTCGCTGCCGACAGGCTATTCGCTGGATGGCGAACGCGGTATCCGCGATCCGCTGTCGATGTATGGCGACCTTCTCGGCGTCGACATGCATGTCGTGACGGTCGAGCGCACGGCGCTGAAGAACCTCGAACTTTGCGTCAACCGCGCGCATCTTTCGGTCGAAGGCATGGTGGCGACGCCCTATGCCAGCGGCCTTGCGGCGCTGGTGGATGACGAGGTCGAACTTGGCTGTGCGGCCATCGACATGGGCGGCGGCACCACGACGATTTCGGTTTTCGCCGAAGGCCGTCTCATTCACACCGACGCGATCGGCCTTGGCGGCCATCACGTTACGACAGATCTTGCACGTGGCCTCTCGACACGAATCGAAGATGCGGAGAGACTGAAGGTGGTGCATGGTTCGGCTTTGCTGAATGGCGCGGATGAGCGCGACATGATTTCGATCCCGCCGATTGGCGAAGATGATCGCGATCAACCATCGCAAGTTTCAAGAGCACTTGTAACCCGCATCGTGCGGGCGCGTATCGAAGAGACGCTGGAATTGATCCGTGATCGTATCCAGAAGTCCGGCTTCAGCCCCATCGTCGGCAAGCGTGTTGTCCTGACCGGCGGCGCAAGCCAGCTGACGGGTCTGCCGGAAACGGCACGGCGCATTCTTGCCCGCAACGTTCGTATCGGCCGCCCCATGGGGGTTGCGGGTCTTCCGGTTGCGGCGAAGGGACCGGCATTTTCAACCGCCTGCGGACTGATGATCTATCCGCAGGTGGCGGATATCGAAATTCATGCGGCGCAAGGCGGAATGTTCTCGCCGTTTGGTACGGGTAGCGGCCGGATAGCCCGGGTAGGGCAATGGCTGAAAGAGAGTTTTTGAGTGGCCTTGTGGCGTAAGCCGGAGGTTTCAGAGTTGAGTTTTCAAGAATCGGCCAGCGGGGCGATGCGGCCAGAGAAAGAAGGAATGGTAAAATGACGATACAGCTGCAAAAGCCTGATATCACCGAGTTGAAGCCACGCATCACCGTTTTCGGTGTCGGCGGTGGTGGTGGTAACGCTGTCAACAACATGATCACGGCCGGCCTCCAGGGCGTCGACTTCGTCGTCGCCAACACGGATGCGCAGGCACTGACCATGACGAAGGCAGACCGGGTCATCCAGCTCGGCGTCAACGTCACCGAGGGTCTCGGTGCCGGTTCCCAGCCGGAAGTCGGACGCGCCGCCGCTGAAGAATGCATCGATGAGATCATCGATCACCTGAACGGCACCCACATGTGCTTCGTCACCGCCGGCATGGGCGGCGGCACCGGCACGGGTGCAGCACCCGTTGTCGCACAGGCGGCCCGCAACAAGGGCATCCTGACGGTCGGCGTCGTCACCAAGCCTTTCCACTTCGAAGGCGGCCGCCGCATGCGTCTTGCCGAACAGGGCATCGAGGAACTGCAGAAATCCGTCGATACGCTGATCGTCATTCCGAACCAGAACCTCTTCCGCATTGCCAATGACAAGACGACCTTTGCCGACGCCTTCGCCATGGCTGACCAGGTTCTCTATTCCGGCGTTGCCTGCATTACCGATCTGATGGTGAAGGAAGGTCTCATCAACCTCGACTTCGCCGACGTTCGCTCGGTCATGCGTGAAATGGGCCGTGCAATGATGGGTACCGGCGAAGCTTCCGGTCCGGGCCGTGCGATGCAGGCTGCGGAAGCGGCCATCGCCAACCCGCTGCTCGACGAAACCTCGATGAAGGGCGCACAGGGCCTGCTGATCTCCATCACCGGTGGTCGCGACCTTACCCTGTTCGAAGTCGACGAGGCTGCAACCCGTATCCGCGAAGAAGTCGATCCGGATGCGAACATCATCCTCGGCGCAACCTTCGACGAGGCTCTGGAAGGTCTCATCCGCGTCTCCGTCGTTGCCACCGGCATCGACCGCGTTGCGGGTATCGGCGAACAGAACGTTGCCGAAATGCGCGCTGCTGCCGCCAAGCCGCTTATCCGTCCTTCCGCGGCCGTTGCTTCGGCTCCGGCCGCAGTTCAGCCTGCCCAGACAGCATCGCAGGCACCCAAGACCGTAGACCAGATCGCCCAGACCATCCGTTCGGCGGAAGCCGAAATGGAACGTGAACTCGGTTTCGCGGCACACCAGCAGCCGGCTCAGGATTTCCGTCCGCAGAGCAAGCTGTTCGCATCGTCCCCGGCTGAAGCACCGGTTCTCCGTCCGGCCCAGCCGGTTCAGCAGGCCGCTCCGGCTCCGGTTGCCCAGGCACCGGTCTACCATGCCCCGGAACAGGTTGCCGCTCCGGCTCCGCGCCTGCAACAGCCGCAGGCTCCTGTCTACCAGGAACCCGCCCCGGTTGCCCGCCAGCCCGAGCCGGTGCGCATGCCGAAGGTCGAAGACTTCCCACCGGTCGTCAAGGCCGAGCTGGACCACCGCACCCACGCCGCTCCTGCCGCCCAGGAAGAGCGTGGCCCGATGGGTCTTCTGAAGCGCATCACCAACTCGCTTGGCCGCCGCGAAGAGGAAGAAGTTCCCTCCGACATGATGGATGCGCCGAGCATGGCACCGCAGCAGCGCCGCGCCCCGCTTTCGCCGGAAGCCAGCCTCTACGCACCGCGTCGTGGCCAGCTTGACGATCACGGTCGCGCGACGCCTTCTTCGGCCAGCCACCACGACGACGACCAGCTGGAAATCCCGGCCTTCCTGCGCCGCCAGTCCAACTGAGAGCGATTCCATACGCCTCTTGAAACGCCCGGATCACACGATCCGGGCGTTTTGTTTATTTTGCGTTATTAACAGTAAATTAATTCACGTTTTCAATGATTTACGCGTGTAACAATCCGAAACGAACAGTGATTTGTCGTGGCACGTACATGTGCGTATGTATGAGGCTGGGTAGAGGAAAACATTGACTTTGCCGGTCCTTAAAAACCGGCTTGAAAAACTTGAACGGCGCTTCATGAAGCGGCGCGGTTTGCAAAACAAGGCACATACGCATGACTATCGGACTGCTCGGATTTCAAACGACTATCGCAAATGCTGTTCAGCTCAAGGGCATTGGCGTGCATTCCGGCAATCCGGTTTCGATGACGTTCCAGCCTGCAGAAGCCGGAACGGGCATCGTGTTCCATCGCCTTCACGAGAATGGCAGTGTAACCGAGTTGAAGGCGGTGTCTGCCAATGTCGGCAATACCGACCTGTGCACCGTGCTCGGCCGTTCGCTATCCCAGTCAGTGGCAACGATCGAGCACGTCATGGCCGCCATCTACGCCATGGGCCTCGATAACCTCGTCGTTGAAGTTGACGGTCCGGAAGCGCCGATCATGGATGGCAGCTCCGCACCTTTCATCGAGGCGATCGAATCGGCCGGCATCAAGAATCTCGGTGCAAAGCGCCGCTATATTCGCGTCATCAAGCCGGTCCGCATTGATTCGGGTGCATCCTGGGCAGAGTTCCGTCCCTATGACGGCACGCGGTTCGAAGTCGATATCGATTTCGACACGCCGCTGATCGGCAAGCAGTCCTGGAAGGGCGACCTGACGGCGGATACGTTCAAGAACGAGCTTTCGCGCGCCCGTACCTTCGGTTTCATGCGTGACGTGGAACGCCTGTGGGCCGCCGGTTATGCACTCGGCTCCTCGCTTGAAAATTCGGTTGTCATCTCCGACGACAACAGCGTCATCAACATGGAAGGCCTGCGTTACGCCAAGGATGAATTCGTCCGCCACAAGACGCTGGACGCCGTGGGCGACCTGGCGCTTGCCGGCGCACAGTTCATCGGCTCCTACCGCTCCTATCGCGGCGGCCACAAGGTCAATGCGAACGCGCTGAAGGCTCTCCTGAGCGACCGCACGGCCTATGAGATCGTCGAGGCTCCTGCCGCCCGCAATCAGGTACGTGCCCGCGAATTCGTTCCGGTCAACATGCCGGAATTCGCCCCCTGGTCGGCTTGAGTTTGTTTGCAGGCTATTGATTGACAGGAAAAGCCGCTCCGCTTCGGGGCGGCTTTTTCGTAATGCGGGCGAGATGTTTCCTAATATCGCCTGATATTCATGCGATTGCGCGGGCGGATGCCATAAAAATGCGTTAATGCGTCATCATTGCGTTGCCCTGCGGATGCTTTTATGGCTAGAAACGCCAGTGCAAAGCCGATGCTTATGTATTTGCGCGGGAAGTGGGAACTGTCGAATGAAGCATGTAGGGTCTGGTGCAATGAAGGGTACGATGCGGAGGATCGCCGTTTCGTTGATGTTGGTCGGTGCGAGTGTCGCCGTCACGGCCTGCCAGTCCGATCCGGATATCGACATTACCAAGCTCGGCGTTGAGACCGATCCGCCTGACGTTCTGTACAAGCAGGGGCTTGCCAACATGAACGCCGGCAACATGACCGAAGCCTCACGCAAGTTCGAGGCGATCGACAAGCAATATCCCTTTACCGAATGGGGCCAGAAGGCTCTGGTGATGCAGACCTTCATCGCCACGCGCACCAACAAGAACGACGTGGCCATCGCATCGGGCAGCCGCTTCCTGCGCCAATATCCGCGCTCCAAGGATGCTGCCTACGTTCAGTACATGATCGGTCTTGCCTATTCGAAGCAGATTTCCGACGTAACGCAGGACCAGCGCGCCGCGCAGCGTACGGTCGAGGCGATGAACAAGGTGGTCAACGACTATCCCGATTCGGAATATGTCGCCGACGCGCAGGCCAAGATCCGTTTCGCGCGCGACCAGCTCGCCGGCCGCGAAATGCAGGTCGGTCGTTATTATCTTGAGCGCAAGGAATATCTCGCCGCCGTCTCGCGTTTCCGCATCGTCGTCGAGCAGTACCAGAACACCAACCAGATCGAAGAAGCGCTGGCGCGTCTGACGGAAGCCTATTACGCAATGGGTCTTTCCGACGAGGCGCAGACTGCTGCCGCCGTTCTCGGTAACAACTATCCCGACAGCCAATGGTATGCGGATTCCTACAAGCTGCTGAAGGGCGGCGGGCTGGAGCCGCGTGAAAACAAGGGGTCCTGGATTTCGCGTGCCGGCAAGAAGCTTATCGGCGCCTGAGACAGGGCATAGGCCATGCTGGTCCAGCTCTCGATACGCGATATCGTTCTGATTGAAAGGCTCGACCTCGGCTTTGAGGCGGGCCTTTCCGTGTTGACGGGTGAGACGGGCGCGGGCAAATCCATTCTGCTCGACAGCCTGTCGCTGGCTCTCGGCGGACGTGGTGATGGCGGCCTGGTGCGTCACGGGGAGGAGAAGGGGCAGGTTACCGCCACTTTCGAAGTCCCGAACAGTCATCCCACACGGCTTCTCCTGCGTGAAAACGGTCTCGATGATGATGGCGACCTGATCTTCCGCCGCGTGCAATCCGCCGACGGGCGGACCAAGGCCTATATCAACGATCAGGCCATCAGCGTGCAGATGATGCGCCAGCTCGGGCAATTGCTGGTCGAAATTCACGGCCAGCATGATGATCGCGCCCTTGTCGATACCGATGCCCACCGCACGCTGCTGGATGCCTTTGCCGGGCTCAGCGACGATGCCCGTGCCGTGCAGGGTTTCTACCGGACATGGAAGGACGCCGAGCGGGCGTTGAAGACCCACCGCGCCAAGGTGGAGGCTGCTGCCCGCGAGGCTGATTATCTGCGTTCCTCCGTCGAAGAGCTTGAAGTGCTTTCGCCACGTGACGGCGAGGAGGACGAGCTTGCCGACCGCCGGGCGATCATGCAGAAATCCGAACGTATTGCTGGCGATATCGCCGAAGCAAGCGAGTTCCTGAACGGCAACGCTTCGCCTGTGCCGATGATTGCTTCGATGATGCGGCGTCTGGAGCGCAAGAGCCACGAGGCACCGGGATTGCTGGAAGACACCGTGCAATTGCTGGATGCCGCGCTCGACAGTCTTTCCAACGCGCAGATGGAAGTGGAGGCGGCGCTGCGCCGCACCGAGTTCGATCCGCGTGAGCTGGAACGGGTGGAGGAGCGGCTGTTTGCGCTGCGCGCCGCCGGACGCAAATATAATGTCCCGGTGCCTGATCTGCCGGCGCTTGCGGAAAAAATGGTCGCGGATCTTGCAGATCTCGATGCGGGCGAGGAAAAGCTCGGCAAACTCGAAGCCAATCTCGGCGTCGTGAAAGCCGATTTTGACCGTGAGGCGAAGTCGCTTTCCGAAAAGCGACGCCATGCGGCAAATGCACTTTCCGAGGCTGTCATGGCCGAGCTTCCGGCACTTAAGCTGGAGCGGGCACGCTTCACCGTCGAAGTCAGCTCCGATCCGGAGCAGGCGACGGCTGATGGTATCGACATTGTCGAATTCCACGTCCAGACCAATCCGGGAACGCGTCCCGGCCCGATTATGAAGGTTGCCTCGGGCGGCGAACTGTCCCGTTTCCTCTTGGCGCTGAAAGTGGCGCTGGCGGATCGCGGTTCCGCACCGACGCTGGTTTTCGACGAAATCGACACGGGCGTCGGCGGGGCTGTGGCGGATGCCATCGGCCAGCGGCTGCGCCGTCTGTCGAAAACCGTGCAGGTTCTGTCAGTCACCCACGCGCCGCAGGTGGCCGCGCGGGCGGCGACGCATCTTCTCATTTCCAAGGGTCCTTCTGGCGACGGAAGCGAGCGTATCGCCACACGCGTGGCGACGATGGAGCCAAACCACCGCACGGAAGAAATCGCCCGCATGCTTGCCGGCGCTTCGGTGACCGATGAGGCGAGGGCTGCGGCCGCCCGCCTGCTTGCCGCCAAGGACTAACGGCTGACGGCCACCGCCACGCCGGAGCCGATCATGACACCGCCAGCTGCCCGGTTCACCCTGCGGACGATTCTCGGCTCCCGCAGCAGCTTTCTTGCCCGCACGGCAAGAACAACATGACCGCCGATAACAATCGCCTCCACCGCGACGATGACGGACGCCAGCGCCAGAAGGTGATCGACGGTCAGCGAAGCGCCGACGACGTTTGGCAGCAATGCCACGTAAAAGAGCGGCATCTTTGGATTGCCGAGGTTAAGTGCGGTTCCGGTCGCGAATATCGAGATGAGGCTACGGCCGCCATTCAAGGGCTGCAGATCGGGAACGACAGGTTCCGCTGTCCAGAGCTTAAAGCCCATCCAGATCAGATAGGCCGCGCCGCCATAGCGTAGCACCGCCATAACCGTCCCCATTTCGGCGGCGAGGATCGACAGGCCGAAGGCTGCAAGTGTGAGGAAAATCAAGATCCCAGCGACAGTCCCGGCACCATAGGCGAGGCCGGAGGCGGCGCCATGGGTGATGGTGCGGGCGACGATCGTCATATTGTCTGGTCCGGGGCTGGCCGCGAACACGAAGAAGGCTGCTGCAAAGGCAATGAGAGTGGTGAGTTCCATAGGGGGGCTCTGGCATCCGTTTCATCCGGATGTTCAGAATAGCGGATTCCCGCCTGTTGAAAAGCGAGGATGGTTTTGTGTTTGCCAATAATTCGCTAAAAGCATTGCAGATTCATCCGTGAGGCTTCTTCCATGTCGAAAGACCAGACACCCGTCGAAAACCTGACCGAGCTTGAGGCCTCTTCCGAACTTGCGTTTCTGGCGGCCGAGCTTGCCCGCCATGATGCGCTCTACCATGGCAAGGATGCGCCGGAGATTTCGGACGCGGAATATGATGCGCTGAAGCGGCGCAACGATGCCATCGAGGCGGCGTTTCCGGCGCTGGTGCGGGCCGACAGCCCGTCGAAGAAAGTCGGCTTCACGCCGCTTCCGACCTTTGCGCCGATCGTGCATGCGCGGCCGATGCTCTCGCTCGACAATACGTTTTCCGAAGAAGATCTGCGGGATTTCGTTAGCTCCGTCTATCGCTTCCTCGGACATCTGCCGGATGATTCCATCGCTTTTACCGCCGAGCCGAAGATCGACGGCCTTTCCATGTCCATCCGCTACGAGAAGGGCAAGCTGAAGACGGCCGCGACGCGTGGCGACGGCACGACGGGCGAGAATGTCACCGCCAATATCAAGACCATCAAGGAAATTCCGAACGAACTGCCTGCCGATGCGCCCGATGTGGTGGAGGTGCGCGGTGAGGTCTATATGGCCAAGAGCGACTTCATGGCGCTCAATGCGCAGATGGAGGCCGACGGCAAGCAGACCTATGTGAACCCGCGCAACACGGCCTCCGGTTCGCTACGCCAGCTTGACGCCAATGTGACGGCGAAACGCAAGCTGCGGTTCTTCGCCTATGCGCTTGGCGAAGTCTCGAATGGCGGCCAGCCGGCGCGGATTGCCGACACGCAATATGGCATCGTCGAGAAGTTCCGGGACTGGGGTTTTCCGGTCAATCCGCTGATGAAGCGATTCACTTCGGCCGAGCAATTGCTTGAACATTATAATGAAATCGGCGTTGCGCGACCCGACCTCGATTACGATATCGACGGTGTGGTCTACAAGGTCGACCGGCTCGACCTTCAGGAACGGCTTGGCTTCCGTTCGCGCAGCCCGCGCTGGGCTACCGCGCACAAGTTTCCGGCCGAACAGGCCTTCACCACGGTCGAGAACATTGAAATCCAGGTAGGACGCACCGGCGCGCTGACGCCGGTTGCGCGTCTGACGCCGATCACCGTCGGCGGTGTCGTCGTCACCAATGCGACGTTGCATAATGCCGATTACATCGAGGGTATCGGCAATAGCGGCGAGCGCATCCGTCCTGAAGATCATGACATCCGCATCGGCGATACCGTCATCGTGCAGCGTGCAGGTGATGTCATTCCGCAGGTGCTGGATGTGCTTCTGGAGAAGCGCCCGGCCGAGGCGGTGAAGTATGCGTTTCCGGAGAAATGTCCGGTTTGTGGCAGCCATGCGGTGCGGGAGCGCAATGAGAAGACCGGCAAACTCGATTCGGTCACGCGCTGCACCGGCGGTTTCGTCTGCCGGGCGCAGGCGGTGGAGCATCTGAAACATTTCGTCTCGCGCAATGCCTTTGATATCGAGGGACTGGGCACCAAGCAGATCGACTTCTTCTTCGAAAGTGACGATCCTTCCCTGTCGATCAAGACTGCGCCTGATATCTTCACGCTGAAGGTGCGGCAGGAGGCATCGCATCTTACCAAGCTTGAAAATATCGACGGTTTCGGCAAGGTCAGCGTCAAGAAGCTGTTCGATGCCATCGATGCCCGCCGCGAGATCGATCTTCACCGGCTGATCTTCGCGCTCGGCATTCGTCATGTGGGCGAAACCACGGCGAAGCTTCTGGCGCGCTCCTACGGCACCTATGAGCATTTCGAGGAGGCCATGAAGGCGGCCGCCGATCCGGCGAGCGATGCCTGGGCCGAGCTCAACAGCATCGATGGTATTGGCGAGGTCGTGGCCCGCGCCATCATCGAATTCTACAAGGAGCCGCGCAATCTCGATGTCATCGACCGGTTGATACGGGAGTTGCAGCCGAAGGAGGCCGAGAAGCCCTCGACGGAAGGCAGCCCGGTGGCTGGCAAGACGGTGGTCTTCACCGGCTCGCTCGAAAAATTCACGCGTGACGAGGCGAAGGCTCGCGCGGAAAGTCTGGGCGCCAAGGTGGCCGGTTCCGTATCGAAGAAGACGGACATTCTGGTGGCCGGACCGGGGGCTGGCTCCAAGCTTGCCAAGGCGGCGGAGCTGGGCGTGCAGACCATGGATGAGGACGAGTGGCTGGCGCTGATCGGCGGCTGAGGCACCGTCATCGCCGCGTTGTTCTGCACCGCTACTGGTCTCATCCTGAAACGGGGAACGGGACATGGATGATCGCATCGTCATCTCTACGCAACAGGTTCGAGCGCTGATCGCAGGCCAGTTTCCGCAATGGGCGGCGCTCGATGTCAGGCCGGTAGAACTGAGCGGCTGGGATAATCGCAGCTTCCGCCTCGGTGCGGATATGCTCGTTCGCCTGCCAAGCGCTGAGCGTTATGTGGCGCAGGTGGAGAAGGAGCACCGGTGGCTGCCGGTACTTGCGTCTTTTCTGCCTCTTCCGATCCCGGAGCCGTTGGCGCTCGGCAAGCCCGGAGAGGATTATCCGTTCTGCTGGTCCGTCTACGGTTGGCTTGAGGGCGAGCCTCTCGCCCGGCATCTCGGGCATATCGATCTTCCAACCATAGCCGTCGATGTGGCGGCGTTTTTGAAAGTCCTGCACGGCATCGATGCCTCCGATGGTCCGCTTGCGGGTGAGCACAATTTCCACCGCGGCGGGTCGCTTGCAGTCTATGACGGCGAGGCGAGGGCGGCGGCGGTGCGTCTTGACGATGAGATCGATCACGCGCTGGCCATGGAGATATGGCAGCTTGCCCTTTCCAGCCGCCGGCAGAGGCCGGGTGTGTGGGTGCATGGCGATATTGCCGAGGGCAATCTGCTGGTCAAAGATGGCCGCCTTTCAGCGGTCATCGATTTCGGCAGCTCCGGCGTTGGCGACCCGTCTTCCGATCTCATTCTCGCATGGAATGTGCTCGATACGGAAAGCCGAGCCGTGTTTCGCCGGGCGCTGGATCTGGATGATGCCACCTGGCAGCGCGGACGTGGCTGGGCGTTGTGGAAGGCGCTGATCACGCTTGAAGCGCAGCGCGGCCGCAACGAACAAATGGCCGAATGGTCGCGCCGGACCATTCGGGAGGTGTTTGCGGATCATCTATCTGCCTGAAACATCAACGCAGACGCGCCATCACATAGGCGTCGACATATTTGCCGTCGCGATACGCATCGTTGCGCAAGGTGCCTTCACGTTCGAAACCGAATTTCTCATAAAGCCGTATGGCGGCGAGATTGTCGGTGAAGACGTTCAGTTCGATGCGGCGGATGTCGTGCCAATTGTCGGCCGCATCGATGAGCGCCGCCAGAAGCCTTGAACCAACACCCTTTCCGGCGAAATCGTCGTGAACGGACATCGCAAGATCGGCGACATGGTACTGTCGACCCGCTCTGCGGTATAATCCGGCGTTTCCGATGAGTTTCCCATGCCAGTCCGCGACGATGGCAATATCGGTGGGAGCTCGGTTCTCTATTGATTTTCTCGTCTTTTCAACCGTCTGAAAAGGTTGCCGAAGGGTACCGTGCCGGACGCCGGGAAGGTTGAGCATTTCGGTCAAGGCTTCGACGTCTTCAAGCCGGGTCGCGCGCAGGACAACGTCCTTCAGATCAAATGGCTTGTTTGTAATATCTGCTGGTTTCATGTTCATGCCTGTCTCCTTGTGGCGCGTTCGGAGCAGGCGTGACACCCCTGCTCTTATCGGCAGGGGTGGATGTTGATCGCTCAGTGCGCGGACATGCCTCTCCCTGCCGGTTGACCGGTAATTGTCATGTGGCGGGTGGTTGTCGTCTTGATAGCGATCATGAAGGGGAGAATGCTTTTACGATCTGTCACTGTCAAGCGGGTGCCTTGCGCAGGAAATTCCTTAGTTTTACCGGCAGCCTGCCGTCGATTGCCGCAAGGCCGGCCGCGATCATCGCCATGCCTGCGAAATGCTTGATTTCCAGCTGCTCTCCGAGAATGAGCGAACCGAGCAGGATGGCGCTGACGGGGATGAGGAAAGTGACGAGCGCGAGGTTGGTGGCGCCGGCTGTGGCGAGAATGCGGAAGAAGATGAGATAGGCGAGCGCCGTCGACAGCAGGGCGATGCCGATGAGCGCCCCCCAGGTGCCAAGGCTCGGCATGGCAAGCGTCCATGGCTTGTCGATGAGGAGAGCAGCCGGGATCAGCATCAGCGTCGATGAGGATATCTGGCCGGTGGCGGTCATCAGCGGCGGCACGCCCATGGCCTTGAAGCGGCGGCCGAATATGCCCGCGAAGGAATAGGAGATGGCCGCGCCGAGAATGGCGATCTGACCCCAGAGGCTGGAGGCCGCGCCGCCGAAGGCTGCCGGGCCGATCATGGTGGCCACACCGACAAACCCGATGAGAACGCCGGCCAGCTTGTTACCGGTCATCTTCTCGTCGGCGGTCAGAAAATGGGCGACGATGACGGTAAAGAGCGGCGTCGTCGCATTGAGGATCGAGGCCAGCCCGCTGGCAATATGGGTCTGGCCCCAGACGATCAGGCAGAAGGGAATGATGTTGTTGAGCAGTCCCATGCCGAAAAAAGCGCGCCATACGGCCCATTGGCGCGGCAGGTGAAGACCCATGATGCGGCAGACGATGAGAAGCGCCACGGCTGCCATGCTGACCCGCAGCGTGACGATGGTGACGGGCGGCAGTTCCTTGACGGCGATGCCGATGAAAAAGAACGATCCGCCCCACAGGAGCGAGAGCGCGACGAGCATCCCCCATTCGCCGGCATCCATCTGTTTCTGTATCGCCATCTTCGTCTCCCAAGGGCATGAATTCTGACATTTTTGCAGATCGGATCGCCGGCATCCACCCGATATGGGTTGAGTTCACCTCAATTGGATATTCGCGGTTTCCGGTCGCTTCGCGTCCTGTTGCTTCTATTTACTCCCCGTTTTATGGTGTTTTCAAACGATAGTTTCTCGTCAGATAATTGAGCTGAGCTAAATCATGGCAATGGAGCTTCCGTCCCTGAAAGGATTGCAGGCCTTCGAAGCTGCCGCGCGATATCGCAGCGTCACGCTTGCTTCCAACGAGTTGAATGTCACGCCCGGCGCGGTTAGCCTGCAGATCAGGGAGCTCGAAGCCCGGCTTGGCGTACAGCTGTTTGTCCGCAAACCACGCAGCATCCAGCTGACGCGTGAGGGTGAGCGTTATTATGGCTCCCTTCGCACCGCATTCCGGATGATGCGCGAGGCGACGGCGGAGCTGACGGCGCGATCGGAGATTACGGTGTTGACGCTGAGCTGCACGCCGACATTTGCCGTGCAATGGCTGATGCCGAGGCTGCCCGGTTTCCAGCAGCGACACCCGCATGTGGATGTCCGCATCAGCGTCACCAACCGGCTGGTGGATTTTTCAAGGGACGATGTCGATCTGGCCGTGCGGCATGGTTTCGGCCGGTATGAAGGGCTGGAGAGCATCCGCTTCATAGATGACAGCACCTTGCCCGTCTGCTCGCCGCAGCTTTTTGAAAAATACGGGCCGCTTCGGGTGGCGGGCGATCTGCAATCCGTTCCCCTGCTGCACGACGAAAACCGTAACGAATGGCGGCGCTGGCTCGAAACGGCGGGGGCGAGAGAGGTCGACGCTTCCGGTGGCACCGTGTTTATCGACAGCAATGGCGCGCTGGATGCGGCCAAAGCCGGACATGGTGTTGCCCTGACACGGCGCTCGCTTGTTTCCCGTGAGCTTGCCGAGGGCGCGCTGATTGCGCCCTTCGGCACGGATATTGCCAGCACGCTTGCCTACTTCCTCGTCTACCCACGGCGAATGCTGGATAATCCCGATCTCGTGACGCTCATTGACTGGATGCTTTCGGAAGCAGGTTCGGGCGAAGTCGGTTCTCTTTGACGCCAATCCGGTTTATGCCGGAATGAAACAACGGGAATCACTTTTGAAAACCATCGCCATCGATTTCGAGACCGCCAATGAGGAACGGGGCAGCGCCTGCTCCGTGGGGCTTGCGTGGATAGAAGACGGTGAGATCGTTCGTGTCGAGGAACGGCTCATCCGGCCGAAGGATATGCGGTTTTCGCCCTTCAACATCGCCGTGCATGGGATTCGGCCTGCCGATGTCGAGGACGCGCCGGAATTTCCTGATGTGATGGAGGAGTTCATCGACGATTTTCAGGGCGCCACGATGATCGCCCACAATGCCGCCTTCGATTTCAGCGTCATGCGCGCCTCCTTCGACAAATACCGGCAGTCCTATCCTGATCTTTCCTATCTGTGCAGCGTCAAGATCGCCCGCCATGTCTGGCCGCATCTGGAATCGCACAAGCTGAATGTGATCGCCCATCATCTCCAGTTGCGTTTCGTGCACCACAATGCCGCCGAAGATGCCGTCGTCTGCGCGGCGGCTTCGATTGCGGCGGCCAAGGCGCTGCGTGTTTCCCATATCCGCGACCTGCCGGAAAAGATCGGCATGGTCGCCGGCCGTCTCACATCCAGCGGCTATCAGCCCTGCAGCATGAAAAAACGCGTCGTCTCCCGGGTTGCGTAACTCTTCCCCGCACTTATGTTTGAAGCAGCGTAACGGAGAAGATGCGATGACGATGAAAACTCTCTCGGGCTTGTTTGCGGGCTTTCTGGCGTTGCTTCCGGTGACAGCGGCGCATTCGCAGGTCGTCGGTGAGGTTGGCGTCGACTGGATCGGCAATGATATCGTCATCGAGGCGATCGCCGATCCCAAGATCAAGGGCGTGACCTGCCATGTCACCTATTTTTCGCGCGGCGTCATTGATCGGCTGAAGAACGGCAACTGGTTCGAAGACCCTTCGAACAATGCCATTTCCTGCAGCCAGACGGGACCGGTCGAAATCGGCAACATCGATCTGTCGAAGGGCGGGGAAGAGGTTTTCCGGCAGGGTATGTCGCTGGTCTGGAAGAAGCTCGTCGTCAGCCGCGTTTACGACAAGGCGAATGACACGCTGATCTATCTCGTCCATGCGCGGGAACTCACCGATGGTTCGGCCAAGATGGCGATCTCGACGGTGCCGCTCTATAACCAGCAAGTGACGTGGGAGAAGGGCAAGCCATGAGGTTGCCGACCCTCAACCGTCATGCCGGACTTGATCCGGCATCCAGTCACGGCGCGCCTGCGCCGTGAAAAGTCTTACGCGATCAAGGACTTGATCGCACTGGACCCCGGATCAAGTCCGGGGTGACGGAGCTTTACTGAAACGGGACTGCCAAATTGAACATCCCGCCGCTTATACTGCGCTGACGTAAACGGTAGCCCGGCCCGATCAGGCCGCTTCGCGCGTCAGCTCGTCGGCGATGACCGTATCGAGGTTGAGGAAGCAGACCATGCTCTTTTCCAGCGCAACGATGCCGCGGCAGAAGCTGCGCTGCTCTTCCGGAATTATATCCGGCGCGGGCTGCAAGTCCTCGGAGCGGATGGTCATCATGTCGGAGACCTGTTCCACCAGAAGTCCGACCAGCTTGCCGCCGATATCGGTGACGATGATGGCGGAGCGTTCGGAAGGCTCGGTCATTTTCATGCCGAGGCGGCCGGCCATGTCGATGACGGGAATGACGGCGCCGCGCAGGTTGATGAGGCCGAGAACATAAGGCGGGGTGTGCGGCATCGGGGTAACCGGCGCCCAACCGCGGATTTCGCGGATCGCCATGATGTCGATGCAGAATTCCTGATCGCCCAGATGGAAGGAAACGATTTCGAGATATGCGCCGGATTGCTTGATGGCGTTGGACATGACGGCAGGTTTCCTCTGATGGCTCTCTAACAGGCCCGCGCAGGATTGAGCTTTATGCGGTGGCCGGAGAATGGACCGGGAGACATCATGTCGAGGCTTTAAAAACCGCTATGGTCATAATGCACAGCAAGATTTTAAACTTTCCCTAACAATTGCGCTGTTCCAACCGCAAAACCCAGTGTTTTGGCGGTTTTCGCGCTCGCGCAAACAGGTTATGATGGCGATATGAACGGGCTCGTCTCCAATCCGCTGAAATTTATTCTGGCAAGTCTTGCAGCCATGGCTTCGCTTGCCATTGTGCTTCTTGCCTTTGACGGCTGGGTGCGGCACGGCACGGATATTTTCCTGTCCACGGTACAGAGTGGCATCGCCTGGTGCCTGTGACGTGTTTTCCGGCTGCGGATTTGTGACAAATCAGCGCGGTTCCCGCAAATACCGCCCAGTTGATTTGCCGTCCCCGTCGCCGTTCGCTATCTGTCGGCCAAAGCCCGCGCTATCAGGCCGGCCTTCGGGGTAGGATTGGACAATGAGAAATATTCGTATCGTATTGTGGGCCGTGGTGGTCGTTCTCGCCGGCGTCGTCAGCTGGCTAACGATCGAAATGACGAAGACGCGTGAGGAGATGGTGGAGACCGCCTATGGTGTGCCCTTCCAACTCACGGCGCAAAACGGCCAGCCGATCACCGAAAAGGCCTTTCAGGGCAAGCCGACAGCGCTTTTCTTCGGTTTCACCCATTGCCCGGAAGTCTGCCCGACAACCCTTTTCGAGCTGAACGGCTGGATGGAGAAGGTTGACCCGGCCGGTGACAAGCTGCAGGCCTATTTCGTCTCCGTCGATCCCGAGCGCGATACGCCTGAAATCATGCAGCAATATGTCTCCAACGTCTCGAAGCGCATCACCGGCATCACCGGCCCGGCCGATAAGATCGCCGAAACGCTGAAGGGCTACCGTATCTATGCCAAGAAGGTGCCGGTGGACGAGAAGGATCCGAATGGCGACTACACCATGGATCACACCGCGTCCGTCATCCTGCTCGACGCCAATGGCCGTTTTTCCGGCACCATCGCTTATGGCGAAAACCCTGAAGTCGCCGAGCAGAAGCTTCAGAATCTTCTGAAGGGCTGATAGAGGCGGCATAATTGCGCCGGGCTTATTGGACTGGCCGAGGTTTTGTGGCAAAGGCAAGAACAATAACCTCATCCAGAGAAAGCAGCCCGCCGTGAGCGAAATCCGACTTTACGTCACCACGACCGAAATCAAGGCCGGTGAAATCCTCGATCTCATGTCGGACTATTTCGGCGAGGAGGATGTCGCGATTGCTACCACCGAGGTGGATGAGAAGCGCGACATCTGGGAAGCCTCCGTCTATCTGATGGCCGAGCAGGAAGAGGAGTTTCGCGAGCGTGTCGAAGCCTTGCTCGCTCCCGCCTTTCCCGGTCTGGTCATCGAGAAGGAGATCGTTCCTGATGTCGACTGGATCGCCAAGTCGCTTGAAGGGCTGAAGCCGGTCAGGGCAGGGCGTTTCATCGTGCATGGCGCCCATGATCGGGACAAGGTGCGGGCGAACGATCTGGCAATCGAGATCGAGGCGGGACAGGCTTTCGGCACCGGCCATCACGGCACGACGGCCGGCTGCCTTGAGATGATCGAGGAGGTTCTGCGGGCGCGGACCGTGCGCAATGCGCTTGATCTCGGTACCGGCAGCGGCGTTCTGGCGATTGCGGTGCGCAAGATGCGTCCCATCCCCGTGCTTGCGACGGATATCGACCCGATCGCCGTCAAGGTGGCGAAGGAGAATGTGCGGCTGAACGGCATCGTCTCCGGGATGGCGCTGGAGACCGCGCCGGGCTTCCACTCGGACGCCTTCCGCAAGCACGGCCCGTTCGACCTCATCATCGCCAATATTCTGGCGCGGCCGCTCATCAAGATGGCGCCGCAGCTCGTCACGCATCTGGCACCCGGCGGCACCGTCATCCTGTCCGGCATTTTGGCGTCACAGCGCTGGAAGGTGCTTTCCGCCTATAATGGCGCCCGGCTTTCCCATGTCCGCACCATCTGGCGCAACGGCTGGGTCACGCTGCATCTGCGCAAAGACTGAACCAGCGGCAATATTCCTTTCAGGCAAAAGAAAAGGCGGCGCTTTCGCGCCGCCTGGAAACCCGCGAGCATGGGAGGAGCTTGCTCAAGCGGGTCGACGTATTCCTGTTGGGCGCGGTGGAGGGAGGATCGCCGCGCCCGACGTGATCAGAATACGTAGCTGGACTTTGCCTTGCGGCGAAGATCGGCGCGGTTCATGCCGAGCGCTTCGAGCGACTTGTCGTCGAGGTTCAAAAGTGCGGCGTTGACGTGACGGCTGACCTGACGCTCGCGTGCTTCAACGACGCGATCGAAGGCGTTGCGGAGGAAAGACTTTGCCATTGCTTCAAATCCTTGTTTGCCAGGAGATTGTCTCTCTCGCTGTGTTGATCTGAAGATAAGCGATGTGTTTTTGTTTAGTTAGAGGGAATGTCTCAGGGGAGATATGCGCTTAACGCATTGCTGTCCGTTTTCAGTATTACTTAATTTGCAAAATATGCACAATTTATCACCGCAATCGGTTCTGTCATATATGGCTTGAAACCGGGTTTGCCCGCATGGCATTGTCCTTGCGCGCCAATGATTTGCCGGCGTGACCGAACAGCTTTCCTCATGACAGTTCCCGAAAGACGCCCATGTTCCAGACCTTCGAAAACAAATCCGCGCCGCAATTCGGCAAGGCCCGCGTCGAGGCGCTGCGCGCCGGTTTCGACGCCCTCGGCATCGACGGTTTCCTGGTGCCGCGCGCCGATGAATATCAGGGAGAATATGTGCCGGAATCCTCCGAGCGCCTGTCATGGCTGACCGGATTTACCGGTTCTGCCGGTATCGCGCTGATAACGCGCGCAGAGGCGGTGGTGTTCGTCGATGGCCGGTATACCACGCAGCTCAAGTCGCAGGTTGACCAATCGGTGTTCAGCGGCGGTGATCTGGTCGGTGCGCCGCCCTCCGTCTGGTTGTCCGAATACGCGACCGGGGGCTTTCGGCTGGGCATCGATCCCTGGCTGCATACCGGAGCTGAATTGAAGCGGCTGGAAAAGGCTGTTGCGGCCAAGGGCGGCTCGGTCGTCCTGCTCGAAAGCAACCCTCTCGACGCCCTGTGGCAGGATCGCCCTTCCGAACCGCTGGAACCCGTCGTCATCCAGCCGGAGGCCTTCACCGGCAAGCTGGCGAAGGACAAGATCACCTCGCTGGCGGAGACGGTATCGGCCAAGGGTGCGGATGCCCTGCTGGTGACCGATCCTTCATCCATTGCATGGATTTTCAATATTCGCGGCAATGATGTGCCGCACACCCCACATCCGCTTGCCCGCGCCATCATCTATGCGGATGGCAAGGCGGATATTTTTCTCGACAAGCGCAAGACCGGTATCGAGGCAGAGGCTTATCTGGCGCAGCTGGCAACACAATTGCCGCCGTCGAAGATCGCTGATCGTCTGCACGCCATTGCCAGTGCCAAGGGCCGCGTCATGGTGGATGCCGATCTGGCGCCCGTGGCGCTGACAGGGGCGATCACGGCGGCGGGCGGCACGTTGATCGAGGAGGCGGATCCCGTTCGCCTGCCGCGTGCCTGCAAGAACGAAGCGGAGCTTGCCGGCTCCGCTGCCGCCCATGTGCAGGACGGTGCGGCCATGGTTGAATATCTCTGCTGGCTGGATCAGCAGCAGCCGGGCAGCGTCACCGAAATCGCGGCTGTGAAGGCCTTGGAGGCGGCGCGGGCCAAGGTGGGGCAGGGGCTGCAAAACCCGCTGAAGGACGTGTCTTTCGACACGATTTCGGGTGCTGGCGACCATGCCGCCATCATCCACTACCGCGTCACCACCGACACGGACCGTACGCTTGCCGATGGCGAGATGTTCCTCGTCGATTCCGGCGCGCAATATGTCAACGGCACCACGGATATCACCCGTACCGTGGCGATTGGCAATGTTCCGGAAGAGCAGCGGCGGTTCTTCACGCTGGTGCTGAAAGGCGTTATCGCCATCAGTGCCGCACGGTTTCCGAAGGGAACGCGTGGCTGCGATCTCGATCCGCTGGCGCGCATCGCATTGTGGAAGGCCGGGGCGGATTATGCCCATGGCACGGGCCACGGTGTCGGTTCCTATCTTTCGGTGCATGAGGGGCCGCAGCGTATCGCAAGGCTTTCGACGCAGGAGCTGCTGCCCGGCATGATCCTGTCGAATGAGCCGGGTTATTACCGACCCGGTGCCTTTGGCATTCGCATCGAAAACTTGATCTATGTGCGCGAGGCGGAAGCGGTGGCGGGCGGCGACCAGCCGATGTTCTCTTTCGAGACGCTGACCTGGTGCCCCATTGATCGCAGGCTGATGGTGGTGGGGCTGCTGACCGACGATGAGCTTGACTGGCTCAACGCCTATCACGCCGGCGTTCTGGAAAAGCTGTCGCCCTTGATCGCAGACGAGGATGTGAAGGCGTGGCTCGTCGCCGCCACGCTTCCTTTGACGCGGGTGGCTTAAAACAGCGACGAGTGCCTTATCGCAATGACGATTGCCCAGCCGACCGCCAGCATCGTCAGGCCGGGGAAACGCAGGCAGACCAGAAGTGCCGCCACCATGCTGATCTTGACCTCGTATCCGCCTTCGAAAAAGGCGGGTGCGACCAGCGTGGTCAGAACGGCAACGGGAACGGCGTTCAGTCCCGCCTCCATGCGCGGCGGGATGGATTTCATCCGCGTCATCAGAACATAACCGCCGATGCGGGTAAGATAGGTGGCGATGGCGGCGAGCGCGATCAGGATCAGTGTATCGGCGTGCAGAAAATCGCTCATGGCTTTTCCACCTTGCTTTCAGGATTGGTCTCGCCGGCCGGTTTGGGCGGATAGAGGACTGCAACTAGAATGCCGGCAACCGCGCCGAAGCTGACATGCCAGGGCGAACCGACGATGTGATAGGCGACCGTTGCGCCAATCGCGCTTGCCAGCATCACCGGGTAGAAATTTTCCCGCTGGCGAAAACTCAGGACCATACCCATGAAATAGATCGGCAGCAGCACATCGAGACCGATGGCTTTCGGATCGCCGACCATGTTGCCGAGCGACGCGCCGACAATCGTCATGGCCAGCCACAGGACATAGACCGGTGTGGCAAAGCCCATATACCAGGCAAAACCGACCGTGCCGGTATTTTCATATTTTCTGACCGATTCGGCGAATTGCGGATCCACCAGCACGAAGAAGCCCGCCGCCTTCTGCAGGAAAGACCAGTTTGTGATCATTCTGGCGATGGCGGCCGAATAGAGGATATGGCGGAAATTGACGGCGAAGACCGACAGGACGATCAGCCAGGGCGCAACCTTCTGGCCGAACAATTCGATGCCGACAAGCTGGCTGGCGCCAGCATAGACGGTGCCGCTCATGATCGTGGCCTCGACGATGCTTAGGCCGTTATCAACTGCAACTGCACCGAACAAGGCGCCGAAGGGGGCGGCGGAAAGGGCGATCGGAAAGCCGGTCTTCAAGCCCTCGCGAAAATCTGTATTGGACATTTTTGGGAACTCCTTGCCGCCGCTCTATCGCCGTCCCGTCTGGCTGGCAAACAAATTGCATGAATGGATCGATTGATTCCCTTGAAGCATCCGTTACGTTAGCTGCATCCCGGCGCATCGGCGCCCAACTCACGAATTGACGGATGATGAATGCTTGAGAAGCAGGAAAAGGCGGTCCTGGCCGCGCGTATCAAGGACTATCTTGCCCGGGAAACGGAAACCGAGATGGGTCTGCTGCAGGCGGAAATCTTCGTGGAATTTCTGGCCGAGGAAGTTGGATATGTCTTTTACAATCAGGGCCTCAAGGATGCGCATGCCGCGATCCTGAGGCGTTTGGAGGACGCGGCGGGCGATATCGACGTGCTGGAGAAGCCGAGGCTGCGCTGACGGCGCTTCCCTTCCTCATCCCTGTGCCCGTCACGGGATTCAGCCAGACCAAGTCCTTGGGCTGAAAAGAGTCTCTTCGCCGCGCAGACGTGCGTCGGCTGGATTCCTGTGACAGGCACAGGAATGAGGTTGAGGGGATGCGCCGTCACAAGAAATTCTTGGATCGTGTAGGTGGAATTCGATTAAACGTGACGGGCTTCAGTCGCGCAATATGTCGCGACTTCTGAGAATGGCCACGCCTTTTTCCCGCATGGCGGTGATCGACGCCTTTATGCCCTGTGGATCGATGCCGCGGCTTGCATCCTCGATGAAGCGCACCTTGACATCGGGTAGCATGTCGAGCGCATCGAACACCGAGAAACTGACGCAATAATCGGTGGCGAGGCCGCAGACATCAAGCTGCGTCACGCCCTGGCGGGTCAGATAATCGGCAAGGCCGGTGGTTGCCCCCTGATCATTGTCGCGAAAGGCGGAATAGCTGTCGACGGCGGGGTTTTCGCCCTTCTGCTGGATGTAGTCGAAGGCGTCTGTCTTCAGATCGGGGTGGAATTCCGCATCCGGCGTGCCCTGCACGCAATGGTCCGGCCACATCATCTGCGGTTTGCCGGAGAGTTCGCCCATGTCGAACGGTTTCTTGCCGGGATGCTGCGAGGCGAAACTGCCGTGATTTTCCGGGTGCCAGTCCTGCGAGGCGACGATCAGGTCATAACCGCCATTATCGATCAGGGCGTTGGCAACGGGTACGACCCTGTCACCCTCGGCAACGGCCAGATTGCCGCCTGGGCAAAAGCCGTTCTGGATATCGATGAGCAGCAGCGCCTTCATGATTTTCCTCCCTTATTTGCGGGCAGGATGCCAAGCCGGCACTGGCGGATCAAGTGCTCTTTCAACCTTTGTGCAGGCATGACGGCGTTGCAGCAAAGCGATATCCGTCGCTTTCCTGCCGCATTTGCAGCAAATTTCCGGCCAAGTCGGAATTTACCTGACGATGCGGCGACGGAAACTTTAAAGGCCGATGACGCCCTTGAGGGCATTTTTCCGGGACGAGGCGGTGCAGATGCACGCCTTATCCACGCAAGTCATTGTTTTGCCTTCGCCCGATAATGCGCAGACCTTAACGAATTATTTTTGCAGGGACTCGTAAACACTTTGGTTACCATAATTCGTCATGCTTCGAACCAGTCAGTTCCGAAACAGGCGTGGTGTCCGCCCGCTGTTCGGATGCCCCAAAATCCCTCCGGCGTTGTCCGGTTGTGCGTGAACGGTTCGAGTAACGAGTATCATGGCGTTTTCTGCTGCGGCCTATAATGGCGCCGGTCCTGCCCGGTCGTCCTGCCCCAAGAAGAGCAAATCCTTTTCGCCTGGCCGAATGTCGGCGCTGCTTGGCGGTGGTGCCTTTGCGGGTCTTTTCGCCTTTGCTGCCTTCGCCTCGCTTCACGGCATGGCGGCTGCTTCGCATGGCGTCGGACAGTTTGAAAAGACGCTGGTGGCCAGGCTCGATTCCGCGGAGACGGCGATCGACCGGGCTGTTGCGCGGGATATTCACGTCCGCAAGTTTTCCCGTCTGAGCGACCACAGCCATGGCCAGCAGAAGGCTGTCCGCCTTGCCGGCATGATGCCCGAGATCGGCGCGAAGGAATTCGGCGAGCGTTTCGGTGCGGCTGCAAATGCGAAAGGGCAGGCGACGGTCAAGGAGCTTGCTGCACTCAGGCCTTCGGCAATTGTCGATTCCGCGCTTGGGCGTACCACCGAGGTTGCCTATCAGAGTGCAGCTTCCCATCCGGCATTCGAAGTGGCGCTGGCGCGTCCGCAGATCGAGGAAGAGGCGAGCAGCCTGCTTCCGGACGACGTGCCGCTTCCAAGCTTCAGGCCCGATGTGGCGGCTGCCGAGACCGTGGAGCCATCGCCGCGTCCCGCTCTCTCCAAGGCCGCAGTTGCTTCCGCACCTGCTTTCGATGCGCCTGTTCCCCTGCGTGCGCCGCAGCCGCCGAAACAGAGCACCGGCGCCATGCTCGCCTTTGCAAAGCCTGATAATCCGATGCGCGAGCCGAGCAAGATGGATGCGGTTCCGTGGCCGGATCGCGGTAACGGCACGGCGATCTACGATATCTCCTCCGGCGTCGTTCACATGCCGAACGGCGAGAAGCTGGAAGCGCATTCCGGCATCGGCAAGATGCGCGACAATCCCGACTATGTTCACGTCAGAATGCGCGGCTCGACGCCGCCTTCCAGCTACAGGCTGACAATGCGTGAGGCGCGGTTCCATGGCGTCGAGGCCATTCGGCTGACGCCGGAAAACGGTGTCAATCCGCATGGCCGCGATGGTCTTCTTGCCCATACCTACATGCTGGCGAAACGCGGCGAATCGAATGGCTGCGTGGTGTTCAGGGATTATTCCCGCTTCCTTGCGGCCTTCAAGCGCGGCGAAGTGAAGCGCATGGTGGTAGTGCCGAAGCTAAACGGCAATCGTCCGACACTCGCCAGCAGCGGCGGAAAAAGCGGTGGCAAGACCCTGCTCGGCATGTTCTCGCGCGGCAGCGATTCCTGAGTTCCTGATTTGCGCGTCTTGCTGGAAGTGGGCTAGCGGCCGCGCCGCTGCGTCAGCACCATGCCGCCGAGGATCAGCAGAATACCGAGCGCGCTTGCCCAGATTTCCGGTGGATGATCGCTGAAGAGATCAAGGACGACGCCTGACACCATCTGGCCGCTGATGACCAGAAGCGCCGTATTGACCGCGCCGATGCGGGGGATCAACCAGCTTCCCGAAGCGATGAAGACAACACCGATCGGGCCGCCGATAAAGGCGAGCCAGGGTGCGTCTGCCGCACCTGGCGGAATGAGACCGCCGACGATGAGGCCGATGACTGTCAGCACCGCAAACCCGACGGCATGGTTCCAGAAGGAAGCAATCAGCGGCGAGTTGGACAGGCTGAGGCGGCCGTTGATCTGTCGGCTGAGCGCAACGAAGACGCCGCCGGTGAAAGCCATGGCGATCCAGACGATCATGCCGTTCTCCCGACCAGAATGATGAGCGCGCTGCCGCAGAGGATCAGCGCCACTGCTGCTATGTCACGTAGATCCGGCCGCCGTTTCGGCAGGCCGAAAAGGCCGAAAAGATCGGCCAACAGGCTGAAGATCACCTGTCCGCCGAGACCCAGCGCGATGGTGCCGGAGAGCGCCAGCGGCGAATTGACGGCGGTGGAGGTGAGGACGACGATGGCAGCGCCGACGACACCCCCGCAATAGGCCCAGAGCGGTGCCCTCGGCTTTTCTGCCACGCTCGCATCTTTCTTCGGGCGCCTGATCGCCAGATAGAGCAGCGCCGCCACCGTGCCGGTGCCATGCGCCGTCCATGAGGAAAAAAGCGCATTGCCGTAATGGGCAAGCTGTCCGTTGAAATGCACCATCAGCGTCAGAAGGCAGCCGCTGGTGAAGGCGGCGGCAAGATGCAGCGGGTTGAGGCGGGAATGCGTCGTTTCTGTCATGGTGGGCCGGGGAAAGCTGAAGATGGAAACGAGCTTTAGCCGATATGGGCCTGAAGCGGAATCGAATTGCGCCGTTTCACTGCCTCAGGCGACATTATCCTGTGCGCTGCGGAACAAGCGATCCGGCCACGCATTATCCCACCATGAAGAAAACGACGCGCAAACCATTGAACCGGATGACGATTTTCGTCATTTCGATTTTCATTCTCGCAGCCGTGATTGCGGCGGTCTATCTCGTCGGCTTCACGCCAGGCGAAGTTTAAGCCGGGGCCGTCAATTGTTGGCGGGAACGGTCTTGCCCTTGCCGCGCTCCAGCGCAACGCTCAGCCTGGCGATGGCGAAGCGGAGGCCGCGCAGGAGGAAACGGCTGGTTTCCAGATAGGCGCGATAGGGCAGCAC
Organism: Rhizobium oryzihabitans; assembly: GCF_010669145.1. Classification (NCBI taxonomy): domain Bacteria; kingdom Pseudomonadati; phylum Pseudomonadota; class Alphaproteobacteria; order Hyphomicrobiales; family Rhizobiaceae; genus Rhizobium; species Rhizobium oryzihabitans. Next base: position 3,112,837 of record NZ_CP048632.1, read on the forward strand.
GGTGAAATAACGCCAGCGGGGCAAACGGTATATGCGCAGATTGTTCTGGATCTGGCTTTCCCCGTCCGCATCCTGCGTGGCGCAGAGCGGATAGATGAAGGCGCCCTTCAGGCCGGCGAGATATTCCAGATCGAACGCGATATCGTAGGCCAACCGCATGGGGATGAGCTTCGATATCCACTTGCCGGCGCGGCGGTTGACGAGATAGGCGCCCGAACCCTTTTCCCGCGTCAATGCGATCGCGAGCGAGCGGCCATTGGAAAGCGGACGGAACGGAAATTTGCGGCCGTTGCTGACCGTCGTCAGCCGCAGCAGATCCCAGTCGCCGCCATTCAGCACCGCCTCATCGATAGCGTTGATAAAATCATTGTCGAAGACGACATCGTCTTCAAGGATGAGCGCGATGTCGGCATCGCCGTCCATGAACCGGTTGGCGCAGGCGACATGGCTGAGATAGCAGCCGATTTCCGGCGGCGAGGTGCGGCGGCCATGCATGAGCATGTAGGACAGCTCGCTGAATTCCGGGATCGGATAATTCAGTTCGCGGCCATTGACGCCCGGAACGCGCTCCGCCTTCAGCCCGATGGCGTCGAGGCGTGCGTTCATGTCCTCGAGGCGCTTGGTGGCGCTATCCATATTGATCAGGAAAACGGCAAGCCTGCGCTGGCTTTTCGGTAAGATATGCAAAGCAGTCCTCGCCCGGTTTCTGCACCCTGTTGCAACTCCTTTATTGCAACGGCGCGACGCGGGCTACGGAAAAAGCTGGTTTCGGGCACTCATAGTTGTTGAATCAAACCTTTTCCACAAATCCATCCAGCACGCGCTTTTGTCCGGCGCGGTCAAAATCGATGGTCAGCTTGTTGCCTTCGATGGCGGAGATGTTGCCATTGCCGAACTTGATGTGAAAAACGCGGTCGCCGACCACAAATTTCGACGGTGTATCGGCGACGGATTTCGCTACCAGTTCGCCGTCGATCGTGCGGGTGCGCGGGCCGCTTTCGCCATAACCGATCCGCTCCACCGCATGGCCGGAGCGCGTGCCCCAATTGTCGCGGGTCGCGTCGGAGCGGTTCTGCTGCGCGCGTTTCCAGCCGGGGGTGGAATAATTATTGGCGAAGGGTTCGGCTTTGTCGAAACGGGACTGGCCGTAGCCGCCGCGTCCGCCATAACCGCCGTAATTGCTGTCGGATGCCGCAACATCCACATGGGCGGGCGGCAATTCGTCGAGGAAACGGGAGGGCAGGGTGGATTGCCACAGGCCATGAATGCGGCGGTTCGACACGAACCAGATATGGCAGAGCTTCTTGGCGCGCGTGATGCCGACATAAGCGAGGCGGCGTTCTTCCTCCAGACCGGAGCGGCCACCTTCGTCCAGCGCCCGCTGGTGCGGAAACAGGCCTTCTTCCCAGCCGGGAAGGAAGACGGTATCGAATTCCAGACCCTTGGCGGAATGCAGCGTCATGATGGACACGGCATCGAGATTTTCGTTCTGCTCGGCATCCATGACGAGGGCGACGTGCTCGAGGAAGCCGCGCATGCTTTCGAAGGCTTCCATCGAGCGGATGAGTTCCTTCAGGTTTTCCAGCCGTCCGGGCGCTTCGGCCGTCTTGTCGGCCTGCCACATGGCGGTATAGCCGCTTTCGTCAAGGATCTGCTCGGCAAGTGTGGTGTGCTCGGTGTTTTCAAGAAGACCCTGCCAGCGGCGGAAATCCTGTACCACATCGAACAGCGCTTTGCGCGCCTTGGGTTTCAGCTCGTCGGTTTCGATGATGTCGGTTGCCGCAGCCAGCATCGGAATATCGCGGGCGCGGGCGTAATCATGCAGATTGCGGATGGTCGTATCGCCAAGGCCGCGCTTCGGCGTATTGACGATACGCTCGAAGGCCAGATCGTCGGCCGGCTGGCACACGAGCCGGAAATAGGCCATCGCATCGCGGATTTCGAGACGCTCGTAGAAGCGGGGCCCGCCGATGACGCGATAGTTGAGGCCAAGCGTGACGAAGCGGTCTTCGAATTCGCGCATCTGGAAGGAGGCGCGAACGAGAATGGCCATGTCGTTCAGCTTGTGGTTCTTGCGCTGGAGCTGCTCTATTTCCTCGCCGACGGCGCGGGCTTCCTCTTCGGAATCCCATGCCGCATGCACGACCACCTTTTCATCGTCGGGGCTGCTGCGTTCGGTGAACAGCGTTTTGCCGAGACGCCCCTCATTATGGGCGATCAGATGGCCGGCGGTGCCGAGAATATGCTCGGTGGAGCGGTAGTTGCGTTCGAGCTTGATGACCTTGGCGCCGGGGAAATCCTTGTCGAAGCGGAGGATATTGTCCACTTCGGCTCCACGCCAGCCATAGATCGACTGGTCGTCGTCACCAACACAACAGACGTTCTGCGGCTCGCCCTTGGCGCGCTGTGCGAGAAGCCGCAGCCACATATATTGCGCCGTGTTGGTGTCCTGATATTCATCCACCAGGATGTAACGGAACTTCTGGTGATACTCCTTCAGAATATCGGTGTGGCGGCGGAAGATGCTGATCGGGTGCAGCAGAAGATCGCCGAAGTCACAGGCGTTCAGCGTCTTCAGCCGGTTCTGATAGGCGGTGTAAAGCTCGCGGCCCTTGCCATTGGCGAAGGCGCGGCTGTCGCCCTCCGGAATATCCGGCGGCGTCAGCCCCTTGTTCTTCCAACCGTCGATCATGCCGGCGAACTGCTTTGCGGGCCAGCGCTTGTCATCCAGACCTTCGGCCTGGATGAGCTGCTTGATTAGCCGCACCACATCGTCGGTATCGAGAATGGTGAAATCAGACTTCAGGCCGATGAGTTCGGCATGGCGACGCAGAAGCTTGACGCCGATGGAGTGGAAGGTGCCGAGCCAGGGCATGCCTTCAACCGCGCCGCCGACCAGAACGCCGATACGTTCCTTCATCTCGCGCGCCGCCTTGTTGGTGAAGGTCACGGCAAGGATCTGGCTGGGGTAGGCACGGCCGGTGGCCAGAATATGGGCGATGCGGGTGGTCAGAACGCGGGTCTTGCCGGTGCCGGCACCCGCAAGCACCAGAACCGGGCCATCCAGCGTTTCCACGGCCTCGCGCTGCTCCGGGTTGAGACCGGCAAGATAGTCGGGAGCCGCGCGGGTCTGATCGCGCGCCGCCATGGCACGCGCGGCAATGCCGAGGCCGCCGCCGTCCGCCGCGCCTTCATTTTTCGTCGCCCTGCGTGGCGCCACGGGTTCTTCGTCGAAGAACGGCATATCGTCAAAACTGTTGCTCATGCGGCCCAATGTAGTGATTCGAGATATAAAGGCCAGAACCGTGTTCTGCTTTTATTCCGGTATCATCAGTCAAAACGCCTATTCCAAGGCATTTTCTTCGTCTCAAGACTGCCTGTCGGCATCAAAAGCCGCATCCACGGGCAATTGCAGCGCCACGGCCAGCTGGTTGGTCTTGGCGGCAAGGGCGATCACCCGCATCAGATCTGCATGCTGTTCGCCTGTCATGCCCTTGGCCTTTGCAGCCGCGGTGTGGGAGTGGGCGCAATAGGAGCAGCCGTTGGTGACGGAGACGGCGATATAGAGCATTTCCTTCACGAGCGGATCGAGTGCTGAGGGTGTTGCCATGACCGCCTTGACCTCAGCCCAGGTCTTTTCCAGGAGATCAGGGTCGAAGGCGAGATAGAGCCACATATTGTTGATGAAATCCGATTTACGGGTGGTGCGGATATCATCGAACACCGCTTTGACGCGTGGGCTGGCTTCAGGGTTTTCGGTTTTCGTCACGGTGCTCATGGTTTTACTCCGGTCATGGTTTCACGAGAGATTAGCCCAACGACGGATATTTACGACAGGAATGCGCGGGCCGATTGCCGTTAAGCGCTGCCGGGCGGCAATTGCGCTCAAATTACAATTACGTAAGGAACGGATTTGTGCGTTGCCTTGCCCCTGCCAAGCGGGAATACTGCACCTGTCCCGGAACGTGCCGTTTTCGGGAATGCATTTTGCTGCGCGGATCAACCGGAGAAATATATGCGGGTCTGGAAACAGGTGGGTGTCAGTCTTGCCGTGGTGGGAACAGGGCTCTGTCTCTGGGGCTTTTATTCGCCCGAAGCCCGCAATGTGCTGGCCAGCATCGGGATCGGCAAAACGCCTGCCGGCGCCGTTGAGGTTGCCGCCGCGACGCCCGGTTCCGGCCAGAATGCCGGCGGCGGACGTCGTAACGACAATGCGACGCTGATCGTGACCGCTCCCGTCAAGAAGGGCACGGTTAATGACAGGCTGAACGCCATCGGTAATGGTGAGGCGATCCAGTCCGTCGTCGTCATGCCGCAGACATCAGGCACGCTTTCGGAAATCCGTATTTCCTCCGGCGCGCGCGTCGTGAAGGGGCAGGTGCTCGCAAGGCTCGACGACGAGGAGCAGGTGATCGAGCGGGACAAGGCGCAGGTCGCGCTGCGCAGCGCCGTTGAAAAATCCAGTTCCTACAAGAACCTGAAATCCGTTTCCCGCCTTGATGTGCTGGATGCGGAGATTGCCGAGGAAGCGGCAAAGCTTGCGCTGAGCACCGCCGAGCTGAACCTCAAGCGCCGCGATATCGTTGCCCCGATCGAGGGTGTGGCCGGTATCGTCGCTGCCAATATCGGTGACAATGTCACCACGCAATCAACCATCGTCAGCATTGACGACCGTTCGGAAATTCTGGTCAACTTCTGGGCGCCGGAACGGTTCGCAACCGCGATCACGGTTGGAATGCCGGTGGAAGCCACCTCGATTTCCCGCCCGGCGAGACGTTCCACGGCGAGGTCGAGGCTGTCGACAACCGCGTTGATCAGGCGAGCCGCACGATCCGCATCCGGGCGCGGCTCGGCAACGACAAGGATGAGTTGCGCGCCGGCATGTCCTTCGGCGTCACCATGCGTTTTGCCGGTGAGACCTATGCTTCCGTCGATCCGCTTGCCGTGCAATGGGATGCCGAGGGCTCCTATGTCTGGCGCGTGACCGACAAGAAATCCGGCAAGGTGCGCGTGCAGATCGTGCAGCGCAATCCCGACGCCGTTCTCTTGAAAGCAGAGCTGGCGGAAGGCGACCTCGTCGTGACCGAGGGACTGCAGCGGGTGCGTGAAGGCGGCGCGGTGCGCGTTGCCAACCAGCCGAAGCCCGAGGAGGTCGCCAGCCAATGACGACGCAGTCGCCTCCGCCTAAGGATTCCAAGCTCGCCTTTACCGCATTGTTCGTTCGCCGCCCCATTCTGGCGGCGGTTATCAATACGCTGCTCGTCGTTGCCGGCCTTGCCGCGCTGGTCGGCGTGGAAGTGCGCGAGTTGCCTGACGTGGACAGGCCGACCATCAGCGTCAGGACGACCTATGAGGGGGCGGCGCCGGAAACCATCGATCAGGAAGTGACGCAGACGATTGAGGGTGCGGTGGCGCGCGTCAGCGGCGTCAAATCCATCTCCTCCAACTCGCAGTTCGGCACCAGCCGCGTAACGCTGGAATTCGGCGACAATGTCGATCTGGCCGTTGCCGCAAACGATGTGCGCGATGCCATTGGCCGCGTCACCAACCAGCTGCCCGATGACGCCGACGAGCCGCAGATCATCAAGGCGGATTCCGACAGCCAGCCGATCATGCGTCTTGCCGTCACATCCTCCACGCTCAGCATGGAAGATCTGACCAAGCTCGTGGATGACGAGGTGATCGACCGTCTGGCCGCCGTCGATGGCGTGGCCGACGTTGAGCTTTACGGCGACCAGGAAAAGGTTTTCCGCGTCGATCTCAACCAGGCCGCGCTCGCCAGCCGTGGCCTGACCGTGACCGATGTTTCCAATGCGCTTGCAAGCGCTGCCCTCGACGTGCCGGCGGGATCGCTGAAAAGTGCTACGCAGGATATCGTCGTGCGCGCCACCGCCAGCCTGACGAAGCCGGAGGATTTTTCCAACCTTCTCATCAAGGACAATATCCGCCTGCGTGACGTTGCAACCGTCATGCTGGGCGCGGACGACGAATCCACCTCGCTGCGCTCCAACGGCGTGCAGGGTGTCGGTCTCGGTGTCATCCGGCAGGCGCAGTCGAACACGCTCAACATCTCCACCGGCGTGAAGGCCGCTGTGGCCGCCATGTCGGCCAACCTGCCGGAAGGCACGCGCATCGTCGTGACCAGTGACGATGCCGTCTTCATCGAAGGCGCGCTACACGAGGTCGAGCTGGCGCTCGGTCTCTCGGCGATCATCGTCGTCGTGGTGCTTTATCTGTTCCTGCGCGACTGGCGGGCGACCCTCATTCCCGCGATCACCATGCCGGTGGCGCTTATCGGCACCATCGTCGCAATCTATATGGTGGGCTTCTCGGTCAATATCCTGACGCTGCTCGCCATTGTTCTCGCCACGGGTCTCGTGGTCGATGATGCGATCGTGGTGCTGGAAAACATCGTGCGCCGCCGCGCGGAAGGCATGGGGCCGCGCGCCGCCGCCGTTCTCGGCACACAGGAAGTGTTCTTCGCCGTTATCGCAACGACGGCGACGCTTGCCGCCGTGTTCATTCCGCTCTCCTTCCTGCCGGGCCAGCTTGGCGGCCTGTTCCGCGAGTTCGGTTTCGTGCTCGCCTTCGCCGTTGGCCTGTCCTCCGTCGTGGCGCTGACGCTCTGCCCGATGCTTGCCTCGCGCATGCTGAAGGAGGGGCTGAAAGAGCCGACGGGGCCGCTCGCATGGTTCGGCAATGTCTTTGCCTCCACCTACAAGTCGACCCTTTCCGCCTGCCTCAATAATCCTCTGATCGTCATCGTCGTGGCGCTGATTTTCTCAGGCCTGTCGTGGATCGCCTTCGGCATGATCCAGAACGAGCTGACGCCGCGCGAGGACCGCGCTTCGATCATGATGCGGGTCACCGCGCCGCAAGGCGTCAGCCTCGAATATACCCGCGACCAGCTGCAGCGGATCGAGGAAAACCTCCAGCCGCTGCGTGACAGCGGTGAAATCCGCAATATCTACTCCATCACCGGCATGAACGGCTCTTCCAATACCGGTTTCATGGTGCTGACGCTCGCCCCCTGGGCCGATCGCGAACGCACGCAGAACCAGATTGCCGCCGATGTCACCTCCGCCGCCAACAAGGTGCCGGCGCTGCGGGGCAATGCGATGCAGCCGAACAGTCTGCGCATTCGCGGTGCCGGCAACGGGCTGCAGATGGCGATGGTCGGCAGCAACTATCAGGCACTGACTGCCGCGACGCAGAAATTGCTGCTTTCCATGGAGGAAAGCGGCCTGTTCGACACGCCGCGTTTCGACAATGAGCCCAACCAGGCGCAGCTGTCTGTTTCCATAGACCGCGAGCGCGCTTCCGATCTCGGCATCGATATCACCGGTCTGTCGCGCGCCATGCAATCGCTTCTGGAAGGGCGCTCGATTGTCGACGTCTTCGTGGATGGTGATGCGATCCCCGTCCGGTTGCTGTCCTCCACTCGGCCGATCAACGATCCGACCGATCTTGAGAACGTCTTCCTGAAAACGGGCGACGGCAAGATCGTGCCGATGTCCGTTATCGCCACGCTCAAGGAGAATGCGGTTGCGCCGCAGTTGAACCGCGAACAGCAGCTTCCCTCTGTCGGCTTTACCGCTAATCTCAAGGAGGGCGTTTCGCTCGGCGAGGCGCTGCAGAAGGTGAATGAGCTTTCGCAATCCGTGCTGCCGGCCGGCGCCCGCCTGCTGCCGCTCGGCGAGGCGGCGACGCTCGAGGAAAATTCGAGCGGCATGCTGCTGACCTTCGGTTTCGCCATCGCCATCATCTTCCTCGTGCTGGCCGCGCAGTTCGAAAGCGTGCTGAGCTCGGTCATCATCATGTCGACGGTGCCGCTTGGTCTTGCCTGCGCCGTCATCGCGCTGCTTGTCACCGGATCGAGCCTCAACGTCTACAGCCAGATCGGCCTTGTGCTTCTCGTCGGCGTGATGGCGAAGAACGGCATTCTCATCGTCGAATTCGCCAATCATCTGCGCGATCAGGGTGCTACCGTGCGCGAAGCCATCGAAAAGGCGACGAGCATTCGCCTGCGCCCCGTGATGATGACGATGATCGCGACCATTCTCGGCGGCGTTCCGCTGGTATTGGCGCAGGGTGCTGGCGCGGAAGCACGCATCGCACTCGGCTGGGTCATTGTCGGCGGTCTCGGCTTTGCGACGCTGGTGACGCTCTACATCACCCCGGTCTCCTATCTCCTGATCGCCCGTTTCGCCAAGCCGCAGGCGGATGAGGAAATCCGCCTCCACCGTGAACTGGAGCTTGCCGCGCGCCGCAAGGCGTTGGAAGAGGACAAGCAGCTGCTGGCGGCGGAATAAAAACTGCTGCGCCAAACGCTGTTTGGCGCGCCCGCGATGCTGGACAAAGCGTTAACCTTATCCCATACCACGCAACGGAATTTCGTAACGGGTCGAGTCCGTTACGGCGGTATCTTGCGGTGGAGATGGACGATGGCGCTGAAAGATGTGGTGGCGGGAAAACGCAACGAAGAGGGCATCGCCTCTGCGCTGGCGGTGCTGAAGCAGCAGCTGGGCGACAAGCTCCAGACCGGCCAGGCTTTTCGTGAGCAGCATGGCCACACCACCACCTATCTCACCTTGCAGGCGCCTGACGGCGTCGTCTTTGCCGAAAGCTCAGACGATGTGAAAGCCGTGGTGAAGGCCTGCGCGCACTATAAGGTGCCGGTCATTCCCTTCGGTACGGGCTCATCGCTGGAAGGGCAGGTCAATGCGCCCAGTGGCGGAATCTGCATCGATTTCAGCCGGATGAATCGTATCCTTCAGGTGAATGCCGAAGATCTGGATGTGACGGTGGAACCGGGTGTCACACGCGAAGACCTCAACGTCTATCTGCGCGATACCGGCCTGTTCTTTCCGATCGATCCGGGCGCTAACGCGTCCATCGGCGGCATGGCTTCCACGCGTGCTTCCGGCACCAATGCCGTGCGTTATGGCACGATGAAGGACAATGTTCTGGCCGTCACCGCTGTTGTCGCCAATGGCGAGGAAATCCGCACTGCGCGCCGTGCCCGCAAGTCGTCCGCCGGTTACGATCTGACGCGGCTATTCGTCGGCGCTGAGGGCACGCTCGGGGTTTTGACCTCGGTCACGCTGCGGCTGCAGGGAATTCCGGAAAAGATCGCCGGTGGCGTCTGCACCTTCGACAGCATCAAGGCGGCCTGCGATGCCGTCATCATGACGATCCAGATGGGTGTTCCGGTTGCCCGCATCGAATTGCTTGATGAGGTGCAGGTGCGCGCCTGCAACGTCTATTCCGGCCTGAATTACGCTGAAAAGCCGACGCTGTTTGTGGAGTTCCACGGCACCGAGGAGACAGCGGCGCTGCAATCGCAGCAGTTTGCCGAGATCGCTGCCGAATGCGGCAGTGTCGATTTCCGCTGGACCAGCGATGCGGCAGAACGCAACAAGCTCTGGAAAGCGCGTCATGACGCCTATTGGGCATCGCGGGCGCTTGCCCCCCACCTCGACGGACTTTCCACCGATGTCTGCGTGCCGATTTCGCGGCTGGCGGACTGCGTGGTGGAAACCCAGCAGGATATTGCGGAAAACGGCTTTCTGGCACCGATCGTCGGCCATGCGGGCGACGGCAATTTCCATGTGCTCATCCTGTTCGATGGCAAGGATGCCGAAAGCGTTTCGAAAACCGAAGCCTTCGTCGCCCGCCTCAACCGCCGGGCCATCGCCATGGACGGCACCTGCACCGGTGAACACGGCATCGGCCAGGGTAAGATGAGTTTTCTGGCCGAAGAGGCGGGAAATGCGCTCGATGTGATGCGTGCCATCAAAACGTCGCTCGATCCCGATAATATCTTCAATCCGGGCAAGTTGTTCCGTCTTCTCTGATCATTCTCACAATTGATTGGTACAAAAGGCTGCTTGCCGTTAAGGCAAATAAGAATAGGTTTGCAGCGTTCGCGAAGGGAGATGCAGGTCAGTGCTCGGGCGTATTCTGGTTTTTCTGGGCGGACTGCTGGCCGTGGTGCTGTTTTCGGCGCTGCTTATTCCCTATTTCGTTGACTGGACGGATTTCCGCCGTGATTTCGAGGATCAGGCAAGCCGCATTCTGGGCAAGAAGGTGGTGGTGCATGGCCGTGTCGAGGCCCGACTTCTTCCGTTCCCTTCTGTGACGCTGCATGATGTGCGCGCCGGAACGGATGCAGATGGATCGCCGCTCATTCAGGTCGCCCGTTTTTCCATGGATGCCGAACTGGCACCTTTCCTTTCCGGTGAAGCGCGCATCTTCGATATGCGCATCGAGGAGCCCAAGGCCAAGATCAGGTTGCTGAAAGATGGCACTCTGGACTGGATGCGCGGCAGCCGGGCGGAAATTCCAGCCCGCACCGTGGTTCTGGAAAGCGTGCAGATCGAAGGCGGGCAGATCGAATTCATCGACGAGCAATCCGGCCGCAACCGCGTGGTGACCGGTCTCAATGCCGACATGTCCGCCAATTCGCTGGCCGGGCCATGGAAGGCGGAGGGGCGTGCCGCGGTTGACGGGCATCCCGGCTCGTTCTCGCTCTCCAGCAGCGAGCCGGATTATGCAGCCGGGCGCATGGGCCTGCGGGTCCGTGTGGTGCCGGACGAGCATCCGGTCGAGGTTGATCTGGATGGTGCGATTGCCGCGACAGCTGGAAAACCCGCCTATAGCGGTTCTTTCTCGTTCAGTTTCCGCGAAGACGAAAAGCAGAAGCAGCAGGCTGGACAATCGCTCTTTTCCTCGCCGCGCACCCGCGGCAGTTTCGAGCTGACGAATGAAAGCGTGCGCATACCGAGCTACCGCATGGAACTCGGCGGCAGCGAAAATCCTTATGTCGTGACCGGCGAGGCGACGCTCGATACCGGGGCCAAGCCGGAATTCCTGCTGACGGCGGATGGCCAGCAGATCGATGTCGCCCGTTTCGCGCCGCCCGTCGTGCAGACGGGCAAGACCTCGCGCCAGCCAACCGCCTCCGTGCGCCAGCGTATCGAGGCTTTTGCCGCGATGGTTGCCCGCATTCCGGTTCCGCCGGTTCCGGGCAAGGCCAGCATCAGCCTTCCGGCGCTCGTTTCCGACGACACGACCATTCGCGACATCCGGCTGGATGTGCGCCCCGACGGTAGCGGCTGGCAGGTGGTGAACGCCGTGGCGACGCTGCCCGGCAGGACGCAGCTGGAGGCCAAGGGATCGCTGACGCTGCTCGGCGGCCCCGCTTTCAACGGCAATCTTCTCCTCGCCTCCAACCAGCCTTCGGGTCTGGCAAACTGGCTTTCCGGTTCCGTCGATCCGGCGATCCGCCAGCTCAATGCCGCCGGTTTTTCAGCCGATGTCTCTCTGACGACGCTCAACCAGCGTTTCGACAATCTCGAGCTTGCGATTGGCGACGCTTCGCTGAAGGGGCAGCTGGAACGGCGCTCGGACGGCAAGACCTCCAATCTTTCGATCGATCTTGCTGGCAACGAGATCGACCTCGATGCCCTGAAGGCCCTCGGCAGCCTGGCGCTTGGCGACCAGGTCGGCAGTTCGGTTCTCGACCATCGTATCGATGCCAAGTTCAAGGCCGACCGGTTCAATATGGCCGGCGTAACCGCAAATCACGTCGAAACCGCCTTCACCATGGCGGGCGGCGTTCTCTCGCTTGAAAAGATGACGGCGGGCGATATTGCCGGTGCTGAAGTCAAGGCGAAGGGGCAGTTGCAGGGCTCGCTGCTGAAATATGCGGGCAAGGGCACGGTGAACCTGCATGCGACGGACATGCAGCCGTTCTTCACCATGCTGCAGCAGAAATTGCCAGATCATCCATTCCTCAGCCGTCTGGCGGCGAGTGCGCCCTGGTACGCCAATTCCGACCTTGCCATGGATGTTTCGGTCAACAGCGAGAACGGCGGCGCCAATGTCGCGGTTTCTGGCACCGTCAATGGCAGCCGCCTGTCGGCCGTCGCCAAGATGCCGGATTTCCTGTCGATCACCGACGACACCGCGATGTCTCTTGAAGCGGTCCTGAAAAACCAGTCGACGGCCATCCTGTTCGGGCAGGCCGGGCTTGATCCATTGCCGTTTGATGCGGATGGGGAGGGGCTTCTTTCCATCAAGCTCAATGGCACGCTCGGTTCGCCCGCCCAGACCGATATCCGCTTCTCGACGGAGCGCACGCATTTTTCGATGAATGGCTCCTTTGCCGTTGCGGCCGCCAATTTCGGTGAGGGCAGTGCGGATGTGGCGCTCGAAAGCGCCGATATCGAGCCATATCTCATCATGAACGCCGTGGGCCTGCCGCAGCTTGGCGGCGGCATGGCGTTGAAGGCCAATGGCAAAGTGGCGGTGGATGGAGAGAAGATTGCTCTTTCCGGGATCGGCGGGCAGGCTGGCGGCAACCCGTTCTCGGGCAATCTGACGGTTGAACGTGCCGCGCCCTATCCCGTTACCGGCGACCTTGCCGTCAGAACTGCCGATCTCGCCTGGTTGGGAGACGCGATTTACGGACCGGTGATCGATCCGGAAACCGGCGCGCTCGATGCCAAGCCTCTTGCCATGCCGGCTTTCCCGCAGCTCAAGGCGTCGCTATCGCTGAAGGCGGAGAGCTTCGAGGCTGGTCCCTTCGGCACTGTCACCGGCCTTTCGGCCAAGGTCACGCATGATGAGGGCAGTCTGGCGCTTGACGAAGTTGCCGGCACCTTCATGGGCGGCAAGCTGAGCGGGCGGCTCGCCATGTCCACGGGGCAGGGGGCGGGCATCTTTCGCACCAAGATCGCGGTGGCCGACGCCAATCCGGAGCCGATATTATGGGCGAACGCCAATGGCCCGGTCGCGACCGGCCGGGTGGCGATTGACCTGACCGCTGAATCGACTGGCAAAAGTGTTGCCGAGATCCTGAAATCGGCAGGTGGCTCGGGTGAAATCCGTGCCAGTGGACTGGTTCTCAAGGGTCTCAATCCCGGCGCCTTTCCGCCGATCCTGCAAGGGGCGGATGGTCTGCAGCAACCGATCGACGCGCCCAAGGTGCGGCCGCTGGTCGACCAGAGCCTCTGGCAGGGTGAAGTTGCGCTCGGCGATGTGGCCCTGCCTTTCTCGCTGAATGGCGGCGCGCTTCACTTCCAGAATTTGCGCGCCGGGATCGATCCGGTGACGCTGACTGCCGATGCGACGGTCGATATTGCCGCTTCGACCGTGAATGGCGACCTTGATCTTCTCTTCAATCCCGGCACGGAGACGGTCGCCGGGGCCGAACCGTCGGTACGCCTCAACTACAACGGCCCGCTTGCCGCACCGGCTTTGACGACCGATGTTTCGGCACTCAGCAACTATCTGTCGCTTCGGGCTTTCGAAAAGGAACGCCGCCGCGTCGAAGCCATGCAGGCAAGCGTTCTTGAAAAACAGCGCCTGCGCCGCGAGGTGGCTCTCTACCGTTTCGAGGCGGCCGAACGTCAGGCGGAGAAGGAGCGGGTGGAGGCGGAAGCCAGGGCCAAGGCGGAAGAGGAGGCGCGGCTGAAGGCCGCGGCCGAGGAGCGGCTTCGACAGGAAAAGGAACAGCAGGAGCGGTTGCAGCAGCAACAGCAACAGCAACAGCAACAGCAACAGCAACAGCAACAGCCCGCTCCCGAGCGACAGTCCGCACCTGTTTTGATTGTGCCGCCGACGGAGAACGCCATCAGGGAACTTTCGCCGGAAAACGCGCCGGCTAATCCGTAAGTTTTTCGCGATGGGCAGCAATCGTTCTGCCGGTTGCAGAAGTTATGAAACCCTTCCCCAAACACCTCGTCATCCTCGGGCCTGACCCGAGGATGACAAGGCGTTTGGCGAGAGGTTAGAGACTTTGTCTCAGGATGAATTTTGGAGCGGTCCGGATACGTGACGCTTCAACTGCTTTGCCAAAATTATCCGATAGCCCGTCAAATCCAGCTTTCGCGCTCGCCGAAAGGCGTATTGGCGTCGAAATTTTTGGTGCCGATCCTGCTGCTTTCTCCGGACAGGATGGGCTTGTCCGCGCTTTCGCCTGGGGAGGCCGATCTGTCGGCGCTGTTTTCGAGCGCTTCGAGCTCAGCCTTCATAGATGCGATTGCGCTCTTCAGCTCTTCCTGGGCTTTCGCTTCGGTGGCCTGGGAAAGCTCCGACTGCTTTTCGGCAATCTGCGCTTTTAATTCGGAAACGGTTGAAGACGAGGTTGAGGAGGAGAGGACGGAAACAGCGATGCTCGTTCCCGAAACGGCGGAAGCCATGGGGCGCCTCGTGGCGGAAGTGTGGATTTGAAAGGTCTGAAACAGAAATTTAAAGCAAGGCTACGCAATACGGGGATGCCTTGGAGCGCAGATTAATCAGCTAATGTTTAATGAATGCTTTCACCGCGTTACGAGTTTTCGGCGGGAATATTAGTAGTCACCCGGCGCGGAAACCGGGCTCGGGTTTCAATCGCTCACGCTACCGAAAATGTTCAGCGGGTCTTGAGCCAGTTCAGCACATAGACCCGCAAGGATGAGGACAGATTGCTGTCGGCTGGCCGGTTGTCGTCTATTTCGGCAAGCAGGGCGGCGAAGCTGATCTTGCGCTTTTCGGCGATGATTTTCAGCTCGTCCCAGAAGGCATCCTCGAGCGAAATGCTGGTGCGGTGGCCGTGCAATGTCGCGGAATGCTTGCGGATCATCAGATCGCTCCCCGGCTGGAAATCTCAATCATATTTCGCCGGTAAGCCTCTGTTTCGCTATTCTGTGATGATTTCCCGGGAGGATTTTCCGGGCCTTCAAAGCCGGATGATCAGTCCCTGTCAGTCCTGTCGTCGTCTTTTTCGAGCCGCCTCTGATCGAGTGCCTTTTCGGCTTTCTCGTTAAGGGCCGATGTCAGATTTTTTTCCGCCTTTGTCCGGCCGAAGGACAGGCGGTTTTGCTCCGCCTGTTTTTCTTTTTCGCTGCGGGCTTTCTGCTTTCGAAACTGACGCAGATTGACGATATCGGCGGCCATGCGGATATGTCTCCTTGAGTTTCGCGCGGTCAGACAGGAAGCTGTTATTGCTTCTTGCGGAAAGCATCCAGTGAAACGACGGAGCCTTCCTTCTTTTCCTCACCGGCCTTGGGGCTTCGGCGGTGGAAGCCGGTTTTGCCTCGTTGGAAACGGGGTAGGCGGTGATTTCGGCGTCTTCCATCTCTTCCTCGTCGGCCAGGGGCACATCGAACTCAAGTTCGAAATTGACCGAAGGATCGTAGAAACCGCGAATGGCGTTATAGGGAATGACCAGCTTTTCCGGGGTGTCCGAGAAGGACAGGCCGATTTCGAAGCCGGTTTCGGTCACCTTCAGGTCCCAGAACTGGTGCTGGATGACGATGGTCATCTGCTCGGCATATTTTGCCTTGAGGTGCTGGGAAATCCGCACCCCGGGCGCGCCGGTCAGGAAGGTGATGAAGAAATGGTGGTCGCCGGGCAGGCGGCCGGTTGCGGCCACTTCACCCAAAACTTTACGAATAACGCCGCGAAGGGCATCCTGTGCGAGAATGTCGTAACGGATATGATCCTGCCCCATGCGGTCCTGTCTTTCCCTTATTCGAACGTCTTTTAAAGCGCGGCGCGTCATGCGCGCCAAGGACGCTGTAACACTTTGAATCTTTGCGTAATCCTTGAGCCAGTATCTATTCGGTCCTGACGGCTACGCGTTGCCCAAGTATACGCAATGTCCTGAACGGCAGCAACGGAAAAGCCGATGCCGATCGCAAGTCAGCTATCATATAACCAATTCAGGCAAAATGGAGAAGGTGGAGGTTTCTGTTGCCAGGTACCTCCGAACCCCGCCTCACGGGGCTAACCGTGAGGACTTAGAGCGGAATTCCCGCACCGCCATTAGGCAGCGAGAGCGTATTCCTTAGCGTTGTTGTCGTTTGCAACTACACTTGTGACCCGATAACGGCGGTATCATGCCGAGCAAAAGTTCGATCTTTACGCCCTTGTCGATCCTATTTCGCCCCCATCAAAAGCCGGCCTTGTTCAAGAAAGCCGCCGGTTTTTGGTGGAGGCGCCGGGTACCGCCCCCGGGTCCAATAGGTTTATTACACCGACCGTTTATCGCCATAGCCGGGTTGCCCCGGCAAGGCTCATATAGGCGTTTCCCGTGGCCGAGAAAAGGGGGGCGATGACAATTCCATGAAAAGGTTTCGTGTTTGCGCCCGGCAATTTAGACTATTCTTGACGACGAGGGATTGCTGACACATTCTCCGTGCAACCGGTCACCAGAAACAACACCGGGCCGGGGACACACGAAGGAGTGGACATGACTGACTATCTCGCAGATGTGAAGAAATACGATGCAGCAGCCGACGAAGCCATTGTCGGCAAGATCGTCAAGCATCTCGGCATTGCCTTGCGCAACCGGGATTCATCGCTGGTGTCCGCTTCCGATCCGGAAGAGCTTGCGCGTGTGAAGGCGAGCTGGTGCGGCAAGAAGCTCGGCGTGACCGATGACAGCGCCGACAAGGCGATTGATGCCACCGCCAAGGCCATGGCTGCTGATCGCTCCAAGTCGCGCGTCACTTTCTATTACCTTGTCGCCAAGGAACTGGGCAAACTCCAGTCGCTCTGATTTGAGCCGGGGATAGCCCTGAATAGGTGATTGGTTCTGCCGCCCTGTGCTATTATATTCCACTGATATCAGGGAATCGGCGGCAGAACGCATGAAACAATATCTCGATCTTCTTCGGCATGTGATGGAAACCGGCTCCGACCGTGGAGACCGCACCGGCACCGGCACGCGCTCGGTCTTCGGTTACCAGATGCGTTTTGACCTTTCCGAAGGTTTTCCGGTTCTGACCACCAAGAAACTGCATCTGCGCTCGATCATCCATGAACTGCTGTGGTTCCTGAAGGGTGACACCAATATCGCCTATCTCAAGGAAAACGGCGTTTCCATCTGGGACGAGTGGGCCGACGAGAACGGCGATCTCGGCCCGTCTATGGCGCGCAATGGCGCTCCTGGCCGGCACCTGACGGCCGCCATATCGACCAGATCGCGCTTTTGATCGAGGCCCTTAAAACCAATCCCAATTCCCGCCGTCACATCGTTTCGGCGTGGAACCCGGCGCTGGTGGATGAGATGGCGCTGCCGCCCTGCCATTGCCTGTTCCAGTTCTACGTTTCTGACGGAAAGCTGTCCTGCCAGCTCTACCAGCGCTCGGCCGATATCTTCCTCGGCGTTCCCTTCAACATCGCATCCTATGCGCTTCTGACGCTGATGGTGGCGCAGGTCACGGGCCTGAAGCCGGGCGATTTCGTCCATACGCTCGGCGATGCGCATATCTACGCCAACCATTTCGAACAGGCGAAGCTGCAGATGACGCGCACGCCCAAGGCCCTGCCGACGATGCGTCTCAATCCTGACGTCAAGGACCTTTTCGCCTTTAAATTCGAAGACTTTACGCTTGAGAATTACGAGGCCGATTCAAGCATCAAGGCGCCGATCGCGGTATGAGCGAGCCGCGCGTCACCCTCATCGTCGCGGTCTCGGAAAACGGCGTTATCGGCCGCGACCTCGACATGCCGTGGAAGCTTTCCACCGACCTCAAGCGCTTCAAGGCGATGACGATGGGCAAGCCGCTCATCATGGGCCGCAAGACGTTTCTGTCCGTTGGCGAGCGCCCCCTGCCGGGTCGGCCGCACATCATCGTCAGCCGCAATGCAGACTACAGACCGGCGGGTGTGGATGTCGTTTCATCGCTGGAAGACGCCCTGAAGCTTGCCAAGACAAAGGCTGCGGAACTTGGGGTGGATGAGGTTTTCGTGGCCGGCGGCGGGGAAATTTACCGTCAGGCCATGCCGTTTGCCGATCAACTTTCCGTCACCCATGTGGCGGTAAAGCTCGATGGCGACACTTTTTTTCCGGAAATAGATCCGGCCGTGTTTGAAAAAGTCGAGGAAAATGCCGCTCCCGCAGGGGAAAGGGACAATTATCCCGTTCTGTTCACCACTTATTTGCGAAGAGCCGCGTCAAAGTGAACTATTTACCCTGATTGGGTATTTAGTTACCACCTCTGCGTTGAAACGGACGCTTCTCCTTCTTATAACGGGTCGATATTCCCGCCGCACGCGAGCAATCGCTTTCGAACGGAACCGGGAGAGGCTTTTATAAAGAGGTATTGATGCCCTGGAGCAATCAGAATGGCGGCGGCGGCCCTTGGGGCGGCGGCGGTGGAGGAAACAACCAGGGCGGCGGTGGCGGCCCATGGGGGCAGGGGCCTAACCGGCCTCGCGGCGGTGGCGGCGGCGGCAATGGCGGCCCGCCCGATCTGGAAGAGATCATCCGGCGCAGTCAGGACCGTTTCAGGAATGTCCTGCCAGGCGGCTTCAACGGCGGCGCGGTTGCGATCCTCGTTCTCGTCGTTCTGGTATTCCTTGGCATCCAGTCCATCTACACCGTCCAGCCGGACGAGCGCGGCGTTGAACTGCGTTTCGGGCGTCCGAAGGACGAAATCTCGATGCCGGGCCTGCATTTCCATCTGTGGCCGATCGAGACGGTTGAAATCGTCAAGGTGACCGAGCAGCAGCAGAACATCGGTTCGCGCGCCTCGTCTTCCTCGTCGAGCGGCGTGATGCTGACCGGCGACCAAAATATCGTCAACGTGCAGTTCTCGGTGCTCTATACGGTTTCCGATCCGAAATCCTACCTCTTCAACGTCGACAGCCCGGCTGAGACGCTGCAGCAGGTATCCGAAAGCGCCATGCGCGAAGTCGTCGGCCGCCGTCCGGCACAGGACATTTTCCGTGATAACCGTCAGGCGATCGCGGCAGATGTGCGCACCATCATCCAGTCCACCATGGACGGTTACGGCGCCGGCATTTCCATCAATGCCGTGGCTATCGAAGATGCGGCGCCGCCGCGCGAAGTGGCTGATGCGTTCGATGAAGTGCAGCGTGCCGAGCAGGACGAGGATCGTTTCGTTCAGGAAGCCAACCAGTACGCCAACCAGAAGCTGGGTGCCGCACGTGGTCAGGCCGCACAGATCGTCGAAGAGGCGAATGCTTACAAGTCGCGTGTCGTCAACGAGGCGCAGGGTGAGGCGCAGCGCTTCATCTCCATTTACGATCAGTATCGCACAGCGCCGGATGTGACCCGTCAGCGTATGTTCCTGGAAACCATGGAACAGGTCCTGAAGGGCTCCAACAAGGTCATCATCGACGAGAAACAGGGCGTGGTGCCTTATCTGCCTCTGAATGAGATCATGCGCGGCAATACCGGCGCAGCACAGCAGGGAGGCAACTGATATGAGCAACCGTCTTACGGCCGTTCTCGTCGGTCTCGCCGTTCTGCTTTTCTTCGGCTATTCCTCGATCTTCGTCGTCAACGAGCGCCAGCAGGCCATCGTCGTGCGCTTCGGTCAGATCCAGGATGTGAAAACCGCGCCGGGCCTCTATTTCAAGCTGCCCTTCGCCTTCATGGATGCCGACCGGGTCCAATATGTCGAGAACCGGGCCCTGCGCTTCGATCACGACAATATCCGTGTTCAGGTGTCCGGCGGCAAGTTCTACGAGGTTGATGCCTTCGTCGTCTATCGCATCACGGATGCACGCCGCTTCCGGCAGACGGTCTCCGGTGACCAGATGTCGGCGGAATCGCGGCTTCGCACCCGTCTCGACGCGTCGCTACGCCGGGTCTACGGTCTGCGCGGCTTTGAATCCGCGCTCTCGGATGCGCGTGCATCGATGATGCAGGAAGTGCGTGACGACCTGCGTCCCGACGCGGAATCGCTCGGCATCAGCATCGTGGATGTCCGCATCCGCCGTACCGATCTGACGCAGGAAGTGTCCCAGCAGACCTTTGAGCGCATGAAGTCGGAACGTCTGGCTGAAGCCGAACTGATCCGCGCCCGTGGTAACGAAGAAGCGCAGCGCCGCCGCGCTATCGCCGATCGTCAGGTGGTGGAGTTCGAATCCGACGCACGTCGCCAGTCCGAAGTGCTTCGGGGTGAGGGCGATGCGGAGCGCAACAAGGTGTTCGGCGAAGCTTTCCAGCGCGATCCGAGCTTCTTCGAGTTCTATCGTTCGATGGCGGCCTATTCCAGCTCGCTCAGCGGAACCGGCACGACGCTGGTCCTCTCCCCGGACTCGACCTTCTTCCGTTATTTCAACAACATCGACGGTGCTCCGTCCACGCCGCCCGCCGCGCCTGCGCCGGCACCGGCGAACTGATAACGGATCAAATACTAGTGGAGGGGCCGGTTTTTACCGGCCCCTTTCTTTTTGACGGCCCCCCGCGCACGACGTCATCCTTGGGCCTGACCCGAGGATGACGGAGGAGAGGGTTGAGCAGCCGTGTTGGTAATTTTAGGACGGGTTTTGGCCGGCCCTTTCCTTTGGGTCGGTTTTCGTGGCAAAGCTGTAGGTCGGGGCAGGGCGTCATCCGCCTGTTCACGAAAAGGTATTTTTACACTTCATCATTCCGCCTTATGCTTTGACGATATATGCAGGGCAAGACTATTTGAAACGCGAGGACGCTTATGGCCGTGACCCTTCTTTCGCCTTTTCGCAGCAGCATTGCCGCAGTCGCGGGCATCGCGCTTGTGGCGGGTAGCCTTTCGGCCCCGGTTGCGGCATGGGCGCAGAGCCACGGGCCGGCATCGGTGGCCGATCTCGCCGAGCCGCTTCTGGATGCGGTGGTGAATATTTCGACGTCGCAGAACGTCAGGACCGAAGGCAAGGGCCCCGTTCCGCCGAAGCTGCCGGAAGGGTCTCCCTTCCAGGAGTTCTTCAAGGATTATTTCGACAACCAGAAACCGGAAGGTGGCGACAAGGTCAGTTCGCTGGGATCCGGCTTTGTCATCGATCCGGCCGGCTACGTCGTCACCAACAACCACGTCATCGAGGGCGCTGATGCCATCGAGGTGATTTTCCCGAACGGGTCGAAGCTCAAGGCGACGCTTGTCGGCACCGATACGAAGACCGATCTTTCCGTATTGAAGGTGGAGCCGAAAACGCCGCTGAAGGCCGTCAAGTTCGGTGATTCGCGCAGCATGCGCATCGGGGACTGGGTGATGGCCATCGGCAATCCCTTCGGCCTCGGCGGATCGCTGACGGTCGGCGTCATCTCGGCGCGTGGCCGCAACATCAATGCCGGTCCCTATGACAATTTCATCCAGACGGATGCGGCGATCAACAAGGGCAATTCCGGGGGTCCGCTCTTCAACATGAAGGGTGAGGTAATCGGCATCAATACGGCGATCATTTCGCCGAGCGGTGGATCGATCGGTATCGGTTTCGCCGTTCCGACGGAACTCGCGCAGAATATCGTGCAGCAACTCATCGAATTCGGCGAGACGCGTCGTGGCTGGCTCGGCGTTCGCGTGCAGCCTGTCACGGATGACGTGGCCGCAAGCCTTGGCATGGAAAGCGCAAAGGGTGCGTTGATTTCCGGTGTCGCCAAGGGCGGTCCGGTTGAAAACGGCCCGATCGTGGCCGGCGATGTCGTGTTGAAATTCGACGGCAAGGATATTCACGAGATGCGCGATCTCCTGCGGATCGTGGCGGAAAGCCCTGTTGGCAAGGAAGTCGACGTGGTTGTGCTGCGCGACGGCAAGGAAGAGACCCTCAAGGTTAAGCTCGGCCAATTGCTCGACACGCCGGATGAAAAGGCATCAACGGATGATCCGCAGGCCGAGGACGGTGACGGCGGCGTGGTGACACCTGATGATGGCGGCAGCGACGATCAGGCGCAGGACCAGACCCCCGAGGTGCGCGAAGCACCGCAGAGCGTGCTCGGCATGAACCTCGTTGTTCTGAGCAACGAGCTGCGAGCGGAGAAGGGTATCGCCGAAAGCGTCGAAGGCGTGCTTGTCGCGAGCGTCGATCAGGGTTCGCCTGCCGAACAGAAGGGCATGAAGCCGGGCGATATCATCGTCGAGGTCGGGCAGGATTTCATGGAGGTTCCGGGCGATGTGCTGGTGCGCATCAACGGCCTGAAATCCGAAGGCCGCAAGAATGCGCATATGATGGTTGCAGATGCTCAGGGCAATCTGCGCGTCGTGGCGCTGCCGCTGGAATAAAGCGCCTTTCGCCCGGTTCGTCAGGAATCGGGTGGTTGTGATCCCGGTCGCTCTTTAATTCTTGGTCTCCATCGAACGGAGGCCAAGGATATGAAATTACTCGAAAACAAGGTTGCAATCATCACCGGTGCGTCATCCGGCATCGGCCGGGCGACGGCAAGGCTGTTTGCTGAACAGGGTGCGGCCGTCATCATCAACGCGCGTGGCGCAGCGGCACTTGAGGATGTGGCTTCCGCCATTCGCCAGGCCGGCGGTCGCGTTCACACCGTCGTGGGTGACGTTGGCATTGAGGAAACCCATGCCCGCCTGACGGAGGTGGCCATGACCATCTTTGGCGGTCTCGATATCGCCGTCAACAATGCCGGTGCGGTTGGGGCGATGAAGCCGCTTGCGGAGATTTCGGTCGAGGAATGGGATCATGTGATCGCCGCCAATCTTACTTCCGCATTTCTCGGCGTGCGCAGCCAGATCCCTGCGATGTTGAAGCGGGGAGGCGGCTCGGTCGTCTTCATCTCCAGCTTCGTCGGCACCAGCGCCGGCATACCCGGAATGGCAGCCTATGGCACATCGAAAGCGGCGCTGATGGGGCTGGTGAAAGGTATTACTGCCGATTACGCCGTCAAGGGCATTCGCGCCAATGCGCTGCTTCCGGGCGGCGTCGATACGCCGATGGCGGGAGATGCGGCCCAGAAGGAATGGGCGGCGGGGCTGCATGCGATGAAACGCATTGCGGAGCCGGAGGAGCTGGCGCAGGCCGCCCTTTTCCTCTCCAGCCCGATGTCGAGCTTCGTTGCCGGATCGGCCCTGTTTGCCGATGGCGGCAATGCGGCGGTGAAATAATTGCCGAACTGGCGGGCGAGGGCGTTACTGCGCCTGTCGTGCCCGCCATTCCTCCAGCGTCAGCGCATAGGTGACGTGAGGGCGCAGATGCGGATGGGTATCTTCCGGCACGCGCGGATGATCGAAGTCGCGCGAAGGGTCACGCTTCAGGCCGATGCGCTCCATCACCCGCGTTGAACGATGGTTGTCACGGACGGCGAAGGAAACGATTTCCGGCGTTTCCTTTTCATCGAAAGCCATGACGAGCAGCGATTGCGCGGCTTCCGTCACATAACCGTGCCCCAGAAACGCGTGGCGAGCCGCCAGCCGATTTCCATGGTGCCGACCGGGAAGGGCGGATCGAGGTTCATGACGGGGGAGATACCACAGAAGCCCATGACTTCGCCGGTCTCGCGCAGCTCCATGGCATAAAAGCCGTAGCCGCTGCCGCGGATCATGCCATTGATGGTTTCGAGAACCGCGTCCGCTTCCGCATGGCTGCGGCGGAAGGGGAAGAATTCCATGACCTTTTCGTCGGCATTGATTTCGCGGAACAAATTGCGGTCGCTCTCCTTCCACTCGCGCAGAATGAGCCTTTGTGTCTCGCGGATGATCATGGAATGACAAAATCCGTCTTGCGGTAACCCTGAATGTAAAGAAGCGCGGTGAGATCGCCATGGTCGATGCGCATCTGCGCCTCTGCCGCAACGGCGGGCTTGGCGTGCAGGGCGACACCCGCGCCGGCCAGATGCAACATGCCCAGATCGTTGGCGCCATCGCCGACCGCCATTGCCTCATCCGGCGAGATGCCGAGTTTTGTGGCGATATCGTTCAGCGCATCCACCTTGGCCTGTTTGCCGAGGATCGGTTCGGCAACGGTGCCGTCGAGCTCACCATTGGCTTCGCCGAGCAGATTGGCACGGTTCTCGTCAAAACCCAGCATGGCGGCCACACGGCCGGTAAAGACGGTGAAACCGCCGGAAACGAGGGCAGTATAATAGCCCTTGGCCTTCATCGTGGCGATCAGTTCCTTGCCGCCGGGGGTGAGCGTGATACGCTTTTCGATGACGTCGTCGATCACGGAGACCGGCAGGCCTTTCAGCAGCGCCACGCGCTCCCTGAGCGCCGGCTCAAAAGCGATCTCGCCATTCATGGCGCGGGCGGTGATGGTGGAGACCTTGTCTTTCAGTCCCACTTCTGCAGCCAACTCGTCGATGCATTCCTGGCCGATCATGGTCGAATCCATATCGGCGATCAGAAGCTTCTTGCGTCGCTTGTCCTGTTCTTGAACCACGATATCGATCGGCTGGCCGGCAAGCGCGCCTGCAATGGCGTTGCGGGCCGCTTCCGCATCCGTGCCGGAGGGCAGGGCAATATCGCAGGCAATGCCATCAGCCAGCCAGTAGAGGCTCGATGCGTTGACGGCCTTTGCGGCGGCTTCGCCGAGGGCCGGTGTCAGAACAGGATTTGACGGATTGGCGATAAGCGTGGCAACGAAAGCCATGATGAAAAACCTTGATGAGAATTTTGATGCGATCCTGATAACCGGACCGACGGCAAGCGGCAAGTCCGCGCTTGCGCTTCGTTTGGCGCGGGAGCGGGGCGGTGTCGTCATCAATGCCGATAGCATGCAGGTTTACGACACGCTGCGGGTGCTGACAGCCCGGCCATCCGAAGACGAGATGGAGGGCGTGCCGCATCTGCTTTACGGCCATGTACCGGCAAGCAGCCTCTATTCGACAGGCGAATGGCTGCGTGAGATTTCGGCCCTGCTTCCCGATTTGCGCAAGCAAGGACGCTTTCCGGTCATCGTCGGTGGCACGGGGCTTTATTTCAAGGCGCTGACGGGTGGCCTGTCCGACATGCCCGCCATTCCGGACGGTATACGCGAGAGGCTGCGGTCCCGTCTGATTGAAGAGGGGCCGGCGGTTCTCCACGCGGAATTGTCGCGGCTTGATCCAGCTATGGCTGAAGGGCTTCAGCCGGGGGACGGCCAGCGGATCGTCCGGGCGCTGGAGGTCATCGAGGCGACCGGAAAGTCGATCCGGTATTTCCAGAAGGCGAGCGGTCCGATGATCATCGATCCCGATCGGGCGCAAAAAATCGTGGTTTTACCGGACAGGCCGGTGCTGCATGATCGCATCAACCGGCGGTTTGAAACCATGATGGAGAGCGGCGCGGTGGAGGAGGTGAAAGCTCTTCTCGCCCTCAATCTTGCGCCCGATGCGACCGCGATGAAGGCGATCGGCGTTTCTCAGATTGCCGATATGCTGGCCGGCCGCATGAGTGAGGCGGAGGTGATCGAAAAATCGGCGGCTGCCACCCGCCAATATGCCAAGCGGCAGATGACCTGGTTCCGTAATCAGATGGGGAAGACTGGGCGCGGCTTAAGCCATGAACGCCGGTGTCAGTCCTTGCGGTAGAGGCTGCCGAGCGGCTTCTTCAGCAGGCTTTCCCTCAGCGACGGGCGTGTATCGCCGGGAGGCGGCCCATTCTGCGTCTGCATCTGGAAACCGGCCCTGCGCAGGTCGTTAACGGCGTCGGAGGCGGTGTCGGCCTCTGTCGGCGGATTCTGCGGCGCTGATGGTGCACGTCCGGGCAGCATGTCGGGACGATAAGGCTCGTAGCCTTCCGTTGCAGCCGTCCCCAATTCGCGTTTCCAGCGATCCATGTCGTCTGTTTCTTTGAGGCCGGCGATGGGCTCCAGCGGATCGGAAAAGGCTGCCTCGACACTTTGCTGAAAACCGGTGATGACCGGTTTGGCCGTGGCGCGCATGCGGGTGACGATGCTGTTCAGGTCGACCGTATCGGGCGTTTCATGGGGCGTGTGGCTGACCGCGCCGCTTGCCTTCGGCAATTTGGCCGTGGGGACGCGGTCGAAGCGCATGCGCATTGGCACACCCACCGCTTCGCCAAAGGCGATGGCCTCGCCATTGCCGATGGACGACAAAAAGCTGGTGGTTGAGGTCGATGCATTCGGTACGGCGGACAGAATGATCTTCTGGTCGATCTCGTTCGACAGCCGCATGGCGAAAACGGTCGAGCACTGAGACAGGATAGTCTGGTCCAGTTCGCTCGGCCGCTGGCTGATGACGCCGAGGGAGATGCCGTATTTACGGCCTTCCTTGGCGATCTGGGCGATTGATTGACGGGTGGGGAAAAAGCCACGTTCGGGATCCGCCGGAACATAACGGTGCGCTTCTTCGCAAACCACCAGCATATGCAGTGAACCGCGCGCCAATACTGCGAGCTCGAAGGACATGCGGCAGAGGACGGAAACCACCGAGTTCACCACCTCGGAGGGGATGCCGGACAGCTGGAAAACCGAAATCGGCCTGCCTTCTCCGGGAATACGGAAGATATGCGCCACCGTTTCCAGAATATTATCGCTGATCGTATTGCTGGAGAACATGAAATTATAGCGCGTGTCGTTGATGGCCGAGAGGATGCGGCCCTTCAGGGAACGCAATACCGGTTTTTCCCCGCGCCCTTCCAGCCGTCCGATACGCTCGTCGACAAGGGCGAGGAGGTCGGCCATGCGGTAAGGAACCGGCGTATCCGGCGTGATCGCGCTCTTGTCCGTTGTCCGGCGCACGGCGGAGCCATCTGTGCCGCGAAATGCCTTTTTCGCTTCCGGAATGATCTCGCGCAGAACATCCATCTCTTCCGGCACTGGCTTGCGGCCGCGGAAGATCACTTCCGCGAATTCCTCGAGCCGCATCAGCCAGAAGGGAAGGTCGAGCGTATCGGTGTCGATAACAACCGAATGGTCGGGAAAAGCGGCTGCAAATTCATTGTGCGGATCGAGAATGAGGACGCGCAGCTTGGGGTCCGTCTCGATCGCCTTGTTCAACAGCAGGGTAACCGCCGTGGTCTTTCCCACACCCGTTGATCCGACGACGGCGAAATGTTTGGCCAGCATTTGCGGGATGTTGATGGCCGCGCCGATCGTGTCGTCCTGCGTCAGCTTGCCGATGACGCAGCTGTCACGCTTGCCGCCATCATAGATCTTGGCAAGGTCGCCCGTGCGGATGCGATGCGCCACCGCACCTAGATAGGGGTAACGGGAAATGCCGGAGGAAAAGCGTTCGCTGCCGTCCTCGGTGCGATAGACTTCGCCCACGAGTTCCACGTCGATCAACAGCCTGTTCGGCCTGTCCGATGACCAAGAATCTTCGCCGGTGCGCATGGCATATACCAGCGCCGCAACACGGCTCGTTCCCATTTCGATGGAAATCAGGCGGCCGACGGACCAGAGCTGGGCGACATCGGTTGAGCCGATCTCGGTTTCGGCGGCAATGGTCGCATGGGCGCCATCACAGGCGATGACGCGGCCCAGCATGCGGTTAGCCGGCTGCTGGCCGGACCGCCGTTCGTTCTCGTCCATACGGGACGCCTTATGAAACTCGTCGTTACTCACGTCTTATCCCGGTACATGCGGATGATCGCGGTGGTTCGGGCAGCATCTGCGTTTTCAATATTAAACGATTATACTTAACAACCGGTGTATCGGCTGCGTTCGAAAATTTCGTGGAAGCGCCCTTTCCGGCAATAAAAGAAGGCGGCTCCGATTTTTTCCTGCAATATGCGTTGACGGCTGGCGCATTTCTGGCTAACACTCCGGCCCATGAAAAATCTTAACGTACTTATCGTGGTGGGACGGCGCATGGGCAGGATGGTGTAACCATCCGGCGAAAGCACCCATGCGCTGAACGAGGCTCCTTAAGGGGCCTTTTTTTATGTCTTCAAACAGGCCCTCGGGCTCCTCGATATCCAAAGCCAAAGCGGGATGGAAACAGGCAATGACGGATAAGGACAATACGGAAAACAGCAATCGCATGACAGGTGCGGAGATTGTTCTGCAGGCGCTGAAGGACAACGGCGTCGAGCACATCTTCGGTTATCCTGGCGGTGCCGTGCTTCCGATCTATGACGAGATTTTCCAGCAGGAAGACATCCAGCACATTCTCGTGCGCCACGAGCAGGGCGCCGGCCATGCGGCCGAAGGTTATGCCCGCTCCACCGGCAAGGTCGGTGTCATGCTCGTTACGTCCGGTCCCGGCGCCACCAATGCGGTGACACCGCTGCAGGATGCGCTGATGGATTCCATTCCGCTCGTCTGCCTTTCCGGCCAGGTTCCGACATCGCTGATCGGTTCCGACGCGTTCCAGGAATGTGATACCGTCGGCATCACGCGCCCCTGCACCAAGCACAACTGGCTGGTGAAGGACGTCAACGAGCTGGCAGGCATCATCCATGAGGCCTTCCGCATCGCGCAGACCGGCCGTCCCGGTCCCGTCGTTGTCGATATTCCGAAGGACATCCAGTTTGCCACCGGCACCTACACACCGCCTTCCGCCGCCATTCAGCAGAAGAGCTACAAGCCGAAGGTCCAGGGCGATCTCAATGCCATTCACGCGGCCATCGAACTGATGTCGAAGGCAAAGAAGCCGATCTTCTACACCGGCGGCGGCGTCATCAATTCCGGCCCGGAAGCAACCCGGCTGCTGCGTGAGCTGGTGGAATTGACCGGTTTCCCGATCACCTCGACGCTGATGGGTCTCGGCGCTTATCCGGCCTCCGGCAAGAACTGGCTCGGCATGCTGGGCATGCACGGTTCCTACGAGGCCAACATGACGATGCATGATTGCGATGTCATGGTCTGCATCGGCGCGCGTTTCGACGACCGAATTACCGGTCGTATCAACGCGTTTTCGCCGAATTCCAAGAAAATCCACATCGACATCGATCCGTCGTCGATCAACAAGACGGTTCGCGTTGACGTGCCTGTCATTGGCGATGTCGGCCATGTTCTGGAAGATATGGTTCGCCTGTGGCGCGCCTTGCCGAAGAAGCCGGAAAAGGCGCAGACAGCCGACTGGTGGTCGCAGATCGAGCGCTGGCGCGCCCGCAACTCCTTCGCCTACAAGAATTCCAACGATGTCATCATGCCGCAATATGCGTTGCAGCGTCTTTATGAGGCGTCGAAGGGACGCGACACCTACATCACCACCGAAGTCGGGCAGCACCAGATGTGGGCGGCGCAGTTCTTCGGCTTCGAGGAGCCCAATCACTGGATGACCTCGGGCGGTCTCGGCACCATGGGTTACGGCCTGCCGGCGGCCATCGGCGTTCAGGTTGCGCATCCGGAAGCACTGGTTATCGACATTGCCGGCGATGCCTCGATCCAGATGTGCATCCAGGAAATGTCCTGCGCCATCCAGTACGGTCTGCCGGTGAAGATTTTCATCCTCAATAACCAGTATATGGGCATGGTGCGGCAGTGGCAGCAGCTTCTGCATGGCAACCGCCTGTCCAACTCTTACACCGAAGCCATGCCTGACTTCGTCAAGCTGGCGGAAGCCTATGGCGCAGTCGGGATGTATTGCGACGATCCGAAGGAGCTGGATGACAAGATCGCCGAAATGATCGCGGTCAACCGGCCGGTCATCTTCGATTGCCGTGTTGCCAATCTTGCCAATTGCTTCCCGATGATCCCGTCTGGTAAGGCTCACAACGAGATGCTGTTGCCGGATGAGGCGACGGATGAAGCTGTTGCCAACGCCATCGACGCCAAGGGCCGTCAGCTAGTCTGAGCCGGGAGAGGAAAAGGACATGAACGCACACCTACAACCCACCGGCTCCGCCTATTTCATCCAGAAGGAAACGGCTGCCGTCGAAAATCATACGCTGTCGGTTCTCGTCAGCAACGAGCCGGGCGTTCTCGCCCGGGTCATCGGCCTGTTTTCCGGCCGGGGCTATAACATCGAAAGCCTGACGGTTTCGGAAACCGAGCATGAGGCGCATCTGTCGCGCATCACCATCGTGACACGCGGCACGCCGATCGTGCTGGAGCAGATCAAGGCGCAGCTGGAACGCATCGTTCCGGTGCACCGGGTTCTCGATCTCACCGTTCGCGCCCGCGAACTGGGTCAGGAGCGGCCGATCGAGCGCGAAGTGGCGCTCATCAAGGTCGCCGGCTCGGGCGAAGCCCGCGCCGAGACGCTTCGCCTTGCCGATGCGTTTCAGGCCAAGGTCGTGGATGCGACGGTGGAGCACTTCATCTTCGAGATCACCGGCAAGTCGTCCAAGATCGACCAGTTCGTGGCCATCATCAAGCCGCTCGGCCTGATCGAGATTTGCCGTACGGGGATTGCAGCGATGAACCGTGGTTCGCAGGGGATGTAATTTCCGCAAGGAAAGTAATTGCTGTTGAATATCAAGCCCGCGCAACGTCGCGGGCTTGTCTTTTTTCCACCTACAGTCCGGTGCGCTTTCCAAAGGGTATGATGCGTGCGTTTCCTGTACGATCAGGATTCTGTGGTGGTTCATCCGCAGGTCGTGTCACGACGAGACGGCCGCCAATACCTTCGGCCAGCGCCTCGCTTTCGCGCATTTTCCGAAGCTCGGCTCTTGCTTCCGGCGTCGCGGTTCCTATCAGCCGTTCAACGCCATCGACACCGCCCGGGACCGTCAGCCGGCGTTTGATATCGTTCGCCCTATAGCCATGTTTGCGGGAGTAGCGAAGGGTCAATTGATATTGGTCCGGTAAGTCTTGTCCGGCCGTCGCGGCGACATGGCGAACCCGATAAGAAACGGAATCGTCCTCTATCCCGAAGACGTCGCCATCGGGGATAATATATCCGTTTTTCTCGGTAGCAATTTTGATGAAGGTCAGCGCGCCCGCATATAGTTCTGACCAGGGAACGGGTGCTGCTTCCACATTGATTTCGCGCCCGATATAGTCTGCTGCTCCCAGCGTCTGGATGCCGACACATTGCTCCGTACTACCCGGTGGTGGCTCGTCACGGTAAATGCGGGGGTGAACTGTCAGGGGTCCTATCGGCTCTTCGACAAATGCCGTGAAACTCTCGGCCGAAAACAGCATATTGCTCTGCGTCCAGTGGATGAGGCTTGCCGGCACATTTGTGCAGATCGTTTCGCAGGCGATGGATAAGCATCTTACCCGGTCCAGAAACTCGGCAAGCGAATGGCCGGGCTGGTACATGCCGAGTTCACTGAACAGGCTGGCAATGCCCTTTTCCTGCATCACTCCGCCAAACACGCCGTGCTGTATATAGACGAGCAGGTGGGATTTATGGCGCCGGATTCGGTCGATAGCATCGGGCACCAGCATGACGGAGATCGGCGAGCCGAGCGTGCCAGCGAAAACGCCATGATCCGCTGGACCCGCGACGAACTCGACGGTGAGCTGAAGATCGTTTGGCCCGAACATCTGCACATAGGTCGAAGACATTCCGGGGCACGCCAGGGTTACGCCGAGCCGGTTGAATACGGTCTGAAGCTGCTTAACCAGATTTGGCAGTGGCGAGGCGGCGATGTTGCCTTCCAAAAGTATGGCGGCCTGCATCTGGTTTGTATATTTCCCAATCATGATAATATTGATCCCGACTATTATGCCAGTATCATGGGTTAATCAGGTTTCTTTGATGTAAATATAAACGGAGTAATTTAATCAATAGCGTTTTTTCCGTATTGCAAGTGTTATTATATTAGAATGTTTTGATGTTGTCGCCGCAATCGACGCGCATACTTCTTCTGTTTGGCGATTGGCCATCTACGTTTCTGCACTGGTTCAGTCGGCGGCAGGCGATGACGTGGGGTGAGATTTGCCCTGCGTTTATATATTCAACCACATGGTTGACTTTCCGGATCGTCAGCTTATATTCAACAACATGGTTGAATTATCTGTTCCACATCTCGACACTGTCTTTCATGCGCTTGGCGATGCGACGCGACGCACGATGCTGCGCGATCTTTCCCGTGGGGAGCGAACGGTGAGCCAGTTGGCCGAGCCGTTCGACATATCGCTCGCGGCGGCATCCAAGCACATCAAGGCGCTGGAAAATGCCGGGCTTATCCGCCGCGAGGTGAGGGGGCGCACGCATGTCTGTCGCCTTGCGCCGGAACCCTTGGCAGACGCGCATGAATGGCTGGATTTCTACCGGCAGTTCTGGAACAGCCGCCTCGATATTCTTGAGCAGATGCTCAGGGAGGATGATCAGGGAAAGTCCCCTGCAAATGGAGGAAATGACA
The DNA here is from genome assembly GCF_010669145.1 of Rhizobium oryzihabitans. Taxonomy (NCBI): domain Bacteria; kingdom Pseudomonadati; phylum Pseudomonadota; class Alphaproteobacteria; order Hyphomicrobiales; family Rhizobiaceae; genus Rhizobium; species Rhizobium oryzihabitans. The sequence continues at coordinate 3,144,711 of NZ_CP048632.1, forward strand.
ATGGCTGATATTGCAATGCCTGACACCTATGGCCGGCTCGTCGAGCCGACGACCCTGAAGATAGAACGGCTCCTGCCGGGGCCGATCGACCGGGTCTGGGCCTATCTGACACAAAGCGACCTACGCCGCCGGTGGCTGGCATCCGGTGAAATGCGGCTTGCGCCAGATGCGCCGTTCGAACTGGTCTGGCGCAATGACGAGCTTTCCGACCCGCCGGGCCACCGCCCGGAGGGTTTTTCCGAAGAGGACAGGATGGCTTCGCGCATCATTACCGTTATTCCGCCGCATCGCCTCGTCTTCAGTTGGGGTGAGGGTGGTGAGGTATCGATCGAGCTTCAGGCTCTGGGCAAGGACGTGCTTCTGACACTGGTCCATCGTCGACTGGCCAATCGGAAGACCAGGCTCGAAGTCGGTGCCGGCTGGCATGCGCATCTCGATATTCTCGCTGCGCGTCTCCAGGAAAAGGAACCCAAACCCTTCTGGGACAGCTGGCTGGGGCTGAAAGAGGAATATGAGCACCGCATACCATAACCAGGTGCTGCGTATTTTGAAAACTGACGGCGCGGTTTGCCGCGCCGTTATTGGCCGTTGCAGCGGCGCACCGAGGACCGGTTTTCTGCGCTCACATTTTGATTCAACGGCTTGTGTCCCTGATTCCAAAAAATCTCTTAACGCTCTGTTATATCAAAGCATTTCCAGCGGTGTCTTGCGCATCGGCGGCGGGAAGGCGGCGTCTAGTGCGGCCCAATCCTCATCAGTGATTTCGAGATCTGTCGCACCACGGTTCTCTTCCACGCGCGCAGTGTTTGCGGATTTCGGAATGGCGATGACGCCCTCCCTTTCCAGAAGAAAGGCCAAGGCCAGTTGCGCCGGTGTGGCCTGATAGGCTTTGGCGATGCGGATAAGCTCGTGGTTGTTGAGGATGCGACCCTGCTCGATCGGGGAATACGCCATCAGCGGCACGCCATGCCACTGGCACCAGGGCAGAAGCGAAAATTCCGGCCCGCGCCGGGACAGGTTGTAGAGCACCTGATTGGCGGCGCATTTTTTGCCGTCTGGAACGGCGAAAAGCGCCTCCATGTCGTCGGTGTCGAAATTGGAGACTCCCCAGTCGCCGATCTTGCCGTCCTTTTTCAGCCTTTCAAAAGCCGCCACCGTTTCTGTGAGCGGATGCTCGCCGCGCCAGTGCAGCAGATAGAGATCGAGATGATCGGTGCCGAGCCTTGCGAGGCTCCGCTCGCAGGCTTCAATCGTTCCTCTTGCGCTGGCGTTCCAGGGATAGACCTTGCTCACCAGAAACACCTCGTCGCGGCGGCCGGCGATTGCCGAGCCCACCACTTCTTCGGATCGGCCATCGGCGTACATTTCGGCCGTGTCGATCAGCGACATGCCGAGATCGATCGCCTTGCGAATACTCTCGACCTCCTGCGCCGCGGATGATCGGCTCTCTCCCATGTTCCAGGTGCCAAGGCCAAGGGCTGGAACCTCTTTTCCGGATGGCAGGGTGACGGATGGCATGTCGTCATACATGGGCTCGCTCCAGCGTTGGTTGAGGGGACAATAGCCCTTTGTTCCGACTTCTCAAACCCGGCAGGGGAATGATCGATCCATCAAAAAATTTGACTGCGCCGATCGGGTGAGCGGACTGGTTTGACGGTGGTTCGGCGGATAGGGTCTTTTCACAGGAGAGATCATGACTGTCGAAACCTTCGTTGCGCTGGTGCTGTTTGCCTTCACCACCTCCATCACGCCCGGCCCTAACAATATGATGCTTTTTGCTTCCGGCGTGAATTTCGGTTTCCGCCGCACCATACCGCATATGCTGGGCATCGGGGCGGGGTTCCTCTCGCTGCTGATTGGCGTGGGATTTGGGCTTGGCGCGTTGCTGCACTCCGTGCCCCTGCTTTATACGGGGCTGAAATTCACGGGCGGGCTTTATCTTGTCTGGATCGCGTGGAAGATCGGCACATCCCGCAGCCTGAATGAAGGGACGGCCGCCTCAGTGCCGATGAGCTTTCTTGCCGCTGCCGCCTTCCAGTGGGTCAATCCGAAGGCGTGGGTGATGGCCGTGACGGCGATGGCGACCTATACGGATGAGGGGCAATATCTCATCACCGTTCTGATCGTCGGTGTGGTTTTCGCCGCTGTCAATCTCCCCAGCGTTTCGACCTGGGCGGGCTTCGGCTCGGCGCTGCGCGACTGGCTGTCCGTTCCCGTGCGGCTCAAATGGTTCAACATCACCATGGCCGTCCTTCTGGTCGTCAGCCTCTGGCCGATGCTGAAGTAGGCGCCTAGGCCGGGAACTGGCGGTAACATTCCTCGGCGATCTTTTGCACCTCGTCACGCGTCAGTTCGGCGGAAACGGCATAGCCCAGTTCGTTGTCGATCCAGTAGAAGGTCTCGATGCCATCGGCGCTGGCCATTCGGAAGCTGGTGGTGCGGTTTTCCTCGTTGTGGCCGATCAGCACCGTTACCCGACGGCCGGTCTTATCCTGATACATCAGCATCGCGCCGGGCTTGCCGCTGACGGGAATGAGACGCCCGCCAACGAGATCGTATCCGAGTTTGGAAAGATCGGGGATCGCGAAGGGGTAACCGAGCCGCTTGCCGAGCCATGTCGCAAGGTGCTGCTGCTCTCCGGCTCCGACTTCGACGGGATGGCGGACTTCACTCGCGTAAATGAGATAGGCCGATTTCGCCTGCGCGGGAATATCCGTCGGCAGCGATGCAAGCACCACGTCCTGCGGTGTGGAGAAGGATTGCGGCAAAAGCCTGCCGGCTACCGTACCCGCGGTGAAGATCAGCAAGGCGGCTGCCGTTCGCAGAAGAAACGATTTCACCTGCCATGCAGGCTTTGTTTTTTTGGCGGTAAACATCGACATGTCGTGCGGATGCGAAGCGGCGTAGGCGGCGAATGTATTTCGCAGGGTTTCGGCCTGTTTCTTCCAGTCCTCCACGCGGCTCTGCTCTTCCGGCCTTTCAGTCAGCCAGGCCTCGACAGCCGCGCGATCATCCTCGGACAAAAGTCCGTCGACATAGGCGTGCAGGTCGTCTTCGGTTATGGCGTCTGGCCGTTTCATCGTGGTCTCCGCAGGGGAATGATATTATCCGCCGCCAGGTGCTGGCGAAGGGTTTCGCGGGCGCGGGACAGTCTGGACATGACGGTCCCCACCGGGATCGACAATGTCTCTGCCGCCTCCTGATAGCTGTAACCTTCCACCGTCACCAGCATCAGCACCGCCCGCATCTCGGGTGAAAGAAGGGCGAGAGCGCCGTGCAGCCGGTCGTTCTCCAGCGTATCGCCGAGCGTATCGGCAACGGCGATGGTTTCATGGCCTTCGAGGCTTTCCGACGGATGACGTTTCTCGGCGCGGTGGCGGTTGCGATAAAGATTCGTCATTATCGTGTAAGCCCATGTTTTCAGGGCCGTTCCGCGCCATTGCCTTTTGTTGGTCAGCGCCTTTTCCACGCAGTCCTGCAGAAGGTCTTCGCCATCGGCGTCGGAACGGGACAGGCTGCGGGAATAACGCCGCAGCATGGGTATCAGCGCCAGCATCTCCGTTTCGAAGTTGCCGGCTGCGGGGAGAGGCTCCCCCGCTTTTCGCCATTCATGCCATCAGGGTTTTGCGGCATCCCATACACCGTTCATACCGTCGCCGGTGGCATCGCCTTTTTTCATGTCCTTGGCCCAGTAATAAAGCGGCATGCCGTCCTTTGCCCACTGCATCTTGCCGTCCTTGCGCGTCACGACGGAATAGGCTCCCTCGGCCTTGTCGCCCGTGGCTGCGAAAAACGGCGGCCAGTTCACCGCGCATTTGTCATAGCAATTGGATACGCCCTTCTTGTCGTTCTTGAAAGTGTAGAGCGTCATGCCTTTTTCGCCGGCAAGAACATTGCCTTTTTCGGTCTTGACCGTTTCGACCGCAGGGGCCGCATAGGCCGTTCCGGCAAAAGCCAGAACGAGGGCGGGAACGATAAAGCGGATCTTCATGGACATATCCTCCTTGGTTCGGGCGGCCTCTGCCGCCAGCACATCAAGAGACACCGCAGGCTTCCGGTTTATTCCGTGCCGCGACGTGTTTTTTGTGATTTTTAAACTTATCCATTGAGCTAAGTGTTTTACCGTGATACTTAGCCTTATGGAAAACTATTCAGATGAACTCGATGATATCTTCCAGTCCCTTGCCGATCCGACCAGGCGAGCGGTGATTTTGACGTTGGGGGCGGGGAGGCGAGCATCGGAACGCTTGCCGAACCCTTTGACATGGCCCTGCCATCCTTCATGAAACACATCCGTCAACTGGAGGGTGCGGGGCTGATCGTGACGCGCAAGCAGGGCCGGGTGCGGTTCTGCTCGCTGGAAAGAGGGCGGTTTTCGATGCTGGAGGGCTGGCTGTCGCAACAGCACGCCATCTGGGAGGGCCGGACGGACCGGCTCGAACAATTCGTCATGGCGCAACAGGACAGGACCTCATGGAAAGGGGAGAATGACAAATGACCGACACTTTCAATCCCGATCTCGATCTGAAGATTTCAAGGATCATAAGGGCGCCGCGCTGGCTCGTCTGGAATGCGTGGGTCGACAAGACCAGCCTCGAACAATGGTGGGTGCCGAATCCCGGCCAATGCCGCGTTGAGAAAATGGAGCTTTTCCCCGGCGGCGCTTTCGAGACGCGCTACAGTGAGGACGGCAAGGCATTCGGCGATCACATAAGCGGGTGTTTCCTGGCGGTGGATCATGAGGAGCGTCTGGTCTTCACCGATGCGCTGACGGCAGGCTTTCGTCCCTCCGCCCGCCCGTTCCTCACCGCCGTCATGAGTTTTCGCGACCACCCTGAAGGTATGGAATATGTGGCCTATGCGATGCACCGAAATCCTGGGGATCGCGACAGGCACGCCGAGATGGGTTTCTTTGACGGCTGGAACACGGTTGCGGAGCAGCTGGCGCAGCTTGTTGAAAGGCAGGCGGTGAATTGAGGCCTTTATTGCGGCATGATTCATCTTTCGTTCTTTTTCTGTTGCGCATGGTGCTCGAATCCTGCGATGAGGGCGCATGTTATTTTCACCGCAACAGGACGAAGCGCTCAAGGCTGTTTCCCGCTGGCTGAAGGAAGGCCGGACGCCGGTTTTTCGGCTGTTCGGTTATGCCGGAACCGGCAAGACGACGCTTGCCAAACATTTTGCGGAAAATGTCGATGGGGAAGTGCTGTTTGCGGCTTTCACCGGCAAGGCGGCGCAGGTGCTGCGGTCGCGCGGGGCGACCAACGCCCGCACCATCCATTCGCTGATCTATCGCCCGCGCGGTGAAGAAACGGTGGAAGATGAGGAAACCGGCAAGACATCCATCGCGCCGATGTTCTCCATCAACCGCCAGAGCCCGCTTGCCAAGGCGGCGCTCATCATCATCGACGAATGTTCGATGGTGGACGAGCAGCTCGGCAAGGATCTGATGAGTTTCGGCACGCCCATCCTCGTGCTTGGCGATCCTGGGCAGTTGCCGCCGGTTTCAGGCGGTGGTTTCTTCACCGAGCAGGAGCCGGATTATCTGCTGTCGGAGATCCATCGTCAGGCCAAGGACAATCCCATCATTCACCTTGCCATGGATGTGCGGGAAGGCCGCGAGATCATGCGCGGCGATTACGGCGCTGCACAGGTGATCTCCAAGTCCGAGGTGACGCAGTCGCTCGTGCTCGATGCCGATCAAGTGCTTGTCGGCACCAACCGCACCCGCCGCCGTTATAACCAGCGGCTTCGCGAGCTGAAGGGTTTTTCGGCAGATTATCCGCAATCCGGCGACAAGCTGGTTTGCCTGAGGAACGATCCGGCCAAGGGCCTGCTGAACGGTTCGCTGTGGCAGGTCATGAGTTCATCGCGCGAAACGGTGAAACCCGGCATCAACCTGATGATACGGCCCGAAGACGACGATATGGATCGCGGCGCGGCCAAGATCAAATTGCTGAAGGCCGCGTTCGAGGATGTTGAGACCGAAATTCCGTGGTCCACCCGCAAGCGTTATGACGAGTTCGATTTCGGCTATGCACTGACCGTGCACAAGGCGCAGGGTTCGCAGTGGAACAATGTGGTTCTCTTCGATGAGAGCTATGCCTTCCGCGATTCGCGCGAAAGGTGGCTATATACCGCCATTACCCGCGCGGCGGAGACACTGACCATCGTTCGCTGATCGTGACTATGCACGGATAACACCCAGGAGAACCGCCTTGGCGACCGCCTGAAAGCGGTTGCTGGCGTTGAACTTGCCGATGATTTTCGCCTCGAGCACGTTGAGGTCGGTCCCTGAAAGACCAAGGGCACGGGCGAGCCGCACCGGCGCATAACCCTCCGCCATCAGTTCAAGGCATTTTCGTTCGGTGTCGGTCAGTGCGATGTCCCTGGCAGGAGCTCGCTCCTCGCCATCGAGCCCGTCCGCATCGCTGTCGGTGACGAGCAGTTCCTCAATCTGCTGCGCCTGGCGCTGAAGGGTGGAGAGCTCGGCCGTCAATTCCCTCTTTCGCTGCCTCAACGCCGCGTGAAAGACGTCGTCCGCCTCTTCCTGCGAAAGCGAGCGGACCAGTTTTTCCATGATCTCGGTAATGGAAGCAACGGAAATGCCCACTTCGCGGCAGACATTGATGACCGCCATGCGTCTGACGTTGCGGTGGGTATAGACCCGCATCTGGCCAATGCGCTTCGAGGTCAGCAGCGCCTTTTCCTCATAAAAATGGAGGGTCCGGTGCGTTACTCCGAAGATATTGGCCATGTCGGCGATGGGAACCGGTTCGGCGGGCAGGGAGGAGGGCAGACTTATATCCGGAAGGAAATAGCTGTTTCTTGGATTGGATTTGTCCTCGTCGCCGTGTTCAAACGGCATACGGCCATCCTGCATCGTTTCCCCCTTTTGCGCTCTTTGACAGTGTCTGTTTTTTAAGTGGCGTCGATCGCTTGTTCCCCCGCGACGACCCCTCTGATCAAGACATCATGCCAAACGCTACATAAGAACCGTAACGTGTATTGTGTGTTTTCGTTCCCATATTCCAAAAAATTTTATCGGCCTCCTTGCGGTTGGCGTCAACCTGCGTGAAACAGGATGTCAATTCCGAACCGGAGCCCGATGTCATGCCAGCGAAACTTTCCGTCAATCTGAACGCAATTGCCATGCTGCGCAACCGTCGCGATCTTCCGTGGCCGGATGTCGCGCATTTCGGGCATTTGGCACTCGCTGCGGGTGCAAGCGGGCTCACTGTACACCCTCGTCCCGATCAGCGCCATATCCGCTTTTCGGACCTGCCGGTATTGCGCGCCCTGATCGATGACAGCTTCCCCGGCGCGGAATTCAACATCGAAGGATATCCGACCGAGGATTTTCTCCTTCTTTGTGAAAAGACGCAGCCGGAACAGGTCACACTGGTGCCGGACGACCCGTCGCAGGCGACCTCCGACCATGGCTGGGATTTCCGCAAACACGCCGTTTTCCTGAAAGACGTCGTGGGACGCCTGAAGGCCGGTGGCATGCGGGTCTCGCTTTTCGCAGATGGCGACGGCGAGCGCGAGCCGGTGGAACTGGCGGCCGAGACGGGTGCTGCCCGTATCGAGCTTTATACCGGTCCCTATGGCGGCTGTTTTGACGATCCGCAAAAGGCTGACGCGCTTGTCGAAAAGCTCGGGCAGACGGCGGATCATGCAAGAGCGCTCGGACTTGCCGTCAATGCCGGTCATGACCTCACCGTCGCAAACCTGCCCAAGCTGATGAAACGCATCCCTGATCTGGCCGAGGTTTCAATCGGTCACGGATTGACGGCAGATGCGCTTGAATATGGCATGACTGAAACAGTCAGGCGTTTTTGTCAGGCCTGCGGTCAGGCTATTTCATAACCAAAGTCAATTTTTTCGCCTATGCTTTGGCTGCGCATGCTCCGTGCGCGAGCTTATGAAGGCAGAGACATATGCAAGAACATCATGTTGTCGTCGTGGGTGGAGGCTTCGGCGGTTTGCAACTGGTACATGGGCTGGAGGGGGCCCCTGTCCGCATCACACTGATAGACCGCCGCAATCACCATCTGTTCCAGCCCCTGCTTTATCAGGTTGCGACGACGGCGCTGGCGACATCCGAAATCGCCTGGCCGATCCGCCACCTCTATCGCGACCGCAAAGAGGTGACGACCCTGCTTGCGGAGGTGACCGGCGTGGACCGGGCGGCGCGGACCGTGCAGCTGAATTCCGGTCAAGTGATCGGTTTCGATACGCTGGTATTGGCCACCGGCGCGCGCCATGCCTATTTCGGCCGTGACGATTGGGAGCGTTCGGCCCCCGGCCTGAAGACGCTCGAAGATGCGACGACAATCCGCCGCCGTCTGCTTCTGGCCTTCGAACGGGCCGAACTTGCGACCAGTGAAGAGGAGCGGCAGGCACTGTTGACCTTCGTCATCATCGGCGCAGGTCCGACGGGCGTGGAAATGGCGGGCATGATCGCCGAGCTTGCCCACAAAGCGTTGCCGCCGGAATTCCGCAATGTGGATACCAGAAAGACCCGTGTGCTGCTTGTCGAGGCCGGCCCTCGCGTTCTGCCGGTTTTCACCGAGGATCTTTCCGCCTATGCGAAGGAGGCTCTGGAGAAACTCGGCGTCGAGGTTTTGCTCGGCACGCCCGTTACAGCGTGTACCGATGAAGGCGTGACGGTGGGCGAGACCTATTATCCCTGCCGTACGGTCGTCTGGGCCGCCGGTGTGCAGGCGTCTCCCGCCGCGAAGTGGCTGGATGCCGCCGCCGACAGGGCAGGCCGCGCCATTGTCGGGCCGCATCTCAATCTGGAAGACGACGACAATATCTTCGTCATCGGCGATACGGCCGCCGTCAATCAGGAGAACGGCAAACCGGTGCCGGGCATCGCACCTGCGGCAAAACAGCAGGGCGCCCACGTCGCAAAGGTCATCAAGGCGCGGCTCTCCGGCAAGCCGTCACCGTCGCCGTTCCGCTATAGCCATCAGGGCAATCTTGCGACTATCGGCAAACGCGCGGCGGTGATCGATTTCGGCAGGTTCAAGCTCAGGGGCGTGCTGGCGTGGTGGATCTGGGGGCTTGCCCATATCTACTTCCTGATCGGAACGCGCTCAAGGCTTGCGGTGGCGTGGAGCTGGCTGTGGATTTACCTGAGCGGCCAGCACAGCGCGCGGCTGATTACGCAGAAAGAGACGTTGAAGGACGAGGCCTGAGGGCAGGGCGAGCAAAGGGCGGGAAGCATGGCTTCCCGCCCTTCGTGCTTATGACAGCTGCGCCAAAACTCTCGCCGTCATGCCGGTCCCCGGAACAAGCCCGAGGATGATCCGGCATCCAGCCGACGCGCGTCTGCGCGGCGAGAAGAGTTTTTTCAGCCCAAGGACTTGGGCTGGCTGGACCCCGGATCCAGTCCGGGGTGACGGCGTGTGGATGTGGCGTGTGTGCCCAATCCAGGGCTCAAGCGTCGAGCGATGCCATATTGATGACGAAGCGATACCGCACATCGCTCTTCAGCACGCGCTCATAGGCTTCGTTGACGTCCTGGATGTTGATCGTCTCGATTTCCGAGACGATGTTGTGCTCGCCGCAGAAATCCAGCATTTCCTGGGTTTCCTTGATCGAACCGATCATCGAGCCGGACAGGTTCTTTGCGCCGAAGATCAGCGCGAAGGCGTGGACCGGGATCGGATGCTCGGGCGCGCCCACCACGACCATGCTGCCCTTGGGCTTCAGGAGGCCGAGATAGGCGTTCCAGTCGATGGCGACGCCGGCCGTGCAGATGATCAGGTCGAAGGTGCCGGCCAGCTTCTCGAAGGTCGAGGCGTCACTGGTGGCGTAATAGTCCTTCGCGCCGAGCTTCAGGCCGTCTTCCTTCTTCGACAGGGTCTGGGAAAGGACGGTGATATCCGCGCCCATGGCCGCGCCAAGCTTGACGCCCATATGGCCAAGGCCACCCATGCCGACAATCGCGACCTTCTGGCCGGGACCGGCATTCCAGCGGCGCAGCGGCGAATAAAGCGTGATACCGGCGCATAGAAGCGGCGCGGAAGCATCGAGCGGCAGGTTGTCCGGGATCGACAGGACATAACCTTCCTTGACGACGATCGAGTCCGAATAACCGCCATGGGTCGCGGTCTTCGTGAAGGGATCGACGTCGTTATAGGTCTGGACGAGGCCGGGCATGTAGTGCTCGTTGTCGAGATCGCGTGTTGCGCAGCCGATGCAGGAATCGACGAAGCAGCCGACGCCGACATGGTCGCCGACCTTGAACTTCGTGACCTTGGAGCCGACGGCTTTCACGACGCCGGCAATCTCATGGCCGGGAACGATCGGATAGACGGCATTCTTCCACTCGTTGCGGACGGTGTGGATGTCCGAGTGGCAGATGCCGGCATATTTGATGTCGATGACGACGTCGTCATCGTTCGGCTCGCGGCGTTCGAAGGTGAACGGGGTAAGCGGCTTTGACGCGTCGGTCGCAGCGTAACCTCTTGCTATAGCCATCTGAATATCCTTTCGGGGGTGGGGAAGTGACGGCGGAATATGCGACGGAAGCTTGGGAAGGCGTTAGAGCGATCCTCCAGCCTTTTTGCACGATCCTGCAAAAATATGCGGGCGTGCTCTTTGCGCGGGCCGGGAGGCTTTCTAGATAAATGACATCCGCTGCATTTCCTCCTTCAGTTAAGGGAATTCCCCTATGTCCTTGCCGTTTAATCTCTATCAGGAGATCGCCTCCATCGCCGCGCGATATGCCACCAGCGACGGCGAGGTGCAGACGGCGATCGAATCTCTTGGCATCAGCCGCCGCACAACGCCCAGCGCGCCGTGCCACGGCAGCTACCGCCCCTGTTTCGCATTGGTGATCCAGGGATCGAAAAGCGTCCAGCTGGGAACGGACACCATCAATTATGGCGCGGGCGACTATCTCCTGACATCGCTTGACCTGCCGGTTGCCTGGCGCGTGGTGGAGGCGAGCAAGGAGGTTCCGCATTTTTGCATCGCGCTTGCGATCGATAGTGAAAAGCTGCTCGACCTCATGCGGCGCGTGCCCATCGACCCGCCTGCGGAGCCGGCGAACGCGCAGCGCGGCATCGTCGTCAATGCCGCCACGCCGGAGCTGCTCGATGCGGCCATCCGGCTGATGCGCCTGCTCGATCGCCCGGCGGACATCGCGGCCATGGCGCCGCTGATCGAGCAGGAAATCCTCTACCGTATTCTGACCGGACCGGCGGGCGGGCAGCTTATGAACATCATCGCTGCCGGCAGCCATGGCAACCGCATCGCCCGCGCCATTGCCTGGCTGCGAGAGAATTTCGCGCGCCAGCTGCGCGTCGAGGATCTTGCGGAGCATATCGGCATGAGCGTGTCGTCCTTCCATCATCATTTCAAGACGATTACGGCCATGACGCCGGTTCAGTACCAGAAGCAATTGCGCCTGCATGAGGCGCGCCGGCTGATGCTGCTGGAGCGGCTGGATGCGGGCACTGCCGGCCATCGCGTCGGTTACCAGAGTCCTTCGCAGTTCAGCCGTGAATATAGTCGCTTCTATGGATTGTCGCCGTCGCGGGATATCGATGCCTCGCGTGAGATCAGCGTGGCTGGGTAGGTTGTGCGTCGGTTAGTGGATCGTGGCGGGTGTGGCTTACCCCCCTCTGCCCTGCCGGGCATCTCCCCCACAGGTGGGGAGATTGATATGAGGCTAAGCTTCGCCCATCTCAAGGCCAGAGAATGAAGCGGCGCCAAAGCCGCTTGCCGATCTCCCTCCTTGTGGGGGAGATGCCCGGCAGGGCAGAGGGGGGTAAGCCACACCCGCCACGATCCACTAATCGACGCACAACCGCGTAAAGCTCACCAAGCCGGCATTCACCCGGCACCGCACCGCGTCAATTCTCGTCCTCCCCGGAAGAATCCGCTTGACCCCAACGCTGCCTCCGCTTAAATGGCGCTCGAACCGTACCGTACGGTACATTAATCGAGCCCCTGGAGTGGAAAGACTTGGCTTCCGACCCGATCACAGCGCAGGAATTTTCGCCGCGCCAGAACGCCGTTCTGGACCAGGCATTGCGTCTATTGGTCGAGGGCGGCGAGAAAGCGCTCACCACATCGGGGCTGGCGCGTGCTGCCAACTGTTCCAAGGAAAGCCTCTACAAGTGGTTTGGCGACCGGGACGGCCTGCTGGCTGCGATGATCACCTTCCAGCAGAGCAAGGTCCGCACCTTCGAAAAGGCGGGCGACCGCGTTTCCGCACCGCAGCTTGCCGATCACCTCGAGGTTTTCGCGCATGATCTGCTGGATGTGCTGGCGGGCGACGTGTCACTGGCGCTCAACCGTCTGGCGATAGGGCAGGCGAGCCGTGACGGCTCGAAGCTCGGCGATCTGCTGTTGGAACGCGGCCGTCGCCAGATCGACCGGCGGGCGCGTGGGCTGATCGAGGCGGGTCGCCGCTCCGGCTATCTGCGTTTCGATGATGCCGAGGAGGCATATCGCAGTTTTTACGGCCTCATCGTTTCGGATCTGCATGTGCGCATGCTTTTGGGCGAGGCGCCGGACAAGGATTTTTCCGCCCGGGCGAAGAAGGCGGTCGTCGCCTTTCTGACCCTCTACGGCACGGAAAAGGTACATTCGGAACTCAGCGGCAAACCCGCCTGACATTCCGGTTCAGACAACTGAGAGACAAGCATTAGGGAAGGACCATAAAATGCGCGTTTATTATGATCGTGATGCCGATCTCAATCTCATCAAGTCCAAGAACGTCGTCGTTGTCGGCTACGGTTCCCAGGGCCGCGCCCATGCGCTGAACCTCAAGGATTCCGGCGCCAAGAACGTCGTCATCGCCCTGAAGGCCGGTTCGCCGACCGTCAAGAAGGCAGAAGCCGACGGCTTCAAGGTCATGACCGTTGCCGAAGCCGCCAAGTGGGGCGACCTTCTGATGATGGCGACGCCTGACGAATTGCAGGCCGACATCTACAAGGCCGACATCGCCGGCAACATCCGCGACGGCGCAGCCATCGCTTTCGCACACGGCCTCAACGTTCACTTCGGCCTCATCGAGCCGAAGGCATCGCTCGACGTCGTCATGATCGCACCGAAGGGCCCCGGCCACACGGTTCGCGGCGAATACCAGAAGGGCGGCGGCGTTCCCTGCCTCGTTGCCGTTCATCAGAATGCTTCCGGCAACGCGCTTGAACTCGCTCTCTCCTACGCCTGCGGCGTTGGCGGCGGCCGTTCGGGCATCATCGAAACCAACTTCAAGGAAGAGTGCGAAACCGACCTCTTCGGCGAACAGGTCGTTCTGTGCGGCGGTCTCGTCGAACTCATCCGCGCCGGTTTCGAAACTCTGGTCGAAGCCGGTTACGCACCGGAAATGGCCTATTTCGAGTGCCTGCACGAAGTGAAGCTGATCGTCGACCTGATCTATGAAGGCGGCATCGCCAACATGAACTACTCGATCTCCAACACGGCCGAGTGGGGCGAATACGTCACCGGTCCGCGCATCATTACCGCCGACACCAAGGCTGAAATGAAGCGCGTTCTGCACGACATCCAGACCGGCAAGTTCACCTCCGAGTGGATGCAGGAATGGAAGGCCGGCGGCGCCCGCTTCAAGGGTATCCGTCGCAACAACGACTCCCACCAGATCGAAGAAGTCGGCGCAAAGCTGCGCGGCATGATGCCCTGGATCGGCAAGAACAAGCTGGTCGATAAGGCCGTCAACTAAGCTTCATTGACTGGTAGAGAATAGGAAGGCCGGAGCGAAAGCTCCGGCCTTTTTGTTTTCGATGTGCCATCACACGATGGCGTCGTCTTCCTCGACGATAACGGAAACCGGGAAGTGATCGGAGAACCCACCAAGGTTGACGTTTTTGACCGCATCGCCTTTCGACAGGCCGAAGCGGATCGGCCCCTCATTCTTGCTGTGGCTGACCATGGCGGCAATCGCTTCGATTTTTGCCGTCTCCTCGCGCGCCTTGAAGCCGCTGCTGCCGGTCAGAAGCGATCGGGAAACGAGGATCTGATCGAAGATATTGGCGTCTCCGTTGAAATAGAGCGTGCCATAGATCGTTCTTGCCGTGCCGACGGAATCCACCACCGGCTGGCGCAGGTAATTCCATGTGAGATTGTAGAACATGGCCGATTGCGAGTTTTCGACATCGTCGCGCTCGCGGGTGGAATTGGCGTGGTAGCGCAGCGATGCATCGGAAGGGTCGTCGTTGAAGTCGCCGAAGGCGACAACGGCGATGTCGTTGCCTTTCTCTTCCCTGATACGCTGATGCCAGTAGCCCAGCGTTTCACCGGCGGTCATGCGAAAACCGGCGCTTTCCACCGCGCCGCCCGAGCGCGACGGCCAGTGGTTGGAGAGCGCGATAAGCTGGCGGCCGCCCTTGGTGATGAAAGTGCATTGGGTAATGTCGCGCGTGCCGGTGCGGCGCATCACGAAATGGCTGAAAATCTCGTTCTCGTTGATCAGCAGCTTTTTGCTGTCATAGATGAAGGCGGTATCGATGCCGCGCTGGTCCTTGCTGGAATCAGCATGCACGACACGATAAGAACGTGCGGGCATGAGGTCGTTCAGATGTTCTGCCAGCGTCTCCAGAACGAAGCGGTTCTCGACTTCGCAGACACCGAGCAGATCCGGTCCCGCGCCGCCGATCTGGCTTATGATCAGACCGAGCTGCTTGACCTTGGTCTTGAACAGATCCTCCGTCCAACCCTTCAGATCGTTCTTCAGCCGCTCGGCAATCCACGGCTCGCGCGCCGGATAACCCTCCGGCGCAAACAGGTTTTCCACATTCCAGAACGCCAGGACATATTGGGCCATGATCCGCACACCTCCGGTTGGTTTTTCAAGCCTAGTGGAAGTTTTTGCCATAACAACTTGAAATTGTCATGAAGGCCAGCGGATGGCGAAATTTCCCGTTCCCGGCCTCATTCGACCGGAGGGATGACACCCTTCGTCAGGAGGAAGCAGCCATAAAACCGGGTCTCGCCTGTTGTGATGACGCAATAGGCCTGTTTGGCTTTTTCGTAGAAGGCGAAGCGTTCGATGCCGTACATGGGGGCCGATTTTCCTTCCGCCGCATCGATTTCCTTCTGCACTTCGGCTTGCACCGGCTCCAGCTGATCCGGCGCTCCCATCACTTCCATGCGGCCGACCGAAGGCTGCAGCGGCGTATCGAGCGGCAGGACGGACAGGATGGCTTTCATGGCGCGGGCTGCGGAGACGTTGTCGATATGCAGTACCTTGCCAACGGTCGTGTGGCGGGCAACCGAATCGGAGGGGAAGTTGGTGTCGGAGATCACCAGCGTATCGCCATGCCCCATGGCGCGCAGCGCGTGCAGGACATCGGCATTCAGCGCCGGGTCGATATTTTTCAGCATGTCGTCAAACTCCCATGATGCTTTCGCCATGTTACGGCGAGCGCAATCCAGCCGGAAAACCATGCTGCGTCAATCGCAAAGGTGTGATTGTGAAGCTTTGCGCAAGGGTGTATTTGGCTTTGTCCGCAAAATCGGGCCTCAACAGGGGCCGGTTGCGGGCAATGTGCAGGGAGGCAGAAATAATTCGAAAAACTGATAAGTCAGTATTGCTGACGTATCGACATTTCTGTAAAGATGCACGCATAAAAACGACACAAGAGGAAACGTACCCATGCTCAATTGGGAACAAATTTTCGCCACGCGCTCTTCGCGCATGAAAGCGTCCGAAATCCGCGAGTTGCTGAAGCTGCTCGAGCAGCCCGATATCATCTCCTTTGCCGGCGGTATTCCGGACCCGGCTCTCTTCCCCGCAGAGGAGTTCCAGCAGGCTTATGCGGAAATTTTTTCGGGTTCGCAGGTCAATTCGGCGCTGCAATATTCGGTGAGCGAAGGTTACAAGCCGCTGCGCGAATGGCTGGCGGGCGAGATGGCCGAGATCGGCATCGACTGCACGGCCGACAACGTTTTCATCGTTTCGGGCTCGCAGCAGGGTCTAGATTATCTCGGCAAGCTGTTCCTGTCGCCCAGGGACACGGCGCTGGTGACATGGCCGACCTATCTCGGCGCGCTTTCCGCTTTCAACGCCTATGAGCCGAATTACGACCAGCTGAACCCCGGCGGCAACCGCACGCCCGAGGCTTACCGCGAAACTGCAGCCAAGCTCGGCGGCGCGGTGAAGTTCGCTTATCTCTCTGCCGATTTCTCAAATCCGACCGGGGAAACTGTTGATCTCGCCGGCCGCGAAAAGGTTCTGGCGCTGGCCGACGAGCTGGATATCGCCGTCATCGAAGACGCCGCCTACCAGTCGCTGCGTTATGATGGTGAAGCCGTTCCGCCGATCATGGCGCTCGACATCGCCCGCTCGGGCGGCATCGAAAACACCCGCACCATCTATTGCGGCAGCTTTTCGAAGACGCTCGCACCCGGCCTTCGCGTCGGTTACATCGTCGCGTCTGCGCCCGTTATCCGCAAGCTGGTGCTGATGAAGCAGGCCGCCGACCTGCATTCGTCGACGATCAATCAGATCGCCATCGAACGTGTCGCCTCGCGCGGCTTCGACAAACAGGTCGCCAAGATCAAGGCCGCTTACAGCGCACGGCGCGATGCGATGCTGTCGGCGCTCGACAAATACATGCCGAAGGGCACGCACTGGACCAAGCCGGAAGGTGGCATGTTCATCTGGGTCACCCTGCCGGAAGGCATGGATGGCGCCGCACTTCTGGCGAAATCCATCGCCACGGAAAAGGTCGCCTTCGTTCCCGGTCGCGCTTTCTTCGCGGATGGCTCCGGCACGAATACGTTGCGCATCAGCTTCTCCTGCGCCAACGAGGCGATGATCGAGGAAGGCATGATGCGGCTTGGCCGGTTGATCGCAACGGCACAGGCGGAAACGGGCGAGGCGCTGCCGGCGATTTGAGGGCGGCGGCTTACGGCAGCGGTGGAGGGTGCGGCTTCACCCCCTCTGTCCTGCCGGGCATCTCCCCTCAAGGGGGGAGATCGACTCGCGGTTAAGGTATCGCCTATCGCAACAGTTGAAAATGAAGTGCTGTCAGCGCCTTTTGCCGATCTCCCCTTGAGGGGAGATGCCCGGCAGGGCAGAAGGGGGGTGAGCCGCAAGCGCCAAGGTGCATTGTTACTCCTAACCGCGATGGCCCCACAGATTACACCCCAAAAATCCTGCCTGTCACATACATGTTATGCAATCATGTTTTAGCGGTCCCACCAAACAACAGGGACTGGACCCATGAAAACGCTGCTCTCCGCTTTCACCGCCATCGTATCGCTCGGCTTCATCGCCACCGCCGCCAATGCTGCCGATCTGGTGCTTTATACCAGCCAGCCAAACGAGGACGCGCAGGCGACCGTTGACGGTTTCAAGGCCGCCAATCCCGGTCTCGAGGTTGAATGGGTGCGTGACGGAACGCCGAAGATCATGGCCAAGCTGATGGCTGAGATCAATGCCGGCAATCCGGTTGCCGACGTGCTTTTGATCGCCGATACCGTGACGCTGGAGCGCATGAAGCAGGCTGGCCAGCTTCTCGCCCACAAGTCTGCGGAAGCCAAGAATATCGACGCCTCGCTCTACGATGCGGACGGCTTCTATTATTCCACCAAGCTCATCACAACAGGCATCATGTACAACACCGCCGCTGCGATGAAGCCGACCAGCTGGAAAGATCTGGCCAAGGCGGAAGCCAAGGGTCTCGTGACCATGCCGAGCCCGCTGACCTCTGGCGCAGCGCTGATCCACGCGCAGACGCTTGCCGCCGCAAACGGCCTCGGCTGGGATTATTACAAGCAGCTGAAGGCCAATGAAGCCATTGCCGGCGGCGGTAACGGTGCGGTTCTGAAGTCTGTCGCTTCGGGCGAAAAGGCCTATGGCGTCGTCGTCGACTATATGCCGATCCGCGAAAAGGCCAAGGGCGCACCGGTCGAGTTCGTCTTCCCGGAAGAGGGCGTTTCGGCCGTCACCGAGCCGGTTGCGATCATCAAGGGCACCAAGCACGAGGAAGCGGCGAAGAAGTTCGTCGATTACGTGCTGTCCGAAAAGGGCCAGCAGGGCTTCGTCAAGCTCGGTTACATCCCGGTTCGTGCCGATGCCGGCATGCCGGAGGGTTTCCCGGCCCGCGACAAGATCAAGGTTCTGCCGCTCAGCGCCGCTGATGCGCTGAAGAACTCCGAACAGGACCTGAAGATATTCTCCGACATCTTCGGCTCCAAGGGCTGATATAGCGGCATGTCCCGATCAAGTGCCTATGGAAACAGCCAGCCGCGCTGGCTGTTTCCTTTTGTGGTGAGTGTTGTTTTTGCACTCAGCGCCCTGCCGCTCGGCCGGCTCGCCTATACCGGCATCCTGTCGTCACTCAATGGCGACATATGGCGTCTGCTCGCCGATCCGGCCCTTTGGGATGCGGCGCTGAACACGCTGTCCACCTCGTTTTTAGGCATGCTGATTTCGCTGGCGATCGGCGGCGCCTTCGCGCTTGCGCTAACGCTTTGCGACATACGCGGCAAGTCGATCCTGAGCTTCCTGTTCATGCTGCCGATGATGATCCCGCCGCAGGTGACGGCGCTGTCGTGGATCGGCATGACCGGTCCCTCGAGCACGCTGTTGAAGGCCATCGGCCTTGCGCCGCCGATGGGATCGCCGCAGCCGCTTTATTCCATTGCGGGCATCGCGCTTTTGCTCGGCGTGCAGCATGCGCCCCTTGTCTATCTGTCGCTGCGCGCCGGTCTGCTTGCTTTGCCGCAGGACGGCATCGAGGCCGCCAAGCTTTCCGGTGCCTCGCCACGCCGCGTGCTGTTCGATATCATCCTGCCGCTCTCCACGCCGGGATTGATCGCGGGCGCGGCGATCTCCTTCGTGTCCAATGTCGGCAATTTCGGCATTCCGGCAATCCTTGGCATTCCCGCCTCCATCTTTACCCTGCCGACGCTGATCTACAGCCGCTTTGCCAGTTTCGGGGCGAGCACCTTCGGCGATATCGCCATTCTCTCGACGATGATCGCCATCATCTCCGTGGCCGGGCTGGCACTTCAGGAGCGGGCGATGAAGGGCAGGGACTATCGGATCATCGGTCTTTCCGGCAAGGCTGCGACCTTTGGGCTGTCGCGCTGGCGGCCGGTTACGGAACTTGTGCTCTGGCTCGTCCTGTTCTTCATGCTGGTCGCACCGCTCGCCGCGCTGGTGGCAAGTTCGCTCGCCCCCGCCTATGGCGTGCCGCTTAGCCTCAAGACCGCGACGATGCATGCCTATGAGGAGCTGCTCTACCGGCAGAGCGTGACCCGCACCGCCTTCCGCAACTCGCTGTTTCTGGCAACAGCCACATCCCTCTGCCTGCTGGCGGTGACGGTGCTGACGGCCTATTTCCTGGTGCGCGGCAAGAGTCGTTTCATGTTCCTGCTGTCGGCGCTGGTGGATATTCCCTATGCACTGCCGGGCGTGGTGATTTCCGTGTCCTATGTGCTGCTTTTCGCAGCCCCCATCCCGCTGCTCGGCGTCACGCTTTACGGCACGATCTGGATCATCCTGCTCGCCTATTTCTCCTCCTTCTTCGCCGTCAGCCTCAAGCCGATGGTCAGCGCATTCCTGCAATTCGACCCGTCGCTGGAAGAGGCGGCAAGGCTCTCCGGCGCCGGGTTCTGGCGGCGGCTCAAGGACATCATCCTGCCGCTGGTCGGGCCTGCCGCGGGCGCCTCCGTCATCCTCGTTTTCCTGATCGCCTGCAACGAACTGACGGTTTCGGCGCTCCTTTGGTCCGCCGGCACGCAGACGCTCGGTGTGCTCATCTATAACCTCGATGACAGCGGCAGCTTCGATCTTGCCTCCGCACTTTCTGTGCTGGTCGTCATCATGGTGATTTTCCTCATGGCTCTGCTCGAAATTCTGGGGCGCTATCTGCCGAAAGGAGTGGTCCCTTGGCGAAACTGATCCTCAACCGTCTGACGAAAAGCTTTGGAGCCGGTTCGAAACCCGCCGTCGATGACGTGTCACTCATCGTGCGCGAGGGCGGTTTCCTCGCCTTGCTCGGGCCTTCCGGCTGCGGCAAGACGACGGTGCTGCGCATGATCGCCGGTTTCGAGCAACCGACTGATGGCTCCATCCTGCTCGGCGAGCGGGTGCTGGCGGATGCTGGAAACATGGTGCCGCCGGAGCGGCGCAACATGGCGATGGTGTTCCAGTCCTATGCGCTGTGGCCGCATATGTCGGTCGCCGACAATGCCGGTTATCCCCTGAAAGTGCGCGGCATTTCGGGAGAGAAATATCGCGAGAAGGTGCGTCAGGCGCTGGCAGCCGTGCGCCTTGAAAGTTTCGCGGACCGCCGTCCAGCGGAACTTTCCGGCGGCCAGCGGCAGCGTGTGGCGCTGGCCCGCTGCCTCGTTACCGAACCTGATGTGGTGCTGCTCGATGAGCCGCTCGCCAATCTCGACCGGCATCTGCGGCAGGAGATGGAAGAGACGTTTCGCGAGTTCCACATCCGCTCCGGCGCAACGATGATCTATGTCACCCACGATCAGGCCGAAGCCATGGCGCTGGCGACTGATGTCGCCGTCATGTCGCAGGGTAAGCTGTTGCAGGTCGCGCCGCCGGCGGAGCTTTATGCGCGGCCGGAGGGCCGGCTCGTCGGCTCGCTGGTGGGGCAGGGGTCAATCCTCACCGTGCCGGTGCCGGAAGGCACCTTTCGGGATCTCGACTGGGCGACACTTCGGGCGGCTATGGAAAGCGGCCGGCAATTGCCGCAGGCTGACATTCTCGTGCGGCCGCAGGATGTGGTGCGGGATGCGGAGGGCATCACCTGCACCGTCACCTCGGTTCTCTATGAGGGCGAGCGTTATGCCCTGCGTCTCGACTTGCCGGACGGGCAGGTGCTTCGGGCGTATTCGCGGGAAGCTGTTGCAATAGGTGATCGTCTGTCGGTCGCCATTCGTGCGGCGTGGCGGCTTTAGGGTGAAAAGGGTTACTCCCTCATCCCTGTGCCTGTCACAGGGATCCATTCAGCCCAAGTCCTTGGGCTGAATGGACTCTTCTCGCCGCGCGGACGCGCGTCGGCTGGATTCCTGTGACAAGCACAGGAATGAGGGTGGAGTATGCTTCAGCGTGCGGAGTCCTACGGTCCATTGTGGTTAATCTGATCGAACGCGATTTGCCTCAGGCTACTGGCGAGGTGGAACGGGAGCGGTTAAGCTTTCCTTGCAGCAATAGGATTGATTCATGTCGCTTCGGCTCGCCACCTTCAATATCGAAAATCTCCTCACCCGCTTTGATTTTACCGGCTTTCGCAACCAGACGCGGCGCGACAGGGCGATCCAGCTTTTCGATATCAGGGACGAGGCGACCTATCAGGCGTTGGAAAGCGCGCGGACAGTCTCTTCCACCGACGATACGCGCCAGCTTTCGGCGCTCGCCATCGCGGATGCGGATGCCGATATTCTCTGCCTGCAGGAAGTCGACAACATGGCCGCCCTGCAGGCTTTCGAATATGGCTATCTCTACCGGATGGTCGGCAACGGCTACCTCCAGAAATATCTGGTCGAAGGCAATGACAGCCGCGGCATCGATGTCGCCGTCGTCATGCGCGAGGAGACGCGTGACGGAGACAAGATCGAGGTCATCGACATCAAGAGCCATGCCGCGCTGACCTACCGCAATCTCGATCTCTTCAACCCGGCGCTGGCGACAACCAACCAGATCGACGACAAGATTTTCAAACGGGATTGCCTGGAAATCGATCTGAGGATCGGCGGCAAGCCGCTGACGCTCTACGTGACGCATTTCAAATCCATGACCAATTCCCGCGATCCGGTCGATGCCCGGCTCGCCACCATGCCGGTCCGCGAGGCGGAGGCCATGGCCGTTCGCCGCATCATTGAAAACCGCTGGGGTGCGGGCAATGCCCGCAACAAGAATTTCGCCATCTGCGGCGACATGAATGATTGTCAGGAACGCATCGCGATTTCCGGCGACCGGCGCAACGGTTACAGCTTTACGCCCGTCGAGGAGGCGAGAAGCGCGCTTGATATCTTCACGGCTGATGAGTTTGTGATCAATCCGATGTCGCGCCGCGACGTCATGGATCGCTGGACGCTGTATCATTCGCGGGGCCCGCAGGAGCAGCACCTGTGCCAGCTAGACTATATCTGGCTTTCCCCGCATCTTGCGCAGATCAATGCGAGGAGGGTTCCCGAAATCATCCGCGCCGGCCAGCCTTACCGTACGGTTTTTCCGCCGGGGCAGGAGGTGGAGCGTTATCCGCGCACCGGATGGGACCGTCCCAAGGCCTCGGACCATTGCCCTGTCGTCATGACGCTGGATCTGATCTGATCTGTCACTACAGACTGACTAGCCGTTGGCGACCTTCGGAAAGTAGGTTGCCCAGACCCTGTTGCGGCCCGCACGCTTGGCCTCGTATAGCCGGTCGTCCGCAATCGCGATCAGCTCGTCCCAGCTGTTGATCGTGCGCGCTTCCTGCCAGACCACGCCGAAACTCGCCGTCAGCGACAGCCCGCTTTGTTCATCGATGATCTGCGCTTCGATCAGGCG
Source organism: Rhizobium oryzihabitans (assembly GCF_010669145.1). NCBI lineage: Bacteria > Pseudomonadati > Pseudomonadota > Alphaproteobacteria > Hyphomicrobiales > Rhizobiaceae > Rhizobium > Rhizobium oryzihabitans. Next base: position 3,167,221 of record NZ_CP048632.1, read on the forward strand.
GCGCAGGCGATCTGCCGTGGCCGTGGCCGTGGCATGGCTGACATCCTGCAGCACGACCACAAATTCCTCGCCGCCATAGCGGGCCAGAATATCGTGCTTGCGCAATGCGCTCCTCAGGAGCCCGGCGGTTTTTTGCAGGGCGAGGTCACCCATGGCGTGGCCATAGCGGTCGTTGATCGATTTGAAATGATCGATGTCGACAATCATTACGCCCAGTGCCTGAAGCTGGTCCTCGCCGGTCAATATTGTGCGAACGGCTTTTTCCAGCGCGCGGCGATTGAAGACGCCGGTCAGCGCATCGGTTTCGGAAAGCGTGCGCAACTGTTCGGCCAGCGCGCGCTGCTGGTTCTCCATTTCCCCCTTCTGGCGAAGCTGTTCGCGCAGGAAATCGAGTTCCTGGAACATCTTCTTCACTTCCGGGGCGACCCTGTCCTGACAGAGAGCCTCTGAAAGATCGCCCGCGGCGATCGCGGCGATCTGCGTTCTGACGGATTGCATGGGCTGGAACAGCGCCGTCCTGTAGACCGACGCCAGCCGCAGCAGGACAAGAACAGCGATGCTGGCGATAAGGAGCGAAACCCCGCCATAGATCAGCGCCTCCTGCTTCTTTCTCTCCATTTTGGCCCGGGTTTCCGCGAGAATGAGGTCGCGCAGCGTATCTGAGGTCCGCATGCCGAGAATATAGTTTTCGGAGAATCCGCGAACGCTGGGGCGGGCGGACGGCATGACGATCGCAATCGTGTTCTGCGCATAGCGAAGCGCCTGGCCGAAATAATAGGTCTCAAAATCGCGAAACGCCTTGTCCAGGCGCGGTGTCGACAAATAAGCGGCGGTATAATTCCACAGCGACGATTTGAGCAGCATGAGGCTCTGCATCTCGGTGTCGAACTTTGCGCGATAGCTTAGCTGGTCCTGTCTGTTCGCCTGCAGGCTCATGACCACGTAGGAGCCGAGGCGGCCGATCCTGTCACGCATCACACCGGCTGTACCCGTCATCGCAATGTCGATCGCGACATCCGGCGTCTTCATGATGATGGACCGTGCAGCCCTGCCGCGAAGCAGATTGATGCTATCCGCCGCCTTGAACATCGATTTAATGGCATTGGCCATGGCACTTTGACTGCGCGCGGCGGGCGGAAGCGCTGCAACCTGATCCACCGCCTCTCGCGATTGCGCCAGTTTTCGGCGGGTGTCGGCAACGGCTTTTGCAAGTTCAGGCTGAGTCGCGATCTCCACGGCGAAAGAGGCTTCCAATTGAGACAACTTGTCGTCCGTTGCCTTGCGCGCCGCCGCAAGACCCTCGACCAGCTTAACATCCGCAGAGGTTGCTCCCATCAGATTGTTGGCGGGGCCGCGCTCGGCTGACACCAGCCATGCGGATTGGAGAGCGGTTTCGAAGCGGGTGAGCTGCTCGGAATTGTTGCGATAGCGCAGGTAGTTGGAGACGCTCGGCAGCGCGGCAAGGGTGGCCAGCAGGATAGAACTCACGGCGATGATGATCGTGCCTGTCAGCTGTATTTTCTGTATGCTCGCGCGCATCTGATGCGTTATTCCTGCTGGAATGGTTATGGTTTATCGCAATCTTAGCCGCCGCACGTAAATACTTCGCTTATTTTACAGGGTTTTCGCCACGATTGCTTCCATGTCGGCCAGCGTCCGACACGGTGTGGAAAACACCTCCAACGAGGGTGTGCGGAGAATTTTCGCTTTACACCAACTCAGAATCTGATAGTTGGCAAGGCACTGGCTTGCCCTTGTAGCTCAGTTGGTAGAGCACCTGATTTGTAATCAGGGGGTCACGAGTTCGAACCTTGTCGGGGGCACCAGTATTTCTTTTATTTTTCAATACTTTACGTGATTTCTCAAAAACTTGCATTTTACAGCATGTCGCGCATTTTACGTTTTGTTGCTAGCGTGTTCCCTTGCTGATGGCGTCGATGACTTCCTGTCCGGCCAAATAATGACGCCGAATAATTCCCTCCGCTTCCTCCCGAGAGTGCCCGGAAATCTCAGCGATCAGCTGAACCTTGTCTTCATGTGATCTGTCCAGATGCGCATAGGCGTAGGTGATGGCGGTGCCTCGCAGATCGTGAAACGTCACCCCCTTGATGCTCAGTCGCGCCATTTCCTTGCGCCATGAAGACTTGAACCCGCTCGGTGTCCAGTTCTGGCCGAAAGAGTTCACCAAGACGCGCTGTCGGCTGGTTTCCTTTGCGTCCTGCAATATTGGCAGGATTGCCGGCGCTGCGGTTATGCGCACGCGCGCGCCTGTCTTCCCCTGTTTAATCGATACTCTTTGACCGTCGAAGGCGATCATCGGCATTGAAAGTATGTCGGCCTGCCTCTGCATGGTCCAAAGGGCGATACACGCCACGTTCCTGATGTGTGGAGCGGCCTTCGTAAGAACGGTGTTGATCTGGTCCATCGTCCACACGGAATCCCTTCTGGTGCCTTCGTGAAGATGCTCCACGCGCTCCAGTGGATTGCGAAGGATGGTTTCATTGTCCTTTGCCCATGCGAAGACACGCGCCAAAAGCCCCATATGCATGTCAGCAGAGCGGGGGCGTCCTTCATCGTGTCTCGCCACTCGAGGAATATCTTTCGGCTTCCTCGGGCTTCTATGGCTGAAATGGGGAATTTCTCGAATTCGGTCTTGATGGCGCCGAACATCCGCTCGTAGTCTTTGCGGGTGGTTGTCGCGAGCGACTTGTATTTTGCGGTTCCGCGGAATTCCTCGATCAGAGAGCTAATCGTTCCCTGCACCGTGAAGGTGGGCCGATCTCGCGTGAGGCGAACGAACTCATGCGTGAAAGCCTTTGTGCCAGGCTTAGACATGATGCGCGGCGCTCCCTTGCCGCGCCACGCATAGTAGTAGGTTACTGTGCTGCCGTCGGCCAGTCTGGCTTTGACCTCATGCACGCCCACTAGCTTTCCTTCCATCCTGCCAATCCCTCAAAGCTTTTTCTGCGGTATCATCTTCTTTTTTCGTTGCCGCAAAGCTCTTCGGGGCGAACTCGATTTCACCCGATGGGTGCATGACAACCCGGACGTTGTGCATCGCTGCGGCCGATGCAGCATCCGCGATTTCCGATTTGGTGTAAGTGCGTGCTCTACTCATGGGCCGCTATCCACATTGTTTCCACAGGGCGACCCCCCGCTCCTTTCAAGCGCCGCTCTGCACCCCTGCATGAGATGGTGTCGGGATTTCTTTTCCCAATCGGCAAGGTCGGTCTGGTATTGCTCTTCGACCCAGAGGCGAACGGTTCCGCTTCTCGTGGCAATCGGGGTATGGGGGCGGTCGATGTTGTGGCGCTCCACATATTCATCGAATTTACCGCTCTCCAGCCATTCGTCGGGAACCTTGGAGGCTTTCAGCGCGGCCTCTCTGCGGTCCATGGCGTCCATCTGGCGGGCGCGGACGCACAAGTCCAATCCTTCGGCAAGAAGCTCTCGGCATGTATCGCAGCCCATCAGCTACCCTCCGATTGCAGGGCTACCGGCTTCAGCTTGAAAAAGTCATCAGCCGCAACGGTTGCGCACCCGAGCGAGTGAGCGAGATGCAGAATGTTTTCAGACGACGGCTTTCCCGAATACACTGTATAAAGGTGCGCAGCGGCGGTCATCAGCATCATGATTGCATCTGCCGGATCAGTGCCGGCTCGTTGACAAATCGCTTTGGCAGCGGCTTCAACGGCAAGAACTCTGGCTTGCGGGTCTTTTGGAACTTTTCCTTTGATCTCGACCTGCATATCTCAGCCCTCCTGCTTTGCGGGTGCTGCTGGGAGAGGCATCCAGTGGGTGGGATAGAACGGCATAGCGTTCACGTTCCATCCGCCAACGCTGTCGTACCAACGCATGAACGCAGGCGAGAAGCCGTCGCGCTCCCGGTACTCACCCCAGCCCATAACGATCATGCCGTCTTTAGGCTCGAGCGTGCTGATGTCCTGCCACCCCGCCACGTCCTGCACCTGTGCGGAGAGGGCGGAGCGAATGCGCGTTTCATGGTCCTGTCTGCACCATTCCAGCGCTTCCAAGTCCGTCTTGAAGGGGCCAGCCACTTCGTTCCAGAATTCCATTACATACCAGTCGCCCGCTACCTGACCCGGCGGGATATAGAACCACTCACTTTGAGGCTCCACCCGCTCAAGCGAGTAAGTCACGCCTGCTCCGTCTGCGCGCCGCATGATGCGCCTGCCGCTTTGCCCGTTCTTTGTCTGGTCATTTTCGGGCCATGGCGACCACTCCAAAGCCTTCACGGCCACGGATGGCGCGGGAGGGGCATCGTACAGGTCACGATATTGCAATGTAACGCTGTCAGGGAAACGCTTCTTCATAGCCTCCCATCCCGCATAGTGTTCATCGCCAACCATGCGCCAACCGGTTTTTCCTTCCGTGCTTCCTGCGCGATACTGCCTTGCTACCGGCTCCGCAGCGGACAGGGCGGCTTCGAGGGCGGCGCGCATCTTCCGACGTTCGGTATCAGAGGGATCGCTATCCGGGTGGATGTTGGCTCTACAAGCCTTCTCGACCATATCATCAAGTACCATGATCTTCACCTCTTTGCGGCATAATGCGAGCAAGGACCTGCTCTTTCGGCTCTGGGATGGAGTTACGGTAGTCGTCTGCCATCTTGCGGACTGTGATCCGGTGAAGCCCGGTAGCTTTGGCTACCTGTCCTTCGGACAAGACGCCTTCCTCGTGAAGTCGGATGAGAAGCGCCTGCATGGAGGCAACGTGATCGCCGCCGTGTCCGTATGCGCCCCGAGCATGCCCGGTGCTGCCATATTTCTTCCGGCGCGTTTCCCATGCGCGTGCTCTTGCGTCACTCTGCATGGTGTTCGCCTCCTGTGCTGGCAGCATCCCAACGGCGCTTGATTTCGGTCGCGAGAGAGAAGGCGTCGGGATGCTCCCCAAATGGTATTGCAAACCTTCCGATGCAGAGGACAACGCCTCCGCCATATCCGTATCCATCGCCGCTATAATGAGGCATGAAGCGCACTTCTGCTTTTTCAGATATTTCGGGGATCATTAGAGCCTCCTGTGCTGGCGAGGGCCGGCTTGCTGCAAATCGCATCGTTGACGAGAAGAACAACCTGATACTCAGCATCGCCTTCTTGGTATCGATCAGCGATGAAGCTGCCGCATTGGAAGAGCGTTTCGCGAAGGCGAATTTCCTCTTCTCGGAACTTTGACAAGCTGTCGGCCTGCCGTTCCACTTGGCCTTTCCACATATCGCGATTGCGCGCTGTGCGGTCGCGGTCCTGCCGCAGTTCCTCGTTCTCGCGCTGCAAGCTTTCGAGGGTGGAGAGCAGCCGGGAAATCTCGGTGACAAGCTCGACGTTCGTAAGTGTGGCGATGTCTCTGCCCTCAAGGGGATTCTTGATCTCTTCCAATGCGGTCATGGCTTCACCCCATCGAGGCTGTCATAACGGTAAGTGTCGATAGGCCCATCGCTTGGTTCGCCTGTGTTGAGGTCAACGATTTGCGCACCGTCGAGGCATTCGGCGTGGCAGATGCCAAGCTCAATATCCGTCGCGCAAATGTCGTCGGGCTTGAATATCGATGCGCACACAGGGCAGGCGTCTTCGTGTTTCTCTGTCATGGCGTATCCTCGCGATAGAACGTGACGGGCCGGTAGACGACGGCCTTTTTGGGCTTTGCTGACTTTTGGAAGCCGGGTGATTGGATCGTCTGCTTCGGGCGGGTGATGCCAAGATGCTTCTTGCGGACGGCGGCAACCTTTGCCTTCTCGGCAACATCGAGTGCTGTTTTTTCGACGTGGCATTTGCGATGGGCAGGCTTGAGATTGCTTTCCCGGTTTTCGCCGCCGTTGATCAGCGCTGTGACGTGATCCAAATCCCATTTCTGGCCAACCTGGATTTCACTCTGGCAGAGATGGCAAATACGCTTGTCGCGGGACATGATCCTGTCGCGGACACTTCCGGGCGCGCGGTGATCGTCAGATTTACCAATCCATTCCTCAACTGTCCGGGCCATTAGTTGCCCTCCTGTGCGAACAGGTCGCCGGATGCCTTGTCCTCGACAAAGAGACGGCACGGCAGATTGCGAACTCCGTCGCGCGGGATCAGCATGTGAAGAATGCTGTCCGGCTTGTTGCACTCCTGATAGTTCAACATGAGATGCGCGGTCCAGATCGGGCAGTCTTGGTTCTTGTCGTGGACGCATCGAGAGCAATAACGCTCCTGATAGTCGGCGCCCTCAGTACCGTTTGAGAAATATCCCATCACCTCTGCCCTCCCAGCGCGCGTGTCATCATGTCCCGCTTGCGGCGCTCCAGATCGCGGACACGTCCTGTCTTGCTGCGGGATTGCTTTGCCTGTCGGATCTCGGCGTCGATCTCGGTTTGCCAGTTGTACTCACGGGCAAGGTTCTGTCTCGACTTCCAAGTGAGCCAGTGGTGGATGGCGCGGCGGATTAACCGGTTCATGCTTCACCTCCGATTTCTTTTGTCTCGATGCCAGCGTGACGGCAGATGATTTCGAGTGCTTTTTCGGGCTTAGTCTCGTGCATCACGACTTGCTTGCAGGTTCGGTAGATCGATCCGGCCTTGTCCTTGGCCCCCTGTGTGATGTCATCTGTCACCAGATCGCCCACAGCGAGCCGCTGAGCATTAAGGACGACAAGATTGGCATCTGTGTTGCCGTTGGTGTTTGTTGCCGCCCACAACATACGCGCGGCAGTTTTCAGCCATTCGGCATCTGTATGGATTGATGAGCCAGAGGCTTGGGGCGGCGCCTCTGGCTCATCCTCTGGCGACGGGGCAGGGGGATTGTCGCCAGAATTGTCGGAACCGGCCGTTTCGTGCTGACGAGGATCATTGAAGACCACGCCGCGCTCGGCCGCTTCCTTGAGGATGAATTCGATAAAGTCCGTCATCTCGTCCTTCGAAAGGTCGGATGATGAAAGCTCGATCGGCAGAAATGTCTTCTGGTCCAGGCTGGGCAGGAAGCTGATCTCGCGGCCAAACGCATGCAGGAAAATAGCTTTCCACTGCGATGGCTCGTACTTCTTGCCCCCAAGATCCAGCTGCTGCGAAACTTCCGTGAGGAGAGCCCACAGAAGATCATTTTGGGGCAGGGTGCGCTTCGACGCCTTGAACTCAACGCGGGTGCCGAATGGTGCCTTGCCGATCCAGTCAATGGCCTTGCGGCGGTTCTGATCACTGTCCATTACGAGGAGCGCGCGTCCCATTATACGTGCCTCCAAGCCTGGCCCCTGGCGATCAGGAGAATGACACGGTCACTGACCGCGAAAGACCTAGCGATGCTGGCTTTAGAGTGGCCTAAAGAGAGGCGCGACCTAATCTCTTTGACGTCTGCCTCTAAAAGCTTCGACGCTGGATGAGACGAGCCTTTCTTTTGATGTTCCCTAGATACTCGGTTCTTTTTGGACGCATCAATTAGGTTTTCCGAGCGAGTGCCCAGGAAAAGGTGATCAGGATTGACACAGGATCGAACGTCGCACCGATGGCATACATCCATTCCATCCGGTATTTCTCCTATGTGGGCGAAGTAAGAGACGCGATGCGCTCGACCGTTCTTGCCGCCGCCGAAAGCAAACTCGCCGTATCCGTTATTTGACTTTTTCTTTTGCCAAATCCAGCATCCGGCAGCATCGATCACCACTGAGGATGCGATGCGACGTGCGTAGATATCTCGTTTCTCAGGCAGCATTTGTGATCTCCGATGGAGCTATCCCGTATCTACGGATGCGTTCGACCAAAGCCGCGAGCTCATCATTGAAGCGGTCAACTTCATCAGCCATCGCGCGAATGTATTCTTCGTCCCGGTAGACGCGGACGGTTAGGATAGGAAGCTTCGGCCAGTAGGAGACAAAGTCCCAGAACTCCCGCTCAGACAGCCAGAGATTGCCTTGCACCTGCGCTTTGTGCTCGGGCGGCAACCTATCCCGCTCGAGGCGGTCAATCTGGATGTGAGGAAGAGCGGTTTTGATCTCCAGACCGCCATTGTTACCGACGAGGCTATCCGGGCTTGCGCCCTTGTTGCCGTTGCGGATGAAGCCCACGCGCCTGATTTCAGCACTTTCGACAAACGCGTATGTCTGCCGTGCCACATCCTCCATCTCGTTGCCGCGCTCGGTGTGGCCGTTGGAAAACGCTTCCTGTGGTTCACCTGTGAGGATTTCGCCGGCAAGCTTGCGCATGTACTCGCTGCGCGTCTTTCCTTCGCCCTTGGCCATGACCGTGGCGAATTTGCTTGCTGTGGGTATCCCCATGCGGGCGAGGAACCATTCCTCCTCGCCCTGCTCAAAGTCAAAGACCTGCATCATGATGCCATCCTTTGACCGAGCTTTGACTTCTTCTGGTTCAGGAGCTGAACGGCGCTATCGAATTGGCTGGCCAGCATTTCTGGGATCGAGTTGATTTTGCCGACCTCACAGAATTTTGCCGTGTCGGAACCCGTTTCCTCAAGCAGCTTCTGAATGATCTTCACCTGCTCGGGACTGATAGTGCGAAGCTGATCCTCGCTTCTGCCGGCTGCGCGACCGTCGTCATCTTCTGAAGCGGACAAGCCGAGGGAAGCCATGAGAGAATACCGGGACAAATACGTAATCGTGCTACCGATAGCTTGGATAGCGTTCTTGTTTCCGGTCGTGTCGGAAGGCGCTGAAAGCGTCGTTTCCTCTGAGTGGCCGTCCTCGTGGGAAAGAACGCACGTCACGGTAATCTTGTCGATCTGCGTGGTCTTGAACCGATAGGACAGGCCGAACTCCGATAGGATCGGATCAACCATGCGGGCAATTGCCGAGAAGTCGGCATAGCGCTTGTTGTTGTGACCGGTGGCGTTCTTGACGACCGGTGACATCTTGGACTTGGCGCGGGAGATTGCCGTGTCAAAAGCCTTGCGGGCCATCTTGGCATCTTCCCGGTCGCGCAGGTCCATCATCTGCTTGAGGATGTCGGCTGACACGCCCATTTCGAGAGCGCGGCCTACCATCTCCATTGGTGTCATCGCAGCGCGTGGTTGGTCGCTGGCGATATCCCGCGGCGTCTGGATTTCAACTGCATTGCCCATCTGTCGTGCCTCCATGGCCTTGCGTGCATTTTCAACGATGTTGACCGACTCGTCGCCGATCCAAATTTCCGGTCCCGGCCGGTCGATTATCTCGCCCACGCGACATTCTCCTGCTGGATAAGCGCCATGCGCTGATATTTCGGGTAGCCAACGAAGGCCCAAGAAGCGGAGACGCTGCACACAGCGATCATCACGGCGATGACGGCGTAGAACTGGCGACGGAAAGACTTGGTCGAGGCATCGAGGTTTCGAATGTGATTTCCGAGTTCCATGTAAATCTCGACCGCGTCATCCGCTTCTTGTGTGTTGGTGGTGGGGAAAGGGGGCATCAGGATCGGCCCTCGGCTTTGGCGATGGCGGCTATGACGATATCTGCGCAGTAATTTGGTGTGAGGAATCCCTGCAAAGCTGCGGCTTCGATATCTTTCAATGCGCCAAGCAAATCGGGAGCGGCGGCGATCAATAAGACGTCAGCTTCAATCTTCCGCTTCGTTTCAGAGGTATGGTCTGGATGAATATCAACTGACGCTACTACCGGGGAAACCTTGCCATCAGAAAGACGTTTAGGACCGATCAAGAGCTTCAGCCCTTTCCCTTCGACGCCCCACGGCACTCTGGTATGCTTCACTGTATCTGCCATTGTTCCTGCCCTTTAATGCGCGGGTACTCGTTACACAGCCCGCTGGTGGGTTACGCCTTGATCGGAGCCGTAAAGAGCTTCGTGCCAACTGGAATCGTCGGCGGGTCGGCGAGGATTTCGATGATTGCCGTCTTGCCGGGCTGGTTATCGTTGATGACGACAGCGGCAGGGATCGCGGATTTGAACGTCTGCCAAGACTGTTCGACCTCCTGAGAAAATTCCTCGGTCATCTGGTCGAACATTTCGGCATCGAGAACTGCCTGCTCGTCGGTCAGGATAGCTGTGACGAGATCGGCAAGCTCAGTCGCTGCTACATCATCGCTGTTTGCTGCCTTAGCCGCCAACTCCAAGAGTTTATCGCGGTCTTCCGGATATGTGCTGAAAGGACGCATATCGTTGCTCATGCTTCTTCTCCGCTGTGCTGTGGTTACTTGGTGGGGGTCTCGACGCGGGCATAAATCTCGCGGTATTCAAAACCGGGCCAGCGCTCAAACATGTTGGTCGCCTCATCGTGGGAACACAGGCTCCAAGGCGTTCCAGAAACGGTTGCACTGCGATACTCATTTCGAGGACGCTTCTGGTATCCGACGAGTTGAAACTCTGACTTCTCGCTCATTTCCCTATCCCTTGTCTGAAGCCCTATGCGGGGCGGCTAAGCCTCAATCTCGCTCATGGTGACGAGTGGCTGCGTCTGCTTGAAAGCGGCGCGTAAATCGTCGTGAGAGGCAGGATTTTCTGACCAGATGGCACGAGCGCGGGCCTTTGCCTTTTGCTCTAAATCCCTTTCAGCGGCCCGCTGATGAGGCGGCATGCTGTAATCCCACCCGGCGCGCGCGTAGCTCATATCGGTGAGGCACTTCTTGAACTCATCGACCAGTTCGTTGGTGGTGAAAGCTTCGCTCATAGCCATCACTCCGCCGCTTCCAGACGACCGATGACGGCGCCGTGTACGATGGGGTTGAAGCTGTTGCGCATCGCGTTGTAGGCGACTTGGACGGACAGATTATCGTCGGCTGCAAGCTCGCGGCGGTCGTCGGTAACTCGCTCGGCCCAAGTGCGGACATCGAACTCGTCGGCAATGCTCTCACCGACCCGGCGCACCATTTCGTAGCGATCGACGCCGACCACATCGCAGCGCTCGGAAACCGTCTCATCGATCAGCGACTGGATTTCCTCAGCCGTGTAGAACTTGACCGGCGTCTCCAGCAGGACTGTGTCGCCGTCATTCCAGCGAACGGTGATGAGAAGCATTTCATCTTTGCCGATTGTGTAAGCTGGCTTGGTCATTTGCTCATCCTCAGTGGTTGATCCGATCAGGCTGCAATGTTCATTCCGCAACGGGCGTTTTCGGCGTATTCAGCGGAAATCCGTTGATGCCGAACCGCTTTCTCAAGCTGGCCTTCGAGCAGGTAATCGAGCGCCCATTCAGAGTGCATCGCCGCCTCTTCCTGCCAGTATTTTGCGGTTAGCTTTTCGTAGAACATCGCTGATCCTCAGTGGTTGAGATCGTGTTGGAGATCAGGCGGTGATTTTTTCGAGAGCTTCGCGGAAGCGGGCTTTTTCGGCCTCAAGGAAAGCCTTGTGCTTGGCTTCGACGCCACGACGAACCTCAGCAATCAGTTCGTTCGTTGCCTTCTCGATCTCGCGCTTGAAGGTCGTTTCCATGCACTTCTCAACGAGGTACTGGATGCGGCTCTTTTCGTTGTAGGACGAACGTTCGCTAACCTTACCGTCGCTGCCGACCATTTGCGTCAGATACTGACGACCGGTCAGGCCGAGAAATTCCCGCATGGTGACAGGGTCAGCATCAGCCTTGCCGTAGGTATATTTTGGGATAAGCGGCTGGTTAATGATTTCGGTCGTGACGGCTTCGAGCGTGGCATCTGCCTTTGCAGTAACCAGAGAAATCGTCTTGGCCTCTATCTCTTTCGCAAGACGATCATTGCCGAACTTGCCAACGAGCTGCTGGGCTGCGGCCTGAACGATCAGCTCTTCCATATCGCGCAGCGTCCACGAAGTCATAGCGACATGAAACTCGATGCCGTTGCCTTCTGCTTCCTTGCGAGCTTCCATGCTGCTGGACACGCCTTCGTCGTCATGTTCTGCGCCGAGCAGTTCGTTGACGTTGCCAGTATCCATGATCAGGTTCGTCATCCGTCTCATCTCCGGTTCTTGTGGTGGCAGCGAGATCGGCGGGTGTTGGTGCTTCTTCGTCGCTGCTGTTGGAAATGAATGTGCAATACGCACACTGAGTTGTCAACAGTAAAAGTGCAAAAAGCACATTTTGATTGACGGAAACCGAATCGTGGAGTTATGACTGTCGCCATGTGATGGGCGACCGGGTGCAATTCCCGAGCTGATGAAGCCCACGGCGCGGGAAGCGAAAGCTCTTAAGTGTGCTGTCAGAAAATCAGGGCGAGGGTAGCGAATAGCCCCTCTGGCATGTGTCCCATCCCGGCTCCGGCCTTCAGGACTTAGCCATGGTTTCCCCGCCTCTTGGACTTGGTCCATGGGGTAGGGGGAAGCTATGGCTGGAACCCTCCCTCTCCATCCTTCAAAACCAAAGATTTCAAAGAAAGATAGGAGAGTTAGATGAGTAGATGGTTCTACGTGGGCGTGGGAATGTTGATCGCGACCGGATGGCTATTCATGGTCGTGCCTGTGTGAGCAAAAAGAAACCCGCCGGAGCGGGTCTCGTCTTCAGGCCGCAGCCTTCTGAACATTGCGCGTGAAGCGATCCCACCGCCGACTTATTTCCGTCGTCTTTCGCTTCGGGATAGGGCGAGATCGAATTACCCAACCAGGGCGCATCTCTAGGCCACCGACATCAATGGCTGAAATTCTGGCCTCAGGCGGGACAGGCTTTGGGTTCATGTCCTTGTCCCAAATCTTGAAAGTCCAATCCATCCCGGCGTGTTCAGAATATTCCACACCCATCGGCTGGTTGATCGAATGCAACCTGACGACAAACGGATCTATCTCCTGTGGTGTCACGGATGCATTATAGGCCTTGAAAAGCTGCTTAGAGATTTCAAGCGGCCCTTGAGGTCAAAAAAATCAGTTACCAGCACCAGAACGTGCCGGCCTTCTTCCTTGTCGAAGGCCCAAAAGAGCGCGTGAGCGTCAAGGCCCAAGTTGTCGAGCGACGACGCGAACTCTTTACCGGCATCTAAAAATCGTTCTTCAAGCTCTGGCGTAGCCATGTCACCACTCCATCATCACCAAATGCGGATTCTACCATGGATTTTGCCACTCTTCGCGGCATTGGCTTAGGATCGTATCCTTGGTTTCTATTCCACTGTAACACAACATGCCAACATGGCGCATTAGCGTCTGTCGTTTTTATTTTGATGCCCGCTTTGTCCTTCAAAACACGGAGATTATGGCCGTAAAGCTCGGGCCTATCGGTTTTGTCTGGCCACCTGTTGAAACGCTCAACCTGCCAGATGTAGGCCTTTAACGCGCACTCAACTGCCAAACCAGCGTGGAAGAACGCTTGCGAAGCAGCTTCCTTGCTGTCCACCATCGCATTTGCAGTAAGCTCGTGCTGACGGCACAGCTTGAGCCAGTCATCTATTGACTTTGGCTCGTTCACTGCTTCTTCACCTCGTCCCGTTTCATCCGCTCAAGCTCGTCTGTGCCCAAGGCTGCCTCCAGCACTGCATCCACCTCCGGCAAGAAGCTCTCCCACATCGGCCTATCATTGAACTTCGTGTTTTCCGGCACGTCGCTAAGGCGGCAAAGGGCGCGCGCTGCTCGTTCGCGGGGAGGCTGGGGGCGCTTCATGGCTTCCTCAATATCCAGAGAACCTTTCCGATTACACGGATGCTTTCGCCAAGGTTCTTCTCGTTGAGAATGATTGGCTCTTGATGGGCTGGATCAGTGCTTTCTGGCCATAGCTCAAAGCCGGAAGCGGCCTGACGAACACGCTTTGCTGTTCGCTCAATCATCTGCCCCTCGAATCGGCTTCTTTCCACAACGACCAGATCGTCCGGCATGATGTCGACACGCGCCATGATGACGTTGAGGCAGACGAGCCGATCGCCATGGGCGGCAATCTTGTTCAGGCAGTTTCCCTCAATCTTGAGAGCAAATTGCCACTCGACAGGATATCCGCCCACGCTCGGTACGAATTCCTCGTCTTCATATCCGAAGTCCATATCGTCAACGCTCATCCAGCTATTCGCGGCCACCTTTCCGGAAACTTTGACGGATCCAATGGGCGTTGAAACTGGAACAAGCTCCTCACTCTCCACTTTGCCTTTGGGACCGGCCCCCTCGCCAGTCAGTAGCCAGCCCTCACTGACACGGTACGCCTTTGCGTAACGAGCTGCCGCGCGCGTTATACCTCTGGTGCCGTTTTCATGCTGAGCATAGCTGTCGTACTTCCAGCCGAAATAGTTCGCGGCGGCTTTCGCCTCCTTAAACCCTCTCGCAATTCTGGCTTCTTCGAGCCGTTTTGCAGGCTCTGGGCGATCATCAAATGTCATGATGTGCAAAAAGCACGAAATTGGTGTGCGTTTCGACTTGACGAAGCGGTGTGCGTTATGCACATAATGCCCCCATGGAAAACGAACTCGACATCAAAGCCCTGCGGCAGAGCATCAACTGGAAACAGGACCGTCTTGCGCGTTTCCTGGGAGTTGATCGCTCCAGCGTTGCCCACATGGAAAATGGCCGTCCCGTTCGCGGGCCGGTGAAGCGCCTCCTCGAAACATTGGCTGCATCGGCCAAAGTTGGGAACGCCGACGCCCTGTGCCCGGAGATGAGCGAGGCGGCGGAATGAACATGCTGCCATCCACGATCACCCCTTCGAGCGCCAAACTTCCGGCCAGTTACGAGAACGCGAAAACGGCTTTGGCCAACTGCGTTTCGCTCGATGAATGCATGACTTGGGGCGACAAGATGGAGGCGCTGGCTTCCTACGCCAAGCAGTCCAAAGACGACGAACTGATGAAGATGGCCACCCGCATCCGGGATCGCGCCATTCGTCGGGCAGGTGAATTGCTCAAGCAAATAGACGGTACTGGGAATAACCAGCATGGTGTGGGCACCCATACCAACCTCTCGCAAAGAGAAGTCGCTGAACAAGCTGGGATGTCTAAGCACCAGCAGGTGCAAGCAGTCCGTGTCGCCAATGTCCCAGCCGAAGATTTTGAACGTCAGGTCGAAAGCGAGAAGCCGCCGACCGTGACCAAGCTCGCGCAGCAAGGCACTAAGCCAGCGCCTAGAGCAGTTGTCGATCTCAAGGGCCGCGATCCCGGCGAGTTCAATCGCTCCCTGCATTTCGTTGCTGAGTTCGAAGATTACCAGCGCGCAATCGAGAAGATCGACATCGAAGCCATTCTCCCCGGCCTTGTCGAAACAGAGCGCGCACGAGTGCGGAAGGCAATCGCGGCAATTGATGCCGTTCACGACCGTATCATCACAAGGATCTGACCAATGGATGAGGCAAAAGTAGCCACTGAAATGCATGAGATGATGGATGAGAAGCTTGACGCTGGCGTGATCGCTCTGCCGAGCCACATCGTCGCTAAAATGCTCGACAAGCGTCAAGCCATTCTCGGTGATGATGCCGAGTTCTATCGTGTTCACACGTTTGACCGGCTGATGCAGATTGCAAAGCGTGTTGTCGGAAAATTCCGTGCCGACGACGAGACTACATCGCAACTGCTGCTCCCCGGCTTCCAGCACCTCTGCAAGGCATACCCAATGATGCGGGACGGCGAAGTCGCCATCGTTCCAGTCACCCTTTGCACGGATGAAGAGCTTCTGTCGCGCGCCAATCAGCTTGACGAGATGGCCAAGGGTTGCCGCGCTCATGCTCGCGAAATCCGGCAATACATTTCGGCGCGGGGGCGAGAAGCAGCATGAACTGGAACCACGACATATCCGAAGCCCCACGCGACGGCACCCACGTCATTCTGGCCATGCCGAACAAGACGACTCTGCGTTCCTACTGGTGCGAGCCGAAACATGAGCCGGCGCACTGGTGCATGCTGAGCCATAAGAACGAGCCGGTCGCGTTCATGTTGTGGCCCGAACACCCGTTCGCAGAAACCCAGCGCCAGCAGGGTACGGACGGCGGCGAAATCGCTGTCGCCTACATCCAGCTCGACAAAGGCAAGGTTGCCGTCGTGGATGCGGCAGATGCCGAAGTTCTGTCTGGTTCGACCTGGTTTGCTGTCGAACGCGGCAAGACTTTCTATGCTGCTCGTTCTCCACTTGGGAAAATGGAGTACATGCACCGCGTTATAATCGGAGCTTCTGATGATCAGTTGGTTGATCACGAAAACCGCGATGGTCTTGATAATAGACGAGCGAATATTCGGATATCGACAGCTGGCGAAAACGCTGCGAATGCTGACCTTAGATCGGATAACACTTCCGGCTTTAAAGGCGTCTATGCAAGCGGGAACCGATGGACGGCGCGCATTAAGGTAGATGGGAAAAAAGTCTATCTCGGGTCTTTCGATACCGCGCAGCAAGCCGCTGATGCCTACGACAACGCCGCCATAGAAGCTTTCGGTGAATTCGCGCTCCTTAATCGTACCATTCAGGCCCGACTGGCGAACGCCGCTGGCGTTGAACCGTCGCCGTCCGATCATTTCATTCTCGAAGATGTTGGAGGCGGTGCATGATGGACACTTCACTCCAAGCCCCAAACCGTCACATCCACGACCGCACGGAAATCAACGCGATGACTGATGCTTGGATCGCCAAGAACGGCGAGCCTTGGAAGTTCGAACGCGGGTTCTGCACCGACCTGGATTACCTCAAGCACCTCATGGCCGGTTACGGATACACCGTGACTTACCACGGCCGGCGGTTCTTCTCGATGGAGAAGGCTGGGTTCCGTGGTGTTCCCAAGCGCATCAGCCACGAGCAGCTTTTTGAGCGGATTGACGCGGTTCTGGTCAAGAACGGCAAGCAGCCTTTCGGATGGAGGAAAGCATGACCTCCGCCCGTATCGAAGCCGCCACCCAATCGCGCCGCGCATCATTCCGCCAGCCGATCCTATGCCGTCATTGCTACGAGCCGATGTCGATTGCTGAGCAGATCGAGTGCTTTTGCGACAAGTGCCACAACAAGCCAACAGCCGAAGTTCAGAAGGGGAATTGATCATGGAATGCAGTTTCACGGTTGGGCAGAAGGTTGTTTTGGCGAGAGCGTTCGGCTCCTCGTCTCTCTATCGAGCTGCAGAAGACGACGTGACCCTGCCTGTCAAAGGTGTGGTCTACACGATCCGTGAGTTCGATGACCAGAGAAGCGCGGGCTTCGGACTGGCCTTGAGACTCAACGAAATTACGAACGTTCCTCATTATTCGAATGGTCTGGAGCCTTCCTTCACGGTCTCGCTCTTTGAGCCCGTGGTCGAGCGCAAGACCGATATCTCCGTCTTCAAGGCGATGCTGAACCCGTCGAAAGAGCAGGTGTCCGCATGACACCGATATTCTCTCCCATCGAGCAACAGTTCCTCGTCTATGCGGCATGGTTCTTCTCGGCATTCATCGTGTCTGCGGTACTGGCGCACCTGGCTATATCGAGGCCGCGCAAATGAACTTCAACAATCTGAGCGGCACGTCCCCTGACGCTCAGCGCTGGTCGCCTTCATCCACCTCCCTGTTGGCGGCCAGCACCCTTACCAGCGTTCTACCCCGCAGTCTTGCGATGACTGCGGCGAGGGGAACACCAAGGGGAACAAAACCGCCTTTGCGCGGCGGGCCGGAGACGGCGGTTTGATTGGCATCTGTGCCGCCGTCTCCATCAGTTTCAAAGCCTTTGTACATGTTGGCCTCCGTTGACGCCGCCAACCTCGCACAAAGGATGAAGAATGTCTGACAATAGGTTTTCACGAAACGTAAATTTTGTTTCAGAGGATGAAATGTCTAGTACTGCGTTAGTCGAAGCAAAAGACTGGTACGACAAGCTTATGGCCCTGGAATTTAGAGGCCGTGGTGATCGTGAAAAGTCTGCCCGTGGACGAGTAGCCGATAACATCGGCGTTCCAGAAACATGGCTATTCGACCTTCAATACAAGTCCAGTGGCAAGAAAGATGTGCGCGGTGCGCTCTATCGAGCCCTCATGCTTGGCATCCAGAAATACGAAGACCTTTGCCAGAGAAATGAGGACGCGGCGGATCGGTACAAGGCCGATCGCCTGAAACGACGAGGCAATCATGAAACGGCTGACGAAAAGCCTGCTCAGGCGGGTTTGGGAATGGATTCGTCTGAGGTTTGAGAAAAGGAAGTCACGATGACCGATATCGAAGTGAATGCACAGTTTGTCACGATCAAGGTTCCTGACGATATCGACATGTCAAAGCCGATCCCGCTGCGGATCGCGCGCGATGAAGATTTCCCCAATCTGGGGGCAACAACTGATGGTCGGCGCGTCTTCAACAGCGAAGAATGGGCGGCCAAGTCCATGGAGATGGACGGACCTGAATACAAAGAACGTCAACTAAAGCGCATGGAAGCGGGGCGTCTCGTCCGTGCGGAAGTGACAGAAAACTACGATGGTTGGGTTACCATCGACGGGACGAGGACAGTTACGCCCAAGATGTCCCGGAGCTTTTGGAAAAGCGGCGTGACCAACTGTCGTGGGCGGGCGTGGCGGATGACGAAATCCCATCGCAGCTTCCGGCTTGGGTATTTTGCTGCACTGAGAGTGGCTTTGATTTCGATCTGGAGTCTCAGCTCGAAAGCTACCTTTCGGACGAGCACCACGAGAATGCCAGAGATTTTCTGGTGGACGAAAAAGAACTCTGGGCATTCTGGAATTCGTGGGTCGAAAAGCAGAAGAGTCTCACCAGCTATTTCATCGACACCAAGAGAATCGTTGTCATTGACCGCGAACGCTATGAAGCAGAATTAGCCGAAGCTAAGGCCTTTCTCGACGGAGAAGGGCAATGAAGCCATCAACCTACAAAAAGGGCGTGAAGCCTAAGCGTGGAATGAGCCTCGCACGTCGCGCCGCAAAGCGTGACGCCAGCGAACCGGAGATCGTCACGGCGCTAGAGCAGTGCGGGTTCTCGGTGTTTCGCCTGAATGAGCCTTGCGATCTGCTCGTCGGCTTCCGTGGCAAAAACTATCTGGTCGAATGCAAGACGAATGGCACAGCCTACGGCAAAGACCTCAACAGCAATCAGCAGGCTTTCAACGACTTTTGGCGCGGCGGCAAGATGGTTCGCATCGGCAGTGCTTTGGAAGCGCAAGATTGGGCGATATCGATCGCCAGTAAGGCGACGGCATGAGCGAGTATCAAGAGTTCCTCGATCGCAAGAAGATCACCGATCCTGATACAGGCATCAGTGAAGCTTTGTCCCTGCCGTCGGTATTGAAGCCTCACCAGCACGATATCGTTCAGTGGTCATTGCGCCGCGGTCGCGCCGCTATCTTTGCCGGCACTGGCCTTGGAAAGACGCTCATGGAGCTTTCATGGTCGGATCAGGTCTTCGACTTCACAGGTAAGCCAGTCCTTATCATGGCGCCGCTAGCCGTCGCTGAGCAACACATTACCGAGGCCGAGAAATTCGGCATGGCGGCAAATCTGGTGTCGTTCCATCCCGAGGAAGGATGGGGGATCAACGTCACCAATTACCAGAAGATGGATCACTTCGACCTGTCCCGGTTCGGTGGCGTCGTTCTGGACGAAAGCAGCATCCTCAAAAGCACGGACGGCAAGTACCGCACGAAGCTGATTTCCGAGTGCTCGAAGATACCGTTCAGGCTGGCAGCAACGGCAACTCCGGCGCCGAACGACTTCATGGAGCTTGGCAATCATGCGGAGTTCCTCGGCGTCATGTCGTATACCGACATGCTTGCGACGTTCTTCACACACGACGGAGGCGATACGCAGAAATGGCGGCTGAAAGGGCACGCTGAGAGCGAGTTCTGGAAGTGGATGGCTTCGTGGGCCGTGATGCTTCGGAAGCCTTCCGATCTAGGCTATGACAATGCCGGCTACGATCTTCCGCCGCTGAACTACCACCAGCACACTGTCGGAGTGGAATACGCCCCAAGCCTCGATACCGGCCTCCTTTTCCCCATGGAAGCCCGCACGCTGCAAGAACGCATTGCGGCTCGCCGTGACAGCGTATCCGAGCGCGTGGCGCTAGCCGCCTCCATGACGCCGGCCGATAGACCTTTCGTATGGTGGTGCAATCTGAACAGCGAAGCTGAGGCCCTCGCAAAGCTGATACCAGGCGCGGTCAATCTATCAGGGGCCGACAAAGACGACGACAAGCGCCGCAAGCTTGTTGACTTCTCGCAGGGTCGCATTCGCGTGCTGATCACGAAGCCGTCGATCGCCGGGTTCGGAATGAACTGGCAGCACTGCGCAGATACCGGATTTGTCGGGCTGAATGACAGCTTCGAGCAAATCTATCAGGCGATCCGTCGCTTCTGGCGGTTTGGGCAGATGAAGCCGGTCAATGTCCATTTCATCGCATCTGAAATGGAGGGCGCCACCGTAGCAAACCTCCGTCGGAAGGAAATCGACGCGGACCGGATGGCCGCAGCGATGGTGATGCACATGGCAGACCTTTCGAGTGCAGCTGTGCGCGGATCTGTTCGTGATCGTCCTGACTACAATCCAACCATACCGATGAAAATTCCAACATGGATAGGGGAGTGCGCGGCATGACTATCAACGCCGTCGACCAGGTTGTGACCGATCGATACGCCATCTATCAGGGCGACGCATGCGAGCTTATCCGTGGCGTCCCCGGTGATAGCGTCCATTTCGGCATCCATAGCCCGCCATTCGAGGGGCTTTACAAGTTCTCGAACTACGACCGCGATATATCGAACAATGACGGCCCGCAGTTTTGGGAGCACTACGCATTCCTGATTTCCGAACTCTACAGGGTGACGAAGCCGGGCCGCATACATTCCGTTCACTGCATGCAACTGCCCACCAGCAAGACACGACATGGCTTTATCGGCATGCGGGACTTCCGGGGCGAAATCGTCAGAGCCTACGAGGACGCCGGGTGGATCTTCCATTCCGAAGTTTGCATCTGGAAAGACCCGGTTATCGCTCAGCAGCGCACGAAATCTATCCGGTTGCTTCACAAGCAGATCACGAAGGACAGCACGATCAGCGGTATGGGACTTGCTGATTATATCGTGTCATTCCGCAAGCCGGGGGACAACGAGGCGCCCGTCGCTGGAATGTTTGACCGGTGGTCTGGCGATGACAGCCTCGACATCAGCCGTGAGGCCTATGAAAAGCACAGAAAGCAAACCGAATCCGAAGGCCGCAAGGCTTGGCCCTTCGAGCAGTGGCGTTCAATCCTCGTATGGCAGCGGTACGCTTCGCCAGTGTGGATGGACATCAACCAGACGAACACCCTGCAGTATCGCGCCGGTCGCGATGAGAAGGACGAACAGCACATATCCCCGCTACAGCTGGACGTGATCGAGCGATGCCTCGATCTTTGGTCGGCAAAGGGTGAGACAGTCCTGACACCGTTCCTTGGCATTGGAAGCGAAGTTTACTCCGCTGTAAAGCTCGGCCGAAAAGGACTGGGTTTCGAGTTGAAGCCGTCCTATTTTCGACAGGCAGTCAAGAACATCGCCGAATTGAATATTCAACCAGCTGACACGCTGTTCGATATGGCAGGTGTCGCATGACCGGCCCCGAGAAAGACGCCCTCGCAGTCCTACAGCCGTTCCTTGGCGATGAGCTGGCGAAGGCCATTGTTGAGTTCCGCCGGCACACGAAGAAATCCCCGCTGACCGGATATGCCGCCAAGCTACTCGTGAAGGAATACCAGATCACGGGCAATGCCGTGGCGGCCGCCGAAATGCAGATTTCTATGTCGTGGCAGGGCTTCAAGGCCAACTGGTATTTCAACGAACTCGCCAAGACTGGCCAGCGCCACCCGCACCAGCCGCCGCAACGCCGGACAGGCGACATGGCAGATTTCACCAACGACTTGATGGAGGGCTACTATGAACGCAAGCTTCCGACCATCAACCATTGAGGCGCTGAAATCCTTGTGGGTGGCGTTGCCGGTCCGCGCATCAAACGATGGGGCCGACGGCGATCCTCGCGAACGGCAAATGGCCATCCTACAGCTCTATTGCGAGGTTCTTTCCGAGTGCAGCGAGGCGGCTATCTGGAACACGGTCAATAACCTGCGCGCAGGCAAGATCGAAGATGCCAGCAAGAGCTTTTGTCCGAAGGCTCCCGAACTGGCCTCTTATGTCCGCAGTGAGCAGACACGTCTCGACGCGCTGAACCGGCCAAAGTCTATCGCGGCTCAGCCAGTGACCCGGCCTTGGACCGATTGGCGAGAGGTTCACCTGAACCGGGCATTCAAGGAAAATCGTGCGTTCATCGAGCATGTGACGCTCGATCAAGCGAAAGCTCGGTCCAGTCGGAAGAAATACCCAGCCGGTTCGACGTGGTTTTGGTCCCTTGGTCCCGTCGATACCATGCTTGGCTCAATGTATGGGCCTGCCGGTAGCGCGGAAACTGACGGTCAAATCTGGGGCGACAACAGGCAGCATGTACCTGCATCGGTGGTGATCCATGTGTGATTGCCCTCTATCCGAAACAGAGCTTCGTGTAGCCCGCTGGCTGGCGGATGGAAAAGACTGCCAGGACATCGCGCTTATCCTGGATCGCAGCAAGATGACGGTCACCCGGCATATCGCTGCGGCCTACAACAAGACCGGCACCCACAACATGCACGGCCTCGTCGCCTTCGTTCTGCGTAAAGGATGGCTCGAATGATTGAAAGAATCCCCACAGATCGAGAGATCGAATGCGTTCAGGCTATTGCCAATGGGCTGACTGCCAAGCAGGCATCGTTCAAGCTCGATACATCGATCAATCTGTTCAACAGGCTCCTTGAGAGAGCGCGTCTGAAAACAAGCGCGAAAACAACGGCTGAACTGGTCGCAATCGCCATGAGAAACGGATGGATCCAATGACCATTCAGGAACGATTAGAGGCTCAGGTTTCCGAGCACGAAGCGTTGGGATCGACGCGCCGGGACAAATCTCTTGGCATTCGGTCTATGCCGGAGGGTTACGCGCTCATGTTGAACCGTGACGAAAGCCATTTCTACTGGCTCAAGTTCGATGGCTCGGAAGGGGTGGAGGCGTGGGACAAATGGTACGTCTACCACTCGGCCACGATGAATAGCGATAGCTGCGAGATACTCGCGGTGCTTCAAGGCAAGATTGGAGCGTCTGCATGACCCCCATCCAATGGAACGGCTCAAGCACCAGCTTTGGGCCGGCGTTTGAGAAGGCAGTGAATAGCAGGGGGCTTTTCGCATGAGATACGGCTCAGTGTGCAGCGGCATCGAAGCCGCGACCATGGCTTGGCATCCACTCGGATGGACGCCGGCATTCTTCAGCGAGATCGAGGCTTTCCCCTCGGCCGTCCTCGCTCATCACTACGGATCGAACATGCCAGGAGAACCGCTGGCAAAGAACGGGATACCGAACTATGGCGACTTCACGCAGATCGGCGCGGATGCAGGACCAATCGACCTTCTTGTGGGAGGAACACCCTGCCAGTCTTTCTCGGTCGCAGGAAAGCGTCTCGGACTGGATGACCCGCGCGGTAACCTCGCCCTTGAGTATCTCAGCCTGGCTCGGCGCCTGCGCGCCCGCTGGATCGTATGGGAAAACGTCCCCGGTGTCGTTTCCTCTGTCACGGATGAAGAGGACGGTGAAGGCGGTATTCAGTCAGGAATTGAAGGACGCGAAGCCGGAGACGAATGGATTGAAGAAAGCGATTTTGCGACCTTTCTCTCATTCGTTCGGGAATGCGGGTATGGGTTCGCCTACCGAGTTCTTGACGCTCAATATGTCCGAGTGGACGGCTTTGGACGGGCTGTCCCTCAGCGACGACGGCGTGTGTTCGTTGTCGGATATCTTGGAGACTGGCGACGTGCCGCAGCAGTATTACTTGAGCCCCAAGGCATGCGCGGGGATTCTGCGCCGCGCCGAGAACCGGGGGAAGGAACTGCCGGAACAATTGATGCGAGCGCTGCGCGCAGTCGCGGAGCAGGCGTAAACCCCGGCATGATAACAGGTGACTGGCCGGCTCAAGTCTCTCCGACACTCGACACCTATTATGGTGACAAGATGGGGCTTGAAGATCAGCACATATTCAATCAACGCGGTGGAAAGTTTGTGCCTGTTGCCATACAGGCAGGCGCCCTGCGCGAGAACCCAAACAGTGGCCCTGACGGCGTTGGCGTTCAGGAAGGCATTTCCTACACGCTGGAAGCTCGATCAGAGGTGCAAGCCGTTGCTTTCGATACAACGCAGATCACCAGCAAGGCCAATTACAGCAATCCTCAGATTGGAGACCCTTGTCATCCTCTCGCATCAGGTGCGCACCCGCCGGCTGTGGCTTTCGCTCAGAACACCCGTGACGAGGTTCGCCTGTTCGGTGGCGACGGGCAGGTGGTTGGAGCTCTCGCCGCAGAACCCGGCATGAAACAACAATCGTATGTCGCTCAGGATTGGGCCGTCCGCCGACTGACCCCGACCGAATGTGAGCGTTTGCAGGGATTTCCCGACAATTTCACCAATGTCCCATGGGGCAAGAAAGACACGTCGCCCGACGGGCCTCGATACAAAAGTTTGGGGAATTCTATGGCGGTAAACGTGATGCGCTGGATCGGCCGGCGGATTGAGATGGTGGAGAAGATCACGAAAGGAGAGGCGGCATGACGAACAAATCTGCAGCAAAAGCCGTCCCAACCGGCAATGAATACGAGGCCCATTACCGGCCTGTGTGGGCAGCATCGTTCCGAGTGGTGAAGACCAGCGGGAGAGTAGCGAAGTTCTCGACAGAGCTTGCAGCAGAGGTAGCAGCGTGGCGGGTTCTGTATTCCGTCGAGCAGCGGGTAATGAGACGCGACGGCGCCCTGGTATTTGCGGCCAAGGCAACAGCCGACGCACATTTCAATCTGGCTCCATCTGTCAAAGCCAAGGGCAGCAATAAGCGAACCATTGTCGAGAAGGCACAACGCAAGGGCAAAGAGATCAGCGTGGAGGGGGTTACGGCATGAGCGACAGACCGGTCGAAGCATGGCTCGCATCCAAAGACCATGAGAAATGGGGCAAGGCGATGGTGGCCTGCCAGAGCGGAGCGCCGTGGGAGTGCGGTGCAGAAGGCAAGTGCGCCAACGGCGGCGATTGCTTCACCACGGATCGACAGGGAGCCTGTGTGGCGTGGAAAATGATCAAGCGGCTCAAGAGCGATAACGTCGTGGTGCAGCGTCACCTCCATCGTGCAGTGGAATTTCTTCGTTACGGGAAAGGAGACGCAGCATGACCACAGCAGCCAAACCCAAGCACAGCAAAGAACACATAACACTGGCTGCCCAGATGTGGTGCGACGGGCAGAAAGTCGAAGTGATCGCTGAACGGCTCGGCATGACGCCGCAGAAACTGCGCGGCATGATAGACACATACCGAAAGCGCTTCCCGTATCGCAGAAATCACGTCAGGCGGGAAAACCCTGTGGTCAAGCCTCCTGAGATGGGCAGCGTCGTAACGCCGTTATCCAGACCGGGATGTGTTGTCCGCACGACCATTACAGGGGCGAGGGTCACCATGCCCCGCGTGGAGTTCATTGACGGGCCAGAATGGCAGGCGAGGGCGTAATGACCAGCCATCCGGCAGCCGATCTGTTCCCGAGACAATCGCTAAGCGCCCACGGTCGCCAAACGGCATCAACGTGCACCGCTTCCTTGAAGGATACGGCATCAAGGTTCTTCCTTATACCGATGCCAGAGGGTGGAAAGACCGGCCGGCGAACGTCGTCTATGGAGGCAGAACAGTGGCTCGCCTGATGCGAAGAGACATGGAATTGACAGGGCTGGTGGTCCGCTGCATTCAGACAAGTAACCCAACCTGCTTTGATGACGTGGTTATCCTGTCGGTATGGCGGTTCATATCGGCTCACATGGCCCACAGGAAGGCGCCAGACGTAATTCAGGAGTTCGGGCGCGTAGACCTTGCCCACATCAAGAAACGCGCTCACCGCCTCGTAAATGGGAGCTACGGGCGAATGGGCAAGACATGGGAAAAGATCGGCACGCTGTTGGCCGACGCTATGATTGAACAGGAGCACGCGGCATGAAGATTTCCGAGCAACAGAGCTACCTCGACATGGCTGGACGCAGGGTGTTTATTGTCAGGAGAGAAAAGCTCATCGACACAACAACCGGGCGTCGGGATCAATTCTGGACTTACATCGGATACCAGGTGGACCGAGACGGAAACCGCATTGGCGAGCCACGCGGATGGAAGTCAGACGGGAGAGACTGGACTGGCGACATGGATGGCAACATTATCCGGGAAGCCGATATCGGCATGTCGATAACGGAACCACAGGCTGTCATTTTGGAACGGCTTATTGAGGCCATGGAGACGGATATGGCTTTGCCGATCGCCACCGGTCCTAAGCTATTCGGAAATGCGTGGCCTGAAACATCCTCAACTAGCACCGAGATCCGTGGGCATGAAACGGTGGAGCTTGTCGCGGGAGAAGAGCACATTACCCGGCAGCGCCATGCAGCGGTCAACGATCTGACCGAGCGCAGGGCGAAGTGCAGCAGGCCTCGTATCGGGCGGATGGAAGAGGCTTTCTCCTGGGTGTCGTTGGTGTTTGATGATGAAGACCGCAAGATTTTGCTTGCCTATGCGGAAGTGAAGGCAAAAGGATGGGAATTTAAGCGCTTCATCGAGAACAGAAACCGCCGTAGCCCTCACAAAAACGCATGGGTTAAACGAACGATATTGCGTAAAATTACAAAAACCTTGCAAGAGGTTGAAACGAAGTTGCGCAAGCGTGCAATTATCTTGCGTGATTGTGCCGGTTTACATGTGTCACACGAAGAGGCAAAACACTCATGCAAATCGATAACGTCAACGGTTTGTGGGCGGGATGAAGAGATAAACCGGCATGCAACGCCGATGAATAGCCCCGCAAATATCACAACGGCCGCCGAACGTGAAGCACGACGGCGCGCCAAGCTGGAAGCAGCATAACCATTTGGACCGGCGATACCGTGAGGGTTCGCACCGCACAGGCTGAGATTGATGCGCTCAGCGGTCCCGCCAATTCACGTCGGTGTAGAGCAGCCCGGTAGCTCGCTTGGCTCATAACCAAGAGGCCGCAGGTTCAAATCCTGCCACCGCAACCAGTTTCACAGCCCCGCCCGTAACAAGGTGGGGCTGATCGATTCCGAGAGTGGCCTAGGACAAAGGGCGGCCCTGCGGGTGACCTAGCGGGTTTCGCCGACCCGGCCAAAGCGGCGGAGGATTTCATGAAGGCTCTGACGCCAAAGACAGAAGCAGAGCAGACGGTGGACGATTTAGTGATGCTGGTTCGAAAACTAGTCCGCAAGCTGCCGAAAGACGCAGAATTGCGGGCTAAGGCGCTGGACTACTTATCGCGCAAAGGCCTCATGGGTAGTCCACTGCGCTGATCGTCTGAACCCCATTCACCCGCCCACATGGAGAGAGCGATGAACAACGCCACTATCATTCTGATGATTGGTGTTTTTTACGCCGTGCTGCTCAGTCCGTGGTGGGTAGGCCTCATCGCCGGTTTGATTGTTGGTCTGGCGTCTTGCATCCTTGTCGATGGTATCTGGTGGCTGATGCGGAAGCTCGCACGATGACCAACGTCGAGCGAACGGCAAAACCAGGCCGAACGCTTTGCATCAATCCATGTTGCAACAGGACCGCGCCGGCGGATGAGTTCCCCGGCGAGATGATATGCGGCAAGTGCTTCAAGAGCCTGCCACAGAACGTCCGCAACGATCACCGCTTCTACTGGAAGCAGATCAGGATGTGGCGCCGCCGCATTGCCAAGGCGACCGATGAAATAAAACTGGTCCGCATGCGCAACCTTCTGAACATGTGGGAGCATCGCCTCGGTGACCATTGGGACGAAGAGATCAAAGCCCGCGTTACAAGCCCGGAGAAGCCGGAAGGTCTCGATGGCTTTCTTGAGGAGCTTGGGATCGCATGACCACCACCGAGCAAGAGCGGGAGAGGGTGGACGACGACCGCGAGCAAGCCTGCACCCGGTTCCTGGAACCAACCAACGCGGCGTACATCGGCAAGATAAACGACAACGGCGATATCAGGTCAGCTCTGTTTGACGACGAGGGCGAACCTCTCGCGATCGGTAGCGAAATCACGCTCCGTCAGGTCGCGATGACAAACGGCTTCGTGGTCGTGTCCAGACATTGACCGTATTCGCCACAGGAGCCCGCAGATGCGATGGATCATCAATCTTGGTCTACTGGCTGCTGTGGTGCTCTTCTCGCTGTGGCGCCCGTCTGACGCAAAGCAGGTCGCATATCTGCCGAGGCTCGACAGACCGGTGGAAGCGCCCGCCGTCGCCATCCGGCCGAACCGACCATGCATCGT